>CAKTBG010000001.1 GCA_934533135.1 uncultured Faecalibacterium sp.
TTCGACCCCATCCCGCGAAATAAAAATCGACCCCAAGCATGAGCTTGGAGCCGCTTTTTATGCGGGAGAAGGGGGTCGAACCCTCACTCCGTTGGAACTGGTGCCTAAAACCAGCGCGTCTGCCATTCCGCCACTCCCGCAGAAACATCTTAACTTATTTAGTATAACAAGATTTCAGGCAAGAGTCAATTCTTTTTTCTCATAATCCGGCACGCTCCAGCCCATACTATCCCCAAATGCCGGAAAGGGATGGACAAAGGATGCAGCATCATGGGGCAAAGGGCTGGAAGATCGCGGCGACCTATCTGCTGGCAGCGGCAGCGGCAATGCTCGGCTGGTTGTACAGCCGTCTGCCCGGCGAGATCTGGCTGGAACCGGGTCAAAGCATCGACCTGCCGCGGTTTGCATGGGTGGAGCCGCTGTCTGCGGATCTGCCCGGCAGCAGCCGGAATGCGGCCAGCACCCGGGCGGTCGGCAGCTATCAGACGACCCTTGCGCTGGGCGGCTGGCTTCCGGTCAAGACGGTCCGCACGATCGTTACCGACCGGGCAGAGGTGATCGTTTGCGGGATGCCTTTTGGAGTCAAGATGTTTTCGGAGGGGGCACTGGTCGTGGGCTTTTCGAGCATAGAGCAGAACGGCACCATGGTCAGCCCGGCCAAGGCCGCCGGGCTGCGTCTGGGCGACCGGGTCATCTGCATCGGAGAGACAACGACCGAGAACAACGACGCCGTAAAGGACGCGCTGGAAGCCGCCGCTGGGCCGGTGGAAGTGGTTTATATCCGAGACGGCGAACAGCGTCAGACCACCCTGACCCCCCTCTGGGACGCTGCATCCGGCCAGTGGAGAGCCGGGATGTGGGTGCGGGATTCCTCAGCAGGGGTGGGAACGCTGACGTTTGCAGACCCGGAGCGCGGCGTGTTTGCGGGGCTGGGTCACCCGATCAGCGACAGTGACACCGGCGCGAGCATCGCCCTGCGGAGCGGCGAGATCGTGCCTTGCGAGATTACCGGCTGCAGCAAGGGCACTGCGGGCAGCCCCGGCGAGCTGAAGGGGCGGTTCCTCAGTGCCCACGCCATCGGCAGCATCCGGATCAACGGCGAAAACGGCGTTTACGGCACCACCCGCACCCGGTTTTCGGGCCGACCGATGCCAGTGGCCTTTGCGCAGGAAGTCATGACCGGCGAGGCGGAGATCTGGACAACGGTGGCGGGGGAGACGCCCCGATCGTACCGGGTGACCATTGAAAAGATCAACGACGCAGATCTTCGCCGGAACATGGTGATCCGGGTGACGGACAAGGAGCTTCTGGCGGCGACCGGAGGCATTGTGCAGGGGATGAGCGGCAGCCCTGTCGTGCAGAACGGCCGTCTGGTGGGGGCTGTGACCCATGTTCTGGTCAATGACCCCACCCGTGGCTATGGCATTTTTGCGCAGACCATGCTCCGGCAGGTGGAACAGATCGCGGAAGATGGTTAAGACCCAGCAAAGAAATTTTCGCTGCACGGCGAAATTCATTTGTAAAAACGCGGTAATTCGTGTATTTTTCTGCTTTGGCGAAAATGCTGCGGCAGATTCGACAGAAAAAACGCAAAGAAGACAAAAACGGCTGTTGAACTTGATGGAAAAATATGGTAAAATCCAAATCGTTAGGGGAACTGCACAATGGAGGGTAGAACAATGGACAAAGTAAGATTTTTAATGTCGGATACCAGTGCGGAGACCACGGCAGCCTGCCGGGAAGCACTGGAACAAAAGGGTGTCAGCGTGACCGTGGAAGAAAAAGACGGTGCCAAGATCCTGCAGCGGATGCTGAAGGTACGCCCTCAGGTGGTTTTGCTGGATGCTTTCATGCCCGGTCTGGATGCCGTGGCGGTCAAGCAGAAGTACAACGAAGCCTGCGACCAGCACACGACCTTCTTCGTGACGGGGGCGTTCCAGAGCGAAGAAATGGTGCAGGAACTTCTGGACGAGGGCTTTGCGTATTACTTCGTCAAACCGTTTGACGAGGATGTTCTGGCAAACCGCGTCCTCAAGGCGGCCTATGCACCCGCCAAGCGGATCGTCCAGACCAGTTTGGACAGCGACGAGCTGATGGTCACAGAGCTGCTCCACCAGCTGGGTGTGCCCGCCCACATCAAAGGCTACCAGTTCCTGCGGGATGCCATCCTGCTCACCATGAATGAGCCGGATTATATCAACGCAGTGACCAAGCGGCTCTACCCGGAGGTTGCCAAGACCAACGGCACCACCGCCAGTCGGGTGGAGCGCGCCATCCGCCATGCCATCGAGGTGGCGTGGGATCGCGGCGATGTAGAGACCCTCAACCGCTATTTCGGCTACACCATCCACAGCCTGCGCGGAAAACCGACAAACTCGGAGTTCATCGCCATGATCGCCGATAAAATGCGGCTGGATAAACGGCAGAGGGTGGGGTAAAATTCTCTCATCGCACCGTAAATTGAAACAAAATGAAAACCTTCCGGCTTCTCAGGTTCATCCTGAAGAGGCCGGAAGGTTTTTGCTGTTTATTGTTGGCTACGTTTTATTTCATTGCGTCACGGTTCCACTTTGATCTTATCTTTTGCATATTCCAGCGCAAGCCCGATCAGCTCGTTCCGGGAACGGTTCGTTTTCTGCGCCAAATCATCGTAAAAATCGACGATGGACTTGTCCACCCGGATCGTGAACATCACCGGTTCGGTGCGCTTGGTTATTTTCAGTTCATCCATAATCATCACCCTGCTTCTATTATGATATGCAAGACGATAGAAAGATATGTTTTAAATATGTTTACAACTAAACATAAAGTGATATAATGAGATTTGAAAAGTCCGGAGCAAACCGGAGACGAAAAAAGAAAAGAGGAATGCACATGAGACGAAGAATGCAAGTCGGTTGTCTTGCCCTTTCTGCACTGCTGTTGTTTGCACCGGGGGCATCGCTGGCAGTGCGGGCTGAAACGCCAAACGTTGCCGTATTTGCTGAAAATGCGGATGCAGCGGTGACACCGGAAAGCGTGGAAGAACTGATTGCGCAGATCGGCGATGTGACGCCGAAAAAAGCCGATGCCATTGCAAATGCCTGGAATGCCTATTCACAACTGGACGAAGGCTCCCGGGCTTTGGTGCGGAATATTGATGTGCTGACCGAAGCACAGCAGGTGCTTGAGATCCAGCAGGCATTGGAAAAACTCTGGGTACAGCGGGATGACGTCGAGCGGCGGAGCTGGATCGAGGGAACCGTGAGCAATCACTCGCTTTCGCGCAGCATCGCACTGCCGTATTTCGGATATTTCGATGATTCTGGTGTCGGACCGTTGCGCTGGAAGATCGTATATTACGGCACAGATTGGGTCTTTTACAAAACAGCCGTGTTTGCAATCGACGATGAAACGTACTATAAAAACTTCGAGTACCGGGATGTTGTCCGAGACAATGCCCGCGGGTATGTCTGGGAAGTGGCCGACTTTGTTGCGACCGATGAAGATGTCGAGCTTTTGCAGAAAATCGCGCAGTCGAAAAAGACGGTGATCCGCTTCAAAGGAGACAAAAACAGCGCACAGTATACGGTGCAGAAGAAAGATAAAGAACGGATCCCACTGCTTCTGCACGCTTACGACTTAATGAGCAATGCCAGCACAGAAGTACAGGCAAAGGCTCTTGCGGGCATCAAACAGAAAAACTATTGATGAAAAAGGAGACGAAGACCATGACAAAAGCAAAGAAATTTCTTGCACTCTGCCTTACGGCGATTCTGCTGATGGTATTGGCGGGGTGTTCCGGATATGCGCCGTCCATTACGGTTCCGAAACCTGCCGGACCGACAATTTCTGAAAACGTATCCAGCATTCAGAAAAATGGGTATCGGATCACCTCGATCCGGTATTATAATGTGGTCTCCATCACGACAGAGGACGGCACTGTGGTCTCGACCCACGAGCAGGAAGTTCCGGCAGGCAAAATTGCGGTGATCCGGCTTCGTTCTGTCAGCGGTGACACGGCGCGTGTGACAGATCCGCACATCGTTGCCAATCTGGATTCGGGCATCCGGGTCGGTCAGCGGTGTGCTTATGCCAAAGGCTTGATCGGAACCGCCAACATCCAGCTGAATTTTATCGTTTTCGGTTCTGACAGCTGACGATGGAGCGCACACGAAAGGGCTTGCGGGAGACCGCAGGCTCTTTTTTGATGCGGCTGATTCTTTTCCGGCCAACATCCGCATACACTGCTGAAAAAACAGGAGGGTGCGGGATGCGGAAAGCGATGGGGAAGAGCGGGCACAGTAGAAAAGCTGGTTTGCTGACGATAGCAGTGTTCGGGCTGCTTTTAGCGTATGCGCTGGGGCTGACGGTGCAGGCAGGCCGGGCGGCACCGGCGGGATGCTCCCTTCGGGAGATCGCGCCTGCGGAGACAGCCTGCTTTCCGCTGGAAAGCACCCAATGGCGGATCTCGGACGGTTATGGCTGGCGAAACGATCCATTTACGGGCGAGAAGACCTTTCACCGGGGGATCGACCTTGCCTGCGCGGAGGGCACACCGGTGCGGGCGGTCATGGGCGGTGTGGTGGCATCGGCGCGGCACAGCGGCAGCTATGGCAACGTTCTGCGGCTTTGTCACGACGGCGGGCAGGAAACCATCTACGCCCATCTGCAATATCTCTATGTGCGTTCCGGCGAGGTGGTGCAGGCCGGGGCACTGCTGGGAACAGCGGGGCAGACCGGACGGGCGACCGGCGTACACCTGCATCTGGAGCTGCTGTCCGGCGGCACCGTCTATGACCCCTCGGTAATTCTGGAGAAAGGCAGACGATGAAACGCTGGTTTTGGGAACGCTGGTTTCACATCGGCCCGCTGACCTTCCGGGATCCGCTGCTGTTGTGCGGGCTGTTGTATCTGCTGTTCTGGTTCGATGCCAGCGGCTTTCTGCGAGCCGGGCTGTGGGCGGCGGTCTGCCACGAGACCGGGCACATTCTGGCGTATCTCTGGATCCTGCATCGGATGCCCCGCATCGACGTGACGCTGACCGGCTTTTGCCTGCGGGTGCCGCGGGAGTCACTGAACCGGATGCAGACCTTTTGGCTGGCGGCCGCAGGCCCCGGTGCCAATCTGCTTCTGGCGGCGGTCTGGGCATTCCGGATGGATCGGCAGGCTACCGTGAAGGGCTGGGCGTTTCTCACGGCGAACCTTCTGACGGCGGCGTTCAACCTGCTGCCGATCCCACCGCTGGATGGAGCGGAGCTGCTGAAAAACTTGCATTTACCGCGCAAATAGGGTACAATACAGAGACGATAAAAATTCGAGTGTTCTGCAATGGAGGAACCTGATGTTTGATCCCAAACTGAAAGAAGCACTGGATCGTGTCCAGAAGCCGGGTCGTTATACCGGCGGTGAACCGGGCAGTGTCTATAAAGACAAAGAGAAGGTGGATGTGCGCTTCGCGTTCTGCTTTCCGGACACCTACGAGGTCGGAATGTCCTTTCTGGGCGAAAAGATCCTGTACGAGCTGCTGAACTCCCATGAAAACTGGTGGTGTGAACGTGCCTTTATGCCGTGGCTGGATATGAAAGCCGAGATGGAGCGGCTGCACCTGTCTCTTTACACGATGGAGAGCAAAGATCCGCTGGCGAAGTTTGACGCAGTGGGCTTTACCCTGCAGTATGAGCTGTCCTACACCAACATTCTGGCCATGCTGGATCTGGCGGGCATCCCGTTCTATGCCAAAGACCGCGACGAATCGTGGCCCTTGATCGTTGCGGGCGGCCCTTGCGCCTGCAACGCGGAACCCATTGCGGATTTCTTCGACGTCATCCAGCTGGGCGAGGGCGAAAACCAGCTGCCCGGCATCTGCGCCGAGATCGAAAAGGCCAAGAAGGAGGGCGGCGTTTCCAAAAAGGAGCTGCTGCGCCGGATCGCAACGATCCCGGGCGTCTATATCCCGGCATTCTATGAGATCACCTATTATGAGGACGGCCGGGTCAAGGCCATTACCCCCAACGAGCCGGGCATCCCGGCGGTCATCACCAAGGCCATTCTCAAGAACCTGAACGACTTTGCACCGCCGACCAATTTTGTGGTGCCGATGGTGGGTGCGATTCAGGATCGCGCAAGCATCGAAGTGCTGCGCGGCTGCGTGCGCGGCTGCCGGTTTTGTCAGGCCGGTTTCCTTTACCGCCCCATGCGCCAGCGGGATGCAAGTCTGCTGAACAAGGCAGCCAAGGATCTCTGCGCCAACACCGGCTATGAGGAGCTGAGCCTGTCCAGCCTGTCCACCTCCGACCACAGCCAGCTGGAAGAGCTGCTGGACGATCTGAACGAGTGGGCACCGGAAGAGCACGTCAGCCTCTCGCTGCCGTCGCTCCGGATGGACAACTTCTCCCAAAGCCTCATCGAAAAGACCACCAAGGTGCGCAAGAGCGGCCTGACCTTTGCGGCCGAGGCCGGCACCCAGCGTCTGCGGGATGTCATCAATAAGAACGTCACATGGGAGGAGATCGAAAAGACCTGTTCGCTGGCCTTTGCCAATGGATACAGCTCGGTCAAGCTCTATTTCATGATGGGTCTGCCGACGGAGACCATGGAGGACATCGAGGGCATCGCCGAGACTGCCCAGAAGGTGGTGGATCTCTATTACAACACGCCCCACCCCAAGGGCCGCGGAGTGCAGGTGACCATCAGCTGCTCCTGCTTTGTGCCAAAGCCCCATACACCCTTCCAGTTTGTGCCGATGGACACCGAAGAGAGCCTGCGCGAAAAGCAGAAGCATCTGGTCGAGTGTGCCCGCGCCCGGAGCCGGAAGATCAAGGTCAACTACCACGACAGCAAGACCAGCTTCCTCGAGGGCGTGTTTGCCAAGGGCGACCGCCGATTGGCTCCGGTTATCCTCGAAGCCTACAAGCGGGGCTGCTACTTCGATGGATGGGAAGAGTGCTTCCGCTATGACACTTGGATGCAGACCTTTGCGGATCTCGGCATTGACCCCAAATTCTATTGTCAGCGTCCGATCGCGCTGGACGAAGTGACCCCGTGGGCGCACATGGACTACGGCGTGACCCATGATTATCTGGTGCGGGAGTACAACAAGGCTCTCGCCGCCCAGACCACCCAGCCCTGCAACCGTGCCTGCCACGGCTGCGGCGCAAACCATCTGTTAGGAGGGCCGTGCTTTGATTACAGTCAGAATCTCGTTTAACAAAAAGAACGAAGCCTCCTACATCTCTCTGCTGGATCTGCAGCGGGTCATGCAGCGGGTGCTCAAGCGGAGCGGCCTCCCGGTGTGGCATACGCTGGGCTTCAACCCGCATATTTATATGACCTTTGCCTGTCCGCTGAGTCTGGGGCAGGAGAGTGAATGCGAGTGTGTGGACGTCAAGACCGAGGCGGAGGATCCGGATTTTGCCCAGTGGCAGACCGCACTGAACGCCATCATGCCGACCGGCATCGAAGTGACCTCCGTGGAACCGGTGCAGATGAAGGCCGACCGCATCGCCTACGCCTGCTACGAGGTCCGCTACCCGGTGCAGGCTGCGGACACTCTGGCGCAGTACAACGCCCTCGAGAGCGTTCCGGTGGAGAAAAAGAGCAAGCGGGGCGTCAAGACCGTGGAGCTGAAGACCTATGTTCCGACACTGGATCTGACCGTGGAAGGGGAGTGGGTGCATTTCCCGCTCTGCCTGCCCGCGGCACAGGATCTGACGCTGAATCCGTCGCTTCTGGTTGCGTTCCTTGAGGAGCGGTTCGGCCTGCCTGCCGCCAGTGCCGGTATCCTGCGCACCTGCTTCCTCACGGCGGAGAAGGAATTGTTCCACTGAGAAAAAATCACACTTATTTTTGAGAAAACGCTTGCATTTATGCGGCGTTTGTGATATCCTATTAAGGCGTTAGTGTCCGCTGATGCCACAGCGGGGTTAATGACAACAATCATTAAACGGGCGGTCCTCTGGCGGCAACGTGCCGTGCATGAACGTCTAAAAACAAATGGAGGATTCAAAAATGGACGCACTGAAGATTATTTCTGAAGGCAGCATCAAGGCTGAAAAGCCCCAGTTCAACGTCGGCGATACCGTCCGCGTTGATGTTCGTATCAAGGAAGGCGATCGTGAGCGTATTCAGGCTTTCGAGGGCACCGTCATTGCCAAGAAGCATGGCGGCGTTGCTGAGACCTTCACCGTCCGCCGCGTGGCTTACGGTGTTGGCATCGAGCGTGTCTTCCCCATCAACAGCCCCTTCGTGGAGAAGGTCACCGTTGTCCGTAAGGGCAAGGTCCGCCGCGCAAAGCTGTTCTACCTGCGTGGTCGTACGGGCAAGGCTGCCAAGGTCAAGAGCGATATTTGATCGATCCCCGTTTAAACCGGGAGAAAAGGGACAACGTTGTTGTTCCTTTTTTCTTTATTCCGGGGTCAGTTGCGGGTAACTGCGCTGAGCGGCCGGAGATCCCGGCGCATGGGGCGATAGGATTGAGAGGTGTAGAATATGGAACCGCAGACACAGCCGGAAAAGCAGGCTTCGGTCAAAGGGCAGAACCTGCTGGAATGGTACGAGGCATTGATCTCGGCGGCCATTGTGCTGGTGCTTTTGTTTTCCTTTTTCTTCCGGATCATTCAGGTGGACGGCGAATCCATGGTGCCCACGCTGGACAACGGCGACAAGCTGATCGTCTGGGGCGCAGGCTATGAGCCCCAGCGGGGCGATGTGGTCATCGTAGACAGCTACACCAGCTATGGCAAGCCACTGGTCAAACGGGTCATCGCCAAGGGCGGCGACACCATCGACATCGACTACCAGAACGGCACGGTGGCGGTCAACGGCGAGATCCTCACCGAGGATTACATCGCAGAACCGACCTATCTGGGGTACGATGTGGTGTTTCCCTACGTCGTGCCCGAGGGCACGGTGTTTGTGATGGGCGACAACCGCAACGCCTCGCTGGACAGCCGCTCAAGCTACGTCGGCTGCATTGATGAACGCGACATTCTGGGCAAAGTGCTGCTCTGCTTTTTGCCCCTTTCGGATTTTGGAGTGGTAAAATGAACAATCAGGATACCCGGTTCGCAAACCAGTATAACATCCAGTGGTTTCCGGGCCACATGACCAAGACCCTCCGGATGATGGAGCAGGAGATCCAGCACGTGGATGCCAGCCTTGTGCTGCTGGACGCCCGGATCCCGCTGTCCAGCCTGAACCCGGAGATCGAGCGGATCACAGCCCGCAAGCCCAAGCTCTACGCCCTGAACAAGGCGGATCTGGCAGACCCTGCGGTGACCGAAGAGTGGATCCGCTATTTCAAAGCGGCAGACGCCGGCTGTGTTGCCATCAGCGCAAAACAGAAGGGCGGAGCCAATGCGGTCAAAGCCGCCATCGAAAAAGAACTGGCCGGTCTGCTGGAACGCCGCCAGACCCGCGGCATGGGCGGTGCAAAAACGCAGGTGATGCTCTGCGGCATCCCGAACGTCGGCAAATCCACCTTCATCAACACCTTTGCGGGCTCGGCTCGCGCCAAGGCCGCCGACCGCCCGGGTGTGACCAAGGGCAAGCAGTGGGTCAGCACCGACAAGTTCGACCTGTTGGATATGCCCGGCGTCCTCTGGAAAAAGTTTGATTCCAAGACGACGGCGTCCAATCTGGCCTTCATCGGCTCCATCAAGGACGACATTCTGGATGTTGAGGAGCTGGCCATGAATCTTCTGGATGAGGTGCGCCGCAATTACCCGGAGCTGGTCGCCCAGCGGTACAAGCTGGACGCCGAGACCATGGCTCTGCCGCCCTATGAGCTGCTGGAAGCCATCGGCCGCAAGCGCGGCCTGCTGGTGCGGGGCGGCGAGGTGAACACCGAACGCTGCGCCGTCATGCTGGTGGACGAGTTCCGTGCCTGCAAGTGGGGGCGCATCTCACTGGAACGGCCGCCCCAGCGGGATGACCTCGCAGACTTTGCCGAGGAGGACGACGAATGAAACGCCGCACCGACGAAGAGATCTCAGCCCCTCTTTATGACTACGATGCGGCGATCCGGGCGCAATACGGCTGCTTTGCCGGGGTAGACGAAGCGGGGCGCGGCCCTTTGTGCGGGCCGGTCTGTGTGGCCGCCTGCATCCTTGACCCGGAAAACCCGGTCTATGGCATCAACGACTCGAAGAAGCTGACCGAAAAAAAGCGGGAAGCTCTTTTTGACGAGATCTGCGAAAAAGCACTGGCCTATCAGATCGTTTTTGTCGGCCCGGAGATCATCGACCGCGACAACATCCTCAACGCGACCATGGGCGGGATGCGGCAGGCCGTGGAGCAGTTGGACATCGTGCCGAACCTTGTGCTGATCGACGGCAATCGTGTTCCGGCCGGGCTGACCATGCCCGCACAGCCGGTGGTCAAGGGCGATGCCACCAGTGCCAGCATCGGTGCGGCGTCGGTTCTGGCGAAAGTCAGCCGGGATCGCTATATGCTCGCGCTGGACAAACAGTATCCGCAGTACCAGCTGGCCAAGCACAAGGGATACCCGACCAAACTTCACTATGAGCTGATCGCCCAATACGGCATCCAGCCATTCTACCGCCGCAGTTTCCTGAAAAAGCAGGGCTATTGGCCCGAGGGCAAGTGATGGACGCGGCGGCACTGGGCCGCAGGGGAGAAGCAGTGGCGGCGCGGTATTACCTCAAACAGGGGTGTACCCTCGTCACCCACAATTATCGCACCCGGATGGGCGAGATCGACCTCATTCTTCGGGAAGCGGACGGCACGCTGGTGCTCTGCGAGGTCAAGACCCGCAGCCCGGATCCGTTGGCGGAACCGGCAGAGGCTGTGACCCGCGCAAAGCAGCGCAGGCTGATCCGGGCTGCGCAATGCTATCTCCAGCAGACGGATCAGAGCGACGACCCCGTCCGATTTGACGTTGCAGAGGTGACCCCTCTTGACAGCGGACGCTGGATGGTACATATTATAAGAGGTGCATTTGAAGCAGATCGCTGATGCACAGGTGGGAAACGGCAGAAAATGGCCTTTGCCGCTGCCGTAACACGGGATCCAGTGTGGGATCCTCTGGCGAAAAGGAGCAACGACAATGCAGTTTTTCAGTACACGGAATCGCAGCCGCATCGTGACCTCTTCGGAGGCCATCGCACAGGGTCTGTCCGATGAGGGCGGCCTGTTTGTTCCCGCAAGTTTTCCGCAGGTGGACGTCAAAGCCATCTGTGATATGGACTATCCGGCGATGGCTGCGGCCATCCTCAAGGAGTATCTGACCGACTATTCGGCCGACTTCCTCAAAGATGCCGCGGCTGCCACCTATGGCGCGGCCTTTGGCGGCAAGGCGGGCTATCTGGCTCCGGTGTCGGGCGATGTCTCCGCGCTGGAGCTCTGGCACGGCCCGACCTGCGCGTTCAAGGACTACGCCCTGCAGCTGATGCCGAAACTGCTCGTGGAAGCGAAGAAAAACCTGAACCGCACCGAAAAGACCCTGATCCTTGTGGCGACCAGCGGCGATACCGGCAAGGCAGCTCTGGACGGCTACCACGATGTGCCGGGCATTGAGATTGCAGTCTTTTATCCGACCGGCGGCACCAGCGAGATCCAGCGTCTTCAGATGGCGACGCAGGAAGGCGCAAATGTGGCGGTCTATGCCGTGCGCGGCAACTTCGACGACGCCCAGACCGGCGTAAAGCGGGTCTTTGGCGACAAGGAGATCGCAGCGCAGCTGGCGCAGCGGAACATTCGCCTGTCCAGCGCAAACTCGATCAACTGGGGGCGGCTGGTTCCGCAGATCGTCTACTATTTTGCCGCTTACGCCCAGCTGTGCAAGGCCGGGAAGATCGCCTTTGGCGAAAAAGTGGACTTTTGCGTTCCTACGGGCAACTTTGGCGACATTCTGGCGGGCTATTACGCCAAACAGATGGGTCTGCCCGTCGGAAAGCTGGTCTGCGCTTCCAATGAGAACAACGTCCTGACAGACTTCCTCACCACCGGAACCTACACAGCCAAGCGGGAGTTCTTCAAGACCACGTCGCCCAGCATGGACATCCTCGTGTCCTCCAACCTCGAGCGGCTCCTCTTCCACGTCACCGGCAGCGACACCGAGGTGGCAGCTCTGATGAAGAGCCTGAGCGAGACCGGCCGCTATTCGGTGCGCCCGGAGACGCTGGCCAAGATCCAGGAGAGCTTCGACTGCGGCTGGAGCAGCGAAGCACAGGTGGCCGGAGAGATCCGTGCCCGCTTCGAGCAGGACAACTACCTCTGCGACACCCATACGGCTGTGGCGTTCCACGTTGCCGCGCAGAAAAAGCGGGACGGTGTGCCGATGGTGGTTCTCTCCACGGCGTCGCCCTTCAAATTCCCCCGCAGCGTGTTGGAAGCTCTGGGTCATGCTGCACCGGAAAACGACTTCGAGGCCATGACCCAGCTGGAGCAGGTCACCGGACACACGGCTCCGGTCAGCCTGTCTGCCCTGCGGCAGAAGACCGAGCGGTTCCACGATGTGATCGACCCGGCTCAGATCGCGGAGGTTGCGCTGAGCGATCGGGCATAAGTTCCGCATACAGAACAGGAGAATACAAACATGGCACTTTTTGTGCTTGGCGATACCCATCTCTCGTTGGGCGGTTCCAAGCCGATGGATGTGTTTCCCGGGTGGAACAACTACGTCGAGCGGCTGGAAGCCAACTGGCGCAAACTGGTTCACCCGGAAGATACCATCGTTCTGGCAGGCGACATCAGCTGGGCCATGCGCCTGACCGACACCCGCAAAGATTTTGCATTTTTGCAGGAGCTGCCCGGTCAGAAGCTGATCATGAAGGGAAACCACGATTATTGGTGGAGCACCGCCAATAAGATGAATGCCTACCTCAAGGCCGAGGGCTTTGACACCCTGCACATCCTGCACAACAACTCCTACACGGCGGAGGGGTACGCACTGTGCGGCACCCGGGGATGGCTGTTTGATGTGGGGGAGCCCCACGACGAAAAAGTGATGAACCGGGAGATCGGCCGGCTCAGGATGAGCCTTGATGCCGCCGAGCCGGGTCTCGAAAAGCTGGTGTTCCTGCATTATCCGCCGGTCTACACCGGCACCAGTGCGCCCGAGATCGTGGCGACGCTGAACCAGTATGGGATCAAACGCTGCTTCTATGGACACCTACACGGAAACGCCCTTCGTTATGCGGTGCAGGGCGAGGTGGACGGCATCCAATATAAGCTGGTCAGCGCAGATGGCCTGCGGTTCTGCCCATATCGGATCCTATGAGAGGACAGAACATGAGCAAAAATAACAAAAAGTCAAAATTTGGGCTGGCAATTGTATCAAGAGCGTGCTATAATAAGTTTTGACGCGATTGTTGCACCCAATTGAGCGCGCGCGTCCCCGCATTTCGCAATACCACAGGACGCGGTGCGCGGTTGTCGTCGGCAGATCCATGACCGGCGCAATAGAATTTTTGAGTGGAGGATAACCAAAATGAAGTTCATTAAGTGCGAAAAGCTCGAGAAGAGCATGGCCGAGATCCAGTTCTCCATCGACGCTGAGGCTTTCAAGGCCGCAGTTGCCGATGTCTTTAAGAAGGAAGGCAAGAAGTATACTGTGCCCGGCTTCCGCAAGGGCAAGGCTCCTCGTTCTCTGATCGAGAAGATGTATGGCGCAGATGTGTTTACCTATGATGCCATCAACGAGCTGTTCCCCGCTGCATACGAAGAGGCTGTCAAGGAAGCTGGCATCGAGCCGGTCGGCCGTCCTGAGGTCACCGTGGACGCTGCAAGCGAGACCGAGGGTGTTGCCCTGACCGTGAAGGTCGCTGTCAAGCCCGAAGTCAAGATCGGAAGCTACAATGGTCTGAACGTCGAGAAGACCGTCCATACTGTGGATGAGGCTGCTGTGGACGCTGAGCTGAAGCGTGTGCAGGAGCGCAACGCCCGTGAGCTGACCCGTGAGGGTGCTGCTGAGAACGGCGATATCGTGGACATCGACTTCGAGGGCTTTGTGGACGGCGTCGCTTTCGAGGGCGGCAAGG
Source organism: uncultured Faecalibacterium sp. (assembly GCA_934533135.1). Lineage (GTDB taxonomy): Bacteria > Bacillota > Clostridia > Oscillospirales > Ruminococcaceae > Faecalibacterium. The sequence continues at coordinate 13,983 of CAKTBG010000001.1, forward strand.
CAGAGCACTACAGCCTGACGCTGGGCAGCGGTTCCTTCATCCCCGGTTTCGAGGATCAGATCGTCGGCCACGCTGCAGGCGAGGAGTTCGACGTCAACGTCTCCTTCCCCGAGCAGTATCAGGCTGCTGAGCTGGCTGGCAAGCCCGCTGTCTTCAAGATCAAGCTGCACGAGGTCAAGTACAAGGAGCTGCCCGCTCTGGACGACGAGCTGGCCAGGGATTGCTCCGAGTACGATACGCTGGAGGCTTTCAAGGAGTCCATCCGCAAGTCCAATCAGGAGCAGCTCGACAAGCAGGATGATCTGGCTGTTGAGAACGCTCTGGTCGATCAGGTCATCGACGGCATGGAAGCAGAGATCCCGCAGGCAATGTACGAGAGCCGCATGGATGAGATGGTCAACGACTTCGCATTCCGTGTGGAGCAGCAGGGTCTGCGTCTCGAGGACTACCTGAAGTATATGGGTCAGAGCATGGAGCAGTTCCGTGCTTCCTTCATGCCGCAGGCTGAGAAGCAGGTCAAGATTGGTTTGGCTCTGGAGGCGGTTGCTGCCGCTGAGCACATCGAGGCATCCGAGGAGGATGTCAACGCTGAGATCAAGCGCATCGCTGACCAGTACAAGATGGAAGAGGACAAGGTCCGTGAGCTGATCAATGTGGAAGATCTGAAGAAGGATCTGGCTCGCACCAAGGCCATCGACTTCATCAAGAGCCACGCCAACATCACCGAGAAGGCTGCTGAGGCCGCAAAGACCGAGGACGCTCAGTAATTTTAGATCCTGAGTCGGCGGTCGAATTATAAAACCGGCGGCCAAACGCCTGTTTTGTAAGCAAAGGTTGTAAAAATTGACCGATACGGCTCCGTGTGCTTTTGCCGTATCGGTCAATTTTGCAAATACCATGAAATCTTATTTTCAGGAGGCGAACCCTATGAGTTTTGTTCCTTACGTTGTCGAGCAGTCGGCGCACGGGGAGCGTTCCTACGACATTTTTTCCCGTCTGCTGAATGATCGTATCATTGTTCTGAGCGAGGATGTCAACGACACCTCCGCCAGCCTCGTTGTAGCACAGCTGCTGTATCTGGAAGGGCAGGACCCCGATAAGGACATCAGCCTGTATATCAACAGCCCCGGCGGTTCCATCAGCGCAGGCATGGCGATCCACGATACCATGAACTATATCAAGTGCGATGTTTCCACCATCTGCATGGGCATGGCTGCTTCGATGGGTGCGTTCCTGCTGGCAAGCGGCACCAAGGGCAAGCGTTTTGCCCTGCCCAACGCCGAGATCATGATCCATCAGCCGCTGATCGGCGGCGGTCAGAACGGCGGCCTGTCGGGGCAGGCAACGGACATCAAGATCCATGCCGAGCACCTCGTCCGCACCCGCGAAAAGATGAATCGGATGCTCAGTGCCTACACCGGCCAGCCGCTGGAAAAGATCCAGATCGACACCGAGCGCGACAACTTTATGTCCGCAGAGGAAGCAAAGGCATACGGCCTGATCGACGAGGTCATCGCCCGCCGCTGAACGCCTCGTGGAACGAATCATAACCCAGATAAGGAATAAAAGGCTATGGCAAACAACAATTCCGGCAGAGATAAAAACGAAAAAGATCTGGTTTGCAGTTTTTGCGGCAAGCATCAGGACGAAGTGGAGCGGATGATCATTGGCCCGGGCGTCAACATCTGCAGCGAGTGCATCGGCCTGTGCTATGACTTGCTCTCAGACAAGCCGGAGCGCGGCGCAGCGCGTCCGGCTGGCCGCAGCGGTGCAGCCCGCCCCCGCATTCAGCCGGCAGACAGCCTCTCCATCAACATCAAGACCCCTGCGGAGATCAAAGAGGGTCTGGATCAGTATGTCATCGGGCAGGACGAAGCCAAGCGTGTGCTGGCGGTGTCGGTGTACAACCACTACAAGCGGATCCTCAGCGGCGGCAAGGGCGCAGACGTAGAGCTGCAGAAGTCCAATGTTCTGCTGCTGGGTCCCTCCGGTGTCGGCAAGACTCTGCTGGCGCAGACACTGGCCAAGATGCTGGGCGTGCCCTTCGCCATTGCGGACGCAACCACCCTGACCGAGGCCGGCTATGTGGGCGAGGATGTGGAGAATATCCTGCTCAAGCTGCTGCAGGCAGCGGACTTTGACGTCCAGAAAGCCCAGATCGGCATCATCTATATTGATGAGATCGACAAGATCACCCGCAAGAGCGAGAACCCCTCCATCACCCGCGATGTGGGCGGCGAGGGCGTGCAGCAGGCATTGCTGAAGATCCTCGAGGGTACCGTGAGCAATGTTCCGCCGCAGGGCGGACGCAAGCACCCGCAGCAGGAGTTCATTCAGATCGACACCACCAACATCCTGTTCATCTGCGGCGGTGCCTTCGATGGGCTGGATAAGTACATCCAGCGTCGCACCGACAAATCGGCACTGGGCTTCGGCAGCAGTCTGCGGGATACTTCCAGCGATGCACAGAAGGCTCTGCTGCGGAAGGTCGAGCCCCACGATCTGGTCAAATTCGGCCTGATCCCGGAGCTGATCGGCCGTCTGCCGGTCATCACGGTGCTGGACGATCTGGACGAGGATGCACTGGTGCGCGTCCTCAAGGAGCCCCGCAACAGTCTGGTCAAGCAGTACAAAGAGCTGCTGGGCATGGACAATGTGGAGCTGGAGATCACCGACGAGGCTCTGCACGCCGTGGCGCGCAAGACCATCGAGCGGAAAACAGGTGCCCGCGGCCTGCGCAGCGTGATGGAGAGCATCCTGATGCCCATCATGTACGATGTGCCCAACGACCCCACCATCATCCGCGTCACCATCGACAAGGATACCGTGGAAAATGGCGAGGCGCATCTGGAGTACGGTGCTGTCCGCAAACGGTATAAAAATCAGACCGCTCTGAGCTGATCGGTACGCTGATCGGCAGAAGAAGTGCCTGAAGTCCCGTAAAAGTTTCGGCTTTTGCGGGGCTTTTTTCTTTTCAATCTTGTTTCTGAAACGATTCTGAGTTATAATATTAAAGTCTGAGATGCACTGCCCGACCCGGATGGAGAAATGTCCTCTGGCAAGGGTTTCCCGGAACCGAGTCGGCAGTGCTGAGACAGTGGGCAATTAGGAAGTATGATAAAGGAGTGTGTGTTTCGATGGCAAATTATTTTGAGATGGATCGCGATGCGCTCGCCGCAGAAAAAGCGAAACTGGAAGAAGAATATAAGAAATTTCAGGCTCTGAACCTGAAGCTGAACATGGCACGCGGCAAGCCCGGCCCTCACCAGATGGATCTGGCCATGGGTCTGCTGCAGATGACCGATTACACCACCGATGCCGGCACCGACGCCCGCAACTACGGCGACCTTGAGGGTCTGCATGAGGCGCGGGAGCTGTTTGCCGATGTGATGGGCGTGAAGCCGGGAGAGGTTTTTGTGGGCGGCAACTCCAGCCTGCAGATCATGTACAACCTCGTCTCCATGGGGTACTGTTTCGGGTTCCCCGAGTCTCCCTGCCCGTGGTCGCAGGTGGAGAAGCGGAAGTTCCTCTGCCCGGTGCCCGGCTATGACCGCCATTTTGCGATCACGGAAGAGTTCGGCTTTGAGATGATCAATATCCCCATGACCCCGGACGGCCCCGATATGGATATGGTCGAAAAGCTGGTGGCCGAGGATGCTACCATCAAGGGCATCTGGTGTGTGCCCCAGTATTCCAACCCCGACGGCTATGTGTACAGCGACGAGACCATCCGCCGCTTTGCGGCCATGAAGACCGCCGCCCCCGATTTTAAGATCTTCTGGGATGAAGCTTACATCGTCCACCACCTGACCGACGAGATCATCGAGACGCCCGTTCTGCTGAACGAGTGCAAGAAGTATGGCACCGAGGATCGGGTCTTTATGTTCACGTCCACCAGCAAGATCACCTTCCCGGGTGCAGGCGTTTCGGCACTGGCTTGCAGCGAGAAGATGCTCAAGTACATCTGCAAGCGGTTCTCGGTCATGATCATCAGCTACGACAAGATGAATCAGCTGCGTCACGTCCGCTTCCTCAAGAACAAAGAGGGCGTGCTGGCACACATGGCAAAGCACCGCCGCCGCCTGATCCCGTGCTTCGACGCGGTGAAGACGGCCTTTGCCGAGGAGCTGACCCCCTGCGGCGACATTGCCCACTGGACCAACCCCAAGGGCGGCTACTTCATCAGCCTGTATGTCATGCCCGGCTGCGCCAAGCGGGTGGCCTCCCTCTGCAAGGAGTGCGGCCTGACCCTGACCGGTGCGGGCTCGGCGTATCCGTACCACAAGGATCCGGAGGACTCCCACCTGCGCATCGCGCCCACCTATCCGAGTCTGGATGAGGTGGAGACCGCTTCGGATCTGCTCTGCGTCTGCGTCCGTCTGGCGGCCGTCGAAAAGCTTCTGGCAGACAATGCCTGATTCGTAGGCTCCCCAAGCTGTAAAATCTCCCTGCACCGCCGACCGGACGGCGCAGAGGAGATTTATTATATTTGGAGGTTTCCCATTTTCTATGAAAACAAAAGGTAAAGCATGGCATCTGGCTGCCGCCGTATTGCTGATCGCAGTGTTTGTCTTTACGGCATTCTTCGGCATTTCGGCAAAGTACGGCGACACGACCAAAACCTACATCAAAGGCGCACAGGATATCCGCTTCGGTGTGGATATCAAGGGCGGCGTCAACGTCACCTTCGTTCCGTCGGACGGATATGACGCCACCGACGATCAGCTGGAAGCGGCTCAGCTGGTCATCGAGAACCGTCTGGTCGCACTGAACGTCACCGATTACGAGCTGTACGTTGACACCAACTCGGATGCACTGATCCTGGAGTTCCCGTGGCAGTCCGGTGAGACCGATTTCGACCCGGAAGCCGCCATTCAGGAGATTGGCACCACGGCCTATCTGACCTTCCGGGAGGGAAGCAGTGCGGACGGTACGCTGATCCTCGACGGCTCCATGGTGGAGAGTGCAGCGGCGCAGTATGGCCCCGTAAGCGGCAGCAGCTCGGAATACTATGTCGCGCTGAAGTTTACCGACGAAGGCGCAAAGGCTTTTGGCGATGCGACCACCAAGCTCTACGCGGACAACGGCAGCATCAGCATCTGGCTGGATGATCAGAACGTGAGCACCGCGACGGTCAACGCTGCCATCACCGACGGTGCGGCCATCATCACCAGCTCTGCATCCAATCCTTTCACGCAGGAGGATGTGGTCAAGATGGCGCGCCAGATCAATTCCGGCTCGCTGCCCTTCGCCCTGACGGTGGACAGTTACTCCACGGTCAGCCCCAGCCTTGGCGAGAACAGCCTGAGCGCGATGGTGTTTGCCGGTGTGATCGCCTTTGTACTGATCGTGGTTCTGATGACCCTGCTCTACCGGCTGCCTGGCTTCCTTGCCTGCATCGCACTGGCCGGTCAGGTGGCGGCAACACTGGCGTTCGTCTCCGGTTACTTCCCGGTGTTTGAGAGCTTCACGCTGACGCTGCCCGGCATCGCCGGCATCATTCTGGCCATCGGCATGGGTGTGGACGCCAATGTGATCACGGCAGAGCGCATCAAGGAGGAGCTGCGCGGCGGCAAATCGCTGGACGGTGCCCTCAAGAGCGGCTTTGCCCGCGGCCTGACCCCGGTGATCGACGGCAACGTGACCATTGTGATCGTTGCCATTGTCCTGATGGGTGCATTTGGCCCCTCGGATGGTTTCTTTGCCAAGGCACTGCACTTCGTGTTCTTTGCCTTTGGCCCCTCCACGGCTGGCACCATCTATGCCTTCGGCTATACGCTGCTGACCGGTGTTCTGCTCAACTTCGTGTTCGGCATCTTTGCGACCCGCGTGATGATCCGCGGCGCAGCGGCGATCCCCGCCCTGCGCAACCCGTGGCTCTACGGTGCAGATGCACCCGGCAAGGAGAAAAAGCAGATCGGCACCATCGACCTGATGTCTCTGCGCAAGCGGTTCCTCTCCATTGAGCTCTGCCTGCTGGTCCTTGTGGTCTCCGGCTCGATGCTGCTGGGCGTCAAGCTGGACACCGAGTTTACCGGCGGTGCCATGATCACCCTGCGCTATGAGGACAGCTTTGATCAGGCAGCTGTCCAGAAGACGGCTTCGGCCGCGCTGGAAAGCAGCGACCTGACCCTGCAGTCCGGCGAGAATGTTGCGACCGGGGAGCAGACCCTCAAGATCTCGATGCCCGGCACCGAGACTGTGACCACCGAACAGGTGGAGACCCTGATCGACTCTCTGAACGAGACTTACCCGGAGAACCACTTCGCCCAGCTGTCGCTGCAGAACGTCAGCGCGGCAATGGGAACCAAGTTCCTCCAGAAGAGTCTGGTGGCCGTGGTCTTTGCGCTGCTGCTGATCCTGATCTACATTGCGATCCGCTTCCGGAAGATCGGTGGTCTGACCGGCGGCCTGATGGCAATTCTGGCTCTGGTCTGCGACCTGATGATCGTCTATGGCACCTTTGTGGCTCTGCGCACCCCGCTGGACGGCAACTTCATTGCGGCCATGCTGACCATTCTCGGTTACTCCATCAACGATACCGTCGTTGTTTACGACCGGATCCGCGAGAACCGTGCCCTGATGGGCAAAAAAACCTCGTTTGAGCAGCTGGTCAACCAGTCGGTCTGCCAGTCGGCTCGTCGCACGGTCATCACCACCGTAACCACGGTGATGGCTCTGGGCGTGATGTGCGTCGTGTCCAAGCTGTATGGGCTGGACAGCATCTTCACCTTTGCCTTCCCGCTGATGATGGGTATGCTCAGCGGCGTGTTCACGTCGCTCTGTGTTTCCACCTCTGCGTGGACTGCTTGGAGCAACCGCAAGGCGGTCAAAAAAGCAAACTGACCGGTCCATGACGACCGAATGCAGGAGGAACAACTATGAAATGCCCCTATTGCGGGGATGAGGAGTCCAAGGTGATCGACTCCCGCCCCACCGAGGATGGCGAACGCATCCGCCGTCGGCGGGAGTGCCTGCGCTGCCACATGAGGTTTACGACCTATGAGATCGTGGAGACGGTGCCCCTGATCGTCATCAAAAAGGATGAATCCCGGGAGCCGTTCGATCGGCAGAAACTGCTCAATGCCATGCTTCGTGCCTGTGCCAAGCGTCCCGTCCCTTACGAGACGCTGGAGCACGCCGTCAGCAGCATCGAGCAGGCTCTCATGAGCTCGTATGACCGCGAAGTGACCAGCGTGCGGATCGGCGAACTGACCATGCAGGAGCTGAAAAAGATCGACGAAGTGGCCTATGTCCGTTTTGCATCGGTCTACCAGCAGTTTGCGGACGTAGAAAGCTTTTTCAATGAGCTGAAAAAGCTGATGGGCGACCGCTCCAAGTAACAGATCAAGAATAAATGCTCTCTGTTTCCAACGAAGCAGAGAGCATTTTTCTTTGCTTGCCCTTTACAAGATCCGCCTTGCCAGCCACTCCATCGTCTCGATCTGCACCTCGGCACGGCGCAGCTCGCCGAAAGCTTCTTCCGGAGCAGACCATTCCAGATGGCCGTCGGCGGCGCGGAGGGCGGCTTCCAGCTCAGTGAAATCTGCCGTGCGCACCAGATGATTCATCCCTTCCCGCATTTCATCGCAGAGCCGGGCACCTTCGGCGAGGGATCGCCGCGCGGTGGCGTAGTCTTCATCCCGGATGGCTTCCATGGCAGTATCGAGGGCACGCGAGAGATCATCGGCAAACTTCTGGACGCGGCAGCTGCTGTAAACGGCAATGACCAGCAGGGCTGCGACCATGACCAGACAGGCGTAGATCCTTCTCATCGCAAAACACTCCCTCCTCACTGGGAGCCGCCTGCGGAGCGGCTCTCTTTTTTCAGCAGAAAATAATCTTCGGTGTCGTTGCCGACCAAAAGCAGGATCTCCTCCGGCAGCAGGGTGTTGGCCTGTGCCGTCCGTTCCAGCCACGCCCGGTCTTTGCCGCAAGAGCGCAGATTGTCCTCCAGAACCTGCCCATCCAGTACAAAGGGGATGGTGGCCTGTGTTTGCCGCGCCGCAAGGCGCAGATCGGCGAGGGTTGCAGGCTGCCGTTCGGGGCGGAGCGCAGCCGAAAGGGTGCCGTTGGTTTCGATGATGGCGTAGGAAACATCCCGCGGATCAAAGATGTCCTTCCCGCGCAGAGCTTCCATCAGATCGGCAGTGGTCAGCCGGAGCATCCGCAGTGCCTTCTGGTCGATCTGCCCGTTCAGGATCACGGTCTTGGGGCGGCCGGACATCAGGTTGAAAAATTTCTGGCTCCGGAAGCTCAGCATCGACCCCAGCAGTTCCAGCGCGGCAATGAGGAAGAGCGGGATTAGGCTGGCCGTGATGGGCACTTCCTCCGACTCGATGGAGATGGACGCCAGATTGGAGATGAGGATGGTGGAGACCAGCTCCTCGGGCTGCAGTTCACCCAGCTGACGCTTGCCCATCAGCCGCATGGCAAAGAGCACGCAGAGATAAATGAGGATGGTGCGGCAGATCAGAAACTTCAAAAATCATTCCTCCTCCCGAGGCCTGCCCCTGCATAACCGGCAGGCCTCGTGGTCATACTGCTGGACAAAGGGGGCGGTTCCATGCAGCTTTCGAGAAGTCTTTCCCAAAACCGCGAAACGCTTGATGCTATGTTTGGCCGATCCGCAGATTTTTATGCGAAGGACATCCAGCTTTACCACTGTGCCGGAACGATCCTGCTCTTTGATGGGATGGCAAGTCTCGAATCCCTGTGGCAGCTGCTTCTGGATGCAGTCAACCGGCAGACACAGCCGCTGCAGCCCGGGGAGACCGGCATCGCCAGCGGAGAGCAGATCTTCGATTGGCTGTTTTATCACTCGGATCTGCCCGCCGAGAGCACCCCGGTGGAGGACATGGACGATCTGGTAAAGCGGCTGACGGCAGGGATGTGCGTCCTTCTGCTGGACGGATGCAGGCAGGGGATGGCTTTTTCGGTGCAGAGCCTGAAGTTCCGCTCGGTGGAAGAACCTTCCGGCGAGGGCAACCTGCGCGGCTCGCGGGAAGGTTTTACCGATCTGCTGCGGGTCAACCTGAGCCTGCTGCGGCGGCTGATCCGGACAGAGCAGCTTGTGCAGGAAGCGGCACAGGCCGACTGCGAGACCAAGACCGAGTACGCGGTCTGCTATTGCAAGGGAAAGGTGCCGCCCACTGTTGTGGAACAGGTGCGCCGGACGCTCCAAGCGGCAAAGCCGACGCTGCTGCTGGATTCAAGCTACTTTGTGCCATGGCTTTTCCCCGCAAAGATCCGGCTGTTTGCACCGGTCGGCTACACCGAACGTCCGGCGGTCGCTGCGGCAAAGCTCTGTGAGGGAAAGCTGGTGATCCTCGTCAACGGCAGCCCCTCCGCCATGATCCTGCCGACTCTCTTCTGCGAAAATTTCGATTGCCTCGACGATTACGGAACCACGGCGGTGTTCTCGTCGTTTTTGCGGCTGCTGAAATATACGGCATTCTACCTGAGTGTTTTTCTGCCCGGGTGCTTTGTCTGTCTGGCGGTCTATCTGCCGGAGCTGATCCCGCCCCAGCTGCTCTTTAAAATGGAAGCAGCGGAGCAGGCAACACCCTTGCCGCTCTTCGCCGAGATGCTGATGGTGATCCTGATCCTTGAGGTCATCCGGGAAGCGGGGCTGCGGATGCCCCAGACGCTGGGGCACTCGGTCAGTCTGGTCGCAGCCCTGATCGTCGGCGATGCAGCCATCGCCACCGGTCTGATGAGCACGCCGGTGATCCTGACGGCCTCGGTGACTTCGATCGCCATCTTCGTCACACCCTCTCTCTACGAACCGGCGACCCTGCTCCGGCTGGTGGTGCTGCTGGCCGCAGGTCTGGCCGGGCCGGTGGGCTTGGTGGGAGCCGGGCTGTTCGTCCTCTTCGCGCTGACCGGCGTTTCCGCAATGGGGGTGCCCTATCTGTCCGGAAGCACTTTCCCGGAGGGATCGCTGTCCGAAGATGGTGTGATCCGGCGCGATTATCGCGTTCTCTCGCAGGATCCCTTTACCATCTGGCAGAAACGAGGTGAGAAGCAATGACCCAGCCTGTGGTTTCGCCCGGCGTGCTCCGGTTGAGCGTTGCAGCGGCCGTGTTTGCCCGGTGTATGGAGACGTCCGGGGGCGATGTTCCGGCGAGGCTCTTTCTGCTCCGGGGCTTTCCATTGGCGGTCGGGATGGTTTTGTTGGCAGCGTTGCTCCTCGAACGGGAAAACCGGAACCGCAGCACGCTGTTTTGCAGCGTCTGCCGCATCGGGATGCTGCTCTGGGCGGCGGCAGAGCTGGTGGATGCCGCCCGGGAAGCACAAAGCCTTTGCTGGGAGCAGTTTTCCTCCATGGCCGTGATCGGCTTTCTGCCGCTGCTTCTCGCCGCCGGGTGGTGTCTTGCACCGGAAACGTTTTCCCGTGCGGCACGGATTCTATGGGGGCTGGCGGCGGTCGGCGGTTTCATCGGCATTGTCGGGCTTGCCGGGCAGTTTCACTGGCAGAACCTTCTGGAAACGGCATCGTTCCGCGCCAACCGGGTGACGCTGCCCCTCTATGCAGAGTATTTTCTTCTGCCGCAGACGACGGAAACGTTGGCCAAGAGCCGCCTGCCCCGCACGGTCTGGCTTCCGATGGAGGCGTTTCTGCTGGAAGGCGGGGTGCGGCTTGGGCAAGAGCTTCTGTTCGGCTGCAGTGCCTATCCGGGCGCAGAACTTCTGCGGGCATGGACGCTGGGCAGTGTTTCCCGGATGGATGCCTTGTTTTTGCTGCTTTGGCTGGCGGCGGCTCTGTTCCGCATTTGTTTCCTGACCCGGATCCTCCGGCTGCTGGCAGAGCCGTTCTGGACGCCGCATATCCCGTGGGAGGCAGGAGCGTGAGCCGCCGGGCAGGATTCCAGCTGCTGGCCGCCGGGTTGATGATCGGCTGGTGCGTCCTGTTTCTGCGCGGGGAAAATACCGAAAAGAGCATCGTGCGGGCTCTGCTGCTGGAACAAACCCCGAGCGGCTGGTCTGCCGGGCTGCTGTACCAGTTCCCGGAAGCTTCTGCGGATGCTTCGGAGACGGAGGCGAAGATCCAGTTTGCGCTTGCATCCGGCGGTACGCCGCAGGCCGCACTGGTGCAGGCAGAAAAGAAGCTCCCGCGCAAAGCCAATTACCGCCTCTGCGATTACCTGCTGCTTGGGCCGGGGAGCACCCTGCAGACCCTCCGGATCTGTGAGACGCTCTATCAGGAGCGGCCGTACGGGAGGCTGGCGTCCCGGGTGTTTTTGCTGGATGTTCCGGCACAAGAGCTGGAAACGCGGGCGGAAGAGGAAGAATCGCTGCCGGAAATGCTGCTGGGAGCGGTCAAAGCCGATGCCGCAGCCCCACGCCTGTATGAGAACCGGAACGGCTGTCTACTGCCGGTGCTGGCGTGGAAAGACGACGCGCTGTCCTGCCGGGAAGAGCGGCTGCTCGTGACCGCAACAGGGGAGACCGCGCTGACTGCCGACGAGAGCGAAGCGGCTTTGTTTCTGCTGGGGCGCAAAAGGAACTGCCGCTTTGAAACCGAGCGGGATCCCGTGGAGCTGACCCGGCTGGCACGGTCGGTGGAAGAAAAAGGGGAGGGATTTCGGCTTCTCCTGACCTGCCGCTGCCCGCCGGAGAGCCGGATGCCGACACAGGAAGAACTTGCCGCATGGGAGACCCTCTGCACCGAAACGGTGCGCCGCTGCTGGGCAAATGGCTTCGATCTCCTCCGGCTGGGGTCGGTGCGGGCGTTGAGAGACCCCCATGACCCCCTGACAACAAAAAACGCCTGCCCGGAGATCCGGACAGACGTGGCGCTCGATGCGGTTTTCAATGGGCCGTCTCGAAGAGAACGGTAATGGTCGTGCCCTCGTCCACTTCGCTTTCCAGCTTGATCTTGGCGTTGTGGATGCGGGCGATGTGTTTGACGATGGCCAGCCCCAGCCCGGTGCCGCCGGTGGCCTTGCTCCGGCTCTTATCCACCCGGTAGAAGCGTTCAAATACGCTGGACTGCGCTTCCTTGGGGATGCCGATGCCGTTGTCCTTGACGGTCAGAGTGCAGTGACCATCCCGGCTGCAGGCGGTGATGATCTGGACTTTTCCACCCGGGCGATTGTACCGGATGGCATTGTCGCAGAGGTTCTGGCACAGTTCGTCCAGCAGGCTTCGGCTGCCCAGCACCGGTGCGCTTTCGCCCAGATAGGTCAGCGAAATGTACGACCGCTTGGCGTTGACTTTCTGCCGCTCGACGCACTCCTTGGCCACATCCAGCAGATCGACCGTTTCCATGACCGGCTCGTTGCCGGTCTCGCTTACATTGTCCAGATGCGACAGCTGCAGAATGTCGTTGACCAGCTGGATCATCCGGGTGGCCTCCACATGGATCTTGTGGCCGAAGCCTGCCACATCTTCGGGTTTGGCGATGCCCGTCTCGATCAGCTCGGCGTAGCCGGAGATGCTGGTCAGCGGGGTCTTCAATTCGTGGCTGACATTGGCCGTGAATTCCTGCCGCATTTTCTCATTGTTTTCGCGCAGGAGACGGTCGGAGTGGATGCTCTCGGCAAAGGGAATCAGCTCCCGGTAGGGAACATTGTCCTGAATGTGGTCGAGATCATCGGCCATTTTCAGAACGGGCTGGACAAGGCTCCGGGTCAGCAGACCGGCCATGATCGCAGCAGCCCCCATCATCAGCAGGCAGCTCAGCACGATGGCCGGCAGGGTCTCGTCGTAGATGGCCCAGACGGTCTCGGAGTCCTGCGCCACCCGGAGGATGCAGCCGTCGGGCAGAAGCAGGGCATAGTAATACGTTTCAAACCCCATGGTCTGGGAATCGCGGCGATCCTGCCCAACGCCGCTTTGCATGGCCTGCTGGATCTCGGGGCGGCTGAGGTGATTTTCCATCTGTTGGGAGGTGGCCGACTCAAACAGCACGCTGCCGTCGCTGGCGATCAGGGTGAGGCGCAGGTCGCTGGTGACAAAAGAGGAAAGAGCCTGCGGATCGTTCCCCTGGCTGTACCCGGCGGCGATGAGCTTGGTCTCGTTTTCCAGTGCCGTCCATGCCTGCGCGGTAAACGCTTTATGGAACACAAAGATGCAGAGCACAGCGGTGCAGACCAGACCGACAAATCCCATCAGAAAGAGACGGTAGCTGATTCTTTCTTCCATGCTGCGCAGTTTCATTCTTCGGTTTCCTCCTCGTTGTCAGCCAGTTTATAGCCGACCTTGCGGACGGTGCAGATGTAGCGTCCTGCGTCGCCCAGCTTCTTGCGCAGGGTGCGGATGTGCATATCCACGGTCCGGCTCTCCACCGAGATGTCGGTGCCCCACACCACCTGCAGGATGGTCTCGCGGGTCACAACAAGGTTGGTGTGCTCCAGCAGCAGCCGGAGCAGGCTGTACTCCTTGTAGGTCAGATCTACGTTCACCCCATTGACAGTGACGCTGTGTCGGGCATTGTCCAGCAGGATCTCGTGGAAGGAGTAGACGTCCGGCCGCACCTCGGGTGCCGACCGACGGAGAGCCGCCCGCACCCGGCTCAGGAATTCCATGATGCCAAAGGGCTTGGTGATGTAATCGTCTGCACCGCAGTCTAACCCGCGCACGGTGTCCAGCTCACTGGATTTGGCGGTGACCATGATGATCGGCAGCCGCTTGAGGGAAGGGGTGTTGCGCAGCTTTTTCAAAATCGAGAAACCGTCCTCGCCCGGCAGCATCACATCGAGGATCACCAGCTCGGGTTCCGCGTTGTGCATGGCCTGCCAGAAGGGTTCTGAAGAGCCAAAGCTTGCCACATCGTAGCCGTTGGACTGCAGGGCGTACTGCTCCAACTCCCGGATGGCGTCATCGTCTTCAACAATGTAGATCATTTCTGTTCCTCCGCAGATGTGTTCCCGTCAGGGAAGAGATAGCGTTCGCGGTAGCGGTCCAGACGACGCTGGAACTGCTCGCTTTCTTTGGAGTCGTGTCCGCTCTTGAGGTCGTTGAGGTAGGCGTGGGTGTCAAAACTGTCCTGCGCCACCTCGATCTGCGCCACGGCAACGTTGCTGCAGTGGTCGCAGACACGCTCATAGTTGGTCAGCAGATCGTCCAGAATAAAGCCGTACTCAATGGAGCAGCTGCCCGCCTGCAGACGGGCGATGTGCCGCGCTTTGATGGCGCGCACCAGTTCATCGACCACCTGCTCCAGCGGTTCGACCTTTCCGGCAAGGTGCAGATCACCCTTGCGGAAGGCGTCGGTGGTGCGGTTCAGGGTATCCTGCACGGCATCCTCCAACACCTGCAGCTCCTCGCGGGCGTCGTTGGAGAAGTGGACATCCTTGGTGTGCATCTCCTCGGCAGATTCCAGCAGATTCACGGAATGGTCGCTGATCCGCTCGAAATCGCTGATGGTGTGAAGCAGGGTATTGACGCTCTGGCTGTCGGCGTGGCTCATCTCGCGGCCGGACAGTTTGACCAGATAGGTGCCGAGGGCATCTTCGTAATGATCGACTTTTTCTTCCTCTTCCCGAACCTTCTGCGCCAGAGCATCGTCCCACTTGTGGGTCAGGCTCATGGCTTGGATCACACCGGTACGGGCCAGCTCTGCCATCTCTGCCGTTGCAGAGCGGGCACGCTCGACGGCCATGGCCGGGGTGTTCAGCAGACGCTCATCCAGCAGGGCAAAGCTCTCTTTCTGAGCGTCGTCGGGGATGGTGGCGATGGCCAGCTTTTCGAGGACATTGGCGAACGGAAGCAGAACAGCGGTTGCGGTCAGGTTGAAGATCGAGTGAACCACCGCGATGCCCCATGCCGTGACGGTGTCATTGACAAAGGTGAAGTGAAGCACTGCGTTCAGGCCGTAGAACACGGTCAGGAAGAGGGCCACACCGATGATGTTGAAATAGAGATGCACCATGGCGGCGCGGCGGGCGTTCTTATTGGCACCCACCGAGGAGAGCAGTGCGGTCACGCAGGTGCCGATGTTCTGACCCATGATGATGGGGATCGCACTGCCGAAGGTGATGACGCCGGTGGAGCTGAGAGCCTGCAGGATGCCGACACTGGCACTGGAGCTTTGAATGACGCCGGTGACGATGGCACCCACCAGAACGCCGAGCAGCGGGTTGGAGAAGCGGACAAAGAGGTTGGTGAACCATGCTTCGTCCTGCAGCGGAGCCACAGCCTGCGACATGGTGGTCATGCCGGTCATCAGGACGGCAAAGCCGATCATGATGGTGCCGACGCCCTGCCGCTTTTCGCTTTTGCCCATATACAGGAGGATGCCGAGGAAGGCCAGCACCGGGCTGAAGGAGGTGGGCTTGAGCATCTGGATCCAGAAGCTGTCGCCCTGCAGACCCGACAGACCCAAGATCCAGCTGGTGACCGTGGTGCCGACGTTGCTGCCCATGATCACGCCGATGGCCTGATGCAGCTCCATGATGCCGCTGTTGACAAAGCCGACCACCATGACGGTGGTGGCACTGGAGCTCTGGATCACGGCCGTAACGCACAGACCAAGGAAGAAGCCCTTGAGGGGGTTATCGGTCAGCTTGCTCAGAATTTTTTGCAGCTGACCGCCTGCTTGCTTTTCGAGGGCCTTGCCCATGATGTCCATACCGAACAAAAACAGGGCCAGACCGCCAAAGAGGGAAAAGACATTGAAAATCGTCATATCACAGTTCCTCACTTTTATTTGACGTGGTGTTCTCCTGTTTATGAGTATAGGGGTTGAATGTAAAATGCGAAATCAGTCAAATGTAAAACCCATGTAAAGTAAAGAAAATGTAAAGCCGACCTTCTACCTTATAGTATAAGGGCTTCCGGGGCAGATGCAAGGCCGAAATGGGAGAAAAGCGGAAAAGATGACCGGAGAAGTTGCCTTTCCCGTCCGGATTTATTATAATAAGAGGAAACAGAGCGTTCTGCCCGGGCGATGGGCGAGGCGCAGAAATTGCAGGAGGAAGAACGATGGGGAATTTTTCCGTTTCTCTCAGCAAGCTGATCGAGAAGGTCAGCATGGAAGTGGTCTATATGCCTCAGGATCAGGACAAGATCCAGATCGAGATCGCGGAAGTCAACCGTCCGGGTCTGTTTCTGGCGGGATATTATGATTTTTTTGACCGGCTGCGGCTGCAGATCATGGGTCTGGCCGAGATGAACTTTCTGTCGGGGCTGACGCCGGAAAAGCGGTACGAGGCTCTGGATCGGCTGTTCGGCCAAAAGCCGCCGGCCGTGATCGTCTGCCGCAGCGAAGAGCTGGCACCGTTTCCGGAGATGCAGAAGCTGGCCGAGAAGTATCAGGTGGCGTTGCTGCGCTCCAATGAAACGACCTGCACCCTGATGGGAAGCCTCATCAGCATGCTGAACTTGGAGCTGGCTCCCCGCATCACCCGGCATGGCGTGCTGGTGGAAGTGTACGGCGAGGGCATCCTGATCCTTGGCGACAGCGGCATCGGCAAGAGCGAGTTGGCCATTGAGCTGGTCAAACGCGGCCACCGTCTGGTCGCCGACGACGCAGTGGAGCTGCGCAAGGTCTCCAACCGCCAGATCATGGGCACGGCTCCTGAAAATATCCGCCACTTTATTGAGCTGCGCGGCATTGGCATCGTCAATGTGGCGCGGGTGTTTGGCGTTGGTGCGGTCAAGGTCAGCGAGAGCCTGGATCTGGTGGTCCAGCTGGAAGCATGGGATCCGACCAAGAACTATCAGCGCACCGGTCTCGAGAGCGAGTACTACGAGATCCTTGGCGTCAACATCCCCAGCACCAGCATCCCGGTCTCGCCGGGCCGCAACCTTGCGGTGGTGCTGGAAACGGCGGCCATCAACAACCGCCAGAAGAAGATGGGCTACAACGCAGCCAAAGAGCTGCTGATCCGGCTGGGTCTCAACGATACGCTGGATTAAACCGAATACTCTGGAAAAGAGGACGCAAATGGAACAACTCAAACAACAGCTGCGCGAAGCGGGCATCCGCTTCAAAGAAAACGAACCGCTCAGCGCGCACTGCACCTTTAAGATCGGCGGCCCGGCGGATGTGTTCCTCCAGCCGTGTGACGAAGCCCAGCTCTGCACGGCCGTCCGGCTCTGCAAAGAAGCCGGGATCCGCTATTACCTGCTGGGCAACGGCAGCAACATCCTGTTCGAGGACGCAGGCTTCCGCGGCGCGGTCATTGACGTCTCCACCGAGGGTGCGGACAGGGCTCCGACCTTCTGCTGCAATGCAGACGGCGGCAGGCTGACCGTCTGTGCGGGGATGAAGCTTGCCGACCTGTGCCGCTTTGCACAGAAACACGGCTATACCGGGCTGGAATTTGCTTACGGCATTCCGGGCACCGTGGGCGGTGCGGTCTACATGAACGCCGGTGCCTACGGCGGTGAGATCAAGGATGTGCTGGAACGGGTCTCCTATCTGAACACAGAAGGGGAGATCGTGGAGGCAGACGCTGCAGAGCTGGATCTGTCGTACCGGCACAGCATTTTTGAAGAGAACGGCGGCTGCATCCTGCGTGCGGACTTCCGCCTGCAAAAGAGCGACCCGGAGGCCATCAAAGCGCGGATGAACGAGCTGATGGCAAAACGGATCGAAAAGCAGCCGCTGGATAAGCCCAGTGCCGGCAGCACGTTCAAACGGCCAGTCGGTGCGTTTGCAGCCGCTCTCATCGACCAGTGCGGCCTGCGGGGATACCGCCACGGCGGAGCGGCCGTCAGCGACAAGCACTGCGGGTTCGTCGTCAACCTTGGCGGCGCGACCTGCGCCGATGTGCTGGCTCTCTGCGACGAGGTGTGTGCCATCGTGAAGGAAAAGACCGGCTTTGCGCTGGAAAAAGAAATTCGTGTGGTAAAGGCATAAAGAGGGGAATCGTATGGATCTTCTGATCGTCAGCGGACTTTCCGGCGCAGGAAAGTCTGTCGCTATGAATGCGCTGGAGGATATCGGCTTTTTCTGCATCGACAACATCCCGGCTGGGCTGCTGCCCAGCATCACAGCATTTTCCAAGGCGGGCGACAACCAGCTCCAGCGGGTCGCACTGTCCATGGATGTGCGCGGCTGCCACTCCGGGGAGTCCATTGAACAGGCCTTGGAACAGCTGGATCAGCAGGGCGTGCGGTACGAGATCCTCTTCCTTGATGCGCCGGACGAGGTGCTGATGCGCCGGTACAGCGAGACCCGCCGCCGCCACCCCATCAGCATCGCCGAGGGCATCTCCACCCGGGAGGCGTTTCTGAAAGAGCGGCAGATCCTTGAACCGCTGCGGGAGCGGGCAAACTACACCATCAATACGGCGTTGCTCTCGACAGCGCAGAACAAAGAGCGCATCTGCAATTTGTTTTTGCAGAACGGCGGCGCAAAGCAGGCCATGCGGCTTACCATCATGTCCTTTGGATTCAAGTTTGGCATCCCGCCGGAATCGGATCTCGTGCTGGATGTGCGCTGCCTGCCCAATCCATTCTATGTACCGGAGCTGAAGCATAAGACCGGCCTCGATCAGGAGGTCGTGGATTTTGTCATGAGCCACCCGGAGGCGGAGGAATTGCTGCGGCGGTACGAGAACTTTCTCGAGTATGCACTGCCCCTTTATGTCAAGGAGGGCAAAAGCCAGCTGACCATCGCCGTGGGCTGCACCGGCGGCAAGCACCGCTCCATCACCTTTGCGCGGAAGATCGCAGCATACTGCGAGAAGCTGGGGTATACGCCCGGTGTGCAGCATCGGGATGCGACCCGAAAATAAATTGGAAAAAGAAAAGGAAACAACATGAGTTTTGCATCTCAGGCACGGGAAGAGATCGCACAGCGCAGCTTGCAGAAAGACTGCTGCGTGCGTGCGGCGGCCTACGGCATGGCCTGTTTTGCCAAGTATTTTGACGTCCGGGGGCTTGTGCTCCAGACCGAGCAGGCGGTGATCGCATCGTTGGCCGAGCAGCTGTTTGCCCGCTGCGGTGTGCAGGGCGAAGTGATCGAAAAGCCCCGCCCCACCGGTGTAGTGTATGAGTTCGGCATCCGCAGCCCCGAACAGGTGGAACGGATGCACGAGCTGTTCGGCACGACCGGAACCGAGACCAGCCTGCAGATCGACCCCAAATTGATCCGCTGCCAGACCTGCGTCAGTGCGTACATTGGCGCAGCATTTTTGTGCAGCGGAACCATGACCGACCCACAGAAAGAGTATAACCTTGAATTTCTCACCAGCCGTACCAATCTGGCCAAAGATTTCGAGGCTTTGCTGGCGGAGCATGAGTTTGCCCCCCACCGCACCCGGCGGAACGGCGTAAATCTGATCTACGTCAAAAACAGCGCGAACATCGAAAAAATTCTGGCGTTTATGGGGGCGGCGGACGCTGCGGCGCAGATCGGTGCGCAGAAAGCGGTCAAGCAGGTGCGCAACCACATCAACCGCCAGATCAACTGCGATACAGCCAACCTCAGCAAAACCGTCCGCGCCAATGCGCAGACCCTGAAAGCCATCCGCTTCCTGCAAGAGCAGAATGCGCTGGAGACCTTGCCGGAGGGTCTGCAGGCTGCGGCGGCGAAGCGGCTGGAAAATCCAGACCTGTCGCTGACAGCCCTCTGCGCCTGCTTTGATCCGCCGGTGAGCAAATCCGGCTTATCGCACCGGATGAAAAAGCTGGAAGCACTGGCCGACGCACTGCGCCAGAGGCTGGAAACCGAACACACGAAAGGAGAGGACGAATCTTGAGCGAGTGCAGCGAGGGGAACCGCATGGGGCGGGATTTTGTCCATCTTCACATCCACACCGAGTACAGCCTGCTGGACGGTGCCTGCCGGATCGACCAATTGATGGATCGGGTCAAGGAGTGCGGCCAAACGGCCATTGCCTGCACCGACCACGGCGTGATGTACGGCTGCGTGCAGTTCTATAAGGCAGCGAAAAAGGCGGGCATCAAGCCCATCATCGGCTGCGAAGTCTATGTGGCGACCCGGACACGGTTCGATAAAGTCAACAAGATCGACGGAAACAACCATCTGATCCTGCTGTGCAAAAATGAGGTCGGCTATAAAAATCTCATCAAGATGGTGTCGACTGGCTTTGTGGAGGGATTTTATTCCAAGCCCCGCATCGACAAGCAGCTTCTGGAACAGCATCACGAGGGGCTGATCTGCCTTTCGGCCTGCCTTGCCGGTGAGATCCCGCAGGCCATCCTTGCCGGGGATTACGAGCGGGCAAAAACGGCTGCACTCTGGTATCAGGATCTCTTCGGCAAGGGCAACTATTACCTTGAGCTGCAGGATCACGGCCTCGAGGAAGACAACATTGTTCTGCCGCAGCTCATCAAACTGGCGCGGGAGACGGGCATCCCCATGGTGGCCACCAACGACTCCCACTACCTGCGGAAAGAGGATTCCAAGATGCAGAGCATCCTGCTGTGCATCCAGACCGGCAAGACCATTCAGGATGCCGACCGGATGGAGTTCCAGACCGATGAATTCTATGTCAAGACCACCGACGAGATGTACGATCTCTTCTCGATGGTGCCGGAAGCCTGTGAGAACACCCAAAAGATCGCAGACCAGTGTGATTTTGACTTCGAGTTTGGTCACACCAAGATCCCGTATTACAAGGCACCGGACGGGATGGACAATCAGGCATACTTTGAGAAACTCTGTTGGGAGGGTCTGGAACGCCGCTATGGGCCGAATGTGCCGCAGGCCAACAAAGACCGCCTGCAATATGAGATCGGTGTGGTCAAGACCATGGGCTATACCAACTATTACCTCATTGTCTTTGATTACATCCACTATGCCAAAAGTCAGGGCATCCCGGTCGGCCCGGGTCGTGGCTCCGGTGCGGGCAGCATCGCAGCTTACTGCGTCGGTATTACGGACATTGACCCCATCCGGTACAACCTGATCTTCGAGCGGTTTCTGAACCCGGAACGCGTCAGTATGCCGGATTTCGACGTGGATTTCTGCTACGAACGCCGTCAGGAAGTCATCGACTATGTCAACCGGAAGTATGGGAGCGACCATGTGGCGCAGATCGTCACCTTTGGCACCATGGCGGCACGCAACGCCATCCGGGATGTGGGCCGCGTGATGGGAATGCCCTATCAGAGCGTGGATGTGGTGGCCAAACAGGTGCCCATGGAACTGAAAATGACCCTGAAGCGGGCATTGGAAGTTTCACCGGAGCTGAAACGGATGTACGACGCTGACCCGCAGGTGACAGAGCTGATCGACACGGCTTTGAAGGTCGAAGGAATGCCGCGCCATGCTTCGACCCATGCGGCCGGCGTTGTCATCACGCCGGAGCCGACGGATTACTATCTGCCGCTGGCAACCAACGATGGCCTGCCCGTCACCCAGTTCAACATGACCGAGATCGAAGAGCTGGGTCTGCTGAAAATGGATTTCCTCGGCCTGCGCACCCTGACCGTGATCCGGGACGCAGAGGTGGCAGCCCAGAAGAAGGATCCGGACTTTTCCATCCGGAATCTCGACTATGACGATCCGGAAACCTATAAAATGCTGGGGCAGGGGGAGACAGAGGGTGTCTTCCAGCTTGAATCCTCGGGGATGAAGCAGGTGCTCATGGGATTGCAACCGCAGAATCTGGAAGATGTCATCGCTCTGATCAGCCTGTACCGCCCCGGCCCGATGGACTCCATCCCGACGTACCTGCGCAACCGCCACGAGCCGGACAAGATCCGCTATAAGACTCCCCAGCTGGCGCACATTCTGGACGTGACCAACGGCTGCATCGTCTATCAGGAACAGGTCATGCAGATTTTCCGGGAGCTGGCAGGTTTCTCCTTCGGGCAGGCAGACAACGTCCGCCGCGCGATGAGCAAGAAAAAGCACGCTGTCATGGAAGCGGAGCGGGAACATTTTGTTCATGGCTGCACCGAACCGGGTCACGAGTGCCCGGGCTGTGTGGCCAACGGCATTCCGGAAAAGATTGCCAATGAGATCTACGATGAGATGGTCAGCTTCGCGTCCTATGCGTTCAACAAAAGCCATGCGGCCTGTTACGCCTATGTCGCATTCCAGACGGCTTACCTCAAATGCCATTATCCCAGCGAGTTCATGGCGGCTTTGATGACCAGCGTGCTGGACAACACCGACAAGGTCATCGAGTACTCCAGCGAGTGCGCCCGCCTTGGCATCAAGGTGCTTCCGCCGGACATCAACATCTCCACCGGCGGCTTTACCGCCGACGGCGACAAACAGATCCGCTTCGGCCTGAATGCGGTCAAGAGCGTGGGGCGCAACCTCATCGAGCAGGTCGTGGAAGAGCGAAACGGACATCCCTACACCGGTCTCTATGATTTCTGCAAACGGCTGCACGGCAACGAGCTGAACCGCCGGGCGGTCGAAAGCCTGATCAAGGCCGGTGCGTTCGATGGATTTGGATACAACCGCCACAGTCTCGTCGAAGCCGTGGACGGCATCGTCAAGAGCGTGGAGAGCGATGCCCGCCGCAATCTGGAAGGCCAGATCGATTTGTTCTCGGTGATGGCAATGGGAGGCAGCGACGCGGCGGAAACAGCGGACCATTATGAGATCAAGCCGTTTCCCGAGTACACCTACACCGAACGGCTGCAGCAGGAAAAAGAGGTCAGCGGCCTGTATCTGTCCGGACACCCGCTGGATGCCTACCGGGAGCAGTCTGCGCGGTTTGCATCCCACAGCATCAAGGATCTGACCGGGGAGGATGCCCACAAGCTGGACAACACCCACGTCTGCATTGTATGCACCATCGTTAAAAACCGGATGATGACCACCAAATCCAATACCATGATGGCCTTTACCAGCGTGGAAGACCTGACCGGCACGATGGAAGTCATCGTGTTTCCGCGGGTGCTGGATACGTTCCGGGATGCGCTGAAAGAGAATGCCGTCGTCGTCATCGAGGGGCGGCTGTCGGTGCGGGAGGAAGAACCGTCCAAGCTGATGGCGGAAATCATTTCGCCCATCGACGGCTATGACCCAAAGCGTCCGCAGGCCAACAAGCCCAACCCCATGCGGGATGCGGCGCAGCGGCTCTACGTCCGCCTGCCATCCCGCAGCTGTCCGCAGTATGCCAAGGTCATCAATCTGCTTGAGATCTTTGATGGCGATATGCCGGTGATCTTCTATCTGGAGGATGTCAAACAGAAACTGGCCGCACCGCGCCGACTGTATACGTCGGGGCATCCGCTCTTTATGGAAGAATTGAAAAGAGTGGTCGGGGAGAAGAATGTTGCAACAAAATGACATTTCTGTACACGATTTAAGCCGGGTGAATGCCGGATAAAGTGTTGGCATCGGAACCCAATTGTGGTATAATCGTTAAAGGCAAGTCAAAGTCTTTATGAGCAAAGCATGGAACGGCACCGATGGAGAAGAGGGTGCCGCTCCGATCGGTAAATGAAGAAACAAATTGGAGGGAATCTCTCTATGGAAAAGCAAATCAAAACGATCGGCGTTCTGACCAGCGGCGGTGATGCTCCCGGCATGAACGCAGCAGTTCGCGCCGTTGTCCGTACCGGCTTGCACAAAGGTTTTCGGATGATCGGCATTCAGCGCGGTTACAACGGCCTGCTGAACGGTGAGTGCTTTGAAATGAACCTGCGCAGTGTCTCGAACATCATCCAGTCCGGCGGCACCATCCTGTACACGGCGCGCTGCCTTGAGTTCAAGACCAAGGAAGGGCAGGACAAAGGCGCGGCCAAGTGCCGTGAGCTGGGCATCGACGCTCTGGTGGTCATCGGCGGCGACGGTTCGTACCGTGGTGCCCGTGAGCTGGCACACCGCGGCATCCCGATGATCGGCCTGCCCGGTACCATCGACAATGATATTGCCTGCACCGATTATACCATCGGCTATGATACAGCAATGAACACCGCGCTGGAAATGATCGACAAGCTGCGCGACACTACCCAGAGCCATGACCGCTGCAGCGTTGTCGAGGTCATGGGCCGCAACGCCGGTTACATTGCCCTGAACGTTGCCATTGCCTCCGGCGCGATGGCTGTTCTGCTGCCGGAAAAAGAATTTGATATGCAGCACGACATTCTCGATAAGATCGTGGAGACGCAGCGCACCGGCAAGCGTCACTTCATCGTGATCGTAGCCGAGGGCATCGGCCACTCGCAGGAGATCGCAAACGAGATCCAGGCACGCACCGGCATCGACACCCGTGCCACCATTCTGGGTCATGTCCAGCGCGGCGGTTCTCCCACGCTCCGCGACCGTGTGAATGCTTCCGCAATGGGCTATCACGCTGTCTGCCTGCTCGAGCAGGGCAAATACAACCGCATCGTCGGCATGAAGGGCGAACAGCTGGTTGATTACCCCGTTGATGAGGCTCTTGAGATGCACAAGTCGCTCGACCCTGTGCTCATTGACGTGTGCAACACGATTTCGATCTAAAAAGAGGGCTTAAAAAGACGTAGTTACGAGAAGTCGGACTTGGCTGGAATCGGAAAAATGTAGGCAAATGTGGGTCACTCATACACATTCCCTACACAAAACGCCAAGAGACATCTCTACATTATGGAGAAAAGGATCAAGGAATCTTCTCGATTTCTTCTTGGAGCCACTCGACACTACGCTCTGTATAAACACGCTCGGTGAGGTCTTGGATGGCATGGCCGACAATACGCTTGAGGGCATACTCGTTGATATTGTAGCGTTTCGCCAATGTGACAAACGTGACACGACCATCGTGGCCTTTGTGGTCAGGATTGAGTGCCAGAAGGGGAATGACCTCTTTGGTAAGGTCCATTTGATAGTTGGCGTACTTGATTTTTGAGAGCTTTCCGCGACGGATCCTATAAAACAAATACGGTGAACCTGCTGCGAGAGATTTCTCATAGCGGGCTTTCACCAACTCGAAAATGCGAGGATGAATCGGCACGATCCGATTGATCCCCGCTTTTGTTTTTAATCCCCCTCGAATGGTGCGGTTCTCAAGATCAACATTCTTCATTTCAATATCGCACATTTCACCCGGACGCCAGCCGGAATAGCACTGGATCAGGATCATATCGACGATGGGGTGCTTGGCAATACTGTTCCAGAGAACGGCAAGCTCTTCGTCCGTATATGCCATGTGACGATTTGGCTTGCGGACATAGCCGGAGTCGATATGAAACATTCTGGCATAATTTTTATCGACCAACTCGTAGGACACAGCATAATCAAAGAGAAGATTATAGAGGGTTTTCATGGACTCTTTGGCATTATTTTCCGGATGGCGAGGTTTACCGGCATAGAGGATCGTACCGGTCTCAATACAGCGGCGCATATCGGAGATCTTGACGTCTCGGACGAGCATACTATGCAGCGGGGCAGAATAAGCCCAAGCGGTTTTATATCGGGCTAGGGTAGACGGATCGACTTTTGCTTTTCGAGCAGCGACCCATTCTTCATAGAGATCCTGCATAGTGGTTTGATTGGAGAGGTCGAACGCATGACGATTATATTTCAGAAGAGCTTGGTAGGCATCATTGTAGGTTTCAAAATAGGCTTCCGGACGGAGGGGGCTGACAATACAGCTGCCGTCTGGATTTTTACCGGCCGTCACCATGGCCCTGAACGGTTTGCGAGATTGCGATTCTTGATCTCTGTGATCTGGCCAAAACCATTCGGAAGACGGCGGTGTTTATGTTTCTTGCGCGGAACAGGAGCGGAGGATTTCTGGAACGGGAACCCACAGTGCGGGCAGGTGAGGGCTTTATCGCTGACTTGGAGTTGGCATTCGGGGCAGGTGAGAAGCATAACAATCACATTCCTTTCAAGGGATATTTTAGCAGATAATAGATACAATATTTCGGACAACTAAATGACAAAAACAGGAAAAAGCTCGGGAAACCGGGCTTTTTTTGCGTTTGAAGTCTAATCTAGGTTAAACGATTCTGCGGGCATTGTCAATCCATCGTGCGCAGAAAAATAAAAAGCGGCACGCTCCCAAGCATTTTATCCGATAACATTCTAGCATCGGCAAGTTGTCGAAAAAAGCACTTGAAACGCAAAGGAGTTATCAAAATGGACAAAATGCGACAGAAACGGGGCGGAGTGCCGGTACGGATGGCCGCGCTGGTCTACGGAAAGGATCCCTGCTGGATACGGGCAGGCATTATCGCAGGGTGGCTGCCGATCGGAGAGGCGACCCGGAATGGGGTGCGGATCACCGACATCCAGCAAATGAACTCAAAATACGGGCGAATCAATTATTATATTTCTCCCAAACTACTCTATGAACAGACCGGGTTTGTATGGGAGGGAAAGTAATGCGCCGGGAAAATGCAGAGATCTCAAAGCGAAATCCCTATTATATTTCGAGAGAGCGATACATGGAGCTGCGGCACTTCTGTCTGCAATGCTCGACTCCTATTATATTTTCAAGAAAGAGGACGGCGTTTCTCTGAAGCGTGCATGGGCGATGTACAACGAATACAACACGGAAAGCAACGTGCCGTATCCGTACTCGCGCAGAGCGTTCCGAGAGGAACTCATGAACTATTTTGAGGATTACAAGGAGCGGGAGACCGATGTAAATGGAGAACGTGTGCGCAGCTATTACAGCGGTTTCCGGTGGCAGAAGTTCAAGGAATTTGCAGATAGGCAAACTGTAACTGTGTCCGCGCTCCATCTTTGATATTTGCCCTCAGGCTCCACTGCTCAAGGCTCGGCTAGGGTCACATGAAAAAATTTCAAAATGGAGCAGCTGAGGGAAAGTCTCTGTGATATTTGCGTCTGCCATGGCTGAGCGGACGCGAAGATTGCGGGGACTTTTATTTTTTTTCTTTGATATCGGTGGGAAAAATGGCAAAAATCATGAAATGGGTTTCAGCGGCCATAACGGAGCAACGGAAAAAGCAGCAAAAACGGTGACGAAAAATCAACTATTCTGCGGTTGATTTTTAGGAAACGAGCAACATAAATGCAGAAAAAATTGGGTAAATGGGGCAGAGATGGCTTTACTTGGATACTATGTGTGCATGAATTGGGTATTTGTGACGATGGTACGATGGAAAATTGAGGGGGTTTGGGGCTGTGCAACACGATTTCGATCTAAACATTTCTTCTGAATTTTCCTGAACCCGTTCCTTGCAGTTGTAAGGAACGGGTTCTTTTTGTCCTCAAAAAACACACGATGCTGTGCAGATAAAGCGAAAATTAAACGGTCTGTAATATGCTGGTGTTGATTTTAAATCAATTCTTGAGGATGTCTGAAACTGATTTCACTCTGGAGATTGGCACAACGCACAACTACAACAATACGTTTTGTATAAGACAAATGCGTGCAGGTGGATTTTGAGCATCCTTGTCAAGCCTTTTCTTTGCAGCGAAAACGTGGTAAACTATACAATATATGACATGAGGAGAGTGGAGTATTTGGAACTGGAACAGGCTCGCAGCCGCGTGGAAGAGCTCCGTGCGGTGATTGAAAAAAACAACCGACTCTATTACGATCAGGATGCACCGGAGCTGGAAGATTATGAGTACGATGCGCTGACGCGGGAGCTGAAGGCGTTGGAGGCGCAGTTCCCGGAACTGGTCACGCCGACCTCACCGACCCAGCACGTCGGTGGTACCCCCAGCGGCCGGTTTGCCAAGGTGACCCATGCGGTCAAGATGGAGAGCTTGTTGGATGCCTTCTCGTACGACGAACTGCGGGATTTTGACCGCCGGGTGCGCGAAGCCGACATCGAGCCAGAGTATGTGGTGGAGATCAAAATTGATGGTCTTTCCTGCAGCTTGGAGTACGAAAACGGTGAGCTGGTTCGTGCCTCGACCCGCGGCGACGGCGTTGTGGGCGAGGATGTGACGGCCAATGTCCGCGCCATCCGTGCCATCCCCAAGAAACTGAAAAATGCACCGGAATTTCTCGAGGTACGCGGCGAAGTTTATATGCCTCACGAGGCGTTCCAGCATCTCTGTGCCGAGCAGGAATTGCAGGGGGCGGCACCGTTCAAAAACCCCCGCAACGCGGCGGCGGGCTCGCTGCGCCAGAAGGATGCCAAGATCACCGGGAGCCGTGGCCTTTCCATCTTCATCTTCAATGTCCAGCAGATCCGTGGCCACGCGCTGACGACCCACGCCGAAAGTCTGGATTATCTCAAGAGCCTCGGTCTGCCCATCTCGCCCCGGTACCACGTCGTCCACAACATCGAGGATGCCATTGCGGAGATCGACCAGATCGGCCAGAATCGCTCCAAGCTCGATTTCGATATGGATGGTGCGGTCATCAAGGTCAACCATTTTGCGCAGCGGGATCGCATGGGTTCCACCAATAAATTTCCGCGCTGGGCCATTGCCTTCAAATACCCGCCCGAAGTCAAGGAAACGGTGCTCCGCAGCATCGAGGTGGCCGTTGGCCGCACCGGTGTGCTGACGCCGACGGCCTGCTTCGACCCGGTCTTTTTGGCCGGCACCACCGTCGCCCGGGCAACGCTCCACAACGAAGATTTCATCAAGCAGTTTGGACTTTGCATCGGCGATACCATTCAGGTGCGCAAGGCGGGGGATATCATCCCGGAAGTGATCGGGGTGGCGCAGCACGCCGAGGATGCGCAGCCCTATCAGATGCCGGAGGTCTGCCCCTCCTGTGGGGCACCGGTCGTCCATCTGGAAGACGAGGCTGCGCTTCGGTGCGTGAATCCGGAGTGCCCGGCGCAGTCGCTCCGCAATATCATCCATTTTGCCTCCCGGGATGCCATGGATATCGACGGCCTCGGAACAGCCGTGGCGACCCAATTGGTGGAAAAAGAATGGGTGCATTCGGCAGCGGATCTCTACGATCTGACGATGGAAAAACTGCTGACGCTGGACAAATTCAAAGAGAAAAGCGCGACCAACCTGCTGAATGCCATCGAACGCTCCAAGCAGAACAATCTGGACAAGCTGCTCTTCGGGTTTGGCATCCGGAATATCGGCGACAAGGCGGCGGCATTGCTGGCAGAACACTTCGGCTCCCTGCAGGCCATCCGGGAAGCTACGGTGGAGCAGATCAGCGAGATCGACGGCTTTGGCGGTGTAATGGCGCAGAGCATCGTGGAGTTCTTTGCAAAGGACGGCACAACGGATCTTGTTCACCGGCTGGCCGATGCGGGGCTGAATATGCAGTGGAAGGGCGAGCCGAAAGGCGATAAGCTGGCCGGAAAGACGCTGGTCGTCACCGGCACACTGGAAACGCTCTCCCGGAATGAGGCAGAAGCTCTCATCGTCAAGAACGGCGGCAAGGCCAGCGGCTCGGTCTCGAAAAAGACTGCTTATGTTGTGGCCGGTGCAGCTGCCGGTTCCAAGCTGACCAAGGCACAGGCGTTGGGGGTTCCGGTTCTGACCGAAGCGGAATTCCTCGCCATGATCGACCACGACGATCACAATTTTTAAGGTTTATCGCAAGTCAAGAAATTGGTGCAACACCAAAACAGCATCTCCGCGATATGCCGTTTGCGGATGCGGCTTGTGCATTCAAAACGCAGTTTACTATAAACGCACGATTCCATTGGATCAAAAGCCCGTGCAGGGAGCCGGACAAACCGCTCCGCTGCACGGGCTTTTTTGCGTCTTGTGGACCCGAGCCCTTTCGGAAAGGTCTAAAAGCAGACCTGCTGCATACAGTGATGGCAAGAGACTCCACGAGAAGCGAAAGGAAGAACGAGATGGACGAGTATTATCGGGCGGTGCAGTCCTTGCCTGCGTGGTTGGCCCGGCCTTTGCTGGAGCTGCCGACGGAGCAGGCCGAGCGGGTCCATGAGATCCGGATGCGGGTGGGAGGAACACTTGCCTTTACCATAGAGGGTGTCGCAAAGCCACTGCGGGAGCTTGCAGGGGAAGAGGGGAGAACGCTCTTTCCGGAAACGCTGTGCAGCCTCCGGCTGGACGAGCTGCAGATGGAAGAGATCTTCTATACGCTTTGCGGCGGGTCGGTCCACAGCCACCAACACGAGATCGCCGCAGGCTATGTCACCCTGCCTGGTGGCTGCCGGGTCGGGATCGGCGGGCGATTCCTCGACCATCCCGAACAGGGCATTCTCCTGCAGAAACTTCAGTCACTGAATTTTCGGATCTCCCGGCAAAGAACGGTCGTTCTTCCAGACAAACTCCGGATGCAGTTGGACAGACCGTTTACCGGGATGCTCCTTGTGGGCGAACCCGACAGCGGCAAGACGACGCTGCTCCGCACCATCGCGCAATACCTCGCCCGGCAGCGGCGGCTGACGGTCGTGATCGACGAGCGGGGCGAGATCTTTCCGCTGCAGGGTCGCAGAAGGATCCCAGAGGCGGAACCCGTCGATGTGATCACCGGCATTGCAAAAGACCGGGCGG
Source organism: uncultured Faecalibacterium sp. (assembly GCA_934533135.1). Classification (GTDB taxonomy): domain Bacteria; phylum Bacillota; class Clostridia; order Oscillospirales; family Ruminococcaceae; genus Faecalibacterium. The sequence continues at coordinate 44,224 of CAKTBG010000001.1, forward strand.
TACAGATGGCGTTGCGGACGCTCTCCCCGCAGGTGATCTTGCTGGACGAGCTGGGCGGGATGCCAGAAGTGACGGCATTGGAGCAGGGGCTGTTCAGCGGCGTAGATTTTGTGGCAACGCTGCACGCCTCCTCGCTGGAGGAAGCCTGCCGCCGCCCGCAGGTGCGATCCCTCCGAAAGCAGGATGCGCTCCGGGTCATGGTGCTGCTGCAGGGGAGACGGTCGCCCGGGCAGATCCGGGAGGTCGAAATGCTGTGAGCCTGCTTCGGATGGTCGGTGCCTGTTTCTGGGTCGGGTGCGGCTGGCTGGGCGGGGATTGGATCTGCGTGCGGGTACGGCAGCATCTGGAGGACTTGGACAAGACCTTGCAGCTGCTGCGGCGGCTCGAGCAGGAGATCTCCTGCCGCCGGGCGGAACTGGAGCTGTTGTACCGGACGCTCTGCCGGGAAGGGCTGCTCTCACCGGAAGCAGGCCGTTTTCAAAACCTTTCTCCGCCGGAGTCGTTTTCGGCACAGGAAGCAGCCTGCTTCCGGGCGTGTGTTTCCGGCCTTGGCCGCACCGAAGCGGTGCAGGAATGTGAACGGCTGCGGCTGTACATTCTGCGGTTTGAGGCATTCCGGGCCGAGTCCGGGCAGCTGGCGCAGACACGGGTCTCTCTTTCTCGGCGGCTGGGGCTGGGGGCAGGGCTGGCGGCGGCGATCTTCTTTTTATAAAACGAAAGGGAAGGACAGCGCATGAACATTGATCTGATCTTCAAAATCGCGGCCATCGGCATCATCGTGGCGGTTCTCAACCAGTTGCTGATCCGTTCCGGGCGGGAAGATCAGGCCATGATGACAACGCTGGCGGGGCTGATCGTGGTTCTCTCGATCCTCGTCCAGCAGATCAGTACCCTGTTCGTTACCATCAAAGCCCTGTTTTCCCTATGAGCCTGCCGTTTTCGGTCTTTGGCATTGCGCTGGTCGCCGCCGGGCTGTACACGCTGTTTCAAAAGACCGCGCCGACCTTCGCGCTGCTGCTCTCTCTGGGGGCGGTGCTGGTTCTTCTGATGCGGATTGGCTCGACCCTCAGCACCGTGCTGATGGGATTGCATCAGCTGGAATGGCAGGCCGGCGGAGAGGCTTTTTCCTGCCTGCTCCGCAGCACGGGGATCGCCCTGCTCACCGACTATACCCGCACCCTCTGCGAAGAGGCGGGAGCCGAGTCGCTTGCGTGGTGTGTCGGGCTGGCCGGGCGGTGCCTGATCCTTGCGGCGGCGTGGCCGCTCCTGTCGGAGATCGGCCAGCGGATATGGAGTATTGCGGGATGAAGCAGATCGGGATCCATTTGCTGCAGGCTGCCCTTCCGGGACAAGCGTTCTGGCAGCCCTATCTTGACCAGAGTACGGTTTCATGGGAGAAAATAGCAGACGAGCCTTTTGCGGTGCTGCGCGGGTTTCTGCCGGAATCTCTGGGGGATCTTCTGAGAAACGCGCTGGACGGCTACGCCTCGGTTTTGCTGTTCCTGCTGCTGGCGGCTGTGCTGTCCATTTTCCTCACAGAGCAGACGGACCACACCCTGATGGAGCTTCTGACCGTGGGCGGATGCGGAACCCTCGTGTGGAAAAATCTGCTGGATTTCACCGCTGTCTTTTGCGAAAAGATCGACGGCTGGCAGCGGTATCTGATGGGGTTTCTTCCGGTGTATGCGGGTGTGCTGACCATGGGCGGCGAAACCTCCGCCGGAGGTGCGGCCAGCGGGAGCCTGCTGGTGCTGCTCTGCGTGCTGGCACAGGTGCTTTGCACATTTTTGCCGCCGCTGCTGGAGTGCTATCTGGCGTTGAGTGTAGCCAGCTGCATCAGCAGCGAAACCGGGCTTTCGGTCGTTTGTCGATCGACCGGAAAACTCCTGACCCAAGGGCTGTCCTTTGCCGGAAAACTTCTGGCGGCTCTGCTGGGCTTGCAGCGGCTCTCGGCCTTGCAGCTGGATCGCACGACCCTCCGGGCTGGGAAACTTCTGGTCGGAACGGTGCCCATCGTCGGGCAGGCGTTGAGCGACGCGTCGGAAACGATCTTTTCGGCAGTTCAGATGCTCAAAAGCGGGCTGGGGCTGGCGGCGGTGCTGTTCTTGGCAGGCGAATTTGTGCCGTTCTATCTGGGAATGCTGATCCAGATGGCGTTTCTTGCCGGGTGCGGGGCATTTTGCGGGCTGACGGGTCTGACCCGCTGTCAGGCGTTGCTGGATTGTCTGGCAGAGGCCGTCCGGTGCATGGCGGCGGCGACGGTGCTGTTCTGGGGGCTGGCCGTGTTTGGAACCGTCCTGTTGTTTCTGGTGGGAGGTGGCTGAATGCAGGCATTGAAACGAGCGGCGGCGGTGTTCTGCATCGCCTGCATCTGCGCCGAATTGCTGGCACAGATGACAGATCGCGGCTGGGCACGCCGCTGCATAAAAACAGTGGCGGGGCTATATATTCTAGTAGCGTTTTGGAATGCTCTGCCGCAGCTGCCGGAAAGGGAAGCCTTTTCTCTGCCGCAGATCCCGGCGGCAAGCATGGGCTCTCTGGAAGGCCTCCTCCTTGCAGAGGCGGAATCCGCATTGGAGCGGCGGCTTGCTGCACAGTGTGCGGCGCAGACAGGGGTGACGATCCAGCTGTCGATCGCGCTTTCGGCAGAAGGCAAGGTCGATTGGGTCCGGGCGGAACTCCCGGCAGAAAGCACTACAGCAGAAAAAGCGCAGGTGCAGAACTTCCTCGAAAATGCCCTCGGCACAACGCCGATCCTGGAAACGCGAAATGGGTGTGAGGAGGCGGCACCATGAAACCGGAACGGAAACAGGGGGATCCCCCCGGGATCGAGAAACTGCTGACCCTGCTCCGAACCCTTGCCGCCAAAGAAAACCGGGCAAAGCTGGCCATGGTGTTCGGCGGCATTGCGATGGCATTGATCCTGCTCTCAGAATGGGTCCCCGCCCAGCCAGACGCCGATGTGCGCACCGCTGCCGCCGACCCCGCCGCCTATCGCGTCCAGATCGAGCAGCAGCTGACCAGCCTCATCGAGCAGATCGACGGTGCCGGAAAAACCGTGGTGATGCTGACCCTTGAAAATGGAGAGGAGACCGTCTATGCCTTGGATACGCAGTCGGGACAGACCCAGAGTCAGGAGACCCATGTTCTGCTGGACGATGGATCCGCGCTGGCGCAGACGGTCTATCTGCCAAAGATCTGCGGTGCGGCCATTGTGTGCGAGGGCGGCGGCGATGTTCGGGTGGCGGCGCGGATCACCGAACTGGTGAGTGCGCTGCTGGATCTGCCCTCAAACCGGATCTGTGTGGAGCAGCGGAAGGGTTGACCGCTTTTTTGAATGCCGAAGGAGGAGCTTGGTATGAGAGTCAATGCAAGAAATACCCGGAGAGTCACCGCCCTGACATTGGCCGCCGCGCTGGTGGTGGCGGTCTATCTCAATTGGCAGTATGCCCGCACCGGCGCAGAGCTGGAGACCGAAGCCGTCAACGTTTCGGCCAGTGTCGCAGAGGAAGCATCCGTACCCATCACCGATGGGCTGATGACTGAAGCAGAGGCCGTTTCCAGCACCAATAAGAACTATGGCGAAGCGCAGCTGGTCAGCGTATCCAACGATTCCGGCTCCAAGTTTTTCGAGGAAGCCCGGCTCAAACGGGAAAAAGCGCACGACGCCGCTCTGGATACCATCCAAAAGACCCTGAAATCCGCGTCGCTCTCGGCCGACGAGAAGAAGTCCTATGCACAGGAATTGACCGGAAACCTCGAGAACCTCAACGCAGAAACGGAGATCGAAACACTGGTCAAAGCAAAGGGCTTTGCAGACTGCCTCTGCTTTTTGCAGGCAGACCGGGCAGACCTGACGGTGATGACCTCCGGCGACGCCCTCACAGCTGCGCAGGTGGCACAGATCCGGGACATCATCCTGAGCAAAAGCAGCGTCACCGCCCAGAATATCACGGTGGTCGAAGTAAAGTAAATGGGAGTTGTATAAATCCAGAAAAAATGGTATAATGAATCCAAACATTGAATGCAGGAGGATCCTGCACCGGAAAACAAATACAAAACGGGCATTGCGCCTGTTTCAGATGGAGGGCCATACAATGGATTTACAGAATATGGATCTTAGAGGCGGCAGTCTGCAGATTTCCACCGAAGTGCTGGGCAAGATCGCCCGCTGTGCAGCTTTGGAAGTCGAGGGTGTTGCAGCGGTGTCCTGCGGCAGTCAGAACAAGAAGATGAAGGAGCTTTTGGAGCGCACCAATGTGCAGGCTCCGGTCTCGGTCGTGATGAAAGACGGTACCGCAGAGATCACGCTGCACGTTGTCCTTGCGTTCGGTGCCAAGGCACCCGCTGTGGCGGAAAAGGTTCAGGAAAATGTCAAGTCTGCAGTGCAGAACATGACCAATGTGACGGTCAGCCGGGTAGATCTGGTCATTGCCGGCCTTGCAGCCGAAGCTGCCCCCGAAGTTGAATGAATAGGTGAGAGGAACATTATGGAAAACATTTTACCCCGTCGTGAAGCTCGTGAAAACGCATTTCTGCTGGAATTTTCCCGTACCTTTGGGGATATCCCGCTGGAAGAGGCTCTGACGAACCACCACGAAAATGACGAAGAGCATCCGGTGGATGTGTTCGGCCAGCGTCTGCTGCGTGCTTATTACGAGCACTCTGCGGAGGTGGACGACCTCATCAGCGGTCATCTGCGCAACTGGACCATGGAGCGTTTGCCCCGCGTCAGCCTGACCGTGCTGCGGCTGGCTCTGGCGGAGATGTTGTATGGAGACGAGAAAAAGCCCGGCGTCGTCATCAATGAGGCGGTGGAGCTGACCAAGAAATACGGTGCAGACGAGGACTACCAGTTCGTGAATGGTCTGCTGGGTGCAGTGGCCCGGGAGCAGGGTCTGGATTCTGCAGACGCGATGGAGTCTGAAAAACTGTGAGCTGCTATACACTGGGGATCGACACGAGCAATTACGCAACCTCTCTGGCTGTTTTTGATACAGCCGGAGAGGTTGTTTGCGCAAAGAAACGCTTTCTCCCGGTCAAGGAGGGGCAGCTGGGCCTGCGCCAGAGCGACGCACTCTTCCACCACACCGCGGCTCTGCCCGAGATGCTGGATGAGCTGGGAAAAGAGTGCGATCTGACGCAGATCGCAGCCGTCGGTGTATCGCAGAAGCCTCGCCCGGTGGAGGGCAGCTATATGCCCTGTTTTCTGGCAGGCGTCAGTGCGGCAACGGCGTTCTCACTGGCACGCGGTGTTCCGCTGATCCACACGACCCATCAGCAGGGGCACGCGGCAGCCGCGCTGTTTGCGGCCAAAGGGGAAGAGCTTTTCCGGGAAAAGGTTCTGCTCTTCCACATTTCCGGCGGAACCACCGATCTGCTGCTCTGCGATCAGGTTCGGCGGATCGAAACGCTGGGTACCAGCTCCGACCTGTATGCGGGGCAGGCGGTGGATCGCGTCGGTGTGAAGCTGGGGTTTGGCTTCCCGGCGGGCGTTGAGGTCTCCCGGCTTGCTGCGGAATGCGCCGAGCCGATCAAACCGAGATCCAGCGTCAAAGGGATGGCCTGCAGCCTTTCCGGGCTGGAAAATCAGTGCAACGCCCTGCTCGCTGCCGGGAGATCCCCGGCCTATGTCTGCAAATACTGTCTGCTCTGCGTGGCCGATACGGTCGTGAAAATGACCAAAGCTGCGCAGAAGGAATACCCCGGCCTTCCGGTGGTCTGTGCAGGCGGTGTGATGAGCAGCGATGTCATTCGCACTTGGGTGCAGCAGCGGCTCCCACAGGTGTATTTTGTGCCCGGGCAGTATTCCAGCGACAACGCCATCGGCGTTTCGATCCTTGCGGCGCGGGAGGCGGGCTTATGGCCGATGTGATCTCTGTCTCGGCTCTCAACCAGTACGTCAAGACTTTGCTGGACGCGAACGACCGGCTGTTCGATCTCGCGCTCCGGGGCGAGATCGCCAACTTTGTACAGAACGCCCGGAGCGGACATTGCTATTTTTCTCTGCGGGATGAAGCCTGCAGCGTGAAAGCGGTGATGTTCCGTTCCGATGCGCGGCGGCTGGGCTTCCGCCCGGAAGAGGGGATGAAGGTCATTGCCCGCTGCCGTGCAACGTTGTATGAGCGAGACGGAGCCTTTCAGGTCTACGTCAACGATCTGTTCCCGGATGGCATTGGTACGCTGCAGATGGCGTTTGAGCAGCTGAAGGCAAAACTCGACCGGGAAGGGCTGTTTGCGCCGGAGCACAAAAAGCCTTTGCCGGTCTGCCCCCAATGCATCGGCCTTGTCACCAGCAAGACCGGTGCGGCACTGCAGGATATCCGGAATGTCCTCAGCCGCCGCTGGCCAGCCGTAAAGCTGCTGCTTTGCCCGGTCAATGTGCAGGGGTTTGAAGCCGCCGGTGAGGTCGCCGAGGCCATCCGGTGTCTGGACAAAAGCGGCCGGGTCGATGAGATCATTGTAGCGCGCGGCGGCGGCAGCCGGGAGGATCTCTGGGTGTTCAACGCAGAGGTCATTGCACGGGCTGCGTACCGCTGCAAAACGCCGCTTATCAGTGCCATCGGCCATGAGATCGACTTTACGATCCTTGATTTTGTAGCCGATCAGCGCGCACCGACCCCCTCGGCGGCAGCAGAACTTGCCGTACCGGATCGGGCAGAAGCTTTGCGCAAATTGCGCCAAGTGGAACAAAATATTCAGCGCGCGGCGCACAATCGGCTGGAAGTATGCTATAATGAGTTTCATCAGACCGAGAAACAGCTCTCGCGGGAAACAGCCCGCCGGGTGCTGCAGAACGGTCAGACCCGGTTGGACGAGATGGAAACCGCTCTGCGCCGGGCGGAAGGCCAAAAACGGAAGGAAAACACCGACCGTCTGGCTCATGCCGCGCAGCGGGCGGATTCCCTCAGCCCGTACCGAGTCCTCGCCCGGGGATACGCGATGGTGACGGACAAAAAAGGTTCCCTCACCACAGTAGATGCGCTGCGGGCTGGAGATACCATTACTCTTCGCGGTGCAGTGCAGAATGCACATTGCACCGTCGAGGCTGTGGAGGAAATCAATGAGAGCACCCAAAAGTTTTGAAGAAGGTATGTCCCGTCTGGATGCGATTCTGGATCAGATGCAGCAGGAGGATACGACCCTGACGGATTCGGTCAAGCTGTATGCAGAAGCGGCATCCCTGATGGACTATTGCCACGCTGCACTGGAGAAGGCAACCCTGCAGATGGATGAGATCGATGCCAAACGTGCGCCGACTGCGCCGGACACGGTGGAAGAGTAAGGAGGAACATCCCATGGATTACGAAAAGCAGTATCAGGAATATCTTGCCCGGGTCAACCGCGCCTTGGAAGCGGCCTGCAATGTATATCTGCCCGAAGAATCGGAGGTCTGCCGTGCGGCTCGGTATAGTCTGCTGGGCGGCGGCAAGCGGATCCGTGCGGTGCTGGTGCTGGCCGTCTGCGATATGCTGAATGGAAATGCGGAAGCCGCCGAGCAATTTGCAGCGGCGGTCGAGATGCTGCACTGTTATTCGCTGATCCACGACGATCTGCCCTGCATGGACAACGACGATCTTCGCCGCGGCAAGCCCTCCTGCCACAAGGCATTTGGGGAGGCAACCGCAATGCTGGCCGGCGATGTTCTGCTGACGGAGGCCTTTGAGGTGATCGCCAACGCGTCGGCTTCGCCGGAGATCTGTGTCCGTGCGGCCAAGGCTTTGGGTGCCGGTGCAGGCAGCCACGGCATGGTCTATGGGCAGGAGCTTGATCTGAAGTATGAGGCACTGGCAGCGACGGAAGAGCAGCTGCGGCAGATCCACCGCCACAAGACGGGTGCGCTGATCAATGCCGCCGTCCAGATGGGTGCAGCAGCAGCACAGGCCACAGAGACCCAGAGCAAAGAACTGGAAGCTTATGCGCACGGCATCGGTCTGGTGTTCCAGATCGTGGACGATGTGCTGGATGTTGTCGGCTCGCAGGAGCAGCTGGGCAAGCCCATCGGCAGCGACAGTGAGAACGGTAAAACGACGTTTGTGACCCTCTTCGGCACAGACGGTGCGATGGAACTGGCACACAAGCTGAACGACGAGACCTGCGCGACCCTGCGTGCCGAATTTGGCAGTTCGAGCACATTTCTCGAGACGCTGGCGCAGCAGCTGCTGGTGCGCAGCAACTGAAAACAGACCCTGTGAAAGAATAAAAAGGTGGATAAAAACCATGCAACTAATCAGAGAACTTCTCTCCATGAATGAGATCCTGACCGTGTCGCTGCTGGGCTGGTTTACTGCGCAGGTGCTCAAGACGATCATCAATTTCATTCTGCTCGGGAAATTTCAGCTGGAGCGGATGTGGGGCGACGGCGGTATGCCCAGTGCCCACAGCGCGACCGTTTGCGCTATGGTCATCGCAACGGCGCGCAGCGAAGGCATTGCTTCGCCTATTTTTGCAATCGCCAGCGTGCTGGCCATCATCACGATGCACGACGCCATGGGTGTCCGGTATGAGACCGGCGAGCAGGCCAAGGTGCTGAACCGGATGATCGAGCAGTGGATCGACGTCAGCGAAAAGAACGCGCCGCTGCTGCAGAATCTGCACCTGAAAGAGATGGTGGGGCATACACCGCTTCAGGTTGTGGCGGGCGTTGTGGTCGGTGTGGTCGTCGGCTTCCTCTATCCCATGAGTCTGGTGTAAGATAAGCGGTGCAGGCAGCATTGGCCTGCGGAAGAACAACTTGGAGAAGGATGTGGATTTATGAATTCTTCTTTGCTGGATAAGATCCATCAGCCCAGTGATCTGAAAAAGCTGACCAGCGGACAGGTGGAAGCACTCTGCGAAGAAATTCGGAAATTTCTGCTGGACAATGTTTCCAAAACAGGCGGTCATCTGGCCTCGAACCTCGGCGCAGTCGAACTGACGGTCGCGCTCCATCGGGTGCTGGAAACGCCCAAAGATGAGATCGTATTTGATGTGGGACATCAGTGCTACACCCACAAACTGCTGACCGGCCGCAAAGAGGGCTTTGCGAAGCTGCGTCAGATTGACGGCATTTCTGGTTTCCCCAATCCCAATGAGAGCAAGCACGACGCCTTTATTGCAGGCCATGGCAACACGGCTCTTTCGCTGGCCATTGGCATTGCGTGGGCCAAAAAGCTGCGCGGAGAACCGGGCGAGGTCGTCGCCATCATCGGCGATGGTGCGTTCACGGGCGGTATGGTCTACGAGGGCATGAACAACATCGGCCATCTGGACAACCTGATCGTGATCCTGAACGACAACAAGATGTCCATTTCCAAAAATGTCGGTGCGCTGGCACGTTACCTCAACCATCTGCGCACCACCAATACTTATCTTGACGCGAAGGAGAACGTCCGCACCTTCTTGGACGGCGTTCCGGTGATCGGTCCGCCGCTGAAGGTCGCCATCGGCAACGGCAAAAAGCTGGTGCGCCGCGCCATGTATCATTCGACCATGTTCGAGGATATGGGCTTTTATTACTATGGCCCGGTGGATGGCCACAACGAGCCGGAATTGGAGCGCACACTGCGCAACATCTGCAAGCAGTCCGGCCCGCATTTTCTGCACATTGTCACCACCAAGGGCAAGGGCTATCAGCCAGCAGAAAACAACCCGGGCAACTACCACGGTGTTTCCAAGTTCGATCAATTCGATCTGCAGGGGCTTCCCGACCCGGAAGTGGCTCCCAAGGAGTCCTTCTCCACGGTGTTTGGCAATGTCCTGAACAAAGAAGGAACGGCCAACCAAAAGATCTGCGCCATCACCGCCGCCATGAAGTACGGCACCGGTCTGCAGTTCTTTTACCACAGCCATCGGGATCGTTTCTTTGATGTCGGCATGGCAGAGCAGCACGCCGTCACCTTTGCGGCAGGTCTGGCCAGTCAGGGAATGCTGCCGGTGGTCTGCATCTACTCGACCTTCCTGCAGCGTTCTTACGATCAGATCATCCATGATGTGAATCTGCTCAAGGAAAACGTCGTTTTTGCCATCGACCGTGCGGGTTTTGTTCCGGCGGACGGTGAGACCCATCAGGGTATTTATGACCCGGCCTTCCTCAGTCAGGTCGGAATGCCGATCTATTCGCCCTCCAACTACGCCGAGCTGAAGTACTGGCTGCCGAAACTGCTGCAGGAGGATCAAAAAGGCCCCCGTGCCATCCGGTATCCCCGCGGCGGCGAGACGGATTTTCTGGCACAGTACGGCTGCTCGGGCAAGGAGTTTGATCCGCTTTATACGGCACCGGGAGCACAGGCGGTCATGGTCAGCTATGCTGACGAAGTGGAGGATGTTCTGCACGCAGCCATGCAGCTGGGCGAAGAAGGCATCCCCTGCGACGTCTGCAAACTTGTAAAGATATTCCCCTTTACAGAAGAGCTTATCGAGAGGATTTCGCGCTATCCGGTCGTTTTGATGGCAGAGGAGTGCGTGGCCTGCGGCGGCATCGGGGAGCATCTGGAAGTTGCGCTCCGGAAAGCGGGTTGGAAGGGAACCTACCTCCACCGCGCTGTGGAGAATGTTTGCCTGCCCCATGCGACCGTGCCGCAGATCAAGCAGGTCACCGGACTGGATGCAGCACATCTGGCACAGGATATTCGGAATGCAGCAGCGAAAGGAGAAGCAACGCTTTGAAAATGCGATTGGATCAATATCTGGTTCAGCATGGGCTGATCCAGAGCCGGGAGCGGGCAAAAGCGATGATCATGTCCGGCGTGGTCTTTGTCAACAATCAGAAGGTGGACAAAGCCGGTGAGATGATCAAAGAGGACGCCGTGGTGGAAGTACGCGGCCACGACATCGGTTATGTCAGCCGCGGCGGACTCAAATTGGAAAAGGCAATGCAGTGTTTCCCGCTGACGCCGAAGGGCAAGGTCTGCATGGACATCGGTGCCTCGACCGGCGGCTTCACCGATTGTATGCTCCAGAACGGAGCAGTCAAGGTCTATGCGGTGGATGTGGGCTACGGCCAGCTGGCATGGAGCCTGCGCACCGATCCGCGGGTCATCAACATGGAGCGAACCAACATCCGCAATGTGACCCTCGACCAGCTGGAAGAGCCGGTGGAGTTTTTCAGCGTGGATGTGTCGTTCATCTCTCTGCATCATATCTTCCCGGTGGCGCAGGCCATCACCACGCCGGATGCCATGGGCGTCTGTCTGGTCAAGCCGCAATTTGAAGCCGGGCGGGAAAAGGTCGGCAAAAACGGCGTCGTCCGCGACCCGGCCACCCACCGCGAAGTCCTGCACAACGCCATGGGGTATGCGGCAGCAAACGGTTTTGTCGTCCGCGGGTTGGATTTCAGCCCGGTCAAGGGGCCGGAGGGCAACATTGAATATCTGATGTTCGTGCAGAAGAGCGATGCCCCAGCCGTTTTGGACGATTCGATCGCAGAGCAGGTGGTTGCGGCCAGCCACGCATCTCTGGACAAATAAAACACTGCAGAAGGAGTGAGGACGATGACGGTTTATATCTCTCCGAACCCCGGAAAGCCGCAGGCCTACAGCATTGCCCTGCGCGCAGCGCAGATCCTGCTGACCCACGATGCACAGATCTTGATGCAGGATATGCTGCAGAACGATTGCTCGGCCATGGGAGTGCAGTATCTGCCTCTGGAGGATTGTCTGCGGCAAACGGATGTGATCCTGACCATCGGCGGAGATGGAACGATTCTCCATGAAGCAAACCGCTCGCTGAAGTATCACAAGCCGATCCTTGGCATCAACTTGGGGCGGTGCGGCTTCCTTGCGACCTGCGAGATCGACGAGATGGAAACCAAGCTCTCGGCCGTGGCGCGGGGCGATTTTTCGCTGGACAACCGGATGCTGCTCTATGTCCGCGTACTCGGGGATGACACTTGGCAGGGGCACGCGCTGAACGACGTCGTGGTGACCAAGGGTCGTTTGCAGCAGGCCATCGACTTCAGCATCTACTGCGATGATACGCTGGTGGAACACTATCGGGGCGACGGCGTGATCGTGGCCACGCCCACCGGCTCCACCGCGTATTCGCTGGCGGCCGGCGGCCCGATCCTGGACTCCCAAACCAAGGGCATTGTCGTCACGCCGATCTGCCCCCACAGCCTGTCGAGTCCGGCGATGGTTTTCGCGCAGGAACGAAAGATCAACATCTGCGTTGGACAGGTGGCAGAGGATGAAGTGTTTATCAGCTGTGATGGTGCAGCGGGTTATTCCCTGCAAACCGGCGCGACCGCAGAGGTGCGGCTGTCGGATCAGATCGTGCAGCTGATCACCTTCTGCAAGGCGGATCAGTTTCAGGCGATCGACCAGAAACTCCGCAGCAGACGCTGATTTTCCCGGAAACGAATGGAGGCGAGCGCAGATGAATCGCAACAACCAAACGGAAGCAAAAGGAAAAAATGAACGCCTGCAAACGATCCTCCGGCTGGTGCAGGAGCACCCGATCAGCCGACAGGAGGTTTTGCTGGATTATCTCCGCAAAGAGGGGTTTGCGGTCACGCAGGCGACCATCTCCCGGGATATCCGGGAGCTTTGTCTGGTCAAGGCTTCCACCAGCGAAGGATATCGCTATGTGTCCAGCCGTGCGGAGAGCGCGAACCCGAAAATTCAGGGGCGATTTGAAACAATTTTCCATGAGTCGGTTCTCGGAGTGGATTTTGCCGGCCACGTTGTGCTGGTAAAATGCTATTCCGGCATGGCAAATGCTGCCTGCGAAGTTTTTGACGCGCTGAAATGGAAAAATGTTGTCGGAACTCTTTCGGGCGACGATACCTTCCTGATCGTGGCGCGGTCAGAGCGGGATGCCAAAACCATCTGTTCGGAGCTGACCCGTCACATCGGCTCGAAATAATGCAGGAGTGAAACTATGCTGAGCAGCCTTCAAATTGAAAATGTCGCCGTGATCCAGAAGGCCAACGTCCATTTTGAAAAGGGATTGAACGTCCTGACCGGCGAGACCGGCGCAGGCAAGTCGATCCTGATCGACTCGATCAACGCCATTCTCGGCAACCGAACCTCCAAGGATCTGGTGCGTACCGGTGCGCCGAAAGCGGTCATCCGCGCTGCCTTTGAGGATGTGCCCGCTGCGGTGCTGGACAAGCTGGAAAAGGCCGGATACGAGCGGTCGGATGCTCTGCTGCTGAGCCGCGAGATCACTGCCGAAGGGAAGAGCAGCTGCCGCATCAATGGAATGCCGGCCACGGCTGCCGTCCTGCGGGATCTGTGCGGCGGACTCATCAACATCAACGGCCAGCACGACTCGGTGGGGCTGCTGAATCCGGCACACCACGAGGAAATTCTGGATGCTTACGCCCAAAACGGGGCTGTGTATCAGGAGTATTATGCGGTGTATCGGGAATTGGTCGGGGTCAAAAAGGCATTGGATGCCATGATCACGGACGAAAACGAGAAACAGCGTCGGATCGAGCTGCTGCGCTATCAGGTGCAGGAGATCGACGATGCGGATCTGAAAGTCGGCGAGGAGCAAACATTGGAAAGCCGCCGGAAGGTGCTGGCCAATGCCTCTACCATCCGGGATCGGATCGCGCAGGCATACGCACTGCTTTCGGGCGGAGACGATTCTTCGGGAGCCGTCGATTTTCTGGGAGAAGCGTCCAACGCCATCGACACCGCGGCTCAGCTGGACGGAGGGCTTTCGGCCAGCGCGGGTCAGCTGCTGGATCTCTACTATACCGCAAAGGACGTGGCGGCGGATCTGATCGGCCGACTGGATGAATACGACTCCAACGATGCAGAGTTGGACGAGATCGAACAGCGGATCGACCGCATTTACAAGCTCAAACGGAAATACGGCGATACGGTGGAGGATATTCTGGCCTTTGGCGACAAGGCCCGGCAGGAGCTGGAGACGATCCAGTCCTCGCAGGAGCGGGCAGAGCATCTGCAGGCTGAAAAGCACCGCCTGTATACGCTGGCACGCGAGAAAGCCGAGCTCCTGACCCAGACCCGCCTGAAAGCGTTTGAAGAGCTGAACAAGCGGATCTCCGGCACATTGGACTTTCTGAATATGCCCGGTGTCCGGATGACGCTCCGCCATGCCCGCGGACCGCTGGCCAGCCATGGACAGGACAGTGTGGAATTTTACATTTCCACCAACCCCGGCGAAGACCCGAAGCCGCTGGCGAAGATCGCCTCGGGCGGTGAGCTGAGCCGCATCACCCTTGCCATCAAAAACGCTATGGCCGATAAGGACGCTGTGCCGACCGTCATTTATGACGAGATCGACAGCGGCGTTTCGGGCAAAGCGGCCAGCCGGATCGGCGAGGTTCTGCGTCAGAGCGCAAGGGGGCACCAGATCCTGTGCATTACCCATACGGCGCAGATCGCTGCGCTGGCCGACTGCCATTTGCTGATCCAGAAAAACATCACCAACGACCGCACCTATACCGAGATCCATCCGCTGGATGCGTCCGGCCGGGTGGATGCCTTGGCGCACCTGATCTCGGGCGACCATGTCACCGAGCTGTCCCGCGCCAATGCACGGGAGATGCTGGGGCTGGCCGAAAAACAGGCGTAAGAAAAGGTGTGCGTTTGGCGTTGACATTGCCCCTAAAATGTGATAGACTGTTTTCTGTTAAAAGCGTTGATGGGAACAAGTACCCTGTCGGCTTCTGCCCAGAGAGACCCCGGTTGGTGCAAGGGGTGTGCAGAACAGCAGGGGAAATACCTCCCGGAGCTGCAGGCTGAATGAGAGCATTCTCTAGTAGGCTGTGCCGCGTGCGAGCGTTAGAAACGCAGGAGTGTCCTCCTACTCTGGGGTGCGCACTCGTGAGGCCGTTTTTGTGAGAAAACGGCAAACAGAGGTGGTACCGCGATTTTCTCGCCCTCTGCCAATTCAGTTTGGCAGAGGGCGTTTTTGTACCCTCTGCCCCAAAGCATGGAGGTAAACAACTATGACGCTCTACGAAGAACTCAAAGCCCGCGGTCTGGTGGCGCAGATCACCGATGATGAAATCATCGACCTCATCAACAACGGCAAAGCGACTTTCTACATCGGTTTTGACTGCACCGCCGACAGCCTGACCGCCGGCCACTTTATGGCTCTGACGCTGATGAAGCGTCTGCAGATGGCAGGCAACAAACCCATCGCCCTGATCGGCGGCGGCACCACCATGATCGGTGACCCTTCCGGCCGCACCGATATGCGCAAGATGCTGACCAAAGAGGACATTGCCCACAACGCTGCCTGCTTCAAAAAGCAGATGGAGAAATTCATTGACTTCTCCGAGGGGAAGGCTTTGATGCTGAACAACGCCGACTGGCTGCTCAACCTGAATTACGTCGAGCTTCTGCGGGATGTGGGTGCCTGCTTCTCGGTCAACAATATGCTTCGTGCCAAGTGCTATGAGCAGCGGATGGAAAAAGGTCTGTCCTTCCTCGAGTTCAACTACATGATCATGCAGAGCTACGATTTCTACTATATGTTCCAGCACTACGGCTGCAATATGCAGTTCGGCGGCGACGACCAGTGGAGCAATATGCTGGGCGGCACCGAGCTGATCCGCCGCAAGCTGGGCAAGGATGCTTACGCCATGACCATCACCCTGCTGACCGACTCGCAGGGCAAGAAGATGGGCAAGACCGCCGGCAACGCGGTCTGGCTTGACCCCAATAAGACCAGCCCCTTCGAGTTTTATCAGTATTGGCGCAATGTCGGCGATGCAGATGTCATGAAGTGCATCCGGATGCTGACGTTCCTGCCGCTGGAGCAGATCGACGAAATGGCCACTTGGAAGGATCAGCGCATCAATGAGGCCAAGGAGATCCTTGCCTATGAGCTGACCAAGATGGTTCATGGCGAAGAAGAGGCAGAAAAGGCGCAGAACTCTGCCCGTGCGCTGTTCAGCGGTGCAGCGGATACGGAGCATATGCCCACCACCCAGCTGACCGAGGCGGATCTGACCGATGGCTCCATCGGCATCCTGACCCTGATGGTCAAGGCAGGTCTGGCTGCTTCCAACGGCGAAGCCCGCCGTCTGGTCACGCAGGGAGGCGTTCTCGTCGATGGCGAGAAGGTGGCCGCACCCACGGCCAGCTACACGGCGGAACAGCTGACCAAGGGCATTGTCGTCAAGAAAGGCAAGAAAGTCTACCATAAGATCACCCTGTGATCTGCGCCGGATCTGCACGGATCGTTAAAATAGCATAACAAAACGGCACCACCGGTGTTCCCCCCGAAAGGGAACCGGATGGTGCCGTTTTTGCGTTTTTGTGTATTGGTTAAGCAGCGTTCACCGGGCGTGCTTACAGGGCAAAAGCCTTGTGCAGCACCTCGTAGGCGGCGTCCTCGTTCTCCGCATGGACCAGCAGCGAGATGTCCAGATCGCTGGTGGTAATGAGCAGGACTTCGATGCCCGCAATGGCCAGCGCATTCAGGGCACGGGCTGCAACGCCGCAGCTCGTCACCATCTCTTCGCCAAAGAGGTTCAGCTTGGAGTAGCCGACACTGATGAGGGGAGAGGCCTTTGCATCCTTGTCGAGGTTGGCCGCAGAGATGGCCTTCATCACCAGCGGCAGGTCGCTGCTGGCGGCCGTGAAGCTGAAGTCAATGCTGGTTCCGTGGGGTGCGCTCTGGCTGATCATATCCACGACCACACCGGTATCGGCAAAGATCTGGAGATACCGTGCCAGACTGTTGCCTTTGAAGGCAACGTCCTGCACACTGATCATCATCTGGCTGGGCGCAATGTTGATTTTGGATACACCGTACATAATAACACTCCTTCTGCCCGTTGAGGGCGTTTCGTGTGAACGGAACGGATCACATCTCTGCGATCATGTTTCCCATGTTGTACAGACCCGGCTCCTTTTTGGCCAGATAAACGGCGGCATTGATGGCACCATTTGCGAAGATGTTCCGGGAGTAAGCCGTGTGCTTGAGGGTGATGACCTCGTCCGGGCCGCAGAACAACACCTCGTGGTCGCCCACGATGCTGCCGCCGCGTACCGAGCTGATGCCGATCTCCTTCGGGTCACGCTTCTGGCGAACCGAAGAACGGTCGTAGACATAATGGTATTCGCCGTTGTTTTCCTCGTTGATGGCGTCGGCCAGCATCAGAGCCGTTCCGCTGGGGGCATCCAGCTTGTTGTGGTGATGCTGCTCCACGATCTCAACATCGTAGTTGACGCCCAGAATGGCCGAAGCACGCTTGCACAGCTCGGACAGAACATTGATGCCCATGGACATATTGGCACTCTTGAAGACCGGAACCTCCCGGGAAAGCTGCACGACCTTGAGTTGCAGTTCCTCAGACAGGCCAGTGGTGCAGACCACGATGGGCAGCTTGTGCGCCTCGCAGTAGGGAAGAGCCTTTTCGACCGCAGCCGGAGAGCTGAAGTCGATGATGACGTCGCCCTTGCCCTCCAGCTTGTCCAGACTGTCGTAAACGGGGATGCCGTTCATTTCGCCGTCCTGCAGGTCGATGCCTGCGATCACACGGCAGTCCTCACGCTGAGCGATCAGGTCTACCAGAACATGACCCATCCGGCCGCCGATTCCCTGAATGATAATATCCGTCATTGTTTTTACCCCTTCTATCGCTGTTTTGTGGATACGGCAAATGCCCGGAAGAGCTTTCTCGCCGGGCATTCTGCGCAGATCCGTTATTCTTGGATGAGACCTTCGGCGCGAAGCGCGTTCTCGATCTGCTCCTTGTGTGCATCGCTCGGCTCCACCAGAGGCAGACGGCACTCACCCGCATTCCAGCCCAGAACGTTCATAGCGTACTTGACCGGGATCGGGTTGACCTCACAGAACATGGCGTCGCACAGCGGCAGGATCTCCAGCTGGAGGTCTTTTGCTTTGACCGTGTCGCCCTCAAACCATGCCTTGCAGCAGTTGTGAACCAGCTCCGGCTTAACGTTGGACACCACGCTGATCACGCCCTTGCCGCCCAGAGACAGCAGAGGAACCACCTGATCGTCGTTGCCGGAATAGATGTTCAGCTCGTCGCCGCACAGGGCTGCGATCTTGGCCACCTGCGAAATATTGCCGGATGCTTCCTTGATGCCGTTGATGAGCGGATGCTTGCTCAGTGCATAGGCAGTCTCGGGCGCAATATTGACGCCGGTGCGGGAAGGCACATTGTACAGGATGACCGGGATGCCGCCTGCCTCGGCCATTGCGGTAAAGTGGGCGATCAGACCGGCCTGCGAGGTCTTATTGTAGTAGGGGGTCACCATCAGCAGAGCGTCTGCGCCGCAGGCAGCCGACTTTGCCGCCAGTGCGCAGCCATGATCGGTGTCGTTGGAACCGGCACCGGCGATGACGGGAACACGGTGGTTGACCGTGTCCACCGTGAACTTGATGGTGGCCAGCTGCTCTTCATCGGTCATCGTGGCACACTCACCGGTGGTGCCGCAGATGATGATGGCGTCGGTGCCGCGTGCGATCTGATCTTCCAGAATGCGGCCCAGCTCATCAAAATTTACACTTCCGTCCTCATACATCGGGGTGATAATGGCAACACCCGCGCCGGTAAAGACAGGATTCTTCATAATACCAAAACTCCTTTGCAGCGTTTTCAAAACGCAGATCAGTCAAAATAGCCCTTGGCTGCCAGCAGCTCAGCCAGCAGCACGGCACCGCCTGCTGCACCGCGCAGGGTGTTGTGGCTCATGCAGGCGAACTTATAGTCGAACAGCGTATCTTCGCGCAGGCGGCCGATGCAGACCGCCATGCCGTTCTCGGTGTTGCGATCCAGCTTGGGCTGCGGACGGTCGGCTTCCTCAAAGTAATGGAGGAACTGTTTGGGAGCACTGGGCAGCTCCAGCTCCTGTGCGGGGCCGCGGAAGTTTGCCCATGCCGCAAGGATCTGCTCCTTGGTGGGCTTTTTGTCAAAGCTCACAAAGACGGCAGCGGTGTGTCCGTCGGAGACCGGAACGCGGAAGCACTGCGCCGTGATGGTCGGCTTCTCGGCATTGACGATCTCGCCGCCCTCGATGTGACCCCACAGTTTCAGCGGCTCACGCTCGCTCTTTTCTTCCTCACCGCCGATGTAGGGGATCACGTTGTCCACGATCTCCGGCATCCGGTCAAAGGTCTTTCCGGCACCGGAAATGGCCTGATAGGTGCAGACCAGAGCCTTCTCGACGCCGAAATCTTTCATCAGGGGGTGCAGGGCAGGCACATAGCTCTGCAGGCTGCAGTTGGACTTGACGGCAATGAAGCCTCGCTTGGTGCCCAAACGCTTGCGCTGTGCCGGGATGATCTCAATGTGATCGGCGTTGATCTCCGGCACGACCATCGGAACATCCGGGGTAAAGCGGTTTGCGCTGTTGTTGGAGACCACAGGGCACTCTGCCTTGGCATAAGCCTCTTCCAGAGCCTTGATCTCTGCCTTCGGCATATTGACGGCGCAGAAGATGAAATCGACCTGCGCTGCGACCTCCTCCACCTTGGAAGCGTCCAGCACGACCATCTTCTTGACGCTCTCCGGCATCGGGGTGGTCATCGCCCAGCGGGAGCCGACGGCATCCTCATAGGTCTTTCCGGCACTCCGACCCGACGCGGCCAGTGTGGTCAGTTTGAACCAGGGATGATTCTCCAACAGAGTGACAAACCGCTGACCAACCATGCCAGTGGCACCGACGATACCAACTTTATACTGTTTTTCCATTTCCAGCACCTTTCCTTTCAAAAAGCTCCAATTGCATCATCCACCGCTTGCAAAGCGGGAGACAATGCAATATAATAGACATTGTTTACACAGATTCTATGATATCATTGATACGTCGTTCGTGTCAATCATCGGAAAGGCAAATGCAAACCATGTTAAAAAAAGATTTTTGGTATGATTTACCCAAAGAGCTCATCGCTCAGGAGCCTGCGGACCCCCGCGACTCGGCACGGCTGATGGTTCTGGACCGCAAGGATGACAGCATTGAGCACAAGATCTTTCACGATCTGCCGGAGTATCTGGAGCCGGGTGATCTGCTGGTGGTCAACAACTCGAAGGTTCTGCCTGCCCGCATCGTCGGCGTCAAGCAGCCGACCGGTGCCGTCTGCGAGCTGCTGCTTCTGCGGCAGGTCAAGGGAGATCAGTGGGAGTGCCTTGCCAAGCCCGGCAAGCGGATGCAGCCCGGTACCAAGGTCAGCTTTGGAGACGGCACTCTGACCGCCGTGGTGGACGAAACGCTGGAAGACGGCAACAAGTACGTTACATTCTATTATGACACCGAGACGCTTTATGAGAAACTGGATGAATTTGGCAAAATGCCTCTGCCGCCCTACATCACAAAGCAGCTCGAGGATCAGAGCCAGTATCAGACGGTCTACGCCAAAGAGCTGGGCAGTGCTGCCGCACCGACGGCTGGCCTACACTTCACCACAGAGCTGATGGACACCATCCGCGCCAAGGGCGTCAAGATCACCGAAGTGACCCTGCACGTCGGTCTGGGCACGTTCCGTCCGGTGCAGGAGGACGATGTCTCCGACCACAAGATGCACAGCGAGTGGTATTCGGTCAGCGAGGAGACCGCACAGCTCATCCGGGAGACCAAAGCCGCCGGGCATCGCGTCATTGCCGTCGGAACCACCAGCTGCCGCACGCTGGAAGCCGTCGCCGCCAAATACGGGGAGATCCAGGCCTGCAGCGGAAACACCTCCATCTTCCTGTATCCGGGGGTTCCGTTCCACTGCATCGACGGTCTGATCACCAACTTCCACCTGCCGGAGAGCACCCTCATCATGCTGGTGTCGGCATTCTACGGCTACGAAAAGACCATGGCCGCGTACAAAGTGGCCGTCGAGCAGAAATACCGCTTTTTCTCCTTTGGCGATGCGATGTTGATAGAATAACCCCCACGAGTTACAAATGTGAATCAGAATCAGCCGCGAGGTCTAACCGCCTTGCGGCTTTTTCTTTTGCAAAAATGTTATCTTTGCTGTTGACTCACTCACAAATAAGAGCGATAATATAATCACAGAATGATTAACGAACACACAACCGAGAGCGGAGGACGACAAAATGAAAGAGTACACTGGAAAGAAGATTGAGAACCTGTACGCATTCCTGAAAGCCACCAAGGAGAACGAGATCATCGTTCGTACCACTCGCGTGGCTGGCTGCTGGTACGACAACGAGTTCGACGCTAACGCTGCTGGCTTTATGATTTCCCGCTTCACCAACAAGGAAATGGAAGCCCGGCATGAATTTTCTGAGTGCTACCGCATCGTTCGCAAATAATGGAGGTTTTAAGATGTTCAAGAAGTTGGTTAAGATGGTTTCTGAAATCAAAACCGAAAACGACCGGGACGCTACGTTCTGGCAGATCGACCGCGAGTTTGAGCAGGAGAAGATCTCCGCAGCAGACCACGAGCTGCTTTACAAGCTGGCCGGAATGGTCAAAGTCGAGGAGGGCTAAAAAATGACTGTCAAGATCGCGCTGAAGAAGAAGTTCAACAAGAACGCCGCCACCTGCTTTTATACCGAGTACGCGAAGAGCGTTACCTGCAAGACCATCCCGGCCGCCGAAATCATGGCGATGGGCTTTGACGAAACCGACCCGCACGACCAGTACGTTGTTGTCAAGGACGAGGACGGAAGCGAAAGCACGTTCCGCAACAGCTACGTTGACGTTTTTATTTCCTGAACAGGAGGGAGCAACATGAAAGCATCTAAGAAAATGGCAAAGGCCCTGCTGACCAGCGGCCAGTACCGCACCAAAAAGTACCTCTACACGCTGGGCTACAACATGTACGGTCAAGAGATCGTACAACGCACCCAGATCGACAGCGAGGGCCACAGAATCGGCAACGCATACTCAGCAGGATTTTTCAACGCCTATGACTACCCGGAAGAATGGAGAGAGAAAAATGTTTAATATCACTGATACCGAAAAGCTGCGGGATGCCTACATCTTCCTGACATTCGCTCAGAACGCCCCCGCCGCTGCACCTGAGAAAAAGGCCAACCGTGAAATCTTTATCACCAACACGAAGCGGGAAATCCGGGAATACAACAACCGCCCAATCTCCAACACGCGCATTATAAGCGCAGACTACGATGGACGCCTTGAACTTGTCCGACTGCCTGACGAGCTGGACACGGCACACAAAGAGGACGCCGCTGAGTGGTTCGATGATAACTGCTATCTGGAAGCCTGCAACAGCCCCTATGACTGCACCGGGCAGGAGTTCACAAGCTGGTATCACCTGTTCCAGCGGCGGGGCCACTGGTACGCCTATCACATGGTCAGTCGGGACGTTTGAACCGAATACAGCAAAAGGCCCAGAACCGCAGGAAAGCGGCTCCGGGCCTTTTATATTGCCTTATAAGTGAACTTGTGAGAAATTCCATTCTTGAACGTCAGCATTTCCACATGGCCGTTTCTCATGCGTACAGAATCGACGATCGACAGAAAGAACGACCGCAGCACAGACGGCTCCGTACATTCGGCCAACCCCTGAAAATAAATATACTCACGTTCCTGCAACCGCTGGGACATGATGAAGCTGCTGGCCTGTTCCAAAAAATCGTCATCCGAAAGCGACTGCGCCCACGATTCCGATGTCAGCAGGCCGATGGACTTGTCCTGTTCTTTCAGATCGTTCATCAAGTCGTTTTTCTTTATCAGGTATTCTTTATCCGACATCTGCTTGTTTGAATACAGGTAGATGTGATCGAGCCGTGTGAGGGCGCGTTCCGTCTTTCGCTTATCTGCCCGCAGTTTGCGCAGCTCCGGGTCGAGATTCTTTTTAACCGTCGGCTTTTTCAGAAGCACCGAATCAGCGGGGGAGTATTCGGCCAGCATTTCATACAGGGCGGCCACGCTGGCCGAATCTATTCCGGCCACGTTCTTGAACGTATCGCCGCGCAGGAGCCGCGCTTCAAGATCAGCAGGGGATTTTATCTGGTCGAAGCTCTTTTGAGCATTTATCACGTTCAAAATGAAATTTAGCAGAAATTCGCCCAGCACAGTGTCAGAAGTATATTTTGCATTGCAGGTCTTTGTCTTGCGCACGTTCGGGCAGCCATACTTGGCCGACCGATACCCGGACGCATGGAGCTTGCCCGGAGAAGCCGTAAAAGCGGCCCCACAGCAAGCGCACCATATAAGCCCGGAAAAGATATTCACGTTCTTCTGTGTCGCGCTCCTGCCGGGTGTATTGCGGTATCTGGCGTTTGAATCCAGCATCTTCTGAACCCTGTCGAATCGTTCCTTACTCACAAGTGGGGTGTGATGGTCTTGTATCACGACCCATTCGGATTCGTCCTTGATAGCCTTGCGCCCCGGTATCTTGTAATAATTATAGCGGTATGTGCCGATATACCACGGATTCCGAAGAATCGTCCAGACAGACACAGGGGAGAACGGATTGTGCTGGCGTGACACATAGCCGCGGTCGTTCAGCTCCCGCGCCGTGTGAACCAGCGAATCCGTCTTTTCGTACAAGTCGTACATTTCCAGCACAATGAAGCTTTCATCGCCATTGACGGAAAACGTCTGGGTTTCTTTGTTGTAATCATACCCAAACGGAACCCGGCCGCCGTTCCATGTGCCATCGTTCGCCCTGCTGATCATCGTGGCCGTGACGCGCTCCGCTGTCGTCTTGCGCTCCAACTCCGCAAAAATTAGCACCATTTTGAGCATTGCTTCACCCATCGCCGTGGACGTGTCGAATTGCTCATTGCGCGAGATGAACGTCACGCCGAGCATCTTCAATTCCTCATACATCTGTGCGAAGTCGAGCAGGTTTCGGCTGATACGGTCAATCTTCCAGACGAGCAGATGGGAGTACATACCGTTCCGAATCTGCATCATCATTTTTTGAAAGGCCGGCCGATCAGTATTCTTTCCCGAATAGCCCGCATCCTCAAAAATGGTATAGTCGCTGATGTTCAAGGCATATTCGCAGTAGCCGACAAGGTCTTTCCGCTGCATGGGCAGGCTGTCACGATCTACCTGATACGCGGTCGAAACACGCAGGTATATGGCCGCCCGCTGCGGCTTTTCTTTTGGCGCGTCGATTTTCTTCTTTCTCATTGCTGGGCCTTATCTTTCGGAACGTATTTTGCCAAAATCTGCATGACCTTTTCACGATCTTCTACGCTGGCCGCCTGATATGCAGCAAGCAGCGTTTGAAGTTCCTGAATGAATTCTTCCTGCGAAACCATAGCACACCTCTTATATTTTACTCTTTCTTTTCGGCATCCACGGCAGGATCAGCGACAGCCGCAACGTGGGTGCGCAAAAAGTCCTTGCACATGGAACGCTTTTCCACCGGGATGGAGCGGTAAATCGAAAGCAGCTCTTTTTCGTCAGCATCCAGCACGTCAAGGTTTTTGCGGCCGTGCGCTTTAAGCCGCTGCTTTTCGGTATCGGTCAAGATCACAATGCCGTCCCGGCCGTAAACCAGTTCGTCGATACTCATGCCAAGCCGTTCGGCCATGCCCTGAATCATATCCAGATGGGGAGCCTTGCCTTTTTTCAGGCGGGCGATGTTGGAACTCGCAAATCCGCTCTCAATAATGAGTCTGCTGGGTGCGATGTCGTGCCGTGCGCAGGCGTCCAAAATGTTTTCGTACAAGCCCATAATATAAAACACCTCACAAATTTACTCACAAATGAGAGTAAAAGCTGTTGACTCACTCACAAATGAGAGTTATAATAACAAATGTAAACCGACGAAAGCTCACAAAGTCGTTTACAAATGTAAGTATACCCTAAATATAGCATAGCTCACCAAAAAAAGCAAAGGAGGTCAAGAATTAAAATATGAAGCTCGAACTGCATCTGGACTGGAAGCGCACGGTCAAGACCATTATGACCATGAGAGGTCTGTCCAACAGCGATCTGGCGCAGGCTGCCGGTACTACCGACGCAACCATGCGGCAGGTCATCAACAAATCGGTCAAGGGAGCCGTGATGAACAAAGTCAGCGAGTATCTTGGTATCACCAATGCCGAAGTTCATCACGTCGTGATCGAGGTCGAATAACCTTACATCTATTTTACAGCATTGGAGCCGAGAAGATATGCAGAATGAGTGCAGCAAAGGCAATGACAACTATTACTTTTTGTGTCGGAAAAAAGCGTCGGAACACAACGACGCACTGAGCAGCCGCCTTGGAGCGGCGTCCCGTCTGAACATTTCGGAAAGCGCACTGCGCAACTATGAGGTCGATACCGCCAACGTGCCCCAGGATATTGTTTGCGCGATGGCTGACCTCTACGGTATGCCCGAAATGGAAACCCACTACTGCAAAAACGACTGCCCCATCGGAAAGCACGTCGGCAGCGCCATGACCTGCGAGGTCAGGAGCATTGAAAGCGTGGCCGTCAACTTCCTGACACACACCAACGGCAACGACATTCAGGCCATGCAGAACGCTGTCCTGAAGATCGCCATTGACGGCAAAATCAGCCAGCAGGAACGTGACCAGCTCCGAAAGATAGTCGCTTTTATCGAAAACATCTCACGGGACGCAAGCGATATGCGGCTGCTGCTTGAGAGGAAGTGCCAGAATGGAGCTTAAAGACATTTTGCGCGACATCCTGAAGCGCGATTATGGCATCGAAACGGACGCCCAGCTCATGCAGGCTATTCGTAAGCAGAAGCCGCTTGACATCGGGATTTTCGTTTCGCAGCCTGCAAGCCAACAGGCGAAAGCCTGCTGAATCATCCACAGGAGGTATGAACATGGAAGAACTCACCATCCAGATTCAGAAACCCATCATCCCGCCGCTGGTCTGGAACAAAGAAGCCGTTGAAGCCTACGTCAACGAAGCTCTGGAAAAGTACGTCGGCATTGTCTACACCGATGACATGATCGACGACGCAAAGAAAGACCGGGCGAAGCTCAACGCGCTGGAAAAGCAGCTGGTAAAGGCTTTCACGGCCACGAAAGATGTTTACCTTGGCCCGCTGACCGAACTGGAAACCGTAACCAAAGATCTGCGGCAGAAAATCAAGAAAACGTCCGGGGAAATCGACACACAGGTCAAATCTTACGAGGACGCACTGAAGCAGGACAAAAAGAACGACCTCTATCGTGTTTACACCACCGCCGCTGGCGCGCTGGCCGTTCTCGTACCGTTCGAGAAGATTTTCAATGAACGCTGGCTTAACAAGACCTACGCTTTCAGCACCGCCGAAAAGGAGCTGAAAACCATCATCGAGGAAAAGCGGCTGGAGCTGGACGATCTGGCCGACGACTGCGAACCCGGCGAGGAATACGAAGCCGTAAAGCGGGCCTACCTCAAGAACTTGTCCATGAAAGAAGCCCGCGCCGAGCGCAAGGCGTTCCGCGACTTCAAAGCCCAGCAGGAGCAGGCAGCGGCAGCAAAGGCCGCCGAGGAAGCCGCCCGCCGCGCCGCGCCTGTTATCCAGCGTCCCACCGCCGAAGACCTTGAAATCAAAGCGCAGGCCGCCCAGAACGTCGAGATGTCAAAGATCATCGACGACAACGGCCGTCTGGACTTTTCCTCTCTCCGCGCTGCACAACCTGAGCCGCAGCCGGAACCCGTGCAGCAGCCCAAAGTATTTGAGCGCACCTTGCACGTCCGCTATACCGCCGAGCAGGGCCGGGAGCTGATCGCAGCTCTGGATAAAATCGGCCTTGAATACAAACTGATCTAACAGGAGGTCAATATTATGGGATTTTCCGTACCGGGGCAGCCCCAAAACACCGCGCCGCGTGGCGCACCCGTCGCAACTTCCAGAGCCGGTGGCTATGCAGCTCCCACCACCCGCCAGCAGGAAGCCGCCCTTGCAACCGTCGCACCGTCTGAGCCTGTCAAGTATGAAGCAGGCGGCGAAGAAATCGAGCTTTCGCCGGAACTTATCAAGGCGTATCTGGTCAACGGCGACGCCGACAAGGTCACAGATCAGGAAGTCATGATGTACTTGAATCTGTGCCGCTTCAACCACCTGAACCCTTGGCTGAAAGAGGTCTATCTTATCAAGTACGGCGATAAGCCCGCAACGATGGTTCCGGGCAAGGAATCTTTTATGAAGCGGGCCGAGCGAAACCAGCACTTTGCAGGCATTGAAAGCGGCATTGTCGTCCACAACTCCAACAATAACCAAATCGAGTACCGCGAGGGCAGCGCGGTCTATGAAGATTTTGGTGAAAAGCTGATCGGCGGCTGGGCCAAAGTCTACCGCACCGACCGTCAGTTCCCGAACTACTCTGAATGTGCCCTCTCTGAATACCTTGGCAAAAAGGGCAACGGCGAGGTCAACCAGCAGTGGAGCACCAAACCTGCGACCATGATTCGCAAAGTTGCAATGGTGCAAGCTCTCCGCGAAGCGTTCCCGACCGACCTTGGCGCGATGTATGCAGCAGAGGAGCAGGGCGTAGAGGAGCCGGACAGCCTGCCGCAGGGCAGCCAGACCGAGCCGACCTTTAACCGCCGCCCGCGCAAGCCGAAAGCCCCGGCGCGGCCCGACGTCGAAATCATCGACGCCACCCCAAACGATGAAGCCGACCCACTGGCAGCTCTCGAAAACGCTGGCCCTGAAAGCAGCGATATGCAGGAAGGACAGGAAAAATGATCTGCACAAGTAAAACAGGCGTCCTTGTTTATGGTGAGCTTGCCAAAGAGCCGGAATTTAAGCGGCTCCAGAATGGCAGCTACCTGATGAAGCTGAACATCCGCTATGACAGCGAAAAGAACGAAGCAGGGAAGTGGCTTGGAAAATTCATTGACGTCAATATCTGGCGCGTGGACGTTAACCTCTGGGATGATATGCTCCACAAGGGCGATAATGTCATTGCCAGCGGCAAAAAGGTCGAGCCGCACGAACACAACGGCAAAACCTATTACCAGCTCGACGCCGAGGACGTCACCCCATCCGGCAAAACACAACTGCGCTGGCTGCAACAGGCCATCAACGCCGTTTGGAGCGCAGGCCCCACACCGGCAGCCACTGAACCGCCCCAGCCGGAACCGCAGCAGCAGGCCGCCCCGCCCGCGCCCCGCGCTGCTGCACCTGCACAACCCGCCCAGCAGCCCGAAAGCACCCAGCCTGCCCGCCAGTACACCGAGGACGAAATGCGAATCATCGAGGGCGACGACGATGATCTGCCGTTCTAAGGAGGGCGCACGATGGCAACATACAGACAGATATACATATCCTTTTGGAGCGACACGAAAGTCTGTGATGACTTTTCGCCGGAGGACAAGTATTTCTACATCTACCTGCTGACCAACCCTCACACCAATATCTGCGGATGCTACGAGATCAGCTCCAGCCAGATGGCGCAGGAGCTTGGCTACAACGAAGAATCGGTCAAAAAGCTGCTGCGCCGCATGGAGCAGACGCATGATGTCATCCGCTACAACTGGCAGAAAAAAGAACTCCTGATCCTGAACTGGCACAAGTACAACTGGACGAAAAGCCCGAAAATGGTTTCGGCCGTCCGCGCCGTGGCCCAGTACATCAAGACCGACGAATACCGGGTCTATATCCTGTCCACGCTTGAACGCACCATCAGCGGCCAGAAAGAACCCGCCCCGCAGCCTGCGGCGGCGGGCACTCTTTCCCCGGCGACCCCTGCACAGCCCGCAGCCATCACCGCCCACCAGAAGACGGACGAAGAAGAAACCATGAGCCGCATGGTAGCATCTTACGAGCAGAACATCGGCCCGATCAAACGCGCTGTATTCGACGCTATGCGGACGTGGTGGCTGTCAAAGGGCGTCGAGCCTGACATGATCTGCGCCGCGATGGATGAAGCGGCCATGCAGAACGCCCCGAACTGGACATACGCCGAGGGCATCTTGCGCCGCTGTCTTTCCGCAGGTATCACCACGCTGGCCGGATTCCGGGCAGATCAAAAGCACTTCCAGAGCAAACGAAAAGGAGGTACGCCCGCCGCGCCCGCTGACCAACAGGAAGAACCCAGCCTGTACGCGGCGTTTGGCATGAACTGATATGAGCATCGAATCCGCATTGAATCAGGTCGTGCAGCAGGCGCAGGCCGCCCAGAGCGTCGCCCCGGACGACTACAAAGACCCCAAAACTGGGCTTTTGATGTGCGGCAAGTGCCATACCCCGAAGCAGTACCATTTCCACAACGCAGCCTTTGATCTGGGCCTTGTCCCGGTGATGTGCGACTGCCAACGGGCAGCCCACGACGCCGAACAGCAGAAACGCCGGGAATCCGAGCGGGAAATGCTCACAGCACGGCGCAAAGCGGCCTGTTTTGGAGCCAACGACCGAAAGGCAGCATACACCTTTGACACCGACGACCGCGCAAACACAGCGGCCACCAACGCGGCGCAGGGCTATGTCCGACACTTCACCGAAATGCGGGAAAAGGGACGCGGCCTGTTTTTCATCGGGCCGTGCGGCACTGGCAAAACCTTTTTGGCCTGCTGCATCGCAAACGCTCTGCTGGATAAAGGCTACACCGTCAAGGTGTCCACCTTTGCCGACATCGCCAATCGCCTGCAAGGGACGTTCGACAAAGAATCCATCTACGACGACCTCAACGCCGTTGACCTGCTGATTCTGGACGACCTCAACGCCGAGCGCGACACCTCTTTCATGCAGGAGATCGTGTTCACAGTCATTGACAACCGCTGCGCCGCTCAAAAGCCCCTGATCGTCACGTCCAACATCACACCGTCCGAATTTGCAAACCCCGACACCATCGAACGCCGCCGCGTTTTCAGCCGCCTGCAAGAAGTCTGCATCCCGGTGGAAGTCAACGGCAAAGACCGCCGCCGCGAAGCCATGATGAAAAGCTGCCGCGACGATCTCGCTTTCCTCAACACATAAAGGAGAATCCGTATGAAGTACGATATTGAACTCCGCATATTCAGCAAGGAAGACCGCCGCACCATCGCGGCCATCCTGTCAGACAACGGCTATGACGTCGGCCAGCACACCAAAAAGGCCGGCAAAACTGGCCGTTCGACCGTCTATTGCATCCACGCAACGGACACGAAAAAGGAGGACACCCCCAATGAAGTATAAGCCCCTGACCGCCACGGTTGACGCCTACCAGCTTACCAAAGACTACGCCACCGATTCCCCGAAATGGGTGCGTGACCGCATCGGCACCCGCCTGTTCGAGAATACCACCATCCGGGACGGCGCAGTCCGCTTTGATGGTCTGACGTCCATCATCCAGAACCGCAAGCTGCGCGAACGCATGACCGCCCGCCCCGGTGACTACCTCGTTCGGATGCAGGACGGCAACGTGGCAGTCTACACGAAGCGCAACTTTGAAGCCCTCTACGCCCCGGCAGAGGGGCAGCAGGCATGATTATTGCTTTCGCTGTCCCCGGAGAGCCGAAAGGCAAGGCCCGCCCACGCACCGTCCAAATCGCGGGCCATGCCAGCACCTACACCCCAAAGGAAACGGTCATGTATGAAAATCTGGTGCGGCTCTATTACCAGCAGGCCGCCAGAGGATTGCGGCTTTCCGGCCCCATACAGGCCGAAATCGTCAGCTATTCATCCGTCCCGAAATCCACCTCAAAAAAGAAAAGAGCCTTGATGCTTGACATCAAGACCCTTTGCCAGAAGAAGCCAGACGTTGATAATCTGGCGAAAATCGTTTTGGACTCTCTGAATAAAATCGCCTACGACGACGATGCGCAGGTCTGCCGCCTGCTGGTCGAAAAGCGATACGGGGAGACCCCTCAAGTGCTTGTCAGATTGAGCGAGCTGGAACCATGAAGATTTTATACTACATCTTAGCGTTTGCCATGGGCTACTTTTTCCGAATGAGCGGGAAGGCCCACAAAAAGCACGACCAGCACAACACCCACGAGGATGAACTTATCAGGCGCGAGCAAGAAGCCGAAACTTTCGGCGATCTTTGAAAGGAGCATCATCAATGGCCATCCAGAACTATGAAGAAATGTCCATCACGTCCCCGGCCTTTAACACCGTCCGCGAAGCCTTTGACATTGCATTGCAGCGGCTTTTGAAGAAGATGGAGAAGTCCAAGATGGACGAGGGCCAGATTGCCCTCAACGTCACCGTCACCAACGAGGACGTCTTTAGCGACGGCGATGCAGAGCTGGGCGACACGGGCGGCCCGGAAAAGAAACCTGTCCTCAAATATAAGATCACGACCACTGTCCCCATCAAGGACACCGACGACGGAAAGACCGACACCGGCATGGCACTTGTCTGGGACAAAGACCTTGGCCGCTATGTGCTGGTCTACATGGCCACGAACCAGACCTCTATGTACGACAACCCGCCCGCAGGCGGCCCCAAGCAGACCACCATGGACGCCGATCACCAGATCGGGCAGGGGACGGGCGCTCTGATCGACATCAGCACATTCAGGTCGGATGATACCGACGACGAATAACCACCACCGGGCAGCTTTTGGGCATAAAAAGAGCCGCCCACCCTCAAACCTCAAACGGTCTAAAGATGAACGGCGCCGGACAACCGTTATTATACCATTTGAGCGGAGGAAATGCAAGTGCAGCAGTCAGCGAAAGATCGGCTTTCCGAATACCTGCCGATGGCAATGGAAAATAAAAATCGGCTTGCCCGCTTGAATGATATGCGGGACGCCGCCGGGGGCCTGACAGGTATACCCGAAAGCGACGGCAGCGCACACACGGCCGGGAACAGTCATAAGATGGAAGCCGCGGTCGAACGCTACCTCGAATACGAAAAGAAGATTCAGCCGCTTTTGAAAGCCAACGCCGACAAGATGGCCAAGCTGGAAAGCATGGTCGATTCCATCCCCGACGGCTTACAGCGCGAAGTCCTGCGCCTGCGGTACATGGACGCCGAAAGTGAGGACACCTGCCGGCCGAAAAAATGGAACGCCGTTGCCCTCACGCTTTACGGCAGCGACGACCGAAAATACATCGAAGCTGTCCACCGCATCCACAAAAAAGCCATTTTGACCCTAGAAAACACAGAAAATGTACCATAAATGAGTGTAAATGAGTATAAATGAGGTAGATTGCGCATACAAATCTGTGATACTATCACAATGCGAAAAGCGAAAGGGAGCTTCCGACACTCCCAGACGCCGGATGCAAAGAGAATAGCGCACTCATTCTTTTCTCTGCCCTACCACCTGACCGCAGCAGCGGCCGGGTGGTTCTTTTTTGCGCAGAAATCGGGATGGGCCAGCGCAAAAGGGCAAAATAAACCTGAAAGGAGGAAAGAACTGTGTACTACATCATTTGCAAACTGGACGTTCCCGGCTTCCATAACTGGCCGGACGCCCCGGCGGGCCTTGAATACCTGCGCAGCATCCACCGCCATGTGTTCAATATCACCGCCAGGATTCCCGTTACCCACGACAACCGCGATCTGGAAATCATCCAGACACAGAACCGCATCCACCATTTTCTGTCCGACCGTTTCGGCGACGAAAACGGCCACATGATGCTTGGCTCCATGTCCTGCGAAATGCTGGCGAAGCTGATCGCTGATACTTTCGGCTGCACCGAAGTCACCGTGCAGGAAGATGGGCAGGGAGGTGGCGTCTATGTTAGGGAGTAACGTCAAAGTTCATTTTGCCGGAAGCGATGGCAGCAAGGAAAACTTTTGCGCCCTTGTTGCGGCAGATACCCGCTACCGCCTGTACAGCTGCTATAACTACATCGTCAACAAGAAGCCCGACGATGATTTCAGGCTGCCGGAAGATGATATTATTCTGGAACAGCAGAAGCAGCAGAAACACGTCATTCAGGATTCGGGCCTGTTCACCCTGATGTTTGGTGCCAGCAAGGGCCAGCAGCAGACCATCTCGACCCTGACCGAATGGCAGGACAAGCTCATTGCCTTTGTCAAGCAGAACCACATCACCGCATCCTGCGTCGAGATCGACTGTCAGAAAGTCCTTGGCCCGGAAGAAGCGTGGTATTTCCGTCAGCGCATGAGAGATCTTCTGCCCGAAAACAAGCAAATCAACGTCTTTCATTTTGAGGACGGCTTGAAAGGCCTTGACCGCCTGATCGAATTTGCCGATTACATCGCCGTCAGCGTCCCGGAATGGCGCATTGTAAAGCCCGCAACCCACAAGCAGGATATACGCTACATCACCCACTACATCAAAAACAAGAAGCCGGAGATCGACATCCATTTGCTTGGCTGCACCGACTTCAAAATCATCCGCGAGAACAATTTCTGCACATCGGCCGATAGCACGAGCTGGCTGTCCGGCGTGAAGTACGGATATTTCAACGATGGTATCAAAAAAGAACACATCCGCAATTTTAAGCGCAGCCTGTACAACGAGCGCGAAGCACAGGTAAAGGCTATGATGCTGGCCCGTGGCATCGAGCCGACAGGCAAAAAGCTGGTATATACCACAAACGCCAGCCTTTGCGCGACCATCTGCAAAGACCTGTATGCCCGCACCTGCGGCCCGCAGGACTGAACCAAAAGGAGAAGCACAATGAAAAAAAACGACAAGAACTATTCCATCCTGCTGACCCTGTTCGTGATCTCCATCGTCATTGCGAACGTCGTCGGCAGCCGCACCATTACCACCGGCATCCACCTTGGCCCCATCACCCTGTCCACATCCGGCGGCGCGATCACCTACGCTGTCACGTTCCTGTGTACCGACATCGTCGGCGAAATCTGGGGCCGCAAGAAAGCGCAGAGCATGGTTTTCTTTGGCTTTGTAGGCCAGATTTTCGCAACCATCACAATTATCCTTACAGGCTGGTGCAGAGCAGTAGACCCTGTTATTGATGGCGCATACCAGACGCTTTTAGGCCAGAACTGGGTTTTCGTCATCGGCAGCCTGTGCGCCTACTACGCATCCCAGAGCTGGGACGTCTTTGTGTTCCACAAAATCCGCGATGCCTACATCCGCAAGCACGGCGACGTCAAGGGCGGTCGCTGGATTTGGAACAACGGCTCCACCTGCACAAGCCAGATCATCGACACCGCCATTTACGCCTTTATCAGTTTTGGTCTGGGCCTTGGCTGGGCATTTACCCCGGAGGGCCGCATGAACCTTATCGGCATGATGATCGGTCAGTATCTGCTTAAAGCCTGCCTTGCTCTGGCAGATACGCCGTTCTTCTATTTCTTCACCCGCCGGGAGGTAACAGAACATGGCAATGAATATCAGGAGAATGCAGCTTGCCGATCTTAACCCGGCAGACTACAACCCCCGCAAAGACTTACAGCCGGACGACCCCACATACCTGAAGATCAAACAGAGCCTTGAAACCTTTGGCATGGTCGAGCCTATCATCTGGAACGAAAGAACCGGGCACATCGTGGGCGGCCACCAGAGAATCAAGGCCCTGCGCGATATGGGCGAAGCCGAAACCGACGTTGTCGTCATAAACGAACCCCTCAAAGAGGAAAAGAAGCTGAACGTCATCCTCAACCGCGCCAAAGGCCGCTGGGATAATGAAAAGCTGGCCCCCTTGATGCAGGAGCTTTCCGAACGCGGCGACGTTTCCCTCACAGGCTTTGAGGACTACGAGCTGCAAGGACTGATCGACCAGTACCAAAACCGTCTGGCCGACATCCTCGATTATTCACCGCCTGAACCGCAGCCGGACAACGAGCAGGAAGAAGAAACCCCTGCCGACGCCACATTCTCAATGATCTTTTCCATCCCGGCACAGTACAAGGACGCCGTGGACGCATACCTCGAACAGGACGACGCCCGCGAAACCCTCGCCGCTGCCATCATGGAAAAAATCAGAGGGGAGGACTAACGCATGGAATTTGAAGTAAAGCGCATCGCGGACATGAACCGCGCCGCCTATAACCCCCGCGTCGATCTCCAACCCGAAGATGAAGAATATCAGGCCATCGAGCGCAGCTTGAAGCGTCACGGTCTGGTACAGCCTATCGTTTGGAACCGCCGCACCAATACCGTTGTTTCCGGCCACCAGCGTTTGACCGTCCTTGAAGCGCAGGGCGAAACCGAAGTCACCGTTTCCGTCGTCGATCTGGACAACATCCAGGAAAAAGAGCTGAACGTCGCCCTGAACAAAATCACCGGCGAATGGGACGACGATAAACTTTCCGTCATCCTCAACGAGCTGGGCGAAGAAGCGACCGACACTGGTTTCACACTCCCGGAAATCGACGTTTTGAGGGATGAACTCAAATCCTACTTTGACGACGTGACCGCACCCGACGAAGAAGAACCCACCGAGGAGCCGGAAGAATCTTTCCTGCTTAGCCTGACCTTTGATGCAGCCGACGAAAAGCCCCTGAAAGCCTACATCAAGGAGCACAGCGAAGATGCTGTCGTGAGGATCATCGTCGATACCGTCACCGCGTCGGCATGACCGGGCTGTTTCTCCCTGCATGACCCTGTAAGGAGAATGCCATGGAAAAACAGGTCAAAACAAAGGTCTGGGAGCAGCAGCCGAAAGAGAGTGACCCGGCCTATGCTGCGTTCTCCATCTACCGGGACATGGGCAAAAACCGCACCGTCGCGGCGGTGGTAAGGGAGTGCGGCAAGAATCGGAGCTTAATCGACCGCTGGCACAAGGGCCACAACTGGGCCACCCGCTGTCGGGCCTACGATAACAGCATCGACGAAGAAGCCCGCAAAAAGGCCGCCGTAGAAGCGGCCAACATCCGCAAAACGCACCTGCAAATAGCTGCCCAGCTCCAACTAAAGGCACTGAACGCGCTGAACCTGTTGGCCCCGGAGGATATGACGCCCCGCGACATCAAGGAAATGCTGAAGCTGGCCCTTGAAGTCGAAAACAACCTCGTACTGGAAAAGGCCCCGCAGGAGGACGCCACAGCCGCGCCCACCCTGATGCAGACCATCGAAGAAGCCTATCAGCGCAGAATGGACGGTGAAACCCCACATGACGAGTGATGCTGTTCTGTTCTACGCTGACCACCCGGTCGAGTTTGTCGAGGACGTCATAGGAGCAAAGCCGGACACGGAGCAGGCCAAAATCCTGCGAAGTCTGGCCGCCAACCCCATGACCGCCGTTCGGTCTGGACACGGCATCGGCAAGAGCGCGGTGCAGGCGTGGGCGATTATCTGGTTTATCTGCACCCGGCCCTATCCGAAAATCCCCTGCACAGCCCCCACACAGCACCAGCTGTATGACATCCTCTGGGCCGAGGTGTCAAAATGGCTGCGCAGCAACCCCGCATTGCAGCGGGAGATCATCTGGACACAGGAGCGCGTCTACATGGCCGGGGCAAAAGAAGAATGGTTTGCCGTTGCCCGAACGTCAAACACCCCGGACGCCCTGCAAGGCTTCCACTCCGAAAGCCTGCTGTTCATCATCGACGAAGCATCCGGCGTGGACGACAAGGTCTTTGAGCCTGTATTGGGCGCACTGTCCACAGAGGGAGCGCGGCTGCTGATGTGCGGAAACCCCACACAGCTGCAAGGCTTTTTCTATGATGCGTTCCATAAGAACCGGGCCGAATATCACACCATCCACGTTGACGACCGAAACAGCCCCCGCGTGTCGCAGGAGTATATAGACCGCATCCGCACCATGTACGGCGAGGATTCCGACGTTTTCCGCGTCCGCGTCGCCGGGGATTTTCCGAAGTCTGAAAAGGACGTCTTTATCCCGCTTTCGATGGTCGAGAAGTCCATCAACACCGACTGGAAAGAGCCGGAAAAGCCGCTATCCGTGCATATCGGCTGCGATGTCGCCCGATTCGGCGATGATAAAACCGTCATCGGCTACAAGATCGACGAGAAGATCTATTTCCACCAGAAGATACAGGGACAGGACACCGTGCGAACCGCGCATGAAATAGCCCTGCTGGGATGCAGGCTTGTTGACAAATACCACCTCGAAACCGCTATCCCGGTCAAAATCGACGACGGCGGCGTCGGCGGTGGCGTGACCGACAACCTGCGCCAGATAAAACGCTCTGACCCTGACCGTTTCTGGTGGCTCTCCATCGTCCCGGTGAAATTCGGCCAGATCATCAAACACAAATACTATCACGACACGACCACCTACATGATGGCCGTTGTTAAAAAGCTACTCCAAACCATTGACGACGACGGCAACGAAAAGCCTGTCGAACTTATCCTGCCCGACGATGCAGACTTGGCTGCGCAGCTCTCCACCCGCAAATACGGCATCACGGAGAAAAGCAAGGTCAAAATCGAAAGCAAAAAGGACGTCAAGGCCAGAGGTCAGCCGTCCCCGGATGAAGCTGACTGCGTCCTGCTTTTGTGCCTGCCCGTCAAGCCCTCAAAGGCCCACCCGCCAAAGGGCACAGGAAGAAAGGAGTAAACCCCATTGTCAACGAAAAAGAACCCCCGGCCCATGCAGGCCCGCATCATCAAGGGCAAGAACTACACGCCACCCTTGCAGCCCATCAAAAAGGCCGACACCACGACGCAGGTCACGGAGCAGGAAGCCTTTAACGCGGGCGACTGGATTGAGCCGCCCTATGAGCTGGCTGGCTTGCATGATCTTGTCCGGGAATCGACCATCCTGCCGCAGTGCATCCGCGCCTACAAAGACAACATTGCAGGCTTTGGCATCGGCGTCCGCTATGCTGAGGACGTCAAAGAGAGCGATGAAGCCAATGTGGAATATAATCGCATGGCCCAGATCATCGAGCTGCTGAACACCGAGCAGGACACAAAGGAAGTCTTTGAAGACCTCATTGAAGCCCGCGAAACCTACGGCGTGGCCTACCTCGAAGTTATCCGCAATCTGGATGGGGAAGTGCAGCAGATCGAATTTCTGCATGATACGCCATCCATCCGAATGACCGTCCCGCTGGAGCCGCGTATCGAAACCACCTACTTCAACCGCGGCGAGGCTGTGCAGCGCAAGAAGAAGTTTCGCAAGTTCCGGCAGCAGCTTGGCGGCAAGACCGTCTATTTCAAGGAGTTCGGCGACCCGCGCCGCATGGACTGGCGTGACGGCCACTATCTCGAAGATGGCGAAGTCCTCGACATTGCCTATGAAGCAAACGAGATCCTGGACTTCTCTATCGGCATCCAGCCCTACGGCGAAGTGCGCTGGATAGGGCAGGTCTTGGGCGTCGATGGCAGCCGCCGCGCCGAACGGCTCAATAATAACTACTTCATCAACGGCCGGCATACGC
Source organism: uncultured Faecalibacterium sp. (assembly GCA_934533135.1). Lineage (GTDB taxonomy): Bacteria > Bacillota > Clostridia > Oscillospirales > Ruminococcaceae > Faecalibacterium. The sequence continues at coordinate 82,218 of CAKTBG010000001.1, forward strand.
CCCTGATGATTATGATTCAGGGCGGCACACTGACCAACGAGAGCTATGACAAGCTCACAAAGTACATGGACGACATCAAGGGCGAAGCAGGGCAACACGCCTTTATTGTCCTCGAAACCGAATCCACCGACAGCAAGACCGACTTTGACGAAACTGAAAAGCCGAAAATTGAGGTCAAGGATCTGGCGTCCATCCTGCAAAAAGATGAACTGTTCCAGTCCTACATGGACAACAACCGCAAAAAGGTACAGTCGTCTTTCCTGCTGCCCGACCTGTACACCGGGTACACGACCGACTTCAACCGTGCCACCGCGCAGACCGCGCAGGAGGTCACGGAGAAGCAAGTTTTCCAGCCGGAACGCAAGAGCCTTGCATGGGCCATCAATAACCGGCTGCTGAACGCCTACGGTTTTAAGTACGTCGAAGCTTATTTCTTGGAGCCGAACATCTCCAACCCGGACGACATCACAAAGCTGCTGACCGCCGCAACAGCCGCAGGCGGCGTCACCCCCAACAAGGCGAAAGAAATCCTCTACAAGTATCTTGGCGAGGATTCCGACGACTACGACGAAGAATGGGGCAACGTCCCGCTGTCCATCACCAACAGCCCCAGCAGCGGCGGCTTTGACCTTGGCGCACTCACGATGGCCATTGATGGAAAAATCCAGAAAGCGGCCAGTCGCCCGGAGGACGCGCAGGTCTACGCCGTGATGAAAGAAGTTCGGAAGCTGCTGGTCGATCTCAAACAGCAGCAGGAGGGCGAACAGTGAAACAGCGTCTTGTTATCCGTCCGTGCTACTGCGACCGCATAACAAAGGCCATTGACGCCTATATCCGCAAGGCCGACAATGACCTGTCTAAGCAGCTGGGAAAGGAAGGCTATGCGAAACCAAAGAAAACGCTCCAATACGCGCAAGATATTGAGGACGACGTGGCCGACATACTCACCGAGGAAACGGACTACTTTGTTCGAGAAGCTAAAGCGGCTGGCAGCCTGGATGAGTTTGAAAAGAAACTCCCGGCTGTAACTGCTGCCACCCCTGCAACCACCAAATTGAGCAAAGCCTTTGCTGCCCGCCTGTCCAAGTTCCTGCCCGAATACGCGGCCTACTACCTGAAGCAGACCGACAAGAGCTTGAAACTCGACCGGGTATCAAAGCGCACGACCGCATGGATTGAAAACTGGAGCGGCGAGCTGGCGGGCCTTATGAGGACGACCAGCAAAGACCAGCTGGAAGCCATGCTCAAAAAGGAAATCAGCAACGGCGGAAACATCTCCCAGTTTTGCGTTGACCTCATAAACTCCGGCATGGAAAAAGAGGGCAAAGGAGAATACTGGACATCCCACTACCGCGCCCGCCGGGTGGCGGTCACTGAAATTCTGGGGGCGCACAGCGTCGCCCAGCAGGAAGCCTTTATGCAGTCCCCGGCTGTTGAAAGCAAAGGCTGGATGCACACCGGAAACTACCGCAACGAACCCCGGCAAAATCATATCGACATGGACGGCCAGATCGTCGCCAAAGACCAGCCTTTTGAGCTGATTGGAGCCGACGGCATCGTCTACCATCCCATGTACCCGCGTGACGTTATCCTGCCCGCAGGCGAACGCATCAACTGCCACTGCATCCAGCAGCCTATTGTTTCGGAGGACATTCTGGGCCTGCCACTGGAAGAGCGGAAAAAGCTCCAACAGCAGGCCATCGACGACATGGACGACGAATGGGAAGCCGAGCTGGACGCACAAAACAAGGCGAAAGCCGGAATTGAGGATGAATAAACATGATCGTAACCATCGATGAAGCCCGCGTGAGCCATCCCAGCATCAAGCTGGACGGCATGGAACTTTCCGGCATGATCAGGTCTTACACCTTGCATCATGCTGTCGATGAAGTTCCCACTTTGGAGCTGGAGCTTTTACCCGGCACTGATCTGGATGAGGTCAAAGCCATTCTGGACAGCCCGAACGTGGTCGTTTTGCCCACCGCAATGCAGGACGAAAAGACCGAACCCCCGGCTGAACCTAATACCTGATAAAAAGCAGCGGCAACGCTGCTTTTTATATTGCCCGAAAACAGGAAAAGGAGGTGAGCACATGGCAAAACCTGTAAACAAGGCAAAAGAAATCACAGACGCGCGAATCTCTTTCGTGTCCCTTGTCGATAAGGCCGCCAACAAGCGGCCTTTTCTTATCGTCAAAAACGAGGACGGCAAGGCGGCCTTTACCACCTATGGCAGAATCATCAAGTCCGACGACAACCGCCATTTTGTGACTGGCATCGTCTACGAACCTATGACCGAGGACGCCCACGGCAACTATATGACCGCCGACGAAATCGCAAAGGCAGCCTTTTGGTTTGCCAAAAACGGCAACAAGGTCGATTTACAGCACAACTTTGTGTCCGAAGAGGGAACCGCCGTCGTCGAAAGCTGGATTGCAAAATCCGACTGCGACATCGGCGGCGAAACCGTCAAAGAGGGCACTTGGCTGATGACCGTAGAAATCAATGACGACAGCCTTTGGCAGTCCATCCAGAACGGCGAAATCACCGGGCTTTCGATGGGCGGCCTTGGCGTATACGCACAGGAGGACACCGATTTGAGTAGCGCATCTGTAACCAAAGCACAGGGCCGCGTCGAAAAGGGCGCGGTCACTGACAATTTCAAGCAGTCGAACACGAGCAGCAGCTTTTGGAACGCCTTTGACGCTCTGCGCAGTGCCCTGTACAGCTACAACAGCTACACCGGGGCCTACACCTACCAGACCGACGAAGACACCATCAAGGCCGCGCTGGAAGAGTTCGGCACGATTATCACCAACCTGCTGACCGATGCAAGCAGCGAAAAGCCCCTGACCAAATCCCTGTTCGAGTGCAAGCCCACCCCGGAGCTGGGCCGCATCGAAAAGGCCGGCCGCAGCCTGAGCGCAAAGAACCGGGAAGCCTTGCAGGGCTTGTATGACAGTCTGGGCACGTTCCTTGCGTCCGTCGATGCAGACCCCGACAAGGATAAACCCGGCGGCGATACTGGCACGGCCGAGGACGACAAGCAGGCCGACAAGGGCAAGGACGAGGACAAGAAGCAGGCAGCGGACGATAACAAAAAGGCCGCTGCTGGCAACGATTCTGCCGCGTCCGATAACAAAACCGACGACCCCGACAACAAAACGTCGGGCGACGATACATCCATCGAAACCACCAAAACCACTAAGGAGGGCAAAACCATGACCAAGAGCGAAGCCGAAAAGCTGGTGCAGGAAGCCGTTGCAAAGGCACTGGGCCAGCAGCAGACCGAGCAGCAGGCCCCGGCCGCCGTCGCAAAGGCAGCGGACGAGGAAATCACCCCGGACTTTGTCCAGAACGCCGTTGATGCAGCCATCAAAAAGGCACTGGGCCAGCAGGAACCGGAACAGAAGCAGGAGCAGCAGCTCACCAAAGCCGACCTGTCCGACCTGATCGACGGCATCGTCGCAAAGTCCGTCAGCGCAGTGCTGAACAGCCGCGCCAACCCCACCAACCTGAACGGTGCATCCGGCACTGTCCAGAAGTCCGCCGCGCAGGATGAATGCTACCTGCACGGCATCCTGTAAGTGAAAAAGGAGGACACCAATATGCCGCGTTCCATTGAAGACATCATCCGCAACGCCATCAACACCGGTGACTTTACCCCCAGCGCAGGCGCGGGCATCCTGTCCAGTGAGCAGGCCCGCAAGTTCATTCAGCAGACCTTTGAAGCCACCACGCTGGGCGGCCTTGTTCGCCACGAAATGCGCACCGCACGTTCCGGCGAGATCGACAAGATCGGCATTGCATCCCGCCTGCTGCGTGAGAAGACCGAGGACGCCGACGACGGCTACCGCGCAGGCGTGAACACCACCTCGATCAAGTACGCCTGCACCCCTGTTCGTCTGCCTTGGGAAATCACCGAGGAAACTCTGCGCGAGAACATCGAGGGCCAGAACCTTGAGAACATCATCACCAACATGATGACCACCCAGACCGGCATTGACGCGCTCGACCTGTACCTGAACGGCGACGAGAAGTTCGCAAAGGTCAAGGCTTTCAGCGCGTCCACCGCCTACCAGAAAGGCGACCTCGTTTCCAACGACGGCAAGGTCTACGAGTTCACCGCAGCCCACAGCGCAGGCGCATGGGCTGGCACTGATGCCGTGGCCCTTGGCACTACCGGCGACGCCGACTTCCTGAAAGTCAATGACGGCTGGATTAAGCAGCTGCGTGAGGGCGCACACGTCGTGGACGCCACCGCGAACAACTCCATGACGCTGGATATGTTCTACAACTCCCTGCACGCTATGCCGAACAAGTACAACAACGGCAAGCTGCGCTGGCTGATGTCCCCCCATCGTGCGCAGGAGTGGGAGCTGCACCTGCTGAACCAGATCATCGACAAGGGCGGCGCGGTGCCTGATTCCATCTACAACAGCCCCGCAAAGGTGCCTGTCGTCGAGTGCCCGTCCCTGCCTGATGACAAGATCATTCTGACCGACCCGAAGAACCTTATTGTCGTCAACACCTACGGCATGAAGATCAGAAAGACCGTGGAGGGCAAGGAAGCCATTATGAAGGACAAGCGTTTTTATGTTGTCCACTTTGACTTTGACCCCATCATCGAGGAGCTGGACGCGGCCGCCATCATCACCAACATTAAGTGATCTGGCCCCGCTGATACGAAAGGCAGGAGAACAGAATGACGTACCACCTCAGACTGAAAAACGCTATGTCCTACACTGGCGTGGTCAATGCCACGCGGGAGGAACCCGATGTTTTTACCGCAGATGAAGCCATCAAAGCCGCCGCCCTGCGCAGCGGCTACTTTGATCTGGTCGATGTTCTGGCTGAACAGGACACGGCCGCCCCCGCTGACGCCGACACCATCCCGCTGACCCCGACAGGGGAGCAGGCCGACGATGGCAGCACCCCGGCCACCCTTGACCGGGCCTACCTCGAAAGTCTGTCCTTTGCAGAGCTGAAGCGTCTGGCAAATGACATGGACGTCCCGGTCACGAAGACCACGAAAAAGGCCGAGCTAATCGACACGCTGGCCGCCGAGACCGTCACCGTCCCGGCAGAAGCCGACGACACCGAGCCGGATTTTGGGGAGGTCTGACCCATGCCCGCACGTCCTTGGATAACCCCGGAGCAGGTGCGTGAATACTCCGAAACGCCGGAAGTCGTCGCACGGACGGACGCAAAGCTGACCGTGGACATCTCCCGCGCTGAACAGTACATCCTGACCTACACCCACAACAAGGGGCTGCTGGACATGGACGAGCTGCCGGAAGGCGTCAAGACCGCCTGCATCCTGCTGGCCGAAGCCTACGCCCACAATGCCGCGCTGACGTCCTCTAAAACGCTGAAATCCGAAACCTTTGACGATTACAGCTATTCGGCCGATCATTCGGACATCGAAGTCCGCAACCTTGATCTGGCCGCCCTGCTGGACGACTACGTCGTGGCAGCAGCCAACGGCACAGTCACCATGCGTATGCGGCGGCTGTAAGGGGGCACAACATGGCATTTGAACAATTTCTCAACGACCTGTGCGACATCTACCATGTGCAGAAAGACACAGGCTCCCCCGGCTATGGCCTGAACAAACAGCCGACCTTTTCCTACCCGGCAGAGCCGGACGTCCCCGGCGTCGCCTGTCATTTCGGCGTCAAGAGCGAAAGCACATCCATCAACCAGACCGCCCCGGTCAACGTCAAGGAATCCCGCATCAAGCTGACCCTGCCCACCGGGACGGACGTGCGCCTGAACGATAAGATCATCGACAAGAAGAACGGCTATGAGTACATCGCGGAAATCCCGCACAACGTCCACGGCCACCACATTTTTGTCTATGTCACCGCAAAGGGCCAGCAGAGGTATTTGTGATGGCGACCGTCAACGTGGACGTTTCCGAATTTCGCGCCTTTTTCCAGAAGATGGGCAAAGCCGCATCCGGGGATTTTAAGCGCGAAATGGAGCTTTTCTTGGAGGGCCTTGGCAACGAGTTCTTGCGCATCCTGCAAGACGAAATTGTCCGGCGAAAGGTCATGGACACACGCCAACTGCTGGCGTCCTTTGAGAAAGGGGAGCAGGGCAACGTCTGGGAGTTTTCCGACGGCGACCTGACGCTTGAAGTCGGCACAAACGTCGATTATGCGTCCTACGTCAACGACGGCCACTGGACGAACCCCAAAGGCGTACAGTACCGCTTTGTCCCCGGCTACTGGCTGGACGATGGCCGCTTCATTTACGACCCATCCGCAGAGGGCGGCATGGTGCTGAAACAGCACTGGGTCGAGGGCAAGCACTACTGGGAAAGCGCGTTGCGCATCCTCGACAAGATGATGCCCGACCTGCTGGACGCAAAGCTCCAAACTTGGCTTGATGAATATTTCGAGTAATCGACTTTCCGGCACCGGGAAGTCGATTTCATTTTGCCATCATGCCAGTTTTGGGGCCATCTGACCGAACGAAACCCACAAAAAAGGAGAACTCATGCTGGAACAGGACTTAGCCAGCATCATGCGTTTTCTGACCGAAAAGAGCGGCAGCCCCGCGCCGTACTACAACAACGTGCCTGAACAGTTCCGCATCCCGGCGGTCTACTTTCCCCGGCCGGAGATCGGCAGCAGCGGCGACACGCTGAACACCTACGCACTGGATTTTTCCCTTTTCGTCAAGTTCTTTCACCGCACGAAAGAGGACGCATACGAGCTTGGCTACACAGCCCTGAACGCCCTGCTGGAACGTCGCAACAGGATCCCGCTAATCGACGAATCCGGCAAGCCGACAGGGAAGTATATCCGCATCCGCGACCCCACCCTGCGGGCCGTGGACGAAAGCGCGGTACAGCTGCAAATCGACTGGACAGCCCGAAAGCCATTTGCAGACGCACCCGAAACAATGATGCAGACCTACGAGATCGAAACCCAGATCAAGAGGTCTTATGATGCTGCAAAAGCAGAACAGGAGGTTTTGTATGGCATCCAAAGCAACCCCTGAACAGGCAGCGGCGAAGTTCCCGCTGGAATCCCTGCGCAAGAACTGCCGTGCAGTCTTTGGCGTGTCGCCCTGCGTCTTTGCAGGCGCGACCGCCGACCTGACCGACGGCGAATACACCAAAGAGGACATTAAGGCCCGCATCGACGCATGGGCCGCAAAGGAGGTCAAATAATGGCTGGTGGTAAGTTTGACAAGCTGGCCGGAAAGACCCGGCCCGGTACTTACATCAATTTCCAGAGCGAGCGCACCGACACTGTCGGCACCAGTGAGCGCGGTACTACCATCATCCCGCTGATGAAGCCCGCCTACGGCCCGGCCGGCACCTATATCGAGCTGACCAACGCTGGCCCGGATGCAGCCTATGCAAAGCTGGGCTTTAGCGTCTATGACAGCGACACCAATCGTCAGATGCTGCTGATCCGCGAAGCGTTCAAGAACGCAAGCAAGGTGCTGATCTACATCGTCAAGGATGGCACCAAGGCCAAAGCTACGAACGAAACCGCGCCCACCCTGACCGCTACCGCAAAGTACGGCGGCAGCCGCGGCAACGCCCTTACCGTCACCGTAGCTGCAAACCCCGTTGAGGGTTTTGACGTCACCGTCAGTCTGGCAGGCGACACCGTCGCATTCTATGAAGGCCTGTCCACTGTGGACGACCTGATCACCAAGAACTGCGAATACGTCACCTTTACTGGCTCCGGCGCACTGACAGCCGTCGCCGCGATGAACCTCACCGGCGGCACGGACGCCACCCCGCAGAACTCCGACGTCACCGCATTTTTGGACACGCTGGAGGGCGTCAAGTTCAACACCGTCGCCATTCCCACCACCGACAGCAGCCTGCAGGCGGCCATCAAGACGAAGATCAAATATCTGCGTGAAAGCATGGGCCGCGGTGTACAGGCCGTCGTTCCTAACTTTGCTGCAGACTACGAGGGCATTATCTCCGTCAAGAATGGCTACTCCATCGACGATGACAACCTGTCCGCTGCTGAAGCCTGTGCATGGGTGGCAGGCGCAACCGCTGGCGCGTCCTACACCGAAAGCCTGACCTATAAGGCAGTCGATGGCGCAACTGGCCTGAACCCGGCTCTGACCCACGAGGAATATGTGGACGCCATCAACAAGGGACACTTTGCTTTCTCTGTGTCCGAGGAAAACAAGATCATCGCCGAGTACGACATCAACAGCCTGACCAGCTTTAAGCAGCCGAAGGATGAAACCTACCGCAAGAACCGTGTCATCCGCGTCATGGACACGTTCCAGGAATCCGTACAGCTCAACTTCCCGCCCAACAAGTACGCCAACAGCCCTGTCGGCTGGGACATCATGGAGGGCGTCGGCAAGTCCATCTTGAAGCAGTTTGAGGATGTCGGCGCGATCACCAACGTGGATTATGACGCGGATTTTCTTGTTGACCGTGAAGCATCCTATGGCGACAAGACCTATTTCGACGTCAACCTGCAGCCTGTGGACAGTGCCGAAAAGCTGTTCTTCACCGTCCACACCCACTAAGCAGAAAGGAGCATAAACCATGGACTATAATGTGCGCCCGATTTCCATCCGTGATGGTAAAATCATCATCGACGGTGTCGAAGCTGCTGATTCTGTCAGCGCAAGCGGCGTTTTCACTCCCGACACTTGGAGCGGCAAGCAGCTGGGCGACAAATCCAACAGCACCCGCTGGCTGGGCTACAACATCACCGTTGCACTGACCCGCCACCGCTCTAACCCGTGGATTAAGGATGTCATCAAAAAGTACAAGGACACCGGCAAGACCCCGGAAATCACTATTCAGGGCATCATGTGTGACGGCGATTCCGACTTTTTCGACAAGTACGGCAACGACGTCTGTACCTTTGTCGGCTGCGTTCCGACTGGTGCAATGCCGCTGACCTCTCTGGACAGCAACGGTGACGTCGTCACCGACAGCCTGACCTTTAACGCCCGCGACTTCCTGTAAGCCGCCACAGCGGTGAAAAAGGGCGATTTTTACCGCTATGAAAACATCACAACAACAAACTGAATGCAAAGCCGCCCCTTTTGACGAATCACGTTTGAAAGGGGCGGCTTTTTCTTTTTATGGAGGTTTTAACATTATGGCTACTGCAAACAAAAGTCTGAAGTTCTTCATGCGTCCGCAGGAGGAGCAGATCGTCACCTTTACCGGCCCCGAATCCTTTAAGGACGATGAGGGCAACCCCATCGAGTTTGAGGTCAAAGTGCTTCCCCAGCGCGAGATTGACAAGATCAATAACATCTACCGCAAGCGCAGCATTGCCACCGACAAGAAGGGCAACCCGATTGTCGATGGCGGCGAAGTCGTCTGGCGTACCGAGCGCGACCCTGCACGTTCCCTGCGGCATATCGTCGTGGCTGCCTTGCAGTACCCGAAGCTGGACGACAAGGCCCTGATGGACTACTACAAGTGCGTGGACATCACCGATATGCCCCTGCTTGTGTTCAACAACCACAAGGATTACGACTACGTTACCAAGCACGTTCTGCAGGCTCTTGGTATTGTCGAAGCTCCGAAGGATGAAGACACCCTGAACGATGCAAAAAACTGATAAAGGCGGCTGGCTCTGATGGCTACTGGGCACACACGCTTTGGCAGCGTCACGGCCTACGCCCGGAAGAGTACGACGCCATGCCGCGAAAGATGCAGCTTTTTTACATCGCATCCGAGCTTGTTGTCGATGAAGAACAGCAGCTTGCCCGCATACAAGCTGAAGCCGCGAGGAGGTGAGGACTAAATGGCAAACTTAACAGCAAAATTCCAGCTTATCGACGAAATGAGCCAAAAGCTGGAGGGCATTGCCGCAACTGGCGAAGCCATGCTGGACAACTGGGAATCGGCAGGAGATGCAGCGAGTGCGGCTCTGGATGGAATTTCATCCTCTGCAAGCTCTGTTGAATCGTCCTTGGACGGGGCGACAAGCATCCTCGAAAAATACAATGCTGCAGCGGACGACGCGGCCCAGAAAACCGACTACTGGACGAACGCGGTCGGCGGCTACGATAAAGCCATGATGGAAGCCACATACTCCACGCAGGAGCTTGTCGATATGGGCGTCAAGTCCACCGCCGCGCTGGACGATCTGAACGACATGATGGCCCTCTGCGAAAAGTCGTCCGATGAACTCTCGAAGTCCGTCGAAGCATCGGCCGGCATCCATGACGAGCTGACCGCGTCCATCAAGAAAACGGGCGACCAGCTCGATGACCTCATGCAGAACGAAAAGCTCTCTGCCGAAACAAAGGACGAACTGAAAGCCGCCAGCGATGCAGCAGCGGAAGCCCTCAAAGAACTTGCACAGGCCCAGCTTGACGCCGACGCCGCGATGCAGAACTACCAGCAGGTCATGGCATCCGGCACGGAAGACCTTGACAAGCTGGAAGCCGCCGCAGAGCAGGCGGGCCATGCTGCCGAATCTCTGGCAGCCGCCAACGGCAAGGCCAGCGACGCCACCGACGCGCTGGCAAAGTCCACCCAAAAGGCAAGCGACGAAGCGGACAAGGCCAGCAAGACCGGGGCTGAAGCAGTTGAAACCATCGCCCAGGCCCTTGCAGCGGCCGGCATAACGGCCACCATCAAGGAGATCACCTCTGCGGTCTACGACTTGACCGATACTTACAGCAACGCGGAAAAAATCATCGTGAACGCCACCGGCGCGACCGGGGACGCGCTGGACAGTCTGGGCGCAAGTATGCTCAAAGCCTACTCCGGCAATGACGATGCACTCGACGCCGTGGCCGGAGCAGTTGGCGAAATCAATACCCGACTGGGCTACACTGGCGACACGCTGTCCGACGTCACCGGGCAATTTCTGGACTTTGCCGACATCACCGGGCAGGATGTCGTCGGCTCTGTGCAGCTCGTCACAAAGGTGATGAACAAATGGGGCGAGGATTCTTCCAAGCTGCCGAACGTCCTTGATGATCTGGCCTATGCGGGCCAAATCTCTGGCCTGTCCGTCACGACCCTGAGTAATACCCTGATCACCGGCGCATCGTCCTTGCAGGAAATGGGCCTATCGCTCGAAAACGCCATCGGCCTGCTGGCAAAGATGGAGCTTTACGGCGTCGAGGGCACGTCCACCATAACGGCCATGCGAACCGCCGTCAAGAACTTTGCCGCCGACGGTCTGGATGCACAGGAAGCCCTGCAAGATACCATCACCGAAATTGCCAACATGAAAGACAGCTCCGAAGCCACCACAAAGGCCGTGGAAGTCTTTGGAAGCAAGGTCGGTGTGGACTTTGCGCGGGCCATCCGCGACGGTGCTATCACCACCGACACCCTCACCGGGTCGCTGGATGAAGCTGCTGGCACTCTGGAAAAGACCGCCGCCGCAGGTGAAAGCCTGTCCGAGAAATGGGAAAAGGCCAACAACAAGATGAATGTCGCCTTTACGCAGGTCTTGGAGCCTACCATCCATGACGCATCTGCTGAACTGGCCGAACTCTACGGCAACGTGGGCGACTTCCTCTCTGAGCATCCCAATGTGGTAAAGGCCCTGACTGCGGTCGGCACAGGTCTTGGAACCGTGGCTATTGGCGTCGCTGGCGTTTCCGCATCTTTCGTCTTTGCAAGCTCCACCGTCAAAGCGTTCGTGTCGGCTATTTCGCCATTTGCCCCCGGCCTGTTGGTGGCTGCCGCTGCTGTTACGGCTCTGACCGCCGCCGTCACCATGCTTGGCGACAAGTATGAGGACACCTACGACGAAGCCCTGTCCATGACCGCCACCACCGCCGCGCAGACCAAAGAACTGGAATCCCTCAAAGAGCAGTATGACAAAGCCTGCCGCACCTACGGCGACACGTCCGATCAGGCATCCACCCTGAAATACCGCATCGACGAGCTTTCCGCATCGCTGGACAACAACGGTCAGAGCGTGGACGAGTATGTGGCCCAGATCGACGCTGTAATCAGCAAGCACGATGACCTGATCGACAGTTTCGGCAGCAATACGCAGGCCATCCATGACAGCGAGGTCGAAAACCTTGCACTGGCCGCCCAGCTCGACGCACTGGCAAGCTCCACCGGCAACAGCACCGAGAAGCAGGCCCAGATGGAAGCCATCATCGACGAGCTGAACAGCAGCATTGATGGCCTGAACCTCACCTACGAAGACCTGACCAGCAACCAGAGCAAAGCCATTGCCAACGTCAAGGAAATGGCGAAGCAGCAGGCCGAGCAGGAACTGAAAACCGAAAAGTATCAGGAGTATGTAGACCTGCTGAAAGAGCAGGCTACCCAGCAAGAAGCCATCAAGGAAAATGATGCAGCTATCGCCGCCGCGCAGGAGCGCGTGAACGAAGCCCAGAAGGTCTATGAGGACTACATCGCCGAGCTGTACGCACAAGACCCCACCGGCATGGCTACCATCTCCGCACAGTGGTCTGAACAGGCCGCAAACCTCAACGCTGCGAACGAGGAGCTGCAAAAGTATCAGGACAAGCAGGGCGAGCTGCAAAAGACCCTTGACGACACGAACGACCGGCTCGAAGTCATCGACAAGTATTACAACCAGCAGGCCGAGGACGCCAAAGCCGCAGGCGACGAGATTGTTTCTGCACAGGAAGCTGTATCGCAGGCTTACAGCGATGTCCGCTCTGACGTGGAAAAGCTCTGCGAAGCCTACAACACCGCCTACGAAGCCGCAAAGGACAGCTTTGAGGGCCAGTTCGGGCTATTCGATGAAGCGTCCACTAAATCCGAGGACTATCTGAACTCCAACGTCAAGGCGGCGCAAGCTGCGCTTGATTCTCAGCTCAACTACTGGAACACCTACACGGCCAACATCGAAACCCTGAAAGCTACCTCTGCCGACGATCTGGGCATCACCGAGGAGAACTACAAGGCTTTGATGTCCTACGTCCAGGATGGCAGCGAACAGGCCGCAGGCTTGGCTGCCAGCATGGTGAGTGCCATCAACAGTGGCAACAAGGACGCCGTGTCGAAGCTGGCAAACACGCTGGCTGACGTCACCGCGAAGCAGGACGCCGCAGCGCAGGCTACCGCCGACTGGGTAACGGACTACGAGGGCCAGCTGGACGAGTTTCAGGCAAAAATGGAGGGCACGGTAGACGCTCTCGATATGTCCGACGAAGCCGGGAAGGCTGCAAAGGACACCATTGCCGAGTACGTCCAGAAGCTGAAGGATGGCAAAAAGGACGCCGTAGCCGCTGCAAAGGATGTGGCCGCATCTGTGGCCCTTGCTTTGCAGAACAGCACCACCTACACGCCGTCCGCCACTCCAACGACCACTGTGCCCGGCCATGCAGGCGGCACAACCGACGCTGAAAATGTTTTCATCGCTGGCGAGAATGGCCCGGAGCTGATTGTCGGCAAGCAGGGGAGCACCGTTTTCCCGACCGAAGAAACCGACCGCATCTTGCAAGCTATTTCTGGCATAAGTTTGGACATCCCGGACAGATCTTCCCCGGAGTCTATGCTTTCCGGCATCCTCTCGAAAGCCTATGACGTCGTATCCGGCAAAAACTCCGACCTGTCCGCAATCGACGCCGCCTATACTGGCGTTGAAAGCAGCGTTGCCCGCCCGGCGGCGGCCTACAGCAGCGTTTTGGATTCGGCACCGCTCAACGTACAGCCTGCCGCGAATGCTGCGGTATCGGGCGCACAGAACGCCCAGAGCGCACCCGGCGAGACCGTCAAGAAAATTATCCTTGAGCTTGTAGGAAAAGGCTCTGTGGAGGTTTCTGGCGGCTCTGGCAGCGGCATGACCGCAAACGATGTTCTGGAGATGATCACCGACAACGTCAAACCTGTTCTGATGGGCATCTTGAAGCAGGAGATTTTTGAGGAGGGCCAGCTGTCGTATGAGTATTAAATACCAAATCTGGTTTACATGGAACGCGGAGCGGGAAAAAATCAGGCTGCCCGTTCTGCCTGAAAAATTCAGCATCAAAAACGGGTCCAATAACCAGAGCATCGACCTCACCGGGCTGGGAGAGATCACAATCATGCAGAGCCGCCCGGCCCTGCAATTCAGCTTTTCCAGCTTTTTCCCGGCAGGCTATTTCCCCGGCATCAAGTCCATCATCGCCGTGCCGCCTATCCTCTACATCCGCATGATCGAGCGATGGAAGAAAAGCAAGGTGCCGATTCACTTTATCAGCACCGGGAATTATATCAACCTGTACTGTACCATCGAAAGTTTCAACTACTCCGAAAGCGGCGGCGACGTGGGCACGTTCTCCTACGACATCACCCTCAAGGAGTACCGGGAGGTTTCCTTGAAAGCGATTTCGGTTGATTCTTCCCTCATTGCCACCGTGCAGAACACCACGGCCCGCGTTGACAACACGTCCACCCCAAAGACCTACACGGTCAAAAAGGGTGACTGCCTGTACAACATCGCAAAGTCTGTCTATGGCGACGGTGCAAAGTATTCCAGCATCTACACCGCAAACAAGTCCCTGATCGGCAGCAATCCGAATCTAATCCGGCCCGGGCAGGTCTTGAAAATTCCGTAAAGGAGGGCCGCGCATGGCAAAAATTCAGTTGCTTTTGATTCAGGGCGACACCACAACGGACATGACAGCCCTTGTGAAGTCTGTCCACTGGAAAGGTCGCAAGGGAAGTTCTGCCCGCACCCTGACCGTGACCATGATCGACGATAACGGCTACAAACACGCCCGCAGCGGAATTGACGTGGAAGATGGCAACCAGTGCGTTTTCTATGTGGACGGACAGGAACGCTTTCGCGGCATCCTGCTGAATCAGGGCCAAAGCGGCAAAAAGCAGCTCAAATACACCGCCTACGATAACGGTATCTACCTTGCCAACAACAAGGACACCTTTGTCTACAAAAACAAAACTGCTGATGAAGTCTTTACCGACGTCTGCTCTCGTTTCGGCATCCCGACCGGGGATGTAGCAAAGTGCAACTACAAAATCCCGGAGCTTACCAAGAGCAAAACAACCGGGCAGGACGCCGTTTTGGACGCTCTTAGCCTTGACTATAAGGCAACTGGCATCCGGCACTATGTCAGCAGCGACGGCGGTAAACTCTCTCTTTTGCAGCGCAAAGATCAGGTCATTTCCTTTGTCGTCGATGGGGACGCCAACCTGTATGACTACTCCTACACTAAAAGCATCGAGAACATCAAGACCCGCGTCAAGATGATCTCGAAAGAGGGAACGACCATCGCAGAAAAAACGAACGCTGATCTTGAAAAAAAAATCGGCATTTTCCAGGAAATCCAGCAACCGGACGAATCGCTCACCAAAGCGCAGGTAACTGACCTTGTGGGCAGCGTCCTTGGTACGCTGGACAAGCCCGAAGAAACGCTCGATCTCAACATTTTGGGCGACGCTGACGTCATATCCGGCAAGGCAGTTCTGGTGCGCATTCCGCACCTGAACATGAACTGCGCCTATTATGTGGACGACGACGACCACTATTTTGAGGACAATCTGCACACCATGAGCGTGACCCTCACCGCGGCGGCAGAAATCAAGGGACAGGAGGGCAAAACCAATGGCTGAAACTAGCTTGAAGCAGATGCTTCAGAGCATGATACCTGCTGGCTCTGCCGTCCTGCAGGGCACTGTTACAAAGGCGGACCCCTTGGAGATCACCGCCGAAAACGACAGCAAGCTCATTATCTCCGGCAATCAGCTTATCGTACCTTGGCACCTCACCGACTATACCACCCACGCGGACTATACGATGGGGGACAGGGGCGAGCTGCGGAATGAAACATACACGAAAGTTGACGGCGGCCATCTGCATGTCGATTCTCGCGGTGGCAACACATCCGAAGTCAAGCACAAGCACTATGTCGAAAAGCTGAACGCCTACAAAATGACCCTGAAAGTCTATAACCACCTGCAAAAGGACGATAAAGTCTACCTGCTTTCGCTCTGCAACGGCAAGGTCTATTACGTCCTTGACCGCGTTGCGGGGCAGGTAGCAGGAAAGGACATCTGAAATGGCCGTTTATATCCCTATCAACATAGCGGGCGTACAGGACGCGCAGGAAAAGACGTCCAAAACGTACCGTCTTGACCTTGACGCGGGGAGGATTGTCGGCTTTGTGAACAACATTGAAGCCGTACAGCAGGCCATCCGAAAAGCCATCATTACCCCACGTTTCAAGTGCCTGATCTATGATAACCAATACGGGAGTGAGATCGAGGACGCGGTCATTGCAAAGGACGCCAGCCGCGAGTATGCCGAATCCGTCATCGAGGGATTTGTCAAAGACGCGCTGGCCCCGGACACCCGCATTCTCGAATGCCACGACTTTTCGATTGAGTTTGAAAAAGACCACGCAAACATTGAGTTTACCGCCGACACCATTTACGGCGAAGCCAAAATCGAGGAGGTGATCTAATGAGCAAATCCTATGAAGACATCCTGAAAGAAGTCTTAAACAACGCGCCGCCGGGCATTGACACCCGGCAGGGCAGCATCTACTACGATTCTGTTGCTGGCATCTGCCTCACCATCGCGCGGCTTTACACGGATATCGAAACGCAGGGCAGGCTTGTGACTATCGTCCGCGCAGTTGGCGAGGAGCTGACCGTAAAGGCGGCAGAGTACGGTATTGCCCGCCATCCTGCGGCCCCTGCAAAGTATCATTTCTCCTATGAGGGCGAAAAGCCGTCCGTCGGCGAACGATTTTACAATGACGGCTCCTATTTCGTCCTCATGTACAGCGACGACGGCTACTATTACCTGCAAGCCGAAGCAGCCGGGGCTGAACCACTTATCAGCAGTGGAACGGCTGCCATACCTGTAAACGAAATCGCGGGCATGACAGCTGCGACCTTTGGCGAGCTGATCGAAAGTGGCACAGAGGAAGAGGACGACGACAGCCTGCGCACCCGCGTGCAAGAAAAAATTGCAGGCCCAGCCGAAAACGGAAACAAGCAGCACTACAAATCGTGGTGCGAGTCCATCGACGGCATCGGACACGCCAGAATCTACCCCCTTTGGAACGGTCCGAACACGGTCAAGGCTGTTCTGATTGATTCGTCCGGCCGGGCCTGTTCCAGTGAAAAGATTAAAGAGGTGCAAAACTACATCGATCCTGCCACGCGCGGCTATACCACCAACGTGGACGGCTATACCTATACCGTGGGTGACGGTACAGGTGACGGCGTCGCGAACCTTGGCGCACACTTCACGGCGGTTTCTGCCCGCGAAATGAGCATCGACGTTTCCTTTTCCGCTGATCTTGCCAGTGGCTATACAAAGGACATCGCAAAGAATCAGGTCAAGGCCGCCTTGGAAGCATACCTTGAAGACCTCGCGCTGAACGTCGCAGCCGCCGAAGATGTTATCATCCGCGCCGCCCGCATTGGCGCAATCATCATTGAGCAGGACGCTATACTGGATTACTCCGACCTTACCATCAACGGTGGCACAAGCAACATCGCCCCCGGCGATAACGCTATCCCCGTTCTGGGGGAGGTGACCGTTTCTTGAGATTCTACGGAAACCAGTTCGGCAGTAGCTATGAAGAGCTGATCTCCTACTACCCGCGCTACTACCGCGACGTTTTAGAAATGGTCGCAATCCTCAACGCACAAGGGAAACTGCTGGACGACGCGAAAGCCCAGATCGAGCAAAACTACCTGAACAACTTTATCGAGCACATGGATGAGGCTGCCATTTCCGACCTTGAGGAATTTCTTGAAATCCACAATGATGGCACAAAAACGCTCGATGAACGCAAGAAGATCATCAAGCCTTACTTTGCAGGTTTTGGCCGCATCTCATCGGCCACCATCAAGGAGATGATAGCGGCCTACTCCGACGCCACAGCAGATGTCCGGCTTGAGCCGTTCGACGAAGCCGGGAATAATATGCTCTACATCGACCTGACCTGTGGACAGGGCGCGACCGTCCTTATCAACGACGTTTTGAATATGCTCTCCAAAAAGATACCTGCGCACATCATGTACAGGCTATTTTTGCGCTATACGTCGTCGGCCGCTCACTCCTACATCGGTGCAGGCTACCACGGCACGGCCCAGCGCGTGGCCGTGCCCATCGTGGGCACGCTGCGCCCCCGTGAGCTGCTTTCCACTACCTACGCGAAAGCCGGGCTGTGGAGCATTCGTCAGCAGGAAGCCGCCCGAATTGCTGGCACCCTGCGCCCGAAAGACCACAAGGCCACCACATACGCCCCGGCGGGCTGCGCCGCCTACCGTATGCAGATGGCAGCATACATCAAGGGCGACATTCGCCCGGCAGACCATACAGCAACGGCCCCGGCCCCGGTGGGCGTGGCGGCTTTCCGGCAGCAAATTGAAATCAAAATTGGAGGTAACACATGAGCTGGAACAATTCTCTCTATACCAACGTCGGCACGAACATGATGTCCGAAGTGCTTTCCGGCGCAACCATGACGATCACCAAAGCCGTGGGCGGTGCAGGCACTACGGCCGCCGAATCGCTGGCCGCGCTGACCGACGTGAAAGACCAGAAGCAGACCCTTAAAATCCTCGGCATCGAGGATGCGGCCGACAGCACCGGCAACGACGCTGGCAAGCGCATCAAAATCCAGATCACCAATGAGGACGTGGAAACCGGGTACATCCTGCATCAGGTCGGCATCTATGCAAAGCTGGCAGACGGCAACGAAACCCTGCTGATTATTATGCAGGACGACCGCGGCGTGGAAATCCCGTCCCACACGGAAAACAGCGACTTCGAGATCGAGCTTTACGGTATCATGGCAATCTCGAACCTTGCCAACATTTCCGTGACCGTGGATCCCAACGCCGTTGCATCTGTGGCGATGGTGAACAAGCAGATCGCGCAGGTCAACACCAAAATCGACAAGACCAAAGAGGACTTGCAGAAAGAAGTGCAGCAGACCTACTTGCCCCTGACTGGCGGTACGCTGACTGGTCCTATCATCATGCCCGGCGGTGGCTCTGCCCTCAGCATCGAGGACAACGCCGCAACCCACAACATGGTCTATCGGGGCAAGGCACTGGGCGGCAGCGTCACGAGCGAGCAGTGGGCAGCCATCAAGGCGGGCACGTTCAAAGACCTGTACCTTGGCGACTACTGGTCTATCGGCGGCGTGGACTACCTGATCGCCGCTTTCAACTACTGGCTTACCTGCGGCGACACCGCCTGTAACACGAATCATCTGCTTGTTGTGCCGCGGAACAATCTGTACACCGCTGGCATGAACAGCAGCAACATCACCACTGGCGGCTACGTCGGCAGTGAGATGTACAAGACTGGGCTTGCACAGGCGAAGACCACGATCAACAACGCATTTGGCTCCGCGCACATCCTGAACCATCGGCAGTATCTGGTGAACGCCGTAACCAGCGGCGCACCGACTGGCACGGACTGGTATGACAGCACGGTTGAGCTTATGAACGAAAACATGGTCTATGGCGGCAGACAGTTCAGCCCCATGCCGAACGGTGCAACTGATCCGTGGAACACCTGCCGCAACTACACGATCGACAAATCGCAGCTGCCTTTGTTCCACCTTGCCCCGTGGCTGATTTGTAACAGACAGTGGTATTGGCTGCGGGACGTCGTCTCGGCAGCCTATTTCGCGGACGTCTACAGCAACGGCAATGCGAACTGCCACCATGCCGGCACTGCCAGTGGCGTTCGTCCCGTCGTCGGGCTGATCGGCTGATCGAACATCCTGCGGGCTTGTACCGCAGGATTGAGAGCAAGGAAGTGAGAAAATGTCCATCCCGAAAAACCAACGATCGCCGTCCCGGTTGAATGCGCAGCACATGGCAAAGAAAATCAGTCTTGAAATCACAACCGAGCTGGCCCGGACATTCGGTTACAGCAAGGCAAAGTTTGAAAAGCACGTCGAGGCCATGACAAAGCATCTTCCTCCCGGCCCAGACCGAGAGCAGGCGGCGCAGCAAATCAGAGAGCAGGAACAGGAATTTAACCTGTGGCTGATTGAGCAGGAAAGAAAGAAAATGCACGATCTCTCACGGGACATCCCGCTCCATCTCCGCGGAGCAAATAGTATCTGGCCGAGTTGCCAACTTGAATTGGACGAACGGAGGCTTGAACTGGACAAAGCCATTGCTGCCTGCGGGAAATTGCAAGATGAACTAGAATATGTTGCCGAAGCCATTCCGGCAGATTTCAACAAGTATACGGGAATTGTGCTTGAGATTGACAAGCTGGTTGCCCATATCAAGAACTTGAGGAAGTCTGACGCAAAGCGGTTCAAGGCCGCTGCGGAGAAAGCCGCAGCACCGCAGAAAATTAAGTCCGAATAATAACACACTGGGCAGCCTTTGTACGTCGTCTCGGCAGCCAATTTCGCGAACGTCAACAGCAACGGCAATGCGAACTGCAACAATGCCAGCAATGCCAATGGCGTTCGTCCCGTCGTCGGGCCTTTGGATTTCGCAACTGCACATGATGAGCAAAGCTCGGTGCAGCTCTGCGAAAGGAAAGGCTGTCCATTCGTGGGAACACCACGATAAACGCCCTGCGGGGCATCAACGGGGATGGCTCTGGTTACGACCAATGAGCCTAGCACTCCGTTTATTTTTATGACAAAGTTTGAAGATGCAAATATCCTGTATGAAGCAGGAACCAAAGCCATGAAACCATCCCCGTACAAGTACGGAACACAACTCTATGAGATGAACCATCTTCTGGAAACGGCAAAGCTTCAGAAAGCTTTTCGGGAAGGAACTTATAAGCCGCAGCCTGGAGTGAAGTTCGAGATCAAAGAGCGTGGACATGAGCGGTATATTACCAGCACCGAAACGGTGGACAAGGCGGTATCGCACATCGTGTGCGACGAGTACCTGACCCCGCTGCTGGGAAAATACCTGCAATACGATAACTCAGCATCACAGGTGGGCAAGGGCGTGGCGTTCCACCGCAAACGCTTTGAGATCCATCTGCGGCAGTATTACGAGCAGGAGGGAACCAATGAGGGCTATATTCTGTTTTCTGACTTCTCCGGCTACTATGCTAATATCCTGCATGAGGTCGCACTTGCACAGCTGGAAACGTATCTGGCAAAAGAAATCGCTGACCCGAAAGAACTGGCACAAGTTCTGGCGGTACTGCGGGAAACATTCAAAAGCTATGAGCTGGACGTATCCCGGTTCTCCGACGAGGAAATCCAGCGGATGTACCGGGAGAAGATCAGTTCCACGTTTAACATGGGTATTCCCTCGTCCGCCCTGACCGGGGAGAAGATGCTGCGTAAGGGAGTGGACATCGGCAACCAAATTTCGCAGAACGTCGGAATCTTCCTACCAGTGCCCGTGGATAACTATGTGAAGATCGTCTGCGGTATCCGGCACTACGCCAGATACTCGGACGATTTTTATATTATCGCCCGGACAAAAGAGCAGCTGCACCAAGTATTTGCAGGAGTACGCCGGGAGGCGGCAAAGCTGGGACTCATCATCAACGAGAAGAAGACCCGCCTTTGCAAGCTGTCTGGGCAGTACCGACACCTGCAAATGCTCTACTCCCTGCACACGGATGGTGAAATCACCTGCAAGATCAACCCGAAGGCTATTACCCGTGAACGCCGGAAGTTGAAAGCCTATAAGCGTTTGCTGGATGGTGGCCGGATGGAATTCATCGAGATTGAGAACAATTTCAAATCGTGGCTCTGTGCGAATTATAAGTACATGAGCCGATTACAGATTCAGAACATGGTAGCTCTGTTCAAAGAGCTGTTTGGAAAGGAACCAACATGGAAAAAGAAAAAAGGACATGGACGGTTACGCTGGCTGATGGGACAAAGCTCGAAAAGCTGACCCTGAACCCCGGTGCGAATACGTTCCACTCTGAAACCGAGATCACCCCGGAAATGTTTGACGGCAACCTGTCGGAGGCGCATATCTCTGCCAGCGACGGCGATATGACCGGGTGCGCCTACCCGGACACCCTGCACGATGCAGAGCTTGTGCAGATCATGCAGCCCACTGATACCCCGGACAGCCAGTGGGCTTTTATCCTGCGGGAAATCCCGGCAGATGATCTTTTCAAGGCGAAGATTCAGGCACAGCTTGACTATATCGCCATGAGTGCGGACGTGGATTTGGAGCATATGTAACATGGAGACCGAACACAGCAAGAAATTCAATGACATCAAGTTCTACTACGATCACCACATCTGGAGCAAAGCCACCGTAAAGAAAGCCTGCAAAACTGGCCGCATTACGGCTGCAGAGTATGAGGAGATCGTGGGGGAGCAGTATGCGGCATAAAAGCTGGCCCGACCTGTGCGAAAGCCTATTGGACAGACTTGAAGCAGCAGGAGAGCCGACCACCACGGAGCGGGCCGAATTTGGCGTTCTTATGGTGGATTGCTGCATGAAGGACTGCGGCGCAGACCTGCGGCCCAAATCCGAACAGATGGGAGGTGAACCGAAATGAGCCTGAAAGCCATCTGGGAAGCATGGGGGCCTGTCATGGTCACGCCTGCCGTCATCGTCCTGCTGTCCCTTGTCGAGATCGCACCCATCAAGATCAATCCGTGGTCGGCCATTATGAAGTTTTTGGGCAGCCGCCTAAACTCCGACGTGACGGCCCGCCTCGACACGATGCAGCAGTGCCAGACTGAAACGCGAAAAAAGCTGGACGAACATATCGCAAAGGACGACGCCCAGACCGCCAGCCTTTGGCGAACCCAAATCCTGCGGTTTAATGATGAACTGCTGCACGACCGGCGGCACACCAAAGAACACTTTGACGAAATCCTTGGCACGATCAAGGACTACGAGGGCTACTGCTCCACGCACAAGAACTTCCCGAACGGCAAGTGCGTCCACGCCATCGACAACATCAACCGCGTATATGACGAGCTTTTGGAAAGTCACGATTTTCTGTGAAAGGAGCTGATTTTATGAGCATCGTAACCTTTACCGCCGGGGACAAAACGCCCTTGACAAAAGACTTTAAGCGCAGCGAGTTTGAATGTCCCTGCGGCTGCGCCGCCCAGATGATCGACACAGAGCTTGTGGAAAAGCTGCAGCGCATCCGGGACGTGCTGGGCGTCAAAATCAAAGTGACAAGCGGCTACCGCTGCATCACCCACAACGCAAGCAAGGCCGTACAGGGCAGCCGAACCAGTAAGCACCTGTATGGCTTTGCCGCAGACTGGCGCACCCTCAACCGAACCGTGAACCCGGTCGCGCTTGGCATCATCGCGCAGGCGGTCGGCTTTGGCGGCATCGGCATCTACTGGCATCCCAAAGCGGCCATGTGCCACGCGGACACCCGCGCAGGCAAGGCAACATGGCTTTGCACGTCGCCGGGGGTCTATCCCTCGACTACATACAACGCCTTTATTCTGCCCACCATCCGGCAGGGCAGCACCGGGGCCGCCAACCGTTCCGCAATCATCCTGCTGCAAAAGCTCCTGAAGCTCAAAGAGGACGGAAATTTCGGGCCTGCTACCACGCAGGCCCTTATTTATGCCCAAAAGCAGCACGGCTTGACCGCCGACGGCATTTGTGGCCCTGCGAGCTGGAAAGCTCTTTCGGGGGCCGACAAGTACCTGAAAAAGCTGTGAGGTGACACCCATGCAGGAAGTTCACATCAACGTCAACCCCACCACACGCCACCAGCGCAAGAGAAAGGGCACACAGCGCGGTTTTATGGATAAAGCCGTAATCTATTGCCTTTTCATGTGTACCGTGCTGGACGCCGCGATTCTGGCCCTCTACTGGCACAGTGTCACGGCCCCGGACAGTCTGGCTATTGCTGCAATGGCCGCCCCTTGGATGGTCGAGTTTGGAGCGATGGCAACCATCAAGAAGCACAAGATCACAACCCCGGCCGACGACAGCCAGCCGGACGATGAAAACAAAGGAGAATAATCATGGACGAATTTCTGAAAGTCGCTATTACCGCCTGCATCCCCGCCTTTACCGTCATTTTCGGCTGGGGCGTTAACAAGGCCGCCAGCATCGCCAACAGCTATGTGCATAACCAGTTTGTGCAGCACTGCATCCAGAACGCCGCCAACGCGGTTTTTAATGCCGTGTCCGACGTCAACCAGACCTACGTTGACAGCCTGAAAGAATCCGACAAGTTCGACGAAGCGGCCCAGAAGCGGGCCTTTGCCGACGCTCTGGCGACCGCGAAGAAGTCCCTCACCACCGAAACGATCTTGTTCATCAAGGAGACCTTTGGCGACGTGGACGCCTACCTGACCCCCATGATCGAAGCTCAGGTGCGCAGCCAGAAAACCTATATGTGATGTTTGCCTGACGCCGCGAAAACATACCATTTTCGTGAGGTGCCGAAAATGGTCTTAAACGCGCTTTTTACAAAAAGTCAGCGTAAAATCAGCGCAAATTGCGCGTTTTGCGCGTATTAAATGCGCGCCGCGCGATTTCGTGCAGTTATCGTGCGATCTCCGTGCGATTCCTGCCCGCTTGACACCCGGCCAAAATCTGGGTAAAATAGGGCCACTTGAAAGGCTCCGGCCTTTGTAGAGAGCGGTGCGCCCGGTCTGGGCGTCCCGTTCTTGATTTTCTTCATTTGGCCGCCACGGCAGCACAAAATCCCTGATTGGACCGAAGCCCAACGCACCGCGCCGGGTACATCGTAGGCAGACCGGGGGATTTTTTATTTACAGCTTGATTAAAACTTGCTTAGAACTTGCTTAATACTCAACAAAGCAAAGGCCCATCTTTGAGCATTTTTCGCTCGTAGATGGGCCTTTTTTCTTTTGCACATTTTGTTATCGCACCTGTTGACTTTCAAGCAAAATCGGAGGATAGTATTCTTGTAAGGCAGAGATAAAATCTCTTACAGAAAGGAATGAGGTGAATGGACTTGAACGTAAGTGAAGCACTTCTCCGGGCCATCTTGGTTCTGATCAAGAAGTGCGAAACCCTTGACGAGCTGCGCGACGCTGTCGAGGAAATCGTTGGTGAGGGCAAATAAAAAGAGCGGTGCCACCCTAAGACAACCGCTCTAAACGCCCCACGATGAAGGCGGATCGGAAGCATTACTCCGACCGCCTTTATTTTATTACATCTAGCTTTTGAAATCAAGATGTTTTTTCACATTTTGCACCGAGTTATCAACACAAATGAGAGCAAATAATATTATCATTGCTGTTGACGAACTCGCAAATAAGAGTGATAATATACTTGTAAGAACGAAGTACGCAACACAATATTGATTATGTTTCGGAGGTATTCACCATGAAGAAGTTTGAAGTCGGCCACGTCTACTTTGACCAGTACGCTTGCGACCATGAAACCATTTCCACCATCAAGATCATCAAGCGCACCCCAAAGACGGTCGTCTTTGAGCGCAACGGCAAGACCCGCCGCGCAAAGCTCTACGAGGACAGCAACGGCGAGTATATCATCCCTGACCACTATTCCATGGCCTGCGTCTACCGCGCAGAGCGGGAGCTGCTGGACGAAGAGCCGGAGCAGGTCAACGCCCCTGTCGAGCAGGAGCAGCCTGCCGCAGCGGATAACACCATCCGTTTCCCGGCTGCTGCACAGGCTCCCGCCGCTGGCTACTCTGTCGCTGGCCCGCTGGTTGACTACACCATGCGCGAAATGGTGCTTTCCATCTTTGACAAGAGCGACCTGCGGGCAAAGGAACTGGACTTCCTTGCAGCCCTCACCGACCGCGCCAGCAGCGTGGCCCGATAAGGGCCGCTGCTGGGCCTTTCGGCAGCGGCTTTTCTTTTGCTCCATATACTCACAAATGAGAGCGAAAATGTTATCTCGCCTGTTGACTTGCTTCCATTTGTGAGTGATAATATAGACACAAGGGAACCACAAACACACATCAAAGAGCATTTGGAGGTATTTACCATGACTAAGTTCACCGACGGCAAGCAGATCGCAACCATCACCATGACCGACAACAACACCGGCTGTGACTACGAAAACGAGTTTTTCGAGGTCGGCGGCCTGAAGCTCAACGAAGAGCTGAACGCCTACGAGGTCGAGGACGTCACCTACCTGACCGACTACGCCCAGAGCTATGTTGACGGCACGAACCCCGACGTCGATTACACCGAAGACGAAAACGGCAACGTCATGGACACCCACACCACGCTGACCTACACCATCGAAAGCCTGTAAGGAGGGCAAGACCATGAGAGAAGCTAAAGAGATCGCCGCAGACATCAACGCCGCCGATACTTGGGAGCCTGAACTTTGCGCGGAGCTGTGCGAAGCGGCCGGCATGACCGCCGAATGGGAAGCGGCTGGCCCGGACGACTTTGAGCGCGTCCTGTTCGATGCAGCCGAAAAGCTGGGCGTCGAAATCATCTGACCAGCAGCACGACAAAGGCCCGGTAAACCGCGATTTGCGGCACCGGGCCTTTTCTCTTTACTTTTTCAGCTTGACGGCTGTTCCCATGGAGTATGTGTAGCTGGTTTTCATGCCGAAGCCGACGTTCTGGAAGCGAACTCCGATTATGGCATCAGCTCCAACCTTTTCACCTGCGCGTGTCAGATCGGCCACGAGAGCGGCGTTCACATTTTCGCCTACGACGGAATAGTCACCGTTCCGGCACTTTACCATTTCTTTCATGCTTGGCCCGTCCGCAGCGGTAGCGACCGTCACAAGGCCGATATATTCGGCGATCTCGACGCCCTGCAAAGTGTCCGTTGTTGTAATGAGCATGATATGTTCTCCTATCTGTGGCGGGCATTTCTGCCCTGTATTATTCCGCGCCGTCGGCGCGATGCGACTTGATGAAATCGGCCATAGCCTTTTTGATAACCGCGTTGGGCGACGTTCCAGCAGCTTTGCAGGCGTCCTTGAACTCTGCCGCAAACTCCCTGCGCACCTTGGCCCCGACGATCATCATGTTTTCTTTGTCCCATTTCGCGCTGGCCCTTTTCTGCGATTCGTAAATCACGAAAAGCACCGCCTTTCTTTTGCTTAACAGTATATCGCGACGAAGGCCCATTTGCAACGTGGGAAATGTGTCGTTTTTCGTTGACACTGGACACAAAAACTGCCGAAACGCACCCGGAAACATTGATGTTTTACCTGTTGGAATCTCTGTTCAACAGTAGGACAATAAAGGCGCAGCAAGGGAAGCACGACCGGAAGGCAAGGGGCGAAGTATGAGCCGGGAGCGCAGTAAGTCGTGAGCGCGTGCTAAGTCAGTAGCCCACTTCCCGCACTGTTTTGGAAATCTGGGCAGCAGAGCAGACCGTCCAGAATTTCCAAATTTTTTTGAATATTATCTTTTCGCGCCTGTTGACAAACTCACAAACGAGAGCGATAATATAATCACAAGATGATTCACGGCTCACAAAGGAGAGAATGCAACATGAAACGCTATAAGGTCACTGTCTACAACAAGGTTGACAAAATCTGGGATGAATACGAAGTCAACGCCATCGACCCGGTGGACGCACGGAATGTGACCGTTCAGCGGCTGATTGACGAAACCGGGCACGGTCTGGACGTCTACGAGCTGACCGATGTTCGAGAGGTAAAAGAGTAAGGGAGGACAAAGCAATGCTGGACAAGAATGGTATCGAGATCAAGACCGGGGACATCGTGAGAATCACCGGCGCATACTTCAAAACCGACAACGCGCTCTATTTCGTGGAGCACAGCGACGGAGACCCCGACTGGTGCGGCAAAGACCATTGTCTGCTGAAGATCAAGCGCAACGGCGAACTGAGCAAGGCCAAAAATGCCGTCTGCTTCTGGCCGATCATGGTCACGGTCAACGGCTACGAGAAGTACACCACCGCAAAGCTGTGGAACAAAGAACATGCACAGATCGAGATCGTCGAGGGCATCGACAAGGCCCACATCGCCGAATATTTCCGCAGCCAGTCACAGCAGTGCGACAAGTGGATTGAGCGGCACTCTTGGGACTTTGGCGAGAATAGCCGCTCTGTCAACGACCAGAAGCAGTACAAGGCGTTTTATGATTCCGTCGTGGCAAGATTGGAGGGCTAAATCGTGAAAAAGAAAGTATTGAAGCCTTGCCCTTTCTGCGGGCAGGAGCATACAACCATCACTGAATCTAATACTGAGGGCATTCGGATTAGATGTCCGAAATGCAATATCACATTTACCCGCGATTTTTATGAACATCGCGGGGAATTGGGCAGGCAACGAACTATTGAAGCGTGGAATACTCGCCCTGAATAACCCCGCCTGATGATGGCTACATGGCAGCAGCCGAAACGCTCCACCCGGAGCGTCGCGGGAGCCAACCGCAAGAAAGGAGCATCCACATGAAAGCGAAAACCTACATTCTGCAGGCCGGGTTCCTGCCCATCGGTCAGACCGACGTGACAGGCTGGCGCACCTATTCTTTCCACACTGGCCAGGGAGCCTACGACAACGCCGTGGCCGCCTACCGCAGCGAGATGAACCGCAACAAGAACCCGAATGTCAAGTATCGCATCGTCAGCGCACATGACACCACCCGCAAGGACACCTATGTCCCAGTGTTCGGCTTTAAGAGCGCAGCCTGCACCCTTTAACTTGCCGGTAACTTGCCAGCAGGCCCGAAATATCATAATAAGGCGGTGAAAGATTGAACTATAAATACATCTGGGCGTGGGAAATTCTCAAAGGAACGACCAGCGCGGACATCGTGCGCGGCATCGTTTCACTTGCCCGGGAAGAAAACGCCCCGGCCCGGGCCATCATGCGGCTGCATGATGGCCGCTGGCTGACCCTCGAAGACCTGTCAAACGAAGAGCTTGTGCAGCAAATTGAGGATGAAGCAAAAACAATGATGTAACGTCAAACCACCACAACCCGATACCCTATCCATACATCTGTCAGAATCTGGTGCTGGTACTGGTGGTACTTAAAGGTTATATCAATTTAATCTAAGAAGGAGAACGTAAAGGTTACGATAAAGGGAGAACCCGCAATGAATGACCTGACCATTTTTGAAAACCCAGAATTTGGACGGCTCCGGGGTTTGAAGATCAGCGGTGAGCCTTGGTTCGTCGGAAAAGACGTGGCCGCCGCTTTGGGCTATGTTGATACAGCGCAGGCCATAAGAAAGCACGTCGATGATGAGGACAAAGGGGTCGTTGAAGCGACAACCCCCGGAGGAAAGCAAAAAATCACCACCATCAACGAAAGCGGCCTGTACAGCCTGATGCTGAAAAGCAAGCTCCCCGGCGCGAAGAAGTTCAAACGCTGGGTGACGTCCGAAGTCTTGCCCAGCATCCGCAGAGCCGGGGCCTATGCCATGCCGGCAGCCGCACCCGCAGATGACGCCATGTTTGAAAGGCTCTGGGCCGAATTGGAGCGAAGACAGAAATTCAACAGCTACGTCGGGAAGTTCTGCGACTATTTCGGCTGGAGCCGCCGCTATTACCTGTCCGGGATGTACAACCTGATGAAGCGGGCAGGCTGCAACGTCGATGCACTGACCCTGCGGATGCAGGCCGCCACCCACGATTATGCAATGTCCACCGCGCAGGCGGTCATCATGGACGAGCAGGCATTTGAGCTGTTTTGCAAAATCGCAGAATACGGCATCCAGCGAAACCACATCCCCAAAACCATGGAGGAAGCATTTTTATGAACAACACCCTGACCGCCTTGAACAACTACCTGTTTGAAGAGCTGGAACGCCTGAACGATGATAGCCTGTCCCCGGAGCAGCTGAAGCAGGAGATCGACCGTTCCCGCGCCGTCACGCAGGTGTCACAGCAGATCGTAAACAATGGCAAGCTGGCCCTGTCGGCCATCCGCTGCGCCAATGAGTGCTTGGCCCCGAATGAAAAGCTGCCGCCCATGCTGGAGGTCGAAACCAATGCCCCGAAAGTATAAGCCGGAGGTACACGCCTTTATAGCTGCCCACGTCGCCGGGACGACCACGCAAGAGCTGGCCCGAATCACAAATGCAGCCTTTGGCACGAACTTCACGGCAGCGTCCATGAAATCCTACAAGGCGAACCATAAGCTGCGCAATGGCCGCGGTACAGGGCAGATCAAGGGCGCAGCGACCAAACGCTTCCCGCAGCAGGTCAAGGATTATGTCTTTGCCCACTACAAGGGAACAGGACACCGCCAGATGTGCGACCGGCTCTTTGAACAGTTCGGCATCCAGTACACGCCGGAGCAAATCAAGCAGTATTACGCCCGCCACGGCCTGAACAGCGGCCTAACCGGGTATTTTAAGAAAGGCTGCTGCCCATATAAGCCGCAGCCGGGAACACACGCACAGGGCTGTGAGAAAACATGGTTCAAGCCCGGATGCACCCCGCACAACCTGAAACCCATCGGCTACGAGCGCGTCACACAGGACGGCTATATCGAAGTCAAGGTCAGGATGAAGAAGTCCCGGCCGAACTGCAATGACAACTTTGTGCCAAAGCACCGGCTGATCTGGGAGCAGGCGAACGGCCCGCTGCCGCCGGGATATGTCGTCATCTTCAAGGACGGCAACAAGCGAAACTTTGCGCTGGACAACCTTGCAGCCATCACCAAAAAGGAACGGCTGGACATGAACCGTCACGATCTGTTCAGCAGCGACCCGCAGGCGACAGAAACCGGCATCCTGCTGGCCCGCCTGCGCACCACCATCCACCAAAAAGAAAAGGAGATCAAACATGGGTAAGCTGGTAGACGCTGAAATCACTCTGAAATATTCCAACGGTCAGTTGACCATCGCATCCACGCCGAACACCATCAAGGGCGACGGCCTTTTGACATACCTCGACTTGGCCGAATGTGCCATCATCGGGGCCAACTACAAGAACCTGAACGAAGCGATGGACATTGCTGCCGAACACGCATCCGCGATCATCGCGGCCACTATGCAGACCGCAGGCGACGAAAAGACCAGCCCGAAGATGGGAGCCATCGTCCACGCCGCGCAGGTTTCACCCTTTTACCTGCAATGCGTCATCCAGAAGCCGGACGCGCCTGCATCCAAAGGCAAGTTCTTTGCCAAAGAGGGCAATTTGTACGTCGGTGTCGATAACTCCGACGGCAACGCCTGGACGGAAGAGTTTTCCGACCGGCAGCAGCTTTTCCTTTGGTTTGCTGGCGCACCTTGCCACGACGCCCACGGGCAGGCCCTCAACGAGTGATATTCTATCCATAGCTCCGCAACACGGCGGGCAAATAAAAACGCGGCACAGGAGTCGCCAGACGCCCACCCGGCGGGCTAAAGCCGGGAGAAAGGACTTTCCACATGGAAAGCATGATTGACATCCTCTTTGACCAGCTCGTTGACAGTGACGCCGCATGGGACACCCAGCATGACAAGGCCACGCAGGACGCGCTTGCTGAACTCTGCGAAAAGCTCAACCTGCCCACCGTCCACGAAACCAAGCTGGGCGAGCTGATCAGCACCGAAGCCGTAGCACAGGCCCGCGCCGGATTCCGCGCTGGCTTTGTGGCTGCGATGAAGCTCTGCGAGGAGGTCAAGAACAAGGCTGAGTAATCAGCCGCCACACTGGGACAAGCTCTGCAAACGTGGGGCTTGCCCTTTCTCTGAAAGGAGATCACAACATTGTCCAACAGAAAAGAACGCGCTTACAACGCTACCCGCGCCCATTGCTTTTATTGTGGCTGCATCGTAAATGCAATGAACTTCCACCTTAACCAGCCACAGCCGGGAGTTTACGTTGCAGCCTGCCCGGATTGCGCCCGCTTCAAAGGCTCTGACGATCTGAAAACTTTCCGCGCCAGACTGGAAAAGCTCTCCGAAAATTCTATTCAAGCCCGCCTTGCCCTCAAATACCGGGATGCACCTGCCCAGCAGGAGGACGATGCTGTATTGGAATCGAAATACCACCACAACAACAAGGTCACTTTCTATTTTGAGCGACACCCCACCCACCACTACGGCGAGTGATACGGTATCAATACCGTATGGATACATCTGTCAGAATCTGGTACTGGTGGTGGTAAAGATTATATTAAACTTAATCTTGGAAGAAGAAACGTAAAGGTTACTATAAAATAAAGCAGCCGAAAAAACATCGCGAAAAGTTTCCTTTGCTGTTGACTTACTCACAAACAAGAGTGATAATATAGTTACAGAATGAATCACAACTCACAACTGCGAAAGGAGAACACTATGAAAGCACTGAAAGAGCTTATGAACCGCCTGACCGCCGAGGGCCGCGACCTGTCCGAGCTGAAGCGCATGATCGACGATCTGGACGCCGCCGGAACCATGGACGAGATCAACTACTACGAGGGCCAGATCTACGGCGTTCTGGTGGGCCTGTCCATCATGGGTTACATCACCCCGGAGGAAGCCGATGAACTTCAGAACAGCGTTGAGGAAGATGCTGTTATCTAAGCTGCACACCGGGCAGGGGAGCCGCAAAGCCCCCGCAGCCCCGCTTACAGGAGGAAGAACCATGATGACCAATCTTTTCATGCTGGCCGGGTACACCCAGTATCAGGCCCAGTGCATTGCACCGTTCGGCTACGTCGTCGCCGCCGGGATTCTGGTGCAGGCCGTCGCCCCGGCCGTTGACCGCTACATCTACCGCCGCCGCTGGGAAGAAGTCCAGCAGCGGGAAGCGGCAGCGGCAGCAGCCCGCGCCGCTGAACAGCGCAAGGAAGCTCACCGCCGCGAGGTGATGGACTTCCTGCTGAACGAGGCCGCCTGATGGCCTGATTTTTTATGCCCTTATCGCTCACAAATAAGAGCGAAAAATACAAAACTAAAGAAAAAAACGCTCACAAACAAAAAAGGAGGTCTGTGAATGGACATCAACACGAAACTGAAAAAGCTGCTGGAAGATTCCGGCCAGCGGCAGGCAGAGGTGGCCCAGAAGTGCGGCTTGACCCCTGCCAACCTTAGCCGCGCACTGACCCGCGATCACAATCTGAACCTGTCCACGGCTCTGAGAATCGCCGACGGTATCGGCTTGGAGCTGCGCATCGAGGACGCCAACGGCAACCGCCACCCGGCAGCCGACCCGCAAAAGTTCGCGGAAGCCGCGGCTGATACGTCGCTGAACTGGGACGACGTGGAAGCTATTCTCAGTTCGCTGGGCTTTTATCTTGAATTCGACTGGAGGTAAACCACATGACCGACAAAGAAATCACGGAGCTGAACCTGAAAAGTGCCACCTACTACGGCGCACAGCTCCAGATGAACCACTTCACCGAAGAGCTGGCCGAACTCATTCAGGCCGCCGCCGAGGGCGACCCGCAGCACATCGCCGAGAAAATCGCCGACGTGGAAGTCGTGGTCGAGCAGATGGAATATTTGCTTTCTCTCGATACGATCTACATTGAGAGCTGGGCAACGCACATCCTGCTTGCAAACGATATTGAATCCTGCATCTGGCATCTGGCTGCGCCCATCAAGAGCATCAACAAGCTGCGCCGTGTCAATCTGGCGACCGCCGCCGACCCGGATATGTCAAAAAGCGAAGTTCAGATCAAACGGCAAACCGCAAATCACGACCTTGAAACCGACATTGGAGAGCTGGTTTCCTATCTGAACTGGCTGGCCGGACGTTATAGCATCGCTGCCGAGGAAATCCGGGAAATCAAGTCCTACAAGGTGCAACGCACCCGCGACCGCATCGAACTTGAAACCGGCTCCATCTGCAAAAAAGTTGTTGACGACAAGGCGGCTGCACAGGCCCAGGATTTAGCCGACTACTGCAAACAGCAAACAGAGTGTGAACCCGGTGGCTGCATCTTTGCCACGACTGGCGAGGGCTGCATCTTATCTGATTATGTTCGGCCTGAACTTTGGCCCGATGCCATCGCCAAACAGCAGCAGGAGGGGCAGAAGAATGGATAAGCCCGAAAAAAATCAAAATCGGCTGCTGTCCGTTCTGCGGCGGCAACATCAAGCGGGCCAACATGAAAGCCTTTTCCCGGCAAAGCCAGATTTACGGCTTCAACCTTGCGCTGGATGGCGTGGACGCCACATGGGGCGCACTGATCTATAACTTTTCCGCAGAGCTGGAATTGAGTGTAGAACAGACCGCAAAGCTCACCACGCTGGGCGAAAAATATGACAAGATGATTCGCTCTTTCCGGGAAGCCGACCTGCCGCCGGAAGAATTTGCCGAATACGTCGTTGCAAAGGCCGAGGAATGCAAGGCACGTCTGAAAGAAAGGTGGGGCTGATTATGGCACTGACAAAATTTGTGAACGTCTACAAATGCCGCCTTTGCGGGGAAATGTTTACCAGCAGCGGCACGAACAGCGAGATTGCAGCATGGAAAGGCACTCTCCATGAGATTATGAAAGCAAGCG
The DNA here is from genome assembly GCA_934533135.1 of uncultured Faecalibacterium sp. Lineage (GTDB taxonomy): Bacteria > Bacillota > Clostridia > Oscillospirales > Ruminococcaceae > Faecalibacterium. The sequence continues at coordinate 116,422 of CAKTBG010000001.1, forward strand.
GCCTTGATACGCCGTGTTCAACGCCCGAAGTTACGCCGACCATGTTCGAGATGCACAGCTGCAAGAATGGCAGCTACGGCGTGGCAGACTTTCAGGGCACACGAAAGGCGGCCGACAATGATGCAAGCCTGTGAGCAGCTCTCTTTATTCTCCATCGTCCCGCAGGCGGCCCGGACGGCCATCTGCTGCATGGATGGGGAGTGCAAGGCTGCTGCGCCTGCCGAAAGTTGGATGGCTGACCTTGTTCCCGGTGGGGAATATGCGATCAGCATCGCGGGACACACGCTGGTTTTGAAGCCTGTGCCCGGTACGCCTGCCGGCATCCAGCGGGGGCACGAATACTATCACTACACCATCGGCCCGCGCCTGTACGCGGGAACATTCGTCGGGAGGATGCAGCATTGAGAACTCTTGAAGAAATCGACCGCGATCTTGAAATCGCCTACGCCGACATGAGGAACTTTATTCACAGCGGCTTCTCGATTTCCCCGGTGCTGGAAGATGACATCGACGAGCTGCGGGACGAACGTGCCGCTGTGGTCAAGGCCATTCAGGACGCGGGCCTGATGCGATATGAAGTCTGCATCCTGCCGAAGCCGGAAAACACGTCCAGCTATTGTGCCGCGTTCTACAAGATCACGGCCACGAGCCAAAATCAGGCTTTCGAGCATGGCAAAGAAACCTTTATCCGTGGTTTTGCGAACTGCGGCGTCACCGCCGAAAATTTTGACGCTGAATATGACATCGGCGTCACGAGAGGGGAAAAGATCGAATGAAAGCACACGTTTCCAACGGCTGCAAACCCTGTCCGTTTTGTGGCGCACCTGTCACGGTGCGCCTTATGAAGAAAGGCCCCGACTTCATTGCCTGCACCAACAAGCAGGAGTGCGGCGCAATCGTCAGCTTTAACAATATCCCGTGCGACTGTTTCGGTGCATCCCCGGTGGATTACTTCAACAGGAGGGCCAGTGATGAGCAAGTATCTGAATGATCACCCGGACGATGACCGCAAGACCGTGACCGAGGATTGTCCCACCTGCGGCAATGAGGTCACGATGGTCTGGGACGTCGAACAGAACGGCTACAAGGCCACCTGCCCCTTTTGCGGCGGCCGTCTGATGCTCTGCGACGAGTGCCAGCACCCGAACGGCATCTATACCGACGACTGCGATTATGACCCCTTGACCAAAAGCTGCCGCTACAACTGCGAAGCCAACCATCTGGAAGCCGAAAAAGCGGTCAAGCTCCTGTCCCAGTTCTGCAAGGGACGGATGCAGCAGGCAGCGCGGCTGAAGCTGCACTCTGCCTGCGCCGGCTGCGGCTATGAGCCGCTTTGCTCAAAATGGAGCGGTGCGAACACGCCCATTATATGGACGTTCAAGGAGGATGTAAATGGCTGATTATATCGAGCGGGAGCCGCTTCTGAAAGCGTTCAAAGAAAGGCGCTGTCAAGACTGCCCCGGTGGATACAGCCGCCAGCAGTGCCACAGTTGGTGCGATGCAGCAAGCGAAATCGAGATGATAGAAAATGCGCCTGCGGTCAACAATACGCCGCAGCAGTGGCAGAATTCCAGGCTGCACCCGCCGACAGAAGCGGATGCAGATAGGACGGGCGGCATAATCGTTTGGGCAGCAGCAAGCAAGCACCTTGATGTTGTGTTCTGGCAGAACGTCGTACTCTACCCCGAAGATCTTCCGTTCTGGATGCCTGCACATGAACCGAGCAAATCAAAGGAGTAAAAAATGAACTCTATTCTCTACATTGACGATAACGGCAAAGCCGAACTCTACGATGATGACTACAACATCACGATCTTTTGCAAGGACGAGCAAGAGCAGCAGCGGGCTATGAAGCGGCTGGAAGTCGCAAACCGTATGCGCTGGCATGACGCCAAAACCGACCCGCCGCAGGACAGCCGGGACGTCATTGTGTACCGCGATGGCATCGGCTCCGTGATGGGATTCTTTGACCACGAAATACACAAGAGGTGGCTGGACGCCAACACCTGCGCATTTCTGGACGACGTCACGCACTGGATGGAGAAGCCGGAAGACCCGGAAAAAACGGAAGAGGGGGATTCTGAATGAAATGTACTTTAAAAAAGCCGAAACCGTGCCCATTTTGCGGCGAACAACTGCAACTTGTCACGGAGCTTTCGCCCATTGAAACGACATCCGGGAAGGTCATATCGGAATTTCGCATGAACTACTACAAGCACACCGAAACGGACAAGTGCCCGCTTGGGTATGGATTCGTGCTTGGCGCATCTCCCGTCGAGGTCAGGAAGTGGAACACCAGAAAGGAGCCACAGCATGAGGAAGCGAATTGATGCTTATATCCTGCTGGACTTCCTTGAAGGCTGGCGCACAAGGCTTAAAAACGACCGGATCATCGTCCCGAATGTCATTTGGGCTGCAAAAGTCGAGCAGTCCATCAAAGACCTGTCCAGAATCATTGACTTTGTGAAAGCTCACTCAAAAACCTACGACAATGACAAGGAACGGCCGACAGAAATCAACGAACAGACCATTGAAGCAGTTCGGGACTATATGCTGGACGACCTCAAGAAATACGATGCCGCCAGCGTCAAATACCAGTGGATGAAGCGCACTGGCGAAACGGTCACAATGGAAGTCAGTATCGAAAAGCCTGAACAGGAGGACGGCCATGAAGAAACAGCGGGCGATTGACGCCATTGCCTTATATGAGCAGCTTTCAACCGAGGTTGGCTCCATGCTCAAACAGCCGCCGGGCATCATCGTGTCAAAGATCATGGCAATGATCTTGCAGGCCCCGACCATCTCCCAGCAGCCTGACCCTTGGACGAACGTCGAAGACGGAATGCCGCACGTTCCGGGCGACATCAACGATCACGGCGAAATCACCGTCGCCGTTATGTTCAAAACGGAGCAACGTGTCACCACGATGATTTACGAGCGGGCAATCATCCGCGGTAAAACAGTGTACCGCTGGAAATGGCCGTGGGACAGGATTTACAGCTACGGCGACATTATTCGCTGGGCATACCTACCGCAGCCGCCCCAAAAACAGGAGGACGCCACAAATGGAGCAACTGAACCGCAATGCTGAACACTACGCAGACCCCACACCCGCAGCGGCCTTGAAAAACATCTACGCAAAAGAGGAAGCCGACCGTCTGCGTAAGATCAGCGTCATGATGGCAACGCTCAAACAGGCCGCCGATCTGGCAGGGCTGGAAGTTGTGGGCCGGGTCATCTTCAAGGACAAGGCCACAGGAAAGGAGTACCGCTGATGAACCGCATCCAGACAGCCATTGTGACCGCGCTGCTGGCCGGGGTCGTCCCGCTGGCCGTACAGGGCAACATCCTGAACCGCCGTATCAATGAGCTGGAAACCTATTACACAATTTATGCCGCCCGCTTTGAGAACTGGTCAGACCGGGCTTTGAAGGATGAACAGATCATCGAGGACTTGCAGCGGGTCAACAGCGCGACCCAGCAGCCTGCGCCAGAAAGCGATCTGCCCGCAGGAATGGCCGCCGAATACGTCGGCGAATACACCTGCACCGCTTACTGTACAGAGAAGCGACCCCACATCTGCGGAACCGGCACAGGAATCACGGCCAGCGGCGCACCTATCACGGCAGACCTGACCGCCGCGGCAGACCAAAACCTGCTGCCATTCGGCACCGTGATCTACATCGAGGGCGTCGGCGTCCGCGTCGTGCAGGACAAAGGCTCCGGCATACAGGGCCGCCACATCGACGTGGCCGTGCCCGGCAGCCATGATGACGCCCTGCACTGGGCAGGATACGGAACGCACAAGGTCTGGATTTTGAAAGGAGCAGATGAATGAAGGTCTTAATAGCTTGCGAAGAAAGCCAGACGGTATGTGCTGCTTTCAGGCGGCGCGGGCATGAAGCATATTCCTGCGACATTCAAGAACCGTCCGGTGGCCATCCTGAGTGGCATATCCTTGGGGACGCGGTTCCGCCTTTGAGGGGGGGGGCAACTTGTAACCATGGACGATAAATGCCATTACATCGACGCATGGGATTTGCTCATTGCACACCCGCCCTGCACATATTTGAGCAATGCGGGCGCAAGACACCTATGGAAAGGCCATGTGCTTCAATCCGACCGTGTTATGAAAGGAATTGAGGGCCGCGATCTTTTCATGCGATTCTGGTGGGCGGACATACCGAGAATTTGTGTGGAGAACCCAATTCCCAGCAGAGTTTTCTGCCTGCCGCCATATACACAAGCCATCCAGCCGTATGAATACGGCCATCCATACAGCAAGAAAACCTGTCTTTGGCTCAAAAATCTGCCGCCACTATTCCCGACAGATATTGTGGAGCCTGTGGCTACATGGTGTCCGTCTGGTTCTTACGCACATAAGCATGATGAGCGCAACAAGGGTATGTTTACCACAGACCGCGCTAAAAATCGAGCAAAAACATTCACGGGTGTCGCTGACGCAATGTCTGATCAATGGGGGGATTTAAGTGATTGAATTTAGAAGCACATCGTATGACCTATCCAAACCTTTGGCCGCAATGGCCGAACGCGCCAAGCAGGACGGCTTTGAATTTTACTATACCCGGCACATCGCCGAGGATGTTTTTGAGCTGGAGCTGCGCCGGGACTACATCGGCGTCAAAACCAAAGTGTCCGCTGAATACCTACAAAAGTACATCCCGCACAGTTGCTTAGAGGGCTTTTTGATGGGCGAGTATGACCGCCTGTCCTATATGCTGGGAGCTGTCACCGGCTGCAACAATGCCCCGGAGGACTTGAAATGACCTACAAAGAATTTTTGGAAAACAAGATCGACATCGCGCCGCTGTCCGGCATCGAAATTGACCCGTCGGAAATCAACCCGGTATTGAAGCCCCACCAGCGCACCAGCGTTTTGTGGGCCTTGCACGGGGGCCGCCGGGGTATCTTTGCCCGGTTTGGCCTTGGCAAGACCGCGATGCAACTCGAATGGTGCAACCAGCTCCAAAAGCACGAGGGCGGGCAAACCCTGATCGTGATGCCGCTGAACGTCATGCCTGAATTTCGGGCCGACGCGGTAAACCTGCTGGGGATGACCGAGCCGCCCTACTGCCGCACTATGGCTGAAGTCAAGGCCAGCGACGCGCCGATCATCCTCACCAATTACGAGAGAGTGCGCGACGGCGATATCGACCCGCACTACTTCACGGCCGTCAGCTTGGACGAAGCGGCCACCCTGCGCAGCTTTGGCAGCAAGACCTATCAGGAATTTATGCTCAAATTTAAGGGCGTCCGCTACAAGCTCACCAACACCGCGACGCCCAGCCCCAACCGCTACAAGGAGCTGATACACTATGCGGGCTTTCTGGAGGTCATGGATACCGGGCAGGCGCTGACCCGATTCTTTAAGCGCGACAGCACAAAGGCGAACAACCTGACGCTATATCCGGGCCGGGAAAAGGAATTCTGGATTTGGTGCGCATCGTGGGGACTGTTCCTGCAAAAACCCTCTGATCTGGGCTTTTCAGATGCCGGGTATAGCTTGCCGCCGATGAACATCCGATACCACAAACTCCCCAGCCTTGACCGTCCTGCGGAGTTTGAAGCCGACGGTCAGATGAAGCTCGGCCATGATGCAGCGATGGGGCTGACCGACGCCGCAAAGGAAAAGCGCGACAGCATCCAGATCAGAGCCGCCGAGTGCGCCGCCATCGTCAACGAAAGCCCGGATGAACACTTTGTCATCTGGCATGACCTCGAAGATGAGCGCAAAGCTCTGAAAAAGGCCATCCCGGAGATGGTGGACATCTACGGCAGCATGGAGCTTGAAACCCGCGAAAAGCGCGTAATGGATTTTGCACAGGGCCACACCCGGCTGTTCGGCACAAAAAAGAGCCTGTCCGGCTCCGGCTGCAATTTCCAGCGTTTTTGTCACCGGGCGATTTTTATGGGCATCGACTATGAATTTAATGATTTCATTCAGGCCGTGCATAGAATCTACCGCTTTTTGCAGGACAAGCCGGTTATAATCGACATCCTGTACATGGACACCGAAAGTGAAATCCTGCTTGCCCTGCAACGCAAGTGGCATCAATACGACGAACTGAGTAGAAAAATGGAAGAGATCATCAAGGAGTACGGCCTTGGCAGCCTTGCACTTGAATCCCTCAAACGAACGATAGGATGTGAGCGAGTGGAAATCACAGGGAAAAGCTATACCGCCATCAACAACGACTGCGTCGAAGAAATCAAAAACTGGCCCACCGACAGCATCGACCTGTATGTAACCAGCATCCCCTTTGGCAATCATTACGAATACAGCCCATCTTACAACGATTTCGGCCATAACCCCGACGACAACGCATTTTTTGAACAGATGGACTATTTGACGCCGGAGCTGCTGCGCACCCTCAAACCGGGCCGCGTCGCTGCAATCCACGTTAAAGATCGCGTTCAATTCGGCAACGTCACCGGGATGGGAATGCCCACGATTGAGCCGTTCCACGCCGATTGCATTTCTCACTTCATCAAACACGGCTTTGCCTATTTCGGCATGATTACCGTTGTGACCGACGTCGTGCGGGAAAATAATCAAACTTACAGGTTAGGCTGGACAGAGCAATGCAAGGATGGCACCAAAATGGGCGTAGGCTGTCCGGAGTACATTTTACTTTTCCGAAAGCTGCCCACCGACCACAGCAAAGGCTATGCCGACGTCCGCGTCACCAAAAGCAAGGAAGAATACACCCGCGCACAATGGCAGCTGGACGCACACGCATTTTGGCGCAGCAGCGGCGACCGTCCTTTTGGCCGTGAAGATCTCGAAAAGGTTCCGACCTCGAAGCTGCAAATCCTGTACCGCAAGTTCAGCCGCGAGAACGTCTATTCCTACGACGAGCACGTCAAGCTGGCTGAAAGTCTGGACAAGGACGGCCGCCTGCCATCCACATTTATGGTCGTCGCCCCGGGCAGCTGGGATATGACCGTCTGGGACGACATCAACCGCATGAAGACCCTGAACACCAGCCAGAGCCAGCGGCGCCAGCAGATGCACGTCTGCCCCTTGCAGATCGACATCGTGGAGCGGCTCATCAACCGCTACTCCAACCCCGGCGACCTTGTGGCTGACCCCTTTGCCGGACTTTTCACCGTTCCGTATGAAGCGGTCAAGATGGGCCGCGTGGGAAAGGGCGTCGAGCTGAACCCGGACTATTTCCGCGACGGTGTCGGCTACCTCGAAGCAGCAGACGCCCAGCAGAACGCGCCGACCCTCTTTGACCTGCTGGAAAGCATGGAAGGAGCCTGACCATGAGCGAAAAAATGTCAACCGAGCGGGCCGCCAAAATCCTTGACCCGAAGCACCGGGAAAGCTATGAGAGCCTTGCTATTGTCGAGGAAGCCTGTCAAATGGGCAGGGATGCTCTGCTGCTGCGAATCCCGCGCAGCCCTTACAAAAATGGCTTTGCTTGTCCGAACTGCGGTTCCAGCGACTACCTGTACGGCTACTTCGACAAACCGAACAAGTGCTGCGGCAACTGCGGGCAGGCCATTTTGTGGGAGGATGAAATATGAACGACAGGAAAGAATCCAGGCTCTGCCCATTTCGGCGCAGCCTTATGAGGAATCATAAGCACACATCACAAGGCGATATGCAGGAAACCTACACAGACCATTTCGGCCATTGCGCTGGGACATCCTGCATGGCCTACAAAAACGGCCATTGCCTGCGGCTGGAAAAATCAGAAGAGCTGTGATATAATATCCCCATCAAGCAAAACAGCACGAAAAGCCTGCAACGACGCTTCTTTATTTTTGGCGCAGACGAATTACAGAATCGCTCACATTTGTGAGTATTTGGTTTGCTCCCGTTATCATGCGGGATGCCATGTTCCTTCGCTGAATCGCAGAAAATGCAAGCAGAAAAAGACATAAGGATTGCACGGCTGTTTTCCGTGCGCAGAAAGGAAACGAGATTATGCCTTCTTTGACGACCTACAAGCTCCTCAAACAGGAACACAACGCCCGGCGGGGCGAATTCCGGACCGTTCACGGCACGGTGCAAACCCCAGCGTTCCAGAACGTGGCAACGGCCGGTGCCATCAAAGGCGGCCTGTCCGCGCAGGATCTTCGGGAGATCGGCACGCAGGTGATGCTCTGCAACACCTACCATCTACATCTCCGTCCGGGCGACAAACTGGTGGCGGAAATGGGCGGTCTGCACAAGTTCACCCGCTGGAACGGCCCCATTCTGACCGACAGCGGCGGATTTCAGGTGTTCAGCCTCGCCAAGCTCCGCAAGATCACCGAGGAGGGCGTGACGTTTGCTTCCCATCTGGACGGTCACCGGATCTTCATGGGGCCTGAGGAGAGTATGCAGATTCAGGCAAACCTCGGCTCCACCATCGCCATGGCCTTTGATGAGTGCGTCGAGAACCCTGCCCAGCACGACTACTCCAAGGCCAGCTGTGAGCGCACCACCCGCTGGCTGGCTCGCTGCAAGGCAGAGATGGCTCGCCTGAAGCATGAGGGGCGGGCAACCAACCCGGATCAGCTGCTGTTCGGCATCAATCAGGGCTGCACCTTCGCCGATCTGCGGGTAGAGCACATGAAGCAGATCGCGGAGATGGAGCTGGATGGCTATGCCATCGGCGGTCTGGCCGTTGGCGAACCGACCGATGTGATGTATGAGATCATCAGTGCCGTCGAGCCGTTTATGCCGAAGGATAAGATCCGCTATCTGATGGGCGTCGGCACCCCCGGCAACATCATCGAGGCGGTGGCACGCGGTGTGGATCTGTTCGACTGCGTCATGCCCAGCCGCAATGCCCGTCATGGCCATCTGAACACATGGGGCGGCATCATCAACATCAAGAATGCCAAGTATGAGCGGGATGAGCGGCCTATCGACCCGGCCTGCGGCTGCCCGGCCTGCCGGAACTACTCCCGTGCCTATATCCGTCATCTGTTCAAGGCAGAAGAGCTGCTGGGAATGCGTCTGGCGGTCATGCACAACCTGTGGTTCTACAACCACCTGATGGAACGGATCCGGGACGAACTGGATGCCGGTACCTTTACCGCCTTCCACGACCGGTATGTAAAGCTTCTGGATACACGAATTTGAGATTTGGCCTTGCAAGAGGTCGAACAAGAGGTTATAATAAAGTTATCTGAATTTTGAGAGGAGATTTTTCCCATGCAACTTCTGACTACTACGACCGAAAGCTATATCAGCCTGTTCTTTACGCTGGCTTTGATGCTCGTGCTGCTTTACTTCATGATCTATCGTCCCCAGAAGAAGCAGGAGAAGAAGGATGCCGCCATGCGTGCCGCTCTGGAGATCGGCGATCAGGTTACCACCATCGGCGGCATCGTTGGCCGCGTGGTCGCCATCAAGGAGGACACCTTTGTTCTCGAGACCGGCGCAGACCGTGTGAAGATCCGCTTTACCAAGAACGCCATCAGCTCCGTCGAGAAGCTGAACATGGACAACGCTCCGGCCAAGAAGTAAGTTCTGCCGGAACAGCCATTGCATCAAGACGCGCCCCTCTGCATACAGTGAGTGCAGGGAGGCGCGTTTTTTATGTCTGAAACAACATCTTCTCGCAGTCCGGCGGGGGCGGTGCTGGCCGCGTTTGTTCTGGGGCTGCTGATCACAGGGCTTTGCCTGACCGGATCTGCCGCATGGATGGAGCAGCAGGCACTTTCCCGCGCGGCGGCATGGCCGCTGTCCACGGCGGCTGTCTGCTTGGGTACCTTTGCGGGCGGGGGTCTGTCCGCCTTTTTGCAGAAAAGCCGTGGGCTGGTCTGCGGAGCTGTGGAGGGATTGCTGATGGCCGGGCTGCTGCTTGCGCTGCTGTTCGGGAACGACGGCGTTCCGGAGCCTGCACACGAGCTTCGCTGCGCCATGACCCTGTGTGCAGGCTGTCTGGGAGGCTACTGCGGAATGCTTTGGAGCGAGAAGCACCGCCGCAGAAATTTCTAAGAGAATGCAGCGAAAAAAGAGACGGAGAAACCGATTGGGAAGGAGAGAACCCTTCATGTGGATCTATCAGGAAGCATCCAACGTGTCCGCAGAGCCATTGCCTTTTCCGGAACGCTCCGCAGGCCGGATTCCGGAGACGCCAAGCCTTGTGTGCAAAGAACTTCCGACTTCTGCGGAGGCACTGCCTTTGGAATCAAGGCACCTCCCGGAAGAGATGTTGACTTCCCGCAAAACCGTGCAAAAACGACATTTCCCGGCCAGCCGGGATTGTGTTCTGCTGGCAGGGGCGTATCTGATGGGAACATTTCTGTCCGGTGTTCTGCAGGCGTTGTGTGACAGCACTGAGCGGGATACGCTGTCCTACTATCTGGCCCGCTGGCAGGATCTCTTTTCGGCATCCGACCCGGCGCATCTGCCGCAGCTGTTCGGCGCAGAGGTCGGAACGCTGTTGGGTGCATTGGGGATGCTGTTCGTTCTGGGGTTGTCGGCTCTTGGCCCTGTGCTGATCTTTCTGTTTGTGATGCTCTATGGAGCCGGTTCGGGTCTGCTGTTTGCGCAGCTGACATCCGGTATGACGCCAGACGTCTTCCTGCTCTTTGTGGGGGCTGCAGGCATCCCTGCGGCCATTGCAGCGGGCGGGCTGTGCCTGTTCGGGGCTTCGGCGTTGCAGGTGAGCAGCCGGATCCAAGCGTTTTCATTTGGACGAAAAGGCGGCCTCCCGCCCAGAGCCGGTGCCGGACTTCTGGCGGGTCAATGCGCAGTGGCAGCAACGGTGTTTCTGCCCCTCTGCGGCACAGCGACCGGGCTGGCGTATCTGGTTTGCAAAGTCATTTCGCAGTAAGCGGCGTTCCGGAGTATTTCTTGCGGTTCCGGTGCGGATGCTGTATAATAAGTACAAACATTCATGAAGTAACAGGAGCCTGTGATGAAAGAACCCAAATTAAAAACTGTATATGTCTGCTCCAACTGCGGAGAGACAAGCCCCCGCTGGATGGGTCGCTGCCCCAGCTGCGGAAGCTGGAACACCATGAACGAAGATGTCGTTGCCGAAGCCCCCAAAGCAGGGCTTTCGAGCGGCAAAGCGTCGGCTCCGGCTCGACAGGAGGGCGTTACCTCGCTGACAGCCCGGCGGTTGGCAGACATCAGCACAACGGAGGAAAAAAGCCGCATCCTGACCGGCATTTCGGAGTTGGATCGGGTGTTGGGCGGCGGCATCGTGCTGGGCGGTGTGGTCTTGCTCAGCGGCGAGCCGGGCGTTGGCAAATCCACCATGCTGCTGCAGCTCTGCGGAGCCATTTCCAACCAGCACAGCGTCCTGTATATCACCGGTGAAGAGTCGGTGCGTCAGGTCAAGCTGCGTGCCGCCCGGCTGAAGATCCCGCAGGAAAACATCTATTTGGCTGCCGAAAACGATGTGGATGAGATCTGCGGCCTGATCGAGAAGGAAAAGCCGGATCTTGTGGTCATCGACTCCATCCAGACCATGCGCTGCATGGATATTTCGTCCTCGTCCGGCACGGTCAGTCAGGTCAAGGAGAGTGCCGCCCGGCTGCTTGCCGTTGCCAAAAAGCAGGAGATTCCCATGTTCATCGTGGGTCATGTCAACAAGGACGGTGCCATTGCCGGCCCCAAGGTCATGGAACACATCGTGGACACCGTTCTCTATTTTGAGGGCGACAAGATGCTGCCGTACCGCATTTTGCGTGCCGCGAAAAACCGCTACGGTTCCACCAATGAGCTTGGAATGTTCGATATGACGGGGCAGGGCTTGGAAGAGATCGAAAACCCCTCCCAGATGCTTCTGGAAGGCCGCCCACTGGGGGTTTCGGGCAACTGCGTCGCCTGTACGATGGAGGGCAGCCGCCCCATCCTGAGCGAGATTCAGGCTCTTGCCACCAAGACAAATTTCCCGGCACCCCGCCGTGCCTGCAGCGGCTACGACTACAACCGGATGAATCTGCTGATCGCCGTCCTCGAAAAACGGGCGGGCTATTTCTTCGGAAATCTGGATGTGTATATCAACATCGTCGGCGGCATCGCCCTGCGGGATACCGCCTGCGATCTGGCCGTCTGCCTGAGCATGGTGTCCTCGCTGCTGGATTGCCCGGTCAGCGATAAGCTGATCGCCATCGGCGAAGTCGGCCTTGGCGGGGAAGTGCGGAGCGTGCCAAACCTCGAACAGCGTCTGCGGGAGGCAGAGCGGATCGGCTTTGGCTGTGCGGTCATCCCAAAGCACAGTCTGACACACCTGAACGCTGCCGATTATCCCGGCATGAAACTGGTCGGCGCAGCCTATCTCTCGGACGCCATCCACGCACTGAAAGCCGATCGGCTTTGAGCGTGTGTTCCTGAATTTTGAGGAAGGGATACGAAAAGAAGATTTTATGTCGATTTATCTTGATGAAAAGAACCCCGGTAAGCACAAGCCCTTTGAAGATGCCTCACCGGATATTGTCGAATATGTCCGCTATCTGGAAGTGATCGCGGGCAAAAGTGCGAACACAGCCTTCAACTATTACTGCGACCTGCGGAATTTCAGCAAATTCATGAAACGCCGCCGCGGGCTTGTGCCGGATGATATGGAGATGAAAGACATTGATCCCAAAGGGCTGGAGACCGCGTTCTGGGGCAGTGTAAGCAAAGAGGATATCTACGAATATCTGTACTTCCTGAGCCGGGAATGCGGAAACAAAAAATCTTCCACTGCCCGGCGGCTGGCAAGTCTCCATGGCTTTTACGATTATCTGGTCAATCAGGTCAACCGTTTGAAGCAAAACCCCACGGCGTCGATCCGCCCGCCCAAACAAGACAAAGTTCTGCCCAAATATCTGACGGCCGAGCAATCCAAGGATCTGCTTGAATGCACCCAGACCCAGAGCGATTTCCCGGAACGGGATTACTGCATGGTCGTCCTGTTTCTGAACTGCGGAATGCGTCTGGCGGAGCTGGTGGGGATGGATCTGGAGGACATCGACTTAGAGCAGCGGCAGATCCGTCTGTTTGGCAAGGGGCACAAAGAGCGGATGGTCTACCTGAACGATGCCTGCGTCGAAGCGTTACAGCTGTATCTGAAGAAGCGCAATGCGATGGAAGGCCTGAATCCCCGTGAAAAAGCAGTATTTTTGACCCGGCGGCGTAAAGAGCGGATCGGCAATCGACGGGTCGAGCAGTTGATCACCGGAGCCATGAAAGCAGCCGGGCTGAAAGGCTTTTCGACCCATAAACTGCGCCACACGGCTGCAACGCTGATGTACCAGACCGGAAACGTGGATATCCTGACCCTCAAACAACTGCTGGGGCACAGCAGCGTCGGCACGACTCAAATTTATACGCACCTGCAGGAATTTCAGGTGCGTGCCGCCATCGAGCAAAACCCGCTGGGCACCGTCACGCAGAAAAAGCAAAGCTTGGATACAACAGAAGCGGAAGCAGGGAAGAGCAGTGGGAGCAATGCGACTGTTTCCTCGGAAACAAACGAGGAAACGGAAGATTTCACCCAGCCGATGGATGCCTTTGAAGGTGCCGCCAACGATGGCATCCGGGTGGATGTTTCAGCCCTGAGCGAACCGGATGAACCCGACAAAACGGAGCAGTAAAATGGATTATACGAAATTTTCAAGCATTTACACCATTCGGCGGCTGAATGAGAACGATATCCCGTTGATTTTCGCGCTCTGCGAGAAAAACACACTGTTCTACGAGCATTGTCCGCCGTTCGTGACACCGGAAAGCATCAGAGCCGATCTGCAGGCAATGCCACAGCGGAAGATCGGACAGGAGCAGGACAAGTATTATCTGGGCTACTTTGATGCAGCCAAGCGTCTGGTGGCAGTGATGGACTGGATCGACCATTATCCAACGGAGCAAAGCTGCTTCATCGGATTCTTTATGATGGAGCGTGACCTGCAAGGAGCTGGCATCGGCAGCCGGATCATCACAGAGCTGTGTATGTATCTGACGAAGCAAAATTACGAGTACATCCGGCTGGGCTATGTGGATAGCAATCCGCAAAGCGAAGCGTTCTGGAAAAAGAATCAATTCACAGACACAGGGCTGCGGAATCACACCGAGGATTATACGGTCGTCGTGATGAACCGTTCGCTGGAAACGCCGCACACGGAAAAGACAGATCAAAATACCAAAAACACTGCAACATGAATTGCAAGTGCATCAACGTGTCAAAAAGGCCGCTGAGACCCAAATTCGGGTTCAGCGGCGTTCATTGGCAGAAATTGGAGAAAAGCGGCTTTTTCACTTCCCTATATTTCATATAACGTGCATTATACGAAATGCGCATCATTTCAAAAATAGACCCTTCTCTCTCTTCTTCCGCGCTGCGGCTTCCGAAATTTCAAAGGGTCTGCACCATCGCTGCCTGAAAGCAGCGTGCGTATCAAATGGTCTCCCGAAGTTCGTTCCGGAAATCTTCCAGACAGACACGTTGAAGCGGGATGCAGGCATCCGAATCACAGAATGCAAGAAGCTCTTCCTGCGTGATCCAGCGATACCCGGTGGTTTCGCCCTCCTGCAGAACAACAGAATCCTTTGGAACATCCGTTACACAGAGGTATCCATAATCAATGCACTGTGCTGCTTCGGATTCCAGATGAAATAATGGCTCCATCCGGACGGCTCGAATACCGGTTTCCTCTCGCAATTCCCGCATCGCCCCCTGCAGCGGTGTCTCTCCCTTCAGGACAGCACCGCCTGCACCGATCTCTTCAAATCCGGGCGCGATCGTCTTATTCTCGGATCGTCTGAGCAGCAGATACGTTCCATCTTTATGCCGAACAACGGTGGACACGACCAGATGATAGAGACCCTTTGGAATCTCTTCTCCACGTATCAGATCTACACCGGCTTTCTCTTCGTTTTTGGTATAAGCATCCCACAATTCCATGACAAATTCCCTCTTTTCCTTCACTTCTTGCGGCTTCATGATAATCCGAGGACTTCCCGGAATCAAGCAGCTGTTTATGAATATCCCTTATGCCGGAAGCGGCTGAGTTCCGAAGTAGGCACAGATGGCCTCGTAGTAAATGCGAGCCACGCGGCTGCATCCGGCCGCATCGCCAAACTGCGCCACATCCGCTTCGCTGGTCACAAAGCACTGCTCTGCCAGCACTGCCGGACAATTGACGTCTTCCAGAATGGTAAAGCTCCGTTCCAGACGGATCTCGTTGTGGCTGGACTCCACCAGCTGCTTGTTTTCCCCCTCATAATAAATGTACCGGATCCCGCTGTTGCCGCGCAGATGCGCACCGGCGGCCTGCATCCCCTCTGCGAGGCGTTCGGCAAAGTAATAACTTTCCGGATGCCATGTTCTCCCCGGAACAGCGGGATAACATTCAAAGCCGGACGCATCCGACCCCTCCGGTGCAGAGTTGCCATGGACTGACAGAAGCAGCTGAGGTGCCAGTGCATTGACGTATGCCGCCCGCTCGCTGGGCTTTGCCGTGGTCTCATAGCTGTTCCGTGTCGAAAGCGGGATGTAGTTTGGGTCTTTATCCAGCCATGCGACCAGAGCTTCTGCCGTCTGTGCGTTCATCTGCGCTTCGTTGACGATCCCTTGTGCGCCGGGATCTGCACCGCCGTGTCCGGCATCCACAGCCACCCGGTAGGGCGGATCCCCGACTACCGGACGAAACGCATCGCCTTCCGCTGTCTGCCGGATCCCGATGGAGAAGGCTTCCTTCCAGAGCCATAGGAAGACCCCGATGCAGAGCAGACAGGCCAAAAGGATCCGGCGATTTTTCCGGCCGCCCCTTCCCCGCTTCCTGTTTCGCTGTTTCGTATGTTTTCCACGACTTGTCATCCTGTGTTCCCTGCATTTTAAAACGAAAACCTGCCCGAAAATGCGGACAGGCAGGTTTCCCGGGAAATCCCCGTAACTTATTTCAGTTCAACAACGGTCACGCCGCTCTCGCCTTCTCCATATCGGCCAAGGCGGAAGCTCTTGACCATCCGGTTGCCGCGCAGATGCTTGTGAATGGCCGTGCGCAGTGCGCCGGTGCCGTTGCCATGGATCAGATACACCACGGTCTGTCCGTTCAGGATTGCGCGGTCGATGAAGGAATCGACTTCCGGCAGAGCCTCATCCACAGTCAGCCCAAGCAGGTTGCACTCCATCTTGGCAGAACGCTGCACCCGCTCGACCCGGCCGTTGGGCCGATTGGCGTCTCCGGTCAGGCGGGAATACCGCTGCTGTGCTTTGGTCTGCGGCTTTGCTTCCTTGACCAGCTTCTCGGGCTGCTTCAGACCCTTGAGCGGCACTTTGGTCTTGATGATGCCGGCGCGCACCAGCACATCTCCATTTTTGTCCGGCAGAGCCAGAACCGTCGCCAACTGATTCAGTTCAGCAATGCAGACCTCCTGCCCTACGGCCACTTCTTTTAACGGCACAAATTCTTTGACCGGGTTGTGGACGACCTCGGTACCGACAAAAAGCTTTTCCGACTCCTTTTTGGCAATCTCGCGGGCACGCTGAGCTTTCTGCTGAGCACTCATCTTCTCGTCCTTCTGCAGTTTGCGCAGCTCGTCGGTCAGGGCGTAAGCCTTGCTTTCCACTTCCTGTGCCAACGTCCGGGCTTTGGCGCGGGCGGCTTCCAGCTCGTTTTCTCCCTGCTGGATCAGCTCATCGCGCTTTTTCCGAGCTGCTTCCAGCTGGTTGGACGCCTCGTGGCGCAGTTCTTCCACCTCGTCCTGACTGGCTTTCAACTGCAGTTTCAGGTCATCCAGCTGGCCAAGAACCGCATCCAGACGCTTATCCTCGGCAGACAGATGCTGCTGCGCCGCTTCAATGACCCGCTCCGGGATGCCGAGCTTTTCGCTGATGAGGAATGCGTTCGACTTGCCGGGCACGCCGACGCTCAGCTTGTAGGTTGGGCGCAACGTTTCCAGATCAAATTCGCAGCTTGCATTGACCACGCCCTTGGTCTCGAGGGCAAAGACCTTCAATTCGGCATAATGGGTCGTCGCCATCAACAGCACCCCACGGCGGCGCAGCTCTTCGATGATGGCAACCGCCAATGCTGCACCCTCCGCCGGGTCGGTGCCGGCACCCAGCTCATCCAGAAGAACCAGTGTATGCGGCATAGCCAGCTCGAGGATGCCGGTGATCTTCTTCATGTGACCCGAGAAGGTAGACAAACTCTGCTCGATGCTCTGCTCATCGCCGATGTCCACCAGAAACTCCTCAAAGACACAGATCTCGCTCCGTTCATCCGCCGGGATGAGAAAACCGCACTGCGCCATGGCACAAAGCAGACCGGCTGTTTTCAGGGTGACGGTCTTACCGCCGGTGTTGGGGCCGGTAATGATGAGCGAATCGTATTCTCGACCCAGTGCGATATCCACAGGAACGCACTTCTTGGGGTCGATGAGCGGATGCCGGGCACGGATCAGGTGAAAGGAATTGTCCGTCCGGACCGTCGGTTTAAAGGCTTTCATCTCGAGAGCCAGCCGCGCCTTGGCCAGAAGGACGTCAATTTCCAGCATGGCTTTGTAGCTGTACTGGAACTGCGGCTCAATGGCAGCGACCTGCCCCGTAAATGCCACAAGGATCCGCTCGATCTCCTGTGCTTCCTGTGCGCGGTACTGCAGAATACGGGCGTTGGCTTCCACAACGGCCTGCGGCTCGACAAATACGGTCGCACCGGTGGAGGACACATCGTGGATGATGCCGCTTACTTCGCCGCGGTACTCGCTCTTGACCGGAACAACGTACCGGCCGTTGCGTATGGAGACGACGCTCTCCTGCAGATACTTGGAGGTGTCCATATTCCGGACCATGCTTTCCAAGCGGTCGCGGATGCTGTTTTCGGTGGCACGGATCTTTTTGCGCAGATCGTTCAGCGTGTGCGATGCCGTATCTGCCATGGCATCCGGCGCGAGGATCGCGCTGGAGATCTGCTGTTCCAGCCCGGGCTGCGGAGCCAGTGCGTAAAACAAATCGTCCGTCGGCAGCACATCGTGGTCGGACGAGC
Organism: uncultured Faecalibacterium sp.; assembly: GCA_934533135.1. Taxonomy (GTDB): domain Bacteria; phylum Bacillota; class Clostridia; order Oscillospirales; family Ruminococcaceae; genus Faecalibacterium. The sequence continues at coordinate 134,371 of CAKTBG010000001.1, forward strand.
CGTACCAGCTGCTCAGATTCTGAAAATTGCGCAGTGCGCCGGCGACCATCAGCAATTCACCCATCGAGAGCACACCGCCCTTGACGGCACGGGCAGTCAGCTGGTTGACCCCTTCGACGCCGCCGAACCGTGGGGAGCCATTCTTGATCAACAGCGTGTTGATGGCGTCCGTCTGTTCCAGTGCGTACCGGACTTCATCCGGGTCACACTGGGGTTCCAGCCCGAGCAGCATCTCTTTTGCTTCCTTGCATACACAGCCCTCCGCCGCGCGTGCAATGATCTTATCCAGTTCGAGCGTTCTTAAATAGCTTGTTTCCATTTGTAGGTTCCTTTGGTATCTCGTTTTCCGTTCCGATTACGGAAGGACCGATTTCAAAAACGAATAGCTTTTCAATGGTTTGTCCAGATGGGTCAGGGCATATTGCTCTGCCACCGCAGCGAGTTTTGCCAGACTGCCGACCGAGATCTTGAAGGCAAAGATTTTTTTGTCCTCGACCAGACAGATGTGCCGCAGCGCATACAGAGCTCCCCGATCGAGGTTGCAGCTCTTCCCTGCTCGCTGTGCGCAGTCGGCACAAAGCAGATATCCTTCCTGCACGTCCAGATAAAAGGCCTCCCCATCATATACGCCGCAGTCGCGGCAATAGACCAGCTGCGGCAGAAAACCGCACTGGCTCATGGTACGCAGTTCAAAAACCGCTTTGATGACCCGGACATCGGTTTTGTTTTCGTTGATCATATACAGGCAGTTCAACAGCAGGCGCAGCTCCCGGTCGGCCTCGTCGCCGGTGGGCGAAAGCGCGAAGGCCATCTCTCCCATATACATGGCAAGCCCCATTCCCTCCACCGTGGCCGAAATGTTATAAAAGATCTTTTCGACGGAGGCATCCTGCACGGTGTACAGATTCCGCCCCGGCACAAGCACAAACTCGGAATAGCAAAGCAGCCCGCAGGCTGTGAGCAATTTGCTTTTCATCCGCAGGCTGTTCTTCGCCAAAGCCGATAGGATCCCCATTTTCGGCGTCAGAATGGTCAGGATACGGTCTGCCTCTTTATAGCGGGTCTCTTTCAGCACAAGCCCCATAGTTACGATCGTGTCCATCTGTGATCTTTCTCCTATGCTCCGATTCCCCTCCGGGCAGAGTCACCGTTCAGTGCTTGGCGGGATTCTGCTTAAAGCCGAAATTGTTCAGCAGAAATTCGTTATCCCGCCAATCGGATTTGACCTTGACCCAACACTGCAGATTGACCCGGCAGCCCAAAAACTCTTCGCAGTCGGTACGGGCAGCACTGGCGATCTTTTTCAGCATGGCACCGCCTTTTCCGATCACCATTCCCTTGTGGCTCTCGCGCTCGCAGTAAATGTTCACGTCAATGTCCACCAGATCGGTGCCGGGCCGCTCCTTGAACCGTTCGACCACAACGGCAATGCCGTGGGGGATCTCGTCCCGCATATAGAGCAGTGCCTTTTCACGGATGACTTCAGCGACCAGCTCTTTTTCCGGCATATCGGTGTAGGCATCGTCCTCAAAATAATGCGGGCCTTCCACCGCATAGCGGCTCAGTGCATCAAACAGTTCTTCACAGTGGTCGTTGGAGCGGACACTGACGGTATAGATATCGTCGAATACGCCCAGAGCCTTCAGCTCGGCTTTCCGGGCATCCAGATCCGCCGGGTCTTTGACGAGATCCGTTTTGTTGATGACCGCGATGGCCGGGCCGCCGCTCTGCCGCAGAGCCTCTACCAGCATCATTTCCGATTCGTTCAGCGCACCATACGGCTCGAACAGCATCATCGAAACATCGACATCCGCAATGGAATCACTGGCCGTCTTGTCCATCCGCTTGCCGAGCTTGTTGTGCGCTTTGTGGACACCCGGCGTATCCAGCAGAACATACTGGAGCGGCCCGCGGGTGATGACGCCGGTGATCCGGGTGCGGGTGGTCTGCGGCTTGGAGGTGACGATGGCCACCTTTTCCCCGACCAGCAAATTGGTCAGGCTGGATTTGCCAACGTTCGGGCGGCCAATGACCGCTACAAACACGGACGATGTATCATAATGCTCCTGCATCGGTGTTGCACTTTTCAAAATAGAACTCCTGTCTTATCCTGCGCACGAGGCGCGGTGTATCCCAAACGATTCCAATCGCAGTTTACTCGGTGTAGCTGACCGTGCGGGGCAGACCCAGCTGGGTCAGGACGGCTTCTTCCTTCTCGCGCATCCGCATGGCTTCCAGACCGCCGTTCTCATGGTCGTAGCCCAGCAGATGAAGCATGGAGTGGACGGTCAGGAACGCGACCTCCCGCTGCAGCGGATGGCCGTACAGTGTAGCTTGCTCCTGTGCGCGCTCCATGCTGATGACGATGTCGCCCAGCATCTTGCAGCCGTTGTTTTCATCGGTGTCGTACACGCCGTTTTCGCCCAGAGGAAAGCTCAGCACATCGGTCGGCATCGGTTTGTTGCGGTACTGGTTGTTCAGCTCTGCAATGGCTGCGTTATCCACAAAGGTCACGCTGATCTCCGCCGGTGCATCAAAGTGCTCATACTCCAGCACGGCGTTGCAGGCACGGCGGATCAGGATCCGGAGGCCGGACGGTACCTTGACCGCTTTCTGGGAATTGGTGATCAGAACTTTATTGGACATAACTGCCCTCTCCTTTCTTTTTTACGACAGAACCTTCTTTTTGTACAAAAAAAGCGTTCCGTCAGCGTTTTGCCGGGTGTGCGGCTGCCTCATACGCTTTGATGATCTCCTGCACCAGACGGTGGCGAACCACATCTTTTTCCGTGAAATAGCACTGGGCGATCCCGCCAACGCCCTTCAGCACCTGCAGGGCATCGACCAGACCGCTTCGGGTTCGGTCGGGCAGGTCGATCTGGGTCACGTCGCCGGTCACAACGACCTTGGAGCCGACGCCCATACGGGTCAGGAACATCTTCATCTGTTCAGGCGTTGTGTTTTGCGCCTCGTCCAGAATAATGAAGGAATCGTCCAGCGTCCGGCCGCGCATATAAGCCAGCGGAGCCACCTCAATGATCTGCTTTTCTACCAAACGCTCATAGGTCTCCGCACCCAGCATATCGAACAAGCCGTCGTACAGCGGGCGAAGATATGGATCCACCTTTTGCTGCAGATCACCGGGCAGAAAGCCCAGCTTCTCCCCGGCTTCCACCGCCGGACGTGTCAGAACGATGCGGGAGACGTCCTTTGCCTTAAACGCTTTGACCGCCATGGCTACCGCAAGATACGTCTTGCCGGTACCCGCCGGGCCGACGCCAAAGGTGATCGCATTGTTCCGGATCGCGTTGAGATATTCTTTCTGCCCCAGTGTCTTGGGGCGAATGGGCCGCCCCTTGACCGTTACAGTCACGAAATCCTCGGTCAGCTCCCGAACCCGCTTTTCTTCGCCGTCGTGCGCCAGACTCAGGCAGTAGCGCACGGTCTGATCCTCCAGCGGCGTATGGTTTTCGATCAGGAGCAGCATTCCTTCCACAGCGCGAGCCGCTGCCGCGACATTGGCTGCCTCACCGGAGAGACGCAGCTCCGTTCCACGGCAGACCGCCGTGACCGAAAATTCCTTTTCCAACAATCGGATGTTGCGGTCGCAGTTGCCAAAAACAGCCGCCGCGATCTCCACACTGTCCAATTCAATGCTTTTTTCCGCCATGTGGCTCCTCCTGAAACATTTTGATAGAACTCCACCTATATTGTACCACCAAAACTCCATTTAGAAAACTATGAAATTTGCACAAAATATTCCGAACGCTCCCATTGGTTTTTCCAATAAAAAGAGCCCAAAGCCTCCCACGGAAATGGGAATCACCCGAGCCTCGAGGTCTTCCCGGATCTTGTATGAGTGCATCGCTTTGATTTTTGAGCAGGAGGATCGACTGGAAGCGGTTCAAAAAGAGGTTTATATGCCGATTGCGGAGCAGCGACACTGCAAATGGCCCGCGATCCAGAGCGCAGTCCGGCGGGCAGCAGAAAAGGCATGGACCACCAACCCGCAGCGGGTACAGGAAATGGCCGGTTATCCCCTGACCGGCTGCCCCAGCGCGGTGCAGTTTCTCGAGATGATTTATAACGCTGTCGTGAGAGGGTAAAAAAAGGGCCGCGGCTCCGGCAGAAATTCAATCCCGTTGAACGTGCTTTTTGTGATCTTCACCTTCACGCTCTGCGCCCCCCTTTCCTCTCCATCCTACCATATCCCGCCGTGCAAAAATACTCCGGACTTCTGCATTTTCGCCCTCTTGACATATACGTAAAATACGTATATAATAAAATCGAACAACCGACAAGGAGGGATTTCCGCTGTATGCCGTTGACGCCCAAAGAAATGTGCAAGCTGCTCGAGCAGAACGGTTTTGTTTATGTCAGTGCGAATGGTTTCCATCGCAAGTATTATAATTCGACCACAGGCAAAACCGTCATTGTTCCCTACCACGCAAAAGATCTCAAACCCGGAACTGAGAAAAACATCCTCAAGCAGGCCGGGATCCACAAATAATTCACCTTCCGTTCCAACACACTACACAAACGCACAAACCAAAGGAGACGATCTTATGAACGCTCTGTTTTATCCCGCCATTTTCCATCCTGAAGAAACCGGGTATTCGGTCACCATCCCCGACATCGACGGCTGCTTCACGCAGGGCGAAACCATGGATGAAGCAGTTTCTATGGCACAGGACGCCATCGGCCTGATGCTGGAAGACTGCAAAGTTTGCCCGAAACCTTCCGTTCCTTCTGCCCTTCCTGTAGAGCCGGGCGATTTCGTTGCAATGGTTCCGTTCGATATGGAGGAATACCAAAAGCAGTTTAAGCCTGTCAAAAAGACGCTTTCCATCCCCGGCTGGCTGAACGATGCCGCCGAATCCGCTCACATCAACTTTTCTAGCGTCCTGCAAAAGGGTCTGAAATCCGAGCTTGGCATGATCTGAGCTCATGTTGCACAAAAGGGAGACGGTTTTTGCACCGTCTCCCTTTTCTTGTGTCCGTTGCCTTAAACGATTTGACCGCCACGGCTACCGCAAGATGCGTCTTGCCGGTACCCGCCGTGCCGACGTCATTAGAAAACCATGAACTTTGCACAAAATATTCCGGACGCTCCCATTGGCTTTTCCAATAAAAAGAACCCAAAGCCTCCCACAGAAAATGGAAGGCTTTGGATCCTGTATGAAAAAGCTTGCTGGATGGTTTGAGAAAGTTTAAACTGCTCAGGGTTTTGCCGCAGCCTTGGCTTGCTTGGCGGCTTCGGCCTGCTGTGCCTTTTCCTTCTTGTTGCCCTTGTTCAGCATTGCAAGCAGCAGAACCAGCAAGACAATAAACACCACGCAGATCGGCCGCTTGATGAAGATCGTCCAGCTTCCATTTCCGATGGTCAGCGCATTACGCAGATAAAACTCCGCCGTCGGGCCAAGGATCAGCCCCAGAATCATCGGGATGCGGGGAAAATCAAAGAACTGAATGAGGTAGCCCACAAAACCGGCGACGATCATCACCTTGACATCAAACGAACGGTTTGCGATGGCGTAGGCACCGGCGCAGGCAATCACCAGCAGACAGCTGGTCAGTAGACGGTACGGCACATGAGTGATCTTGACGAACAGACCCATCAGGTACTTGCCTTGCAACAGCATAAACAGTTGAGACAGGACGCAGCCAACCAGAATGGTGTAGACCGCAATGGGATGGTCTTCAAACAGCTTCGGACCAGAGGAAAGGCCATGCATCTGGAACGCACCCATCAGAGTGGCGGCTACAGCCGAACCGGGAATGCCCAGTGTCAGCATCGGGATCAGCGATGCGGCAGAGGCACCGTTGTTCGCAGATTCCGGAGCGGCAATGCCCTTCACCTCGCCTTTGCCGAACTGTTCGCCGGGCTTTGCATTGTTTTTCGCGGTGTTATAGGTCAGGTAACCAGCAATTCCGCCGCCCGTACCAGGGATTGCACCGATCAGGGCACCCAACAGAGAACCCATCGTCATCGTGCCAAGGCAGCGTTTGAAATCTGCCATTGTGAACTTGTCATCCGATGCGGCCTTTTTCAGTTCAGCCGCACTTTTGCCGGTTTTTCCAAGCGCGCCATTCTTAACGCGTTCCGCCATTTGTAGAACCGCCAGCAAACCCAGCATACAGGCCATCATTTTCAGGCCGTTATAGAGCATGATGTTGCCAAAGGTGAAACGCGGCACACCGCTGACGCTGTCGATGCCGATGGTGCCGATCAAAACACCGAGTGCCGCGGCCGCAATGCCCTTGATCGGGTTATCGCCGCTGACGGATGCAATGACCGACAGGCCGAACAGAGCCAGAATAAAGTACTCCGGGGAGCCAAAGTGGAGAGCGAGCTTGCCCAGCTGTGGTGCAAATAGAAGCAGGCAGAATGCACTGACCAGACCGCCGAAGGTCGAGGCCACCAGTGCTGTATCCAGCGCACGGTGCGGCTGTCCTTTCTGGCACAGTGGATAGCCATCCAACAGGGTGCAGGTCGCAGCACCCGTGCCAGGGGTATTGATCAGGATCGCGCTGATCGAGCCGCCGAACATCGATCCGAAATAGATGGAAGCCAGCATCAGCAGTGCAGGCACACTGTCCATCTGGAAGGTAAATGGCATGAAAACGGTAATGGCTAGGTTTCCGTTCATACCCGGCACGGCACCGAAGATGATGCCAATGAACATTCCGACGTTGATAAAAATGAGATTCTGGAGAGAAAACACATTGCACAGGACTTCGCCCATCATTTGCATTGTCATTTTGTTTTCCTCCTGTCAGGACCCGAAAAGGATCGAGTGTAGCCGGATGTGCAGAACATTGACAAACAGAAAATACATTCCGAATGCAAGTACTGTAACAATCAAATAGTAATACCACTTTTTGCACTTGGACAGCCCCAGTGTAATGCAACCCAATGCAGCAGTGCTCATCGGCCATTCTTTTTCAAAAATGAATATGTACACCAGCAGTGCCGCGAACAGCAGCACCTCGGGTGCCTCTTCGCGCAGAACGATTTCCTTGTAACTGTCTTTTTTAAAGACAAGGCTTTGCACGATCAACGCAACGCCGCACACTGCCAGAACGATGGCGATGCCATAGGGAATGGTGCGAGAATTGACGCCGTAACTGACCACCTGTTCCACGCCGATCTGCAGCGGAATCAGCCAGAACAGCAGTGCAGAGAACACGAGGGATGCGATGCCGCTGGCAAGATTGGAACGATAATGTATCTTCATAGTATCTGCCTTTCCTCTCAATGCAGGAACGTATACTTCTGCAGTCGCTGAATTACTTCTGGATGCTTTGCAATGCAGTTGTGCAGTTCGTCCGGATCTTTCTGCAGATCATACAATTCCGGACTGTCGTTGTAGGAGCGGATCCACTTATACCGTCCGTCGCACAGCATGATCGTGTTATTCAGCTCGCTGATCTGCACTTCATGCACTGGCTTGTTATCACCCAGCAGCGCAGGCAGCAGACTCCGAGCATCCAGATCCTTGGGATCATACGCAGCATCGGCCAGATCCATCATCGTGGGAGCCAGATCCATCAAGGTTGCCAACTGACTGCTCTCGGCAGCTTCTTTCTGCCCGGGCAGATGGATCATCATGGGAACGCGAAGCGAACCTTCGTACATGACCGTCTTTTCAAAGAGATCATGCTCGCCCATCTGCTCTCCATGATCTGCCGTAAAGACGATCACAGTATTGTCGAGCTGTCCGCGATGTTCCAGAATATCCAGCATCTCACCGACCCAGTAGTCCACAACGGCAACCGAAGCGGCATAGTGCCGTTTGGTATTCAACAAGGCTTCCGGTGTCAGGCCGTTCCCCTGTTTTGCCGCACGCTTTTTGACCCATTCGGGCTTACCGTTCAGATCGTCTTTCGGCGGAAGCGGGTATTCTTTCTTACAGGTCTTGGCATATTCCTCGGCAGGCGGGTCCCACGGATTATGCGGGCCGGCAAAGCTTGCCAGCAGATGCCACGGGGCTTCGTCGTCCAGCTGTTCCAGCATTCGGCAGGACTCCCGCCCGATGAAATTGTCGATGAAATCTTCGCTGTCCAGAGCCGTCTCCCATGCACTGTAAACCGGCTTTTCACCGCGCATATAGCTGGTGTAGAGGTCGTTCAGCTGCTGAAGCTGTGCTGGATCTTTCTTCAGCAAGTGATCCTGATACGGACCCAGCGGCAGCGGGCTGCCATCCTCTGCGGTACGGAGGATGCGGGCACAGTTGATTTTTCCCTCGGTCTCACACGGATCGGTAAAGCCAATGTGATGGATGACCGGCAAATCGCCCTTCTTGCCGATGAAGCGCGTTTTCTTGTGCAGATCCGTCTTGCCGACGACGGCTACGCGATAGCCCGCGCGGGTCAACTGCTGATAGTAAGTTTTTTCGTCCAAAGGCAGGTTGGAATCATGCGTGATGACGCCGCAGTTGTGCGGCAGTTTTCCCGTTGCAAGCGAAGCACGGCTCGGTGTGCAGAGCGGCGATGTGCAGGCGGCTTTCGGAAAAAACGTGCTGATTGCCCGGATGCGGTCAATGTTAGGCGTTTCGATTCCATCCCCAAGGCCGGTCAACGTTGCGGTACGGAACTGATCCGCCATGATAAACAAAATATTCGGGTGGCTGTTCACTTGAGACTGCTCCTTTCCTGCGGGTACGGTTTATTTCTTATAGTAAGTCTCATACAGCCGCTTCATGGTGGCAACCTCATTTTTCAGGCGGTTGTAAGCGGTGTCGGCATCCAGAACTTTTGTGGTCGAGTTGATCTCGGCCAAATCCTGAATGCCCTGCTCGCTGTTCAGATAGTCCACAATGATCCGGCTCATAGCCTCGACGCCGACCGGGTCTGCACCCTTGCGGCAGCAGAGGATGGAACAGCTTTCCAACGCAATGTCATAGCCCGCATCCTTGACGCTGGGAATGGGAGCCAGATCCCAGCCGGTGAACTCCGTGGGATTGTACTGCAGCAGCGGAATCATCTTGCCAGAATCCACATAGTCGTGCAGAACGCTGGTATTGACCATAACGCAGTTGGCATCACCGTTCAGGCAGGCCAGAACATTCTTGTTGCCGCCGCTGTCGGTGACGGAAGTAAACTCGATTCCGGCTGCGCCCATCAGTGCGGTCGCCTGCAGATGGGTCAATCCGCCGGGTGTATTAGAAGCTACAATGATTCGGTTGGATTTTGCGTATTCCAAAAACTCTTCCCAAGTGTTAACACCCAGCGTTGCGGGAACCGCCAAAGTCGAGGGAGCCGTTGTGGCGTCACTGCCGTACAGGGCGGTGTAATCGTCCAAGCTGATATTGATATCGGCGTTGAACAGCGGCGCAATGGCAAAGAGAGCCTCCGTTCCCAGCATCAACTCACAGGGAGAAGGATCATAGCTGTTCAGATCGGTCGCCATCAAAAAGCCGGAGGAGCCGGTGATGTTCTGCACGACGGCAGTGGTGCCGGTCACAGACTGGATCTGTTTTGCCACCAGACGCTGCACCAGATCGGCCTGACCACCGGCGGCATTGGCCACACGGATGGTGATGGTTTTCTGATCCGGCTTCCAGTTCAGAACATCCTCCTCAAACGTATCCGCTGCTTCTGCAGAGGCAGCTGTGCTAGATGCCGCGGCCGAACTTGCCGCAGTGCTGGAAGAAGCGGAGCCGCCGCAGGCGGTCAATGCACTTGCAGCAGACAGAACAGCGGTCGCTTTCAGGAAATCCCGACGATTGATCTTTCTCATGGTATTTTCTCCTTCGACGTTTCGTCTTTTATTTGTGATTCTCTTTCTATCAAAACGGCCCGCACAAGGCCGTTTTTTTCGTTTTTGTTTCGTCGAGGATAAATACCGGTTTCTTCTTTATCCTCTTAAGATAAGCTGCGGATCCATCAGGACAGTTTTGGCCGAAGCCCCAGGTCGATGCAGCTTTTCGTCCAGAATCATTTCCACCGCACTTGCTGCGATCTGTTCCAGCGGAACATGAATGCTGCTCAGCGGCGGATTCAGCAGCGGGGCAAGATTATCATTGTAGCCGATCAGCTCGATCTCCTCCGGAACGCGCTTTCCAAGCTGGGTCAATTTCTGGAGAAGACAAGCGGCCAGCTCATCTGCACAGCAGAGGATGCCATCAAGATCCGGATCCTGTTCCAGTGCGTCCGTCAAAGCCCGTACACAGCTCTCATAGCTATCATCGGTCGTCACACAGACCTGACTGTGAAGATCGTTGCCTTCGTACTCTTTGACAGCGTGTTCAAATCCCTGCGTTTTGCCATTGTGGTTTGGAAGCGTCAGCATCATCAGATGCCGACGGCCGTTTTCCAGCAGATGTGTCACCGCCTGATATGCACCCCGCTCACTGCCGGTTAGCACGCGGTTGTAGCTGTACTTGGACATCGTACGATTGATGAACACCAGCGGAAGCCCGCATTCCCGGAGATATTGCTGTACTTCCTGAGAAGGTGCTTCTTCGGCAAAGCCGGAGATCACAACCCCGCGGACATCCAGCTGAGATGCCATCCGAAGATTCTTCAGAATTTCCTCAGAAGATCTGTTGACTGTTGTCTCGATGTTTGCTGAAACGACTGTCAGACCTTTCTTCCCTGCTTCCAGAATCATCTGGCGGTTGAGCAGCGCGGAATAGACATTGGTAGAGGCTCGCTTCATAATGAAGTAGAGCAGCCCGTCTTCTGCAGATGTTTTCTTGCCGCCGCCCGGGATCTGGTAACCAGTCGTCCGAATCACTTCCAGAATTCTCTGCTGGGTTTCCGGCGTCACAGCGTCGCTTCCGTTGATCGCGCGGGAAACAGTTGCAACCGATACACCGGCCGCACGCGCTACATCTCGAATCGTAACTTTTTTCATGTGGGGTTCTCCGTTTCTGTAAACAGTGTAACACGTTTGAAACAAATGTCAACAAAATGCTTCAAAAATGATGTACAAATTATCAAGTGATTGCTTGTGAATTTCTACCAAATTCAAGAATTTTGGCTTCTCAACCGTCCTTTTCTTATTTTTTTGTCTTGTCAAAGGAGTTCTTGTCGAGTATTATTATAGCATGGACTGCATCGGCGCGCAACACAAAGTTACATTTTGTTACATTTCTTTTTCGTTTTTATTTATGAGGAGGCATTTTCATGGCACAGCCTAACATTCTGTTTTTCATGTCCGATCAACACACCCCCGCCTATTCCGGCTTTGAAGGCGGCAATGTGGACACCCCCGCGATGGACGCACTCTGTGCAGATGGCGTTCGCTTTTCACAGGCATATTCCACCTGCCCGCTCTGTGTTCCTTCTCGGCTGGCCATGCTGAGCGGTCTGCGGCCAGCCCGGACAGGCATTTTTACCTTAGACGATGCTCTGCCCGATATGACCCCTACTTTTTTGCACCATCTGGTGGAACAGGGATATGAAACCGTCCTAATCGGGCGGATGCACTTTGTCGGCGCAGACCAGAGGCACGGCTTTACAAAACGCATCGCGAACGATCTAACGACCATCAGCTGGAATTCCCCCCGCGAACAGTTAAAAGAAAGCCGCGGCGTATTTGTCCGGGCGTTTGGCGAGCCATACTGCACCAGCGTCATCGGCGGCGGTGAATCCCCTGTTCAGAATTACGACCGCTATGTCATCGACGCTGCTTTGAAATACCTTTCTCAGCCGCACGAGAAACCACAGTTCATCATGGTTGGCCTATATGCGCCGCATTTTCCGTATGTTGGACCGCGCGATCTCTATGAAAAATATCGGGCAAAAGCAACGCTGCCCAAGTCCTTCTACGATCCATGCCCGACCCCTGTGCTGAACCGGCACCATACCAACGCCAGTGAAGAAACAGCTCTGGCTGCGCAAGCAGCCTACTGTGCCATGATCGAACAGTTGGATGCACGCATGGGTGAAGTCCGCACTGCATTCGATGCTTATTGTGATCAAAAAGGCTGTCCTCGGCTCTTCCTCTATACGTCGGATCACGGAGACCAGTGCGGCGATCACCGGATGTTTGCCAAATCCACGTTCTATGAAAAATCGGCAAAGATCCCGCTGATTCTGGCCGGTGATGGAATCATCCCGGGTGCGGTCTGCACCACCCCTGTCAGCATCATGGACATCGGCCCCACTCTGCTGGATTACACAGGGGCACAGCCCATGATGGATATTGACGGTGTCAGTCTTGCACCGGCATTCCACGGCAAAGAATTCCAGAAGCATACGGTCTACGGCGAGTTTCTGGAACGAACCGATATGCAGTCGCCTACCAATAGTTATTGCTTTATGATCCGGGAGGGCAATTACAAATATATGTCTTTTGCGGATGACCCGGCTTGTGAGCTGTTATTTGATTTGTCCACTGATCTGGACGAGCGGCAGAACCTCATCCACACGCTGCCTGATATTGCAGCCCAAATGCGCACACTGGCTCATGAGTACGCCATGCCGGAGCAGGCAGTCAAATTGGAAAATCTTCATGCTCGGAACACCGCACTTTGGAAAGCATACGAAAAAGCTGTTGACGCAGATACTACCGGCGAACTTTGGCTGAACAATCCACCGGAAGCCCGCATCCGGCCCGAAATCTGTCTGGAGGAAAATCCATAATGAGCAACAACTTGTTTGCAATTGATATCGGCGGAACCGACATCAAATACGGAGTAGTCACACCGGAAAACGATGTTATTTCTACAGGGAAGACTCCCACCCCCTACGAAACACCTGAACATCTTGTAAATCTTCTCGTTCAGTTGGTTTTGCAGTGTCCAGAACAAGTAGACGGTATCGCGGTCAGTCTTCCGGGGAGTCCCTACGGAAACGAGGGCATCGTCCATCGCGGCGGCGCACTGAAATATCTGCGCGGCTTTCCATTGGGAGAAGCTCTCCATAAAGCATCCGGCTTGCCTGCGACGTTGGAAAACGATGGCCGGTGTGCGGCACTGGGTGAATATTGTGCCGGTGCCTTGCAAAACGCACACTGCGGCGTCATGCTGGTGATTGGCACCAGTCTGGGTGGAGGTATTCTTTTGGATGGAGATATTCTGGATGGCTTTCAGAGTTTCGCTGGACGCTTTTCGCACCTACTTGTCGAAGACTCCGCTGGAAACTTGGTTCGTGTGGGTGATTTGATTGGAAAAGAAGGTCTGCGGCGTGCTGTAGTTTCAGCCTGTGGTCTGTCTAAAGATACACCTTTAACTGGTTTTGAAATTTTCGAGCGTATCAATTCAGGAGATTCCGCCGCACAAAAAGGGCTGGATGATTTTTGCCGTCCTATTGCTCTTCTGGTCAGCAATTTGCAGATAATTCTCGACCCGGATCAAATTGTCCTCGGCGGCGGAATCAGTGCTCAGCCCACCTTGTTGGAATCTGTTCAACGACAGCTTAATCAGATCTCCGCATGGTCTTCCGTGTCACGTCCGGTTTCTCATGTGGAGCTTTCTAAACTCGGGAACCGTGCCAATTTAGTCGGTGCCGCGGAAGTCTGTCGACGGAGGAATATTTGCTTTTTGTGACCAGTGCTCTGTTTATTCTGCTGGTTCATGGCCGCGACCAGATTTTCCAGCGTATAGGGGTTGCGCAGCTTGGTGATCCGCATCTGCCACCGCTTATTTTGTCCTTCCAGCGTTCCGTGGGTATATTTCTCTTCCAGTGCATCCGCCGCACGATCCGCCAGCCGTTCCAGCTGATCCATGTCGCCGCTTTCAAAGGCATTCATGGCATCATAGTGGACTTCATACTCCACATTAGGCCGTGTCGGGGTCCATGCGCCCGAGCCATAGATCCGGTTGGCGTTGTTCGCCATGGGGTCGATGGCGTCCAGGGCAAACATCAGCGAGATGGGGCCGTATTTCGTGTGCCCTTCCTGCGCCTTCACCACCGCGATGGAGGGTGACGGCATCCCACCCAGATCCAGAGCTTCCCGCAGGTTCTCTTCGGTCAGGTTGTGGACGGCCACCAGATCCTTCTGTCCGTTCACTTCTAGCGGCGCACCCAGCTGGAAACGCACCGATTTCTTCACAGGCTCGTCGGTTCTCTTGCTTTCAGGAACGTTTTGTGCTATATTATTGTAGAAGATACTTCCTGAGTTTCCGCAAGGGAACTCCGCACAGCTTTTGGGAGCTGTGTGGGAGTATCTTCTTTTTTTGTCAGCTGTCCATTGCTGTCCATTTGCACATAACTACCGTCCGTCCAGCACACCTCATGAACATAAAAAGATTTTCTGCCATCTTCTCGAACGTATTCGTTTACAATCGCTTTTATAGCCGTCCATCCGCGCCAGATATTCCAACGCGTGCTGCTGCACGGCCTGCGCTCCTTCGCTGTCCAGGATGGCGTCGGTGCCGGTAGCCCGGGCGTTTAGTTCGATGATCTGGCTTCCCACATCGCTGTCGCTCCGCATGGTGCCGCGGTAGAAGGTCTCTCCCTGTCCGCTGATGCTCTCATTTGTCAGTCTTCCGCCATACCCAGTCTTCTGGATCACGGTATCCTTGCCGTAGACATACGCCGTTTCCAGCGCATTCCGGCCAGTCTCGCTGGCCAGCACCGTGTTCACGTTCAGCGCAGTGGCCGTTTCGCTGCCCGCCAGCCGCAGGGTTATCGCTCTGCTGTGCCATCACACTTTCCCATCCCCCGCAAACAAAAATCCCCGAAAACTGGCTTCACAAGCCAACTTTCGGGGATTTCTTTTTGGAGCTACTGATCCGATTCGAACGGACGACCTGCTCATTACGAGTGAGCTGCTCTACCGGCTGAGCCACAGTAGCAACTATTGTGTTTCACAACATGAGATATTTTAGCATAAAAGCAGAAAGCTGTCAAGCAAAATCTGCAAAATCAGTCCGATTCAGCGGAGGATTACAATATTTGTTGCAAAGTCGAATAATAGGAAAGACAAATACGCTGTTCTGTGGTACCGTTCGGTCGCGAAGCCAAGCAGAATATGGACTCCAAAGGGGGAAATCCAACCACCGCAGGCAAAGCAAAAAAGGAGCCAACCAGCGTAGATTTTACCACGCCGGTTGGCTCCTTTTTCATTTGTCCGTGGTTTTGTGTTTGACGACCTGCTCTGCGCACTTCGTTGCAATGGCAGATACAAAATGCTTTTTGCAGAATCGTCTCCGACACAGATACCATCTGCGGCTCTTTTTGTAAAATGGATTTCCGTGATCCAAAATACAGGAGGTTTCCTACAAACTTTACTGCGTTTTTTCGGCACTGCGCACAAAACGGTACAGCACTTCGGCGGCGGCACCGTTGTTGTGGTCGGTCAGAGTCACTTCCTCGGCGGCAAGGCGCAGTTCAGCCAATGCATCGGCCGGTACCACGCTATGGCCTGCCAGCTGCATCAGATCCAGCATCTGGACACAGTTGGCCACTACGGTCAGTTCGCCAGCCGTCCAGCCCGCAGGCGGACAGACTGCGTTGACCATGGCCGTGCCCGAAACAAGGCTGGGCGTCAGCACCAGCACATCCGGCGCGATCCGCTCCCAGTGAAGCAGCCCGGCAGCCTCGCCCAGAGCCTTTTCCATCACGGGCACCAGCGGCATCTGCTTTTTGTCCTGATAAAGCAGGATGCGCAGCACGTCCTCCCCCCGGACATCCGCCGCGCTGCCGAGCAGAAAAGGCGTCCACTCACGCCGCAGATGCCGCTCGAGAGCCTCGCTCATCCGCAGCACCCGGGTGGAGCCGTCGGCCATCTGCAGGGCAATGCCCAGACCCACGGCTGCGGGCAGCTTCCGCAAGACGTTTTCTTCCAGCCCAGCAAAGCTGCACAGTGGCTGGCCGCTGCCGGAAGCAAAACTATAGGCCAGCGTACCGCCGCAGACCAGCGCGGGCGCACTGAGCCGCACCCCACCCAGAATGGTGCGGACGGCGCGGGGCGATCGCTGGGAAAAGACGGTCAGTTTTCCGCCCCGGCTGTCAAACAGTTGAAGCACATCCCGGAGTACCTGCGGAACACTTCCCTCCTCATTCAGGAGCAGACTGTCCAGATCGCAGAGTACAAGGGTCGATTCCAGTGTCATCTTCATGATTTCCCCCTTCGGAGCGTTGCAAGAAAGTGCGTAAAATAGGCAGGAAGCTCCGAGTCAAAGCGCAAAAACTCCCCGGTGATGGGATGCACAAAGCCCAGCGTTTTGGCGTGGAGACACTGCCCATGCAGGCTGGTGATGCAGTTGTGCGGGCCATAGACCGGATCCCCCGCCACCGGA
Organism: uncultured Faecalibacterium sp.; assembly: GCA_934533135.1. Classification (GTDB taxonomy): domain Bacteria; phylum Bacillota; class Clostridia; order Oscillospirales; family Ruminococcaceae; genus Faecalibacterium. The sequence continues at coordinate 150,567 of CAKTBG010000001.1, forward strand.
TGGTGGATGGATGCCATGTGGACGCGGATCTGATGGGTCCGGCCTGTTTTCAACCGGCATTCCAGCATGGTAAACTCCCCCAGACGCTCCAGCACCCTGTAGCCGGTGTAGGCATACTTGGTGTGGGGCTCGGTGGACGGATAGACGGCCATCTTCTTGCGGTCGGTCTTGGAGCGTCCCAGATTGCTCTCCACAAAGCCTTCGTCCTGCGCAAAACCGCCGTAGACGACGGTATTGTAGGCGCGTTCCACACTGTGGACGGCCATCTGCTGGGATAAGCCGATGTGGGTCGCATCGTCCTTGGCGACCACCAGCAGGCCGCTGGTGTCCTTGTCGATCCGGTGGACGATGCCGGGGCGGATCTCGCCGCCGATGCCCGAGAGACTGCCCTTGCAGTGCCAGAGCAGCGCGTTGACGAGGGTACCGTCCGGGTTGCCGGGTGCAGGGTGGACGACCATGCCCTTGGGCTTGTTGACCACCAGCAGATGCGCGTCCTCGTAGACGATGTCCAGCGGGATCTCCTGCGGCACAGCCTCGATGGGCTTGGCGTCCGGGATCTCGAGCAGGAGGATGTCTCCGGGCTTGAGCTTCAGGCTCTTGGCCACCGCCTTGCCGTTGCAGCGCACATGGCCGTCTGCCACAAGATTCTGCAGCGCACTGCGGGAGAGCCCCGTATCCTCCCCGCTCAGAAAGCGGTCGATGCGCTGGCCTTCGGCCTCGGCCTCAACGATCCATTCACGTTGTTCCATGTGTCACGGCTCCTTGCGGCTGCTGCGGTCTCCGCTGTGCAGCTCCTCGAGGAAGATCACCAGCACCCACAGAGCTACGCCCACGCAGACGCAGATATCCGCGAAGTTGAAGACTGCAAAGTTCATGAAGAGCAGGTTGATGTAGTCCACTACCTCGCCGTTGAGCACCCGGTCGATCAGGTTGCCGATCCCGCCGCCCAGCACAAGGATGAATGCGATCCGCTGCAGCAGCTTGCCGCGGCTGCGAAAGAACAGCTCGTAGGCGACCAAAAGCAGCGCGGCACTGGTGGCCACAATGAGGAACAGCTGCTTGCCGCTGAGCAGGCTGAACGCCATACCCTGATTGAGGACGAACCGCAGCTCCACCAGATGCGGGATCAAGGGCATTGCCCCCACCGGAGCCAGTGCGCGGACCGCCCAGAGTTTGATGAGTTGATCTGCGCCGACCAGTGCGGCGACACAGACCAGATTGATGATGACAAACGCCATAGTTTTCTCCTAAGTCCTACATAAACAAAAGCATCTGCAACGCTTTTTTCGGAATGAGCCAAGAATTGCAGACGCCTTTATTTGTTTATGCGATGATCTGAGTTATGCCTCGACCACGCTGGCGCAGCGTGCGCACAGGGTGGGGTGAGCGGCATGGGTGCCGATGTCTGCGGAATACTTCCAGCAGCGTTCGCACTTGTCGCCGGTGGCGTGTGCGGCAGCAACGCCCAGACCCTCGACAGCGGAAGCGGCACCGCCCTCTCCCTTGACCAGCTCCACATGGGAGACGATCATCAGGTCTGCCAACTCGTCCATCGGGATGCTGTTGAGCAGTGCGTAGACAGCGTCGCTGCAGTACAGCGTGACGGATGCTTCCAGCGAAGCACCGATGGTCTTTTCGGCACGAACCTGCTCGAGGATCTTCTTGACTTCGTCGCGGACGGCGATCAGCTGTGCCCACTTTGCCTTGAACTCCTCGCTTGCAGCGTAGGCACCGGCCTTGGGCATATCCTCAAAGACGACATACTGGTTCATGCCCTCGGTCTTGGGCAGGAAATCCCAGATCTCCTGACTGGTGAAGCAGAGGATGGGAGCGATGATCTTGTCCAGCGCGACAAGGATCTTGTACATCGTGGTCTGGGCTGCGCGGCGGCCGACGCCGTTGGTGCAGTACAGACGATCCTTGGTGACATCCAGATAGAAATTGGACATGGCCACGACGCAGAAGTTGTAGACTGCGTGGTAGACCTTATTGAAATCGTACACCGCGTAGCCTGCGTTGGTGGCTGCCAGCAGATCGTCCAGTGCAGCCAGTGCCCAGCGGTCGATTTCCTGCAGCTGATCGTCTGCAACACAATCGGTGTTGGGGTCAAAGCCATCGAGGTTGCCGAGGATGAAGCGGGCGGTGTTGCGGATCTTGCGGTAAGCCTCGCTCAGCTGCTTGAAGATGTTCTTACCTGCGCGGACATCCACGGTGTAGTCGGAAGAAGCAACCCACAGACGGATGATATCGGCACCGTAGTCCTTGATGATCTCGCTGGGCTCCACGCCGTTGCCGGCACTCTTGTGCATCTGCTTGCCCTGCTCATCCACGACCCAGCCGTGGCACAGAACAGACTTGTAGGGTGCGCAGCCCTTGCTTGCCACGCTGGTCAGCAGGCTGGACTGGAACCAGCCGCGGAACTGGTCGCCGCCCTCCATATACATATCGGCCGGGAAACGCAGCTCCGGACGCTCTTCCAGAACAGCCGCGTGCGTGGAGCCGGAATCGAACCAGACGTCCATGATGTCGGTATCCTTGGTCCACTCCGAAGCACCGCAGTTCTCACAGACTTCGCCTGCGGGGATGATCTGCTCGGCCTCATATTTGTACCAAGCGTCCGAACCTTCCTTGCGGAACAGGTCGCTGACGGCTTTGATGGTGGCGTCGGTGATGTGATACTTGCCGCACTTCTTGCAGTAGAAGGCAGGGATCGGCACGCCCCAAGTACGCTGGCGGCTGATGCACCAGTCGTTGCGGTCGCGGACCATGCCCTTCATGCGGTCATGACCCCAATCCGGCATCCAGGTAACGGTGTCGATGGCCTTGTAGACATCCTCGCGGAACTTGGAGATGGAGCAGAACCACTGCTCGGTCGCACGGAAGATGATGGGGTTGTGGCAACGCCAGCAGTGGGGGTACTGGTGCTTGATGTGTACCTGACCCATGACGGCACCGGAGGCAGTCAGATCGGCCAGAATGGTCTTGTTGGCTGCCCAGACACGCTGGCCTGCGTATTTGCCGGCTTCCTCCGTCAGATAGCCGCCGTCGTCCACGGGCACGGTGATGGGCACCTGCGGGTACTTCTGGCAGACGTTGAAGTCATCGACGCCGTGGCCGCCTGCGGTATGGACGCAGCCGGAACCACTCTCGAGGGTAACATGATCGCCCAGAATGACCGTGCCTTCCTTGGGCAGGTAAACGTGGTTGTAACGCATCAGCTCGAACTCCGCACCGCTGACCGGCTCGCCCACGATCTCGTAGTTCTCCACATGGCAGGCGTCCATCACGCTCTTGACCAGCTCGGTGGCCATGATGTGGAACGCATCGCCGATCTTGACGAAGGAGTACTCAAACTGACCGTTCAGGCAGATGGCTTCGTTGGCGGGCAGCGTCCAAGTGGTGGTGGTCCAGATCACGAAGTAGGTCTTGTCCATCGGGATGCCATGCTTGGCCAGCACGCCGTTGGGATCCTGCGAGACGTGGAAGCGGACAAAGATGGAATCGCAGTCGTCCTCGCCGTACTCGATCTCAGCTTCCGCCAGAGCCGTGCGGCAGTCGGGGCACCAGTACACGGGTTTCAGACCCTTGTAGATGTAGCCCTTCTTGGCCATCTCGCCAAAGATCTCGATCTGACGTGCCTCAAACTCCGGCTTGAGGGTCAGGTAGGGGTGCTCGAAATCGCCGATGACGCCCAGCCGCTTGAACTGATCGCTCATGATGTCGATGTGCTCGGTGGCAAACTTTTCGCAGATCTGCCGCAGCTCCAGCTTGGAGATGTCCTTCTTCTTCTCGCCGACGGAGGACAGAGCCTTCAGCTCGATGGGCAGGCCGTGGGTATCAAAGCCGGGCACATAGGGAGCCTGATAGCCCTCCATGTTCTTCTCGCGGATGATGATGTCCTTGATGATCTTGTTCAGGGCCGTACCCATGTGGATATTGCCGTTTGCATACGGAGGGCCGTCGTGCAGGATGAACTGCGGCTTGCCCTCGTTGTGCTTCATCAGGTTGTTGTACAGGTCGTTGTCATCCCAGTCCTTGAGCATGACCGGCTCTTTCTTGGGCAGGCCGGCACGCATCTCGAACAGGGTCTTCGGCAGATTCAGGGTACTGTCGTACTGAGACTTATTCTTAGCCAATGGTTACACACTCCTCTAATTTCCTTGCGATTGCGTTTTGGATTTTTATTTTATTCGCTGAACTTCACGCCCTGAAAAGCAGTGTAGTCCGGCGTGGTGGAAGCTTCCGGTGCGGGAGGCGGGTCGATCTTGAGCTGGCTCTCGTCCTTGGCCCAGAAATCTTCGCTGCTCTCCTCTTTTTTGTCCGCGTCGGCGGGCTGCTCTGCCGCAGCCTCGGCTGCCGGTGCTGCATCGTCCAGCTCCTCGGTCAGCTCGGCCGCAACCTGCTCGGCAGGCTCTGCGTCGGGCGTTTCTGCGGCGGCAGCCGCAGCGGGCTCGTCCTTCTGGTATTCCGGCAGGCGGCTCAGGGACTCCACATGGCTGCGGTACAGGTTGAGCACGTCGGACTTGAAGCGGGTAACTTCCAGCCGGACGCGGTCATACTCGCGCTCCTCTGCCAGCTTCTTTTCGTTTGCCTCGTTGATGATCTCATCGGCGCGGTCACTGGCTTTCTGCAGCAGCTCGTTGGCATCACGGATGATATCATCACCGCGGAGATTGGCACGGTGCAGGATCTCCTCGGCCTTGGTGTTTGCTTCCCGGATGACATTCTCGCCCATCCGCTGTGCGTTGATCAGCGCACTCTTGAGCATATCGCCGTCTGCCTCATAGCTCTCCATTTCTTTGTGGAGACGCTGGTTTTCGGCCGTCAGATCCGCGATCTGCTTGCGCAGAGCCTCGGCATCCTTCTCGTTGAGCAGCAGCTGCTCTTCCACCTTGTCCAGAAACCGATCCACATCCTCGGTACGGTAGCCGCGGAGGTTTTTTTCAAATTGCGCAGAGCGCACATCCTGCGGGGTCAGCATAGTGGTTTCCTCCCTATTTCATCAAATTCAATACTGGAAAAACGCGATGATCGAGCGATCTTTTTTGCTTTTGCCCGGCAGGGCAGTCAGGCAGAACCGCCCCTTGCCCCGCACCGTGAACACATCGCCCTCGTAGACCGGTGCGTGGACGCTCTCGGCAGGCAGATGATTGATCTCCACCCGGCCAGCCGTGATCAGATCCGCCGCCATGCCGCGGCTGCACCGGATCATGGCCGCAAGCACCGCATCCAGCCGGAGCGAAGACACCGTGGCAGTGCGGATCTCCCGATCCTCCTGCGGGAAGGCCGGAAGGGTATCAAGGGGCTGGGATTCTGCCGTCAGATCCGTATGCCCGGCCTGCCGCAGCTCCCGACTGATCAGCTCTGCCGCGGTTTCCAATGCAAAGACATAGGCGACGCCCGGCTGGTCGGCCGGGAGAACGATGTCTCCCAGTGCTTCCCGCTTGAGTTCCAGCCCCATCAGGCTGCCAAGATAATCCCGGTGGGTCGGCAGCTCTGCGCCGGGCTGGACCCGGCAGCGCAGCCGGACACAGCACAGCGGGCTGGCCGCATAGCTGCCTTCCGGCTCGAGGCAGAGGATCTTCCGCTCAGCACCCGGCCAGCCGCCCTCGAAGTGAAAGGCCTCAGCTCCGAAGCGGTTGAGCGCAGCACGCGCCAGATCCTGCTCCCGGTCGCTCAGAAAGTTGGAATACCGCGGGATCCCCCGGCCAAAGGCCGTGCGCGCCAGATCCTCGATGTGGCGCATGAGATACCGCTCTTCCTCGTTGCGGGCAGGCACAAACCCCCGCACCGCCTTGGGAACCGGAGTTTCCGGATCAATAGAACGCGCCATTGTTTTCCAGCTCGTCCAGCAGGTCGCCCATAATGTCAACGTTATACGGGGTAATGATGAAGGTGCTGTTGGCGACACGCTTGATCTGGCCGTTGTTGGCATACGCTACGCCGGAAAGAAAATCCACCAGACGGCGGGAAACTTCCTTATTGGTAGATTCCAGATTCAGCACCACCGTGCGCTTGTTGTTCAGGTGGTCTGCAATGGTGCTGGCATCCTCAAACCGTTCGGGCTTGACCAGAACGACCTTGAGCTGGGTGGTGGCATGAATGTTGACCACCTTGTTCTTCTTGCTGGGGGCGTTCTCGTCAGCAGCTTCCTCTTCGTCGTCCATGCCGACGCCGATGCCGTTGTTATTGTTCACCATCTGAGGGCCGTCGTCGATGTACTGATCGTCGTAATCATCCTCGGTACCAAAGAGACCCTTTTTCAGACTATCCACAAAAGACATAGAATTTGCTCCTTTCATTCGGACAGCGTGTGCTGTCTGGCAACTTCTGCAAAAAGAGTTGCAATAGCTTTATCTATTATCGGATTTTTTGCGCCGGATGTCAATAACTACAAAAGCTTTCCATCATACAAATTTTGTCCGGATACAATAATCTCGTCATAAAGCCGGATCTGACTGACCGAATTGGCCGTTCCGCTGGGCAGCACCAGCGTGTAATCGCCCTCGGTGATCAGCGGGTGATCCTCGTCCACGGGGTCGATCTTGCAGAACCGGGCGAGGTTGCCGTACTTGACGTAGACGCCCGGGAGGTAGTTTTCTCCTTTTTCCTCTGCCTCGGTGCCGTCCTCCTTTAAATAGTGGATGGCCTGCGACGGGATCAGCAGACCGGTCGTCTCCCCCACGATGATCTGCGCATCGGCCTGCGTGAGTCGAAGCACGTCGCCATTGATGATCTCGCAGGAAAGGACGAACCGGGCAAGGCCGCTGGCCTCGTCGATGGTCACTTCGGTCACTTTTGCCTTGAGCGGCGTTTCCATCTGCCCCGGGAAGCGGATCTGCACCGACTTTTTGAGCGGCTTTCCATCCTGCCCGAGCAGCTTTTCGCCCTGCTTAGCCGGGCAGATACCTGCATAATACCACGTGAAGCCCGAGACGATCTTGCCGGCACAGCCCTCCAGTGCGACCTGCGGGTCGGATTCAACATACGTTTTCAGCTCCGCAGGGCCGAGAGCCAGAATATCGTCCGCGCTGGCGTTCAGCCGCCCGGAGCTGGAGCTCCGGATGAAGTAGCCGGTCTGCGGAGCCGTGATCTGGGATGGCGTTCCCAGCTGTGCCTGCACACTGGCCGCCTGCTGGGTCAGAGCTGCGATCGAATCCGAGAAGTCGGTGACTTCGCCGGTGATGACCCACAGCTTGTTCTGCGCCAGCAGGTACGATTCCCGCCCCGTGTCGATCTCGTCGTATTCGCCCTGATCGAGGGCGTCCAGCATATCATACAGAGCGGAAGACCGCTCTTTGTGCAGGGAGTCCAGCTGGGTAGCCGACGTGTTCTGCGACCGCTGGAGCAGATCGATCTGGTCGTTGATCTGGCGCAGCTGCTGGCGGAGGGTCGATTGCGTGGCATCGCTGTACACCTCGGCCACCGCCGTGCCCGCCGAGACGCGCTCCCCATCTTCGGCGAGGTATCCCAGCGTGCCGCTTCCGGCAACGTATGTTTCTTGGAACAGGAGCACGCCTTCGGCATCCACGGTATCGGATACCGTGGACAGCAGAGCCGTCTCATAGGTGTTGGGCGGGAAGAGAACGTGAAGCGACTGATAGCCCACATAGCCGAAGGCCAATACCAGAAATACCGCTACCACACCCGCAATGACGGCCAGCACATGGGTGCCGCCCGGTTCGGTCTGGGTCGAATCTCTCATGGGATGCTCACCCTTTCGCTAAAAATTCCTGCACAGCGGTGCAGGCGCATTGGGTCGTATCGGGTGCGGAGGCATCCAGCCAGACCACGCCCTCCATGTGGCGGAACCACGTCAGCTGCCGCTTGGCGTAGTTGCGGGAGGCCTGTTTGAGCCGGTCGATGCAGGGGGAAAGCTCTGCCGTTCCCTCGAAGTAGGGAAAGAGCTCCTTGTACCCAATGGCCTGTGCCGCAGTTTTGAACCGTTCCCGGTTCTGCCAGACGTACTCTGCCTCCCGCAGCAGACCGGCGTCCATCATTTGATCCACCCGCAGGTCAATGCGGCGGTAAAGCTGCGCCCGATCCGGGAAATCCAGCCCAAGGATCAGGCTCCGATAGGGCTTTTCGGGCGGGAGGGATCCGGCCTTCTGTTCACTGAGCTTTTTGCCGGTCGCACGGTAATGTTCCAGTGCGCGCAATACCCGCACCTGATTGTTGGGGTGGATGGCAGCGGCCGCTTCCGGATCCACCTGCTGCAGTGCAGCGTACATGGCTTCCCCGCCCTTTTCGGCAAGCTCCGCAGCCAGCTGTTCCCGCAGGCCGGTCGGCGTCTTTTCGGCGGCAAAGCGCACCCCGTACAAGAAGCTTTGGACGTACAGACCCGTGCCGCCCACCAGCATCGGCAGATGGCTGCGAGCCGTGATCTCCTGCTCAAGCTGCCCGGCCAGTGCCACAAAATCCGCCACGCTGAACACCTGCTCCGGCGGGAAGAGGTCGATGCCATGGTGAGGCACGCCCTGTGTCTCTTCTGCTGTCACTTTTGCGGTGCCGATGTCGAGACCCCTGTAGATCTGCATCGAGTCCGCACTGATGATCTCGCCGCTGAACTGCTTTGCCAGCGCGACGCCCAGAGCCGTTTTTCCGGTGGCTGTGGGGCCGACCACCGCCACGACCGGATGCTTTTCGCCCCCTCGGGGGCGGTTGTTATACGATCCGTCCAAACTGTTTTTCCAGCTCCTTTCGGGTCAGTTTCAGCACGCAGGGCCGACCATGCGGGCAGAACGGCGGCACCTCGCCGGAAAGGATCTTCTCGGCCAATGCCATCAGCTCCTGCGGCGACGAGCGGTCGCCCGCTTTGATGGCCGCGCGGCAGGAGATGGAGTGCAGCACCCACTCGGTCTTTTCGCTCAGGGCGTCTTTGCTGCCCCGCGCCAGCTTGCTGGCAAGCTCGACCAGCAGATCTTCCGCGTTGCCCTGCTCGACGTCCGCAGGCACCGACCGCAGAAAGACGGTGCTGCCGCCGAAATCGTCGATCTCGATGCCCGCATTTTCCAGCAGCGGGATGTTGTCCATCAAAGCCTGCTTTTCTTCGGCGGAGAGATCCACCGCCACCGGTTCCAGCAGCATCTGGCCGGGAACATTTCCATAGCTGGCGGCCAGCTTTTCAAACAGCTGCCGCTCATGCGCCGCGTGCTTGTCGATCAGGCAAAGCTCGTCGCCCCGCTCGGCCAGAATGTAGGTCTTGAACACTTCGCCCACATAATGCAACGGTTCCGGCCCGTCCTGCGGAACAAACCCCAGCTGCTCCGGCTTTTCGGCCGCCGCATCCCATGCCGTCATGTGATCCCGGGTCTCGGGCAGTTCCGCATCCGGCTCCACATCCAAGCTGGCCTCGCTTCCGGCCGGGCGGAACGCAGACTGCGCCGAGGTCTCCGGTTCTTCCGGCACGGGCAGCATTTCTCGCTCTGCCGATCCGGTGTCCTCCGGCTCCGGGCTGTGGAGGGTCACATCGGAGCGGAGCGGGGCTTTCGGTGCAACCGTTGTCCATGAGCGTCCGACCGGCGCGGCAGTAGTATGGGTCGGCTGCAGCGCAGCAGGCGTCGGCAGGATATCCCCAAAGGCTGCTGCGCGGGCATTCCGTTCCTGCATACCGGGCACAGAAGCCCGTTCCGGCTTCGTCCGCGCAAAAGCGGCCGTTTGGGGATGGTTTTCCAGCGTTCCCGGCTCCGCCTGCCCCGAAATAACGGCCGAAAGGCTTGTAAAGCATTCTTCCTTTACAGCATTTTCTGTCGGCTTTTCGTTTTCTTTTGTATTCTTGGATTCTTCTGCATTTTTCTTCTCCGGCGTCTCCTCAAAGGTGAATTGCCGTTCGCCCGTGCCGGGCTGCGCCAGTGCCAGCTTGACGGCATGGTACACTAGATCGAAAATATCGTTCTCGTGGGCGAAGCGCACCTCGGTTTTGGCCGGGTGAACATTGACATCCACAAGGTCGGCAGGCATCTCAAGAAGCAAAATTCCTCCCGGGAACTTGCCCTGCATCGTAGTGCCTTTGAACGCCATCTCCATGCCCGCCATCATGGTGCGGTTGCGGACGTAGCGGCCGTTGATGTAGAAATACTGCATACTCCGGCTGGCGCGGCAGCTCTTGGGCTGGGTGATGAGACCATAGACCCGGTAGGCCCGCTCGGTGTTGTCCACCTCCACAAGACCCCGGGTAAACTCCCGCCCCAGCACCGAATAGGCTGCGCCCCGCAGGGTACCATCGCCGGGCGTAACGTACTGCAGTTTCCCCTCCCGGACAAACTTGAAGCTGACTTCCGGATGGCTGAGTGCCACATGGCCGACAATGTCGGCCACAAAGGTACCCTCGCTGGAATCCTTTTTGAGGAACTTCATCCGGGCGGGCGTGTTGTAGAAGAGATCCCGCACCCGGATGGTGGTGCCCGTGCCTCGGGCACCCGGCTCGATGGGCTGCTCTTCCCCGCCCTCGATCCGATAAACCGAGGCACATTCCTCGCCCTCGGTACGGGTCAGCACTTCCACCCGGGCAACGCTGGCGATGGACGCCAGTGCCTCGCCGCGGAACCCGAGGGTGTGGATATGATTCAGATCATCCTGTGTCTGGATCTTGCTGGTCGCATGGCGGATGAACGCCGTGGGGATATACTGCCGCTCGATGCCGCTGCCGTTGTCGCTGACTTCGATCAGCTGGACGCCGCCCGACTCGATGGCAATGGTGATCTGGCTGGCACCGGCATCAATGGCGTTTTCCAGCAGTTCTTTCACCACCGAGGCAGGCCGCTCGACCACTTCACCGGCGGCGATCAGCTCCGCGGTGTGCTTGTCCAGAACCCGTATCACAGCCATAACCGTTTCCTCCTATCGTTGTTTTGGGGCAGCAGGCTCAGTTCATGCTGCCTTTCAGGGTCTTTTTCAGCTCATAGAGGAAGTTCAGAGCCTCGATGGGCGTCAGGGTCTCCACATCCAGTGCTTCCAGCTTTTCCATCATCTCGCTGGGCATGGCCGGAGAATTGTAATCCTGCAGAGCCTCAAAGTCGATCTGCTCGACCGTCTTTTTCGGGGCATTGGCTTCCAGTGCCCGCAGCACCTCGTGAGCGCGGCGGGTGACCGTGCCGGGCAGACCGGCCAGCTTTGCGACCTCGATGCCATAGCTGTCGTCTGCGGGGCCGCGGATGATCCGGCGGAGAAAGGTGATGTCCTCGCCCCGCTTTTTCACCGCAATGTTGTAATTTTTCACACCCTCGATGCTGCCTTCCAGATCGGTCAGCTCATGGTAGTGGGTGGCGAACAGCGTTTTGCAGCCCAGTCCCTTGGCGGGGTCAGAGATGTGCTCCACCACCGCGCGGGCAATGCTCATACCGTCAAACGTCGAAGTGCCGCGGCCGATCTCGTCCAGCACGACCAGACTCTTCGGGGTGGCTTTTTTCAGGATCTCGGCCACCTCGGTCATTTCCACCATAAAGGTGGACTGGCCGGCCGAAAGGTCGTCCGACGCGCCGATGCGGGTAAAGATGGCGTCCACCACACCCACATGGCACGCGCTGGCCGGCACGAAGGAGCCGATCTGCGCCATCAGCGCGATCAGGGCATTCTGGCGCATATACGTCGATTTGCCAGCCATATTCGGACCTGTGATGATGAGGCAGCGATCCGCACCGCAGTTGAGGGTGGTGTCATTGGGAACGAACAGACTGCCCTTGAGCATCTGCTCGACCACCGGGTGACGCCCCTCCACGATGTGCAGTTCGTCTCCGTCGTCCACCACCGGACGGCAGTAGTTGTTCTCGGCGGCAACCTGCGCCAACGCTGCCAGAACATCCAGCTCGGCAACGGCATTGGCCGTCCGCTGGATGCGGTCGAGCTGGCTGCCGATGGCCTGCAGCAGCTCCGCAAAGAGCCGGTGTTCCAACGTGATGAGCCGCTCGTGCGCACCGAGGATCTTGCTTTCCAGCTCCTTCAGTTCCTGCGTGATGTAGCGTTCGCCGCTGGTAAGGGTCTGCTTGCGGATGTAGGTCTCGGGAACCATATTTTTATAAGCGTTGCTGACCTCGATGAAATAGCCGAACACATGGTTGTAACCGATCTTCAGCTTGGGGATGCCGGTCTCCTGCCGCAGCCGGGTCTCCAGCTGGGCAAGGATGCCCTTGGTGTTATCCCGGATGGAGCGCAGCTCATCCACCTCCGCATGGTAGCCCTTGGCGATCACGCCGCCGTCCTTCAGGGTGGAGGGAGCTTCGGGGTCGATGGCTGCATAGATCTTTGTTTTGATGTCGTCCAACGGGTCGATCTCGGCTGCCAGAGCGGTCAGCTCGGCGCAGCCGCAGCTCTCGGCCTGCTGTTTCAGGCTGGGAAGCCGGTCACAGGTCTGCGCCATGGCGTAGATCTCTTTCGGTGTGGCTGAGCCATAGACCGTGCGGGTCATCATCCGTTCCAGATCCGCAATGTAGTGCAACTCTTCGATCAGATCGCCGCGCTGCATGGTCTGGCGGACAAGGCTCTCGACAGCGTTCAGGCGGCGGTTGATGGCCGCACTGTTCACCAGCGGCTGCTCGATCCAACTGCGCAGCATCCGCTTGCCCATGGCGGTGCTGGTCTTGTCCAGCACCCACAACAGGGTTCCACGCTTTTCCCGCCCGCGCAGGGTCTCGGTCAGTTCAAGGTTGGCCCGTGTCACCGGCGAAAGGCTCATGAACTGTGCCTCATCGTAGCGGATAACGGTTTTGAGCCGCTCCACGCCCTTGATCTGGGTCGTGTGCAGGTATTCCAGCAGGGCGGCCATGGCAAACCGCACCAAGCCATCCGGCGCGATCTCCGTTTCCGCAGCCCAGTTGCGGCCAAACTGGTTTTCCAGCGCGATGGCCACGAGCCCCGGTGCGTAGCGTTCTTCTTCCACCAGCTCCACCGCGCAGGCCATGTTCTTTTTGAGGTAGGAGGTGATCTCCCGGCAATCCAGAAGCCCGGGGTTCAGCAGCACTTCGCTGGGGCGGTAGCGGCACAACTCGGCGATGACGGCCGGAGCGATTTTTTTCGCATCCGGGCTTTTCAGCTCTGTGACGTGTGCCGTGCCGGTCGAAACATCGGCAAAGCACACGCCTGCCGCGCCATCCCTCAGGAAGATGCTTGCAATGTAGTTGTTTTTGTCATCCTGCAACATACTGCTCTCGATGACGGTACCCGGTGTAACCACCCGGATGATATCCCGCTTTACAAGCCCTTTGGCCTTGGCGGGGTCCTCGACCTGCTCGCAGATGGCAACTTTGTAGCCCTTGGCGATCAACCTTGCCACATACCCTTCGTAGCTGTGAAAAGGCACCCCGCACATGGGCGCACGTTCTTCCAGTCCGCACTGCTTGCCGGTCAGCGTCAGATCCAGCTCCCGCGAGGCGGTTTTGGCGTCCTCGAAGAACATCTCATAAAAATCGCCGATGCGATAAAAAAGGATCTCGTCCTGATGCTGTTTTTTGATCTCAAGATACTGCTGCATCATTGGCGACAATTCGGCCATGATGTTTCACCTTCCTCCCCTGTATTCCGGTGCCCGGTTTGCGGGCAAAAACTGCCCTTTGCAAGGAAAACGCGGCCTGCATAGCACAGCCGCGTTTTTGATTCTTGTTTCAGAGAGGTTCAGTGGCAGCCGCCGCAGGTCGAGCAGCTGCCGGTGCAGGATGCAGACGGCTCCTGCACGGTCATCGGGTCGCCGCCATTCATCGCGGTGTTGATGATGGCGTCGATATAATTGACGAGGTTCTCGCAGTCGCGCTTCGCCTCGTTGTAAGCCACCATGTCCTCATCGGCCATGATCTTGGCATAGAGGCTGTTCACCTTCTCGTTCAGCTCGGCGATCCGGGCATCGTTCCGCTCCGACTTACCGATCTCATTGTTCAAATCCATGCGGGCGAGGTTGAACTCGCCGATCATGTTCTGCAGTTCCTCATCCTTGTCGTTGGCTTTGCGCGCCTGATCCAGCGCGAGGTAACGGGGGTCGGTCTGAAGTGCCATTGCAGCACGCTTGAAAAGATCAATGCAATCCATGGGAAAAATCTCCTTTTTGTTCCAATCTTAAAAATATATGACAACACGTTTTGTTTTGCTTTATTCCGTCCGCTCGCCCAGCAGGACAGTGGCGCGAGCACCGGTCAGGCGGATTTCCGCATACTGCCCCATCAGGGCATCGTCTGCTTTGAACTCGACGGTCAGGTTGTTGTCCAGCCTACCCGAGAGGGTGCCTTCGGCACGGCCATACCCCTCCACCAGTACCTTCACGGTCTGCCCCACCTGCGCCTTGACAAGGTTCATGGCGATCTCGTCCTGCATCTTGAGCAGGCGGCTCATCCGGTCGGTCTTTTCCTTGCGGGGGGTCGGGTCGGGCATCTCCGCGGCTTTCGTGCCGGTGCGCTTGGAGTAGATGAAGGTAAACAGCTGCATATAGCCGACCTTCTGGATCAGATCCAGCGTCTGCTGGAAATCTTCCTCCGTCTCACCGGGGAATCCGACGATGATATCGCTCGAGAAGGTAATGCCGGGCACGGTCTTGCGGGCGTACTCGATCAGCTCCATGTAGTGCTCGACGGTGTAGTGTCGGTTCATCTGCTGGAGCAGCCGATCCGAACCGCACTGCACCGGAAGGTGCAGGTGCCTGCAGATCTTGGGCTGCGCCGCAATGGTGTCGATCAGCTTGTGGCTGGCGTCCTTCGGGTGGCTGGTCATAAAGCGGATGTGGTAGTCGCCCGGCACCGTGCAGAGCAGATTGAGCAGGTCGGAGAAATCCACCTGTTCCTCCAAGCCCTTGCCGTAGCTGTTGACGTTCTGCCCCAGCAGGGTGATCTCCTTGTACCCGGCCTCCACCAGCCCCCGGAACTCCGCGAGGATGTCGCAGGGCTTGCGGCTTTTCTCGCGGCCGCGGACATAGGGCACGATGCAGTAGGTGCAGAAATTGTCACAGCCATACATGATCGGCAGCCATGCCCGGAACTCGCTCTCCCGGCGGATGGGGATGTTCTCGACGATGACCGGACGCTGCGCCGGCTCCATCAGAACGCGCTTGTGCCGCTGCAGCTTCTGCGCGATGAGCTGGGGCAGCGTGTCGATGCCGTCCACACCGAAGACCAGATCCACATAAGGGTAGCTCTGGCGCAGCTTTTCCACGACGTGCTTCTGGTTGGCCATGCAGCCGCACAAGCCGATCATCAGGCCGGGCTTTTTCTCCTTGAGACCCTTCAGCGCACCCACGTTGCCGAACACACGCTGCTCGGCGTGTTCGCGGACGGCGCAGGTGTTGAAAAGGATCAGATCGGCGTCTTCGGGCTTGTCGCACAGGCCGTAGCCGATGTCCACCAGCACACCCTTGATCCGCTCGCCGTCGTTGACGTTCTGCTGACAGCCATAGCTGTGGACAAAGGCCAGCGGCGGCGTGTCGTAGGCCTGACGCACCAGCTCGGCGGCGGTGCTGTTGTGTTCAAATGTAATGTATTCCAATGAAACCATCCTTCAAATTATTATCGCAAGTCAAGAATTTAGTGCAACATCCAAACGGCATATTTGCGATATGCAATTCAACGCTGTTGCTGTTGCATTAAAAAGTTGAATTGCTATAAAATGCTCGTTTCAGTATACCCTGTTTTCTCGTTCAGGGCAAGAGGTCCGGCGCATTTTTCGCAGAAAAGAGGGCTTCACTGGGCGATCTGCGCCTCTGCAAGACAGTTCTCACAGACACCAAAAAGCACCACGGCACAGTCCTCGACCCTGCCTTTCTGGTTTTTGACCAGCTTCATCACCTGTTTTTCGTCCACATCGGCGTCCACGACACTGCCGCAGGCCGTGCAGTACAGGTGGCTGTGCCAGAACAGGGTGTGGTCAAAGCGGTCGGGCTGCCCCGGGATGGACACCCGGCGGACCCGGCCTGCCTCCACAAGGCTGTTCAGGTTGCGGTAAACGGTGCCAAGGCTGAGGTTGGGGCACTCCTTGACTGCCTCTTCGTAGATCTCCTCGGCTGTGGGGTGGCTGCAGAGCTGATCGACCTTCTGCAGCACCAATTCTCTCTGTTTGGAATAGCGCATGGTGGTTCTCCTTTGTTGTGTTTTCGTTATGATACAATTTATATGGATCCGGCCACAATGCCGGTCACAGCGTTTCTTCGCCCTTGATCTTTGCCCAGTATGCCCGGGCCGCCTGTTCGGTGCGGTTGTCGCCAAACTGATAATAGTGGGTTCCCATGAGCGCGTCGGGCAGATACTGCTGCTCCACCCAGTGGTTGGGGTAATCGTGGGCATATTTGTAATTTTGCCCCTTTACCAGCGCATCCTCGCCGTCGCAGTGCTTGTTCTGCAGCGGACGCGGGATGGGGCCAGTTTTGCCCGCCTGCACATCCGCGATGGCCGCATTGATGGCGTCATGGGCACTGTTCGACTTGGGGCTGGTGGCCACAAGGATGACCGCATCTGCCAGCGGAAGCCGCGCTTCGGGCAGACCCACCATATTGGCGGCGTCCACCGCCGCTTTGACGATGGGAATGATCTGCGGATAAGCCAGCCCCACATCCTCGCAGGCGCACACCATCAGCCGCCGACAGGCCGAAACGAGATCCCCCGCTTCCAGCAGACGCGCCAGATAGTGCAATGCCGCATCCGGGTCGGAGCCGCGCATGGATTTCTGGTAGGCCGATACGATATCGTAATGGTCGTCTCCCTCCCGGTCGTACCGCATGGCCGTCCGCCGGGTGACCTGCCGGATCATTTCAAGGTCGATGTGCTTGCCCGCCTCATCCACCGGGGCTGCTGTCACCGCAAAGTCGAGGCAGCCCAGTGCCTTGCGCAGGTCGCCGCCCGCACTCTCAGCAAGGTAATCGCAGGCGTCCTCGTCCATGGTCACCGGATGCCCCTCGGCCTCCGAGAGCTTCCCGAGTGCGTTCTGCAGCCCGCGTTTGACATCGGCAGCGGCGAGCGATTTGAACTCGAATACCGTGCAGCGGGACAGCAGTGCATTATAGATGTAAAAATACGGGTTTTCGGTGGTGGAGGCGATCAGGGTCACGCTGCCATCCTCAATGCACTCAAGCAGGCTTTGCTGCTGCTTTTTATTGAGATATTGGATCTCGTCCAGATAGAGCAGGATGCCGCCCGCACCGGCCAGCGTACCGATGTCCTTGAGCACATTTTTGATGTCGCCGGTGCCGCAGGAGGTGCCGTTGAGCTTGTGGAGGGTCATGCCGCTGTTTTCGGCGATGATCCGCGCCACGGTGGTCTTGCCGGTACCGGACGGCCCATAGAAGATCATGTTTGGGATCCGTCCGCTCTCGATGGTGCGGCGGAACACCCGCCCGGGTGCCAGAAGATGCTGCTGGCCGCAGACCTCCGCCAGCGTTTTGGGACGCAGACGCTGCGCCAGTGGTTCGTTCATGGGGTGTTCCCTCCTGTCGGTTTTGCAAATTTCTGCGAATTATTCCGTTTATAGTATACCGCATTTTTGCTGCGGAGACAAGCACGAAAACACAAATGATTCTCAGATATTCGATAAAAATATTTACAAAGCAGCAAAATCGTGGTATCATCAGGATAATTTCAGGTCGAAATGAGGGAACTTTATGCCCAGAGCAATGGCAGCCGTAGACGAAAACGCATTGGCCGAAAAGAAAACGCTGGCCTTGAAGGTCATCGCGCGGCTGAAGAAGGAATACCCGGATGCAGGATGCACGCTGGATTATGACCACGCGTGGCAGCTGCTGGTCAGTGTCCGGCTGGCAGCGCAGTGTACCGACGCACGGGTGAACATCGTGGTGGAGGATCTCTTTGCCAAATACCCGAATGTCGCCGCCCTTGCCGCCGCCGAACCGGAGGACATTGAGGCCATTGTCAAACCCTGCGGCCTCGGTCACTCGAAGGCGCGGGATATCTCGGCCTGTATGCGGGTGCTGCGCGACCAATACAACGGTCAGGTCCCCACAACGTTTGAAGAGCTGCTGGCTCTGCCCGGCGTGGGGCGGAAGAGTGCGAACCTCATCATGGGCGATGTGTTCGGCAAACCGGCCATCGTCACCGACACCCATTGCATCCGGCTGTGCAACCGGATCGGCCTTGTGGACGGCATCAAAGAGCCGCAGAAGGTCGAGATGGCCTTGTGGAAGATCATCCCGCCCGAAGAGGGCAGCGACCTGTGCCACCGGTTCGTCATGCACGGGCGTGCCGTGTGCGACGCCCGCAAGCCCGAATGTGAAAAATGCTGTCTGAACGACCTCTGCAAGACGGCATTGGAAGCAAAAAATCTTTGATAAAACGAGGTGTTTATGATGTTTACGCTTGGTGCAAATCTGTTTGTGATCCTCTACACGATCGCTCTGGGCGCACTGTCCGGTTATCTGGCAGGCCGCATCATGGGCTGTTCCTTCTCGAAAGGCAAAATGATCGGCCTCGGCATTCTCGGCAGCGTGGTCGGCAACCTGCTGTTCGGCATCATCGGCCTGAAAGCCTCCGGCTTCATCGGCCACATCATTGTTTCCGTTGCAGGCGGCTGCTTCTGCATCTGGCTGAGCCGGAAATTGGATAAGTGACCCTTCTCGGCTCTCCCTTTGGGAGAGCTGTCACCGAAGGTGACTGAGAGGGCGAGGGTGCTGACAAAAACGCAATCATACAGCGATACGATGTCACTTTGAAAAAAGGGATCGCATCGCTGTTTTTCTTTGCCCGGTCTCTGCCGGGCTTGCCCTCTCAGTCTCGCTGCCGCTCGCCAGCTCTCCCGAAGGGAGAGCCCTTGGCATTCCGTAAAGTTTCTTGCATATTTTGCCTGAGAGGGCTTGACATCTATATCGTCGTGCGATATACTTTAATCACAATATATCGGAGTTCGATACAAAGTTATCCGATAGAACGGAGGCAGAACGATTTGAATCCCAGTGAAAGCATTGCACTGACGGAATCGACCTATTATATTTTACTCTCCCTGTATTATCCGCAGCACGGCTACGGCATCATGCAGGAGACGGAGCGGCTCTCCGGCGGGCGGGTACGGCTGGCGGCGGGCACTTTATACGGTGCGCTGAATTCCCTGTGCGAGAAAGGCTGGATCCAGCCACTTCCCATCGAATCCGGAAGCCGGAAAAAAGAATATCAGCTGACCGACACCGGGCTTTCGGTGCTAAAACGGGAGCTGACCCGTTTGGAAGAGCTGGCCGCGAACGGCCGCGCCATTTTACAGGAGGAATGAGCATGAGCGAGACAAAGAAACTCCACAAGATATTCTGGGTCTGGGAATACGAAAAAGAAGAACGCTGGCTCAACGAGATGGCGCAGGAAGGCTGGGCGTTGAAAAAAGCCAGCTTCTGCACCTACGTTTTCGAAAAGACCGAACCGGGCGAATACATCATCCGGGTAGAAACACTGGACAACTCTTCGGATTTTGAAAATTTCATGGAGGAGCTTGGGGCCGAATCCGTTGGCCGCTGCTTCCGCTGGGGCTACTTCCGCCGCTCCGCTGAACAGGGCACCTTTGATATGTTTTCGGATATGGATTCCCGCATCGCGCATTTGAATAAAATCGGGAAGGAAGTGAAACTTCTCTGCCTTGCAAACCTTGTCATCGGCATCTGCAACACCTTCAACGGTGCTTCCTTTTCGTGGATGAATCTTCTCTGCGCCACCTTCCTTGCCTACGGGCTTGGCCGCATCCACGGCAAAAAGGAATCGCTTGAACTGGAACGACGGCTGCATGAGTAAGCCGTCCAAACAACGTCTCCTTTCTGCTAAGATTGTAAAAATACGTTTTCCCCGCTTGCATTTCAGTGCAGGCGGGTTTTGTCAGCAAAAAAGATCATCTGCACCCAACGGCAGATGGTCTTTTTTCATCCACAAGCGGGATTTTCCTCTTTTCTCCTGCGGAAAGCCGCGGTATAATAAAACTTGGTGTTTGAAATCGAAAGGAGTATGAAGTTTCATGAATCAAGCTGCGGAGCTGACCCGGCTCGAAAAGAAGGACACAAAGCCGGTCTATGCGTTCCGGAAATCTGTTTTCAAAGAAGGCATCCGGGATGGCGTGCCCATCGCGCTGGGGTATTTTGCCGTCTCGTTTTCGCTGGGCATCGCAGCGCGTCGTGCCGGATTCAGCCCCTTGCAGGGCTTTCTGGCCAGCCTGCTGAACAACGCTTCGGCTGGGGAGTATGCGGCCTTTGCCCTCATCGCCAGCGGCGCGAGTTATCTGGAAGTTGCCATCATCACCTTGATCGCCAATGCACGCTACCTGCTGATGAGCTGCGCACTGGCGCAGAAATTCACCCATGAGACGCCGTTTTTTCACCGGTTTCTCATCGGCTACGATGTGACCGATGAGCTGTTCGGCATCACCATTGCCCGACCCGGCCCGCTGAACCCATGGTATACCTACGGTGCCATCCTGCTTGCGGCTCCGGCGTGGGCTTCCGGCACGGCCCTTGGCATCGTTGCGGGCAATCTGCTGCCCCTGCGGGCCGTCAGCGCACTGAGCGTTGCCCTGTACGGAATGTTCCTTGCCATCATCATCCCCCCGGCCCGCAAGAGCAGGATTGTCGCCGCGCTGGTGGCCATCAGCTTTTTCCTCAGTTTTGTCTGCAATTACCTGCCGGGCATCTCGTCTCTCTCGGACGGCACCCGCACCATCCTGCTGACGGTGCTGATCTCCTCGGCTGCCGCGCTTCTTTTCCCGATAAAACAGGAGGCCGACCATGAATAATTACCTTTACATCCTTGTGATGTTCCTCGTCTCCTATGCCATCCGCGTGCTGCCCCTGACCCTGATCCGCAAGCCCATCCGGAACCCCTTCATCCAGTCGTTCCTTTACTATGTACCCTATGTGACGCTGGCGGTGATGACCTTCCCGGCCATCGTCAACGCCACCCAGAGCCCGGCAGCCGGTGCGGTCGCACTGGTGGTCGGCATCGTGGCGGCGTGGTGTGGAGCCAGCCTGTTTCAGGTCTCCGTCGCCTGCTGCGCCGTCGTGCTGGTGCTGGAGCTTTTCCTTGTCCACTGAGGTGCCGCCATGCAGAAACTTCTTGTGACCGGAGCCGGAGGCTTTGTGGGCAGCCGGGTCTGCCAGCAGTGGCGCGGGCAGTTTGAGCTTATCACCCCGCCCCGCGGCTTTTTCGCCGCCGCCGACGAAACGTCTCTGCGGCAGTTTGTGGAAGCACACCGCCCCGACTGCATCCTCCACACGGCGGCTCTTTCCGATACCGGATACTGCGCAGCGCACCCGGAAGAATCCTACCGTGCAAACGTGCTGGTTCCGGAATGGCTGGCAAAGGCTGCACAGGACACCGGAGCCAAGCTTCTGGCGTTCAGTTCCGATCAGGTCTATGCCGGTGTTTCTCAGCCCGACCCTCTGCCCGAAACACTGGAACTCCATCCGGCAAATGTTTATGGCCGACACAAGCTGGAAATGGAGCAGCGGGTGCTTGCCCACTGCCCGGAGGCCGTGCTTTTGCGTGCCACATGGCTGTACGACCTGCCCGGATACCAGCTTCCCATCCGGGGCAACCTGCCGCTGAATCTGCTGCACGCCGCCCTGCAGGGGGAGCCTGTCCGGTTTTCGGCGCAGGATTTCCGGGGCGTCAGTTACGTCCGGGAGGTCATTGCCAACCTGCAGCCCGCCTTCGCCCTGCCCGGCGGCGTGTACAACTTTGGCAGCGGCAACGACTTCAACATGGTCGAAACCGCTCGACAGTTCGCCGCCATTTTAGGCATTTCCGTTCCAGTCGAGGAAGCCGATTGGCCGCGGAACCTCGTGATGGACGGTGCCAAACTCGGCAAATACGGCATTGCGTTTTTGTCCACGCAGGACGCCCTGCGGAAATGTCTGCGAGACTATGGTTTATAACCCTCTCAGTCAAAGCCTTCCGGCTTTGCCAGCTCTCCCGAAGGGAGAGCCCTTGGCAGGTCGGTCAACTTTTTACTACAACCAAAAACAACCGGGCCCTGCGGTCTGGATTCACGGCATCGAAGATGTGAATCTAGGCAACAGGGCCCGGTATTTTACGTCATAAAAAACTTCGCTCAATCCGCGTAGGCTAACCCCATACGCCAGTGGCTCTCCCTTTGGGAGAGCTGGCGAGCGATAGCGAGACTGAGAGGGCTCACAAGATTTCGGCAACCACCAATTCCAGCACGCTTCCCGCGATACAGCGGGCTTTGTCTGAGATGAGGAAGCAATTCTCGAGTTCCGATCTTCTCGGATCGACGTCCGCGACCTTGAACCCGGGGGTGACCGGATACCCGCTGCGCAGCAGACCCCGCAGAATGCCCGGGATCTGGGTCGTGACCGGCAGCACTTCCCCTTCCGGCGTCCGGATCCGGGCGATGGTCTCCCCGGGCTCGACGAAATCGGCGATGGAGCGCACGTCCTCAAACACGCCTGCCGCCTGTGCATGGATCACCCGCTCAGCCCCATAGCCGCCGATCACGCCCGGAACACCGGTGTTGGGGATGGCAGAACCTTCCCGGATGATCCGACCCAGCTTGTGGCCGCGTTTGGTCTCCACCACCACGTCCACATCCTGCCCGGCGACAAACCCCGGGCCAAGCGCAATGGTCAGCGGAGCCATCTCCCGCGTAGTGCCGAGATTTTTTTTGGCAAGAATGGCGTCCACCACCACAGCAGGCTTCGCCTTTGCAATGCACGCGCCCTTGGGATCCACCAGCACCGGCACATCCCCCGCCGACCAGACGGCTTCCGCCTCGTCCAGCGCGTGGATCTTCACGGCGTGCAGCCCCTCCACCGTGGTCTGCCCCTCGTATACCGCCTCGCAGAGCGAGACCTGACGGCGGATGGCGGCGGGGTGATCCGTTTCCAGCACCAGCACCCGCAAACCCGCAGACCAGAGCCGGTGGATGGTGCCGGTGGCAAGATCGCCGCCGCCCCGCACAAGAATAAGCGAATCTTTTTTCATCTTCTCACGTCCTTTTCAGAGCCGTTTCAGCAGCAGCTCCATCGAGCCGCCGCAGGCTGCAATGGCGGCGTCCGTGTTTTTGCCGTCGGCGGAACAGGTCATCCGCTGGCAGGGGGCTTCTGCACCGGCCAGCATCCGGGCGGCCTGCTGCTGCGCACGGTATTCCATGATGCCGCCGCCCACGCTGCCGATCGTTTTATCCGGCAGAACGAGCATTTTCGAGCCGACTTCCCGCGGCGCAGAGCCATGCCGCGCCACAATGGTCACCAGCACGGCGGGCGTGCCTTCTGCCTGCGCCGCCTGCAGTGCAGCCAAGAGTGCGGGCGAAAAGCCCTCGGTCTGCTGCCGCTGGCTCTTGATCTCCACCACCTGTGCCAGAATCGAAAGTGCGATCTCCTGTGCGGTTTTTGCGCCGATGGCCAGACCGATGGGCGCGTGGATCTGCTCGACACGGGCAGCATCTGCACCGGCTTCCACCAACTGGCGGTGCACCAGTGCCGCTCGGCCGCGGCTGCCCATCATCCCGACGTAGGCCGCCGGTTTGGACAGGATCGCGCGAAGACAGTCGAGATCAAAGGCGTGGGCGCGGGTCAGCACAATGAAATAGACTTCCTCGCCGCCCGGCACCTGCGCAAGCCCCTCCTCAAAAGGAGCGCAGAGTACCTCGTCGGCTCCGGCCTGCCACAGCTGCTCGGCATACTCTTCGCGATCCTCCAGAGCCGTGACGGGCAGATCCAGCAGCTTTGCCATCCGCACCGTCGCAGCAGCCACATGGCCGCCGCCGCAGACCACCAATTGTGCTCCTGCGCCAAACCGCTCCACAAAGACCGGCACCTCCCCCATGTTCCGCACACCGCTGGTCGTGCAGCAGCGCAGCTCCGGAAGGTTCTGCAGCAGAAATTCGGTTGTTCCGTTCGATCCTGCCTCCGTGCAAAGCCGTTCTCCGTCGCCCAGCAGCACTTGCGCCCCCTGTTCGGGGCCGTCCAGCACCGTTGCCAGCAGATAGTTTTTATGCTGCGGCTCTGCCAGTTCCTTTATCCATGCGTCCAAGGCCATTCCACAGCCCTCCTTGTTTTATTGCCGCACCGTTGCCACCGCATCGTAATGCAGTGTTGTCTCCTGCTGCAGGCGCGATTCCCACGCCTGCCAATCCTCCGGCAGCATCCGCCACGCAAGGCCGCACCCCGCCGAAAGCTCTCGCGGCAACGGGATCAGCCGCCCCGGGATCCCCGCTTGGGCACAGTATTTTTCCCATGCCATCGCGTCCACCGTTGCTTGAAACGAAAGAACGACGTAGGGTCGTTTTACCCGCATGGCTTACACCTCACTGGCCAGCGTCCGGACGGCTTGCGCCGCACGCAGCACTTCTTCTTCGGTATTGGCGTGGCTGAAGCTGAAGCGCACCACACCCTGCGCGGCCGTGCCGAGGGTCTTGTGCAGCAGGGGTGCGCAATGTGCGCCGGCACGGACGCAGATGCCCGCGTCTTCCCAGAGCGCGTCGGCCACCCATGCAGAGTCCTCGTCGCCGATGTTCAGCGAGACGATGGGAACCCGGGGCGTATTGCCCGAGAAATCGCCGTAGAAGATCAGATTTTCCACCGCTTGCAGCTGCTCGTAAAACAGCTGTGCCCGTGCGGTCTCTTTTGCCTGCAGCGTCTGTATCCCCTGCTGCAGGATCCACCGCACCCCTGCCCCGAGGCCTGCGATGCCCGGCACATTCAAGGTGCCCGCTTCGAGAGCCGTCGGCATCTGTGCCGGGTGTTCCTCCGCGAAGCTGTGAACGCCGCTGCCGCCGACCACCAACGGTGCGACCTGCAGCCCGGGTCGGACGTAGGCTCCGCCGGTTCCCTGCGGGCCGAGCAGCCCCTTGTGACCCGTGAAGCAGAGCACATCGACCCCCAGCGTTTTCACATCCAGCGGCCGGATCCCTGCGGTCTGCGCCGCATCTAAAACCAACAGCAGACCGTGCTTTTGGGTGAAATCTGCCACAAATGCAAGATCTGTCACATTTCCCGTCACGTTGGACGCATGGGAGACCACGACCGCCCGGGTATTGGGGCGGAGCTTCTGCTCAAACTGTTCGTACCGCAGAACGCCCCGGGCATCCGCCTCCACGAAATCCAGCTGCACACCGTTTTTTTGCAGGCGGTACAGCGGGCGAAGAACCGAATTGTGCTCACAAACGGTGGTGATCACATGGTCTCCCGGGTGAAGCAGACCGCAGAGAGCCATATTCAGGCTTTGGGTCGCGTTGGCCGTGAACGCAATGCAGGATGGGTCGTCGGCACCCAGCAATTCTGCCAGCGCAGTGCGGGTCTCGTAGACCAGCCGCGCTGCGTGAAGGGTCGGCTCGTGCGCCCCCCTGCCCGGATTTCCGGCGGTCTGCAAGGCGTCCAGCATGGCCTGCCCGACCGGACGCGGCTTTTGGAGGGTCGTTGCCGCATTGTCAAGATAGATCATAAAACTTCCGAATGCCTCACGGCTTGACGACATTGCCCGCACCCAGCATCTTTTCGGCGATGACGTACATATTGGTCACGCCGCCCACCGCCAGCTTCTCGGTCAGACCATAGAAATTCAGGCAGGTGCCGCAGGTCAGGATCTCCACGCCCTGTGCTTCCAGTGCCTTGAGATCCTCAAGCATCGGCGAACCCGCACAGGTCAGCGATGCGCCGCCGTTGTAGAACAGGATGGTCTTGGGCAGCGTATCCTGCTGGGTCAGTGCAAACACAAACGCCTTCATCAGCGTTTTTCCCAGCTCGTCACTGCCGACCCCCATTTTGTCGGAACCAATGGCTACCACCGTATCCGTCCGCACATCGGGCGTGCAGGTCTCCGGCTCTTCGGCGGCAGGTGCTGCTTCGCCCACCGTAAACACCACCCGGTATTCCCGCTCAGCGCGCTTTTCGGCCGTGGAGTCAAAGCCCTTCTGCTGCGCCATCTTGGTCAGATTCTGGACAGCGATCTCATTGTCCACCAGCACTTCGACCTGCCCGGCACCGTGCAGCTCGGCAATGGCCTTCTTCGCCTTGACCACGGGCAGCGGGCAGACATCTCCTCTTGCATCGATCTGGATCATTCTCGATTCTCCTGTTCTTTAACACGTTCATACGTTACTACGATTTCTTTTTCGGTTTTTTCCGTGATCTCGCCCACGATCCTCGCGGGAAGTCCGGCCTGCTGCAATTCCTGTTCCAGTGCAGCGGCCTCTTCCGGTGCCACAGCCAGCAGCAAACCACCCGAGGTCTGCGGGTCAAACAGGATCTCTTCCAGCGGGAAGGGCACCCCCTCGAAGGTCACGAAAGCCCCGGTATGGTTGCGGTTGCGCTGGCCTGCCGCTGTGTAAAGGCAGGCATCGGCGGCATCCCACGCCCCCGGCAGCACCGGCACGGCATGGCCGTCGATGATGCAGGAGAGCCGCCCGCCCATCATCTCGTGGAGATGGCCAAGGAAGCTGAACCCGGTCACATCGGTGGCCGCGTGTACCGCGTATTTCCGGCTGATCGCAGCGGCGGTCTTGTTCAGGGTCGTCATCGAGGCAATGGCTCCGGCCAGATCCTCGGGTTTTGCCTCGCCCACCCGGTTGGCGGTACAAAGGAGCCCCACGCCCAGAGCTTTGGTCAGGATCAGCCGATCTCCGGGTCGGCCGGTGTCGTTGGCGTAGAGATGGTGCGGATTCACAAGGCCGGTCACGGAGAGGCCGTACTTCACGCCGGTGTCGGCGATGGAGTGGCCGCCCGCAAGGATCCCGCCTGCCTCCGCTACTTTTTCGGCACCGCCCTGCAGGATCGCCCCCAGAATGTTCAGATCCATGCTCTCGGGGAAGCAGACCAGATTCAGCGCGGTCTTGACCTCACCACCCATCGCGTAGACATCGCTCAGGGCGTTTGCCGCTGCGATCTGCCCAAAGACATAGGGATCTTCCACCATCGGCGGGAAGAAATCCACCGTCTGCACCAAGGCGACGTCCTCGGTGATCTTGTACACCGCCGCGTCGTCTTTGCTGTCGTAGCCCACCAGCAGGTTCGGATCCTGCCTGCCGCGGGGCAGCTTTTCGAGGATGCGGCTCAGCACACCCGCGCCGAGCTTGGCCGTACAGCCGCCTCCGGTGCAGAACACGATCGGTTCGCTCATGCACGTTCCTCCGCTTCAAAGGCCGTCCGGATGCATCGGACGGCGTAGTTTTTCTGTAAGATCTGCCGGGTTTCTTCGCCAAACATCCGTCGCTGCGGCGTATCTGCCTGATTCAGCACGGCATAAAAGATGCGGTTTTGCACATTTTTCCGCCCGCCTTGTTCGCTTGCCAGCAATTTTGCCAGCAACGGCGGCGTCAGCAGCGTTTCGGGCGTGGCGTCCAACAGGGTACAGGCTTGTTCCAGCCGGAAGCAGACTTCTTGCAAAGGCCGCCCCCCTGCCGAAAGCCCGGCCACCGCCAGCACGACATCGCTCTCCGGAATCAGTACCGGCTCGTGCTCTGCCGGAGCCTTGCAGGGCAGACGTTTCGCGCCATCGGCTTCCAGCAGCACGAGGTCTGCCCCCTGCATCCAGAGCCGCAGCTGCTCCATCTGCAGGCTCTGCAGCTTGCCGTGTTCGGCGGGCAAACCCGCCACCGCATAGGTTCCGCTGTTCCAGCGTGCATTTCGTTCTTCGCGTGTCTGCACCCAGCCGGTCTCCGGCCTTTGGATGTGGGTGGTGGTGGAGACCAGCACCCGCCACCCCTTGGCCGCACAGCACCGAGCCATGGCGTAGAGCAGCGTCGTTTTGCCGCCGCCGCCCACCAGCGAAACAACATGACCTTTCTCGTTCAAAAAGGGCAGCTGCGCTTCCAGCGGCATCATTCGTCTTTCCCGTTTTTCGCAAGCACCGCCATGGCGATCTGCTCCGGCGTGATCGGCAGCTCGTAGAAACGGGTGCCGATGGCGTTGCAGATGGCGTCCGAAATGGCCGGGAGCGGCGTATTGATGACGACTTCACCGATGGACTTGGCTCCAAAGGGGCCGTTCGGCTCGTAGCTGCTTTCAAACTCCACCCGGATCTTCCCGAAGTCCACACGGGTCGGGATCTTATATTGCATTAGCGAATTCTCCAGCGGATAGCCGCGGCCGTCGTAGGTGACATTCTCGGTCAGCGTCATGCCGATGCCCTGCAGGATGCCGCCCTCGGCCTGCACCCGGGTCAGGTTGGGGTTGATGGGGGTGCCGCAGTCCACACAGGCCGCGTAGTCCAGCACCTTTACCTCGCCCGTCTCGGTGTCCACTTCGATCTCCGCCGCACCGACCATATACGGCGGGGGCGACAGAGGCGAAGAGTGGGTCTCGGTGGCTTCCAGTGCGACGTCGTGGCCGTTCATGGAGGTGGTCACCACATCGTCCAGAGAGACTTTTTTCTCCGGATCCGCCTCCACATACACCTGCTTGCCGTCAAAATTCACGGCCGCCTCGTCGCAGCCCAGCATCTCGGCACCCAGCTTGCAGATCTGGCCGCGGAGCTTCAGGGCGCACTTCTCGACCGCCTTGCCGGTGACATAGGTGGTGCTGGATGCATAAGAGCCGGAGTCATAGGGCGAGGTGTCGGTGTCGGCACCAAAGACCGTAATGTTGTCAAAGTCGCATTCCAGCACTTCGGCAGCGATCTGCGCCAGCGTGGTATCACAGCCCGTTCCCATATCGGCCGCGCCGATGATGAGGGAGTAGAACCCGCCCTCGTTGAGTTTCAGGGTCGCGCTGCCGACGTCCATGCCCGAGATGCCGGAGCCCTGCATCGCCATACCCATGCCAACGGCGCGGATCTTGCCGTTGCCGAGATCTCTGCGGGGGTATTTTTCCTCCCAGCCGATCATGTCGTGGACCTTTTTCAGGCAGCGGTCGAGGGCGCAGCTGGTGTTGGGTGCCCCATAATAAGCCGGCATGATGTCGCCCTCGCGGACGATGTTCTTCTCCCGGATCACAAAGGGATCCATGTGCAGCCGGGCCGCCAGCTCATTGACGGCAGATTCCACCGCGAACAGACCCTGTGTCGCGCCGTAACCGCGGTAGGCACCGGCGGACATATGATTCGTGTACACCACATCGTAGGTGAAGCGGAACGCCTCCGCCTTGGCATAGAGCGGGATGGATTTGTGCCCCGACAGACCCACCGTCGTGGGGCCGTGCTCGCCGTAGGCACCGGTGTTGGAGAGGGTGTACATATCAATGCCCTTCACGATGCCCTCTTTGGTGGCACCGAGACGGAGGTGGATCTCCATCTCGTGGCGGGGCGAAGAGGCCGTCTGGCTTTCCTCGCGGGTAAAGAGGATCTTGGAGGGCTTTTTCGTTTTCCAAGTGACGAAGGCCGGATAGATCAGCGAGACCGACGTCTGCTTTGCGCCGAAGCCGCCGCCGATGCGGGGCTTGGTGACACGCACCATGGATTTCGGGATATGGAGCGCGTTGGCGATGTGCCGCCGGGCATGGAAGACGATCTGGGTCGAGCTGAGCACATTCAGGCGGCCGTACAGGTCGATCCAGCAGCTGGTGCGGAACGTCTCCATCATCGCCTGCTGGCAGGCTTTGGTGTGATACACATGGTCAATGACCACATCGCATTGCTCCAGCACGGCGTCGATATCCCCGGAGCCGCATTCGTCGTGGGCGCAGAGGTTGCGCCGGTTGTCCGCCCCTACCGGAGCCAGACTCTCCCAGTTGTCCTCCGGGTGGACGAGGATGGGGTTGTCCTTGGCGGTGTGGTAGTCCAGCACTGCTTCCAGTACTTCATACTCAACCTTGATGAGCTTGAGGGCCTTGTTGACGCACGCTTCGTCCTTGCCTGCGGCAATGGCCACCACATCGCCCACAAAACGCACATGGCGGTCAATGACCAGACGATCGTAGGGGCTGGCCTCCGGGTAGGTCTGGCCGGCCTGTGTAAAACGGCGGCCCTCCTGCGGCACATCCTCCCAAGTAAAGATGGCCTCGATGCCGGGCACCTTTTTGGCGACTGCGGTGTTGATCGTCTTGACCATGGCGTTCGCGTGGGGCGAGCGCAGGAGTTTGACGATCAGGCAGTCCTTCGGGGCAAGGTCGTCCATATAGACGGGCTGGCCGGTGACCAGCTGCATGGCGTCCTTTTTCCGGAAGGGTTTGTTGACGTTGTTCAGTCCGCTCATTCCGCTGCCTCCTTGCTCTTTTTCCACGCGAGGAATGCCTGAATGCCCCGCAGCTGCCCCTCATAGCCCGAGCAGCGGCAGAGATTGCCCGCGAGATATTCCTTGATCTCCTCTTCGGTGGGGTATTCCTTCTCCCGGAACAGGGCGATGGCGTTCATCATGAAGCCCGGATTGCAGAAGCCGCACTGCTCTGCACCCTGATCGGCGATGAAAGCTCCGAACTCCCGCGCCTCTTCCTGCAGCCCTTCCAGCGTGGTGACGCGCTTGCCGTCCACCCGAGCCGCCAGTACCGAGCAGGACAGCACCGGCTTGTCCTCCACGAATACGGTACACAGGCCGCAGTTGGACGTCTCGCAGCCCCGTTTGACGCTGCAGCAGCCCTGACTGCGGACAAAATCAATGAGCAGGGTGTCCGGCGCGACCTCCGCCGACACTCTGATTCCGTTCAATGTAAGATTGATCTGCATGGTATTTCTCCCGTTGTTCCCTTATTCTGCATCCGGCGCAGCTTCCAGCCTGCGGACCGCCCGCTTGACCAGCACGCCTGCCAGATGGCGGCGGTACGCTGCACTGCCCCGCATATTGGATTCGGTCTTGATCTCGGCACAGACCGCGTCGGCAAAGCGCGCTGCCCGTTCCTCGGCCGTCTCCCCTGCCTGCGGGTCAAAGTTCCAGACCACTGCTTTGCCCGGCCGGGCACCGACCGCAAACCGGAAGCCGCCTGCGGCTGTCTTGGCGGCGGCGCAGGTCAGCACCGGAAAGTCGGTCTGGCTGTTGCGCACCGACTGGTAGCAGAACTTCGCCTGTGCTTTCGGCACGAGCACCCGCACCAGAATGTCCCGGTCGTAGGGCTGCTTTGCATATTCCGCCAGCGGCACGATGCCGCCCTTGTACAGCTCCACCGAGGCATCCAATGCCAGAAACAGGGTCAGCACATCCGAAAATCCGAACCGGCTGTAAATGCTGCCGCCCACCGTCGCCAGATTGCGCAGCTGGACGCCCACGATGTGCCGCACCGACTCCCGCACGGCTCCATCCGTGTAAGCGGCAAGCCCCGGATGCTGCTCAAGCTGCCGCAGGGTGACCATGGCTCCAATGGAAAAGCCCTCGTCGGTCTCTTCGATGGTATCCAGCCCCAGCCCGGACAGATCAATGGCGGTGCCGACAGGGATGGTCTCCATCTTGAGCCAGATCATGCCGCCGAGGACCCGGTTGTTCTTTTTCTGGTTGAGCTGCCATGCCTCTTCCAGACTTTCGGCCTTTTTGTATTCCCGAATCGTCATCATACGCAGTACCTCTCTTTTGTCCTATTCTCTTTTATTTTACCACAGTTTGCTTTATAATGCTATTTGAGAAGCGGTTTTTCCGCAAATTTTGAAGAAAAATCCGATTCCGGAAAGGAGTTTTCCATGGAAGATCTGATTTTGCCGGTGGGCTGCGTGCTCATGGCGTCGGGGCTGGCCACACGGTTCGGCTCCAACAAGCTCTTGGCGGATCTCGGTGGGCAGCCGCTGCTCTGCCGAGCCTTTGCCGCCTCCGACACGCCGCTGCTGGCAGCGCGGGTCGTCGTGACCCGTTCGCCCGAGGTGAAAGCTCTCTGCGAAAAAGCGCAGATCCCCGTGGTTCTCCACGCACTCCCGGGTCGGAACGACACCGTGCGTCTGGGGCTGGATGCGCTCTTGGCCGCACATCCGGAGCTGGTCGGCTGTATGTTCCTGCCCGGCGACCAGCCGCTTTTGCGCCGGGAGAGCATCGAAGCTCTGGTGCGGGCGTTCTCCCATTCCAGAACTTGCGGACAGACGCAAAAAGAAACAGAGCGGGAGATCTTCCGGCTGGCATACCGGGTCGAAACCGACCCGGAGCCCGTCGTGGGAAGTCCCGTTCTGTTTGGATGCGAGGATTTTGCCGCGCTGCGCACCCTGCCCGAGGGCAAGGGCGGCGGCGTATTGCTCCGGAAGCATCCGGAGCGGGTGCGGCTCGTGTTTGCGGCGCGCCGCGAGGAATTGATGGATGTGGATACCCAAGAAGAACTGAAGGCTTTTTCCTCTTCGCTCTTGCCTCCCACTCTGGGGGAGGTGGCATCGCGTCAGCGATGACGGAGAGGGCGAGCCTAAATATTACTCTTTGTCCTTCGGCAGCAGAACGTTCAGCACGATCGCAACAAAGGCAGCCGGAACGATGCCGGACTCGCCGCAGATCAGCTGGATCACCTGCGGGGTGTTGGCCAGAATGTTGGCGTTGGCACCCATGCCGTAGCCCACGCCCAAAGCCACCGAAACGATGGTCAGGGTGCGCGGGGTCATCTTTTCCTTGGTGATCAGCTGGATGCCGCTGACCACGATCGACGAGAACATCATGACGGCAGCACCGCCCAGAACGGCCTGCGGCATGATGGAGACCAGTGCGCCCAGCTTGGGGATCAGGCCGCAGAGGATCAGGAAGATGGCACCCGTGGCCAATGCGCCGCGGTTGACCACCTTGGTCATGGCCACCAGACCCACGTTCTGGCTAAAGGAGGTGTTGGGCAGAACGCCGAACACCGCCGCGAAGGAAGAGCCCAGACCGTCGCAGATGACGCCGCCGGACAGCTCCTTGTCGGAAGGCTCGCGGTTCATGCCGCCTTCCATAACGCCGGAGATATCGCCCACGGTCTCCACAGCGGTGACGATGAACATGATCAGCACGGGCAGGATGGCACGCATATCAAATACAATCTTGACCGGCACCAGTTTCGGGATGGCAAACCAGCCAGCCTGCGCGACCTTATTCCAGTTCAGCACCCATGCCTTGGTAAACTCCACGCCCTCGGCGGTGACGCCGGTGGTGGGCAGCACAAAACCCATGACGATGGAAGCGAGATAACCGGCAATGATGCCGATGAGAATGGACGAAGAGCTGAGGAAACCGGTGGTCCAATGCTTGAAGAAGAGGATGACCACCAGCACAAAGAGAGCCAGCAGCAGGTTTTCCACCGAGCCGAAGTCCTTGGCACCGTTGCCGCCGCCGAAGGAGTTGACGCCCACCGAGATCAGAGACAGGCCGATGGACAGCACCACCGTGCCGGTGACCACCGAGGGGAACAGCTTGCGCAGGGGTTTGAGAAAAATGCCCAGCACGCTCTCAAACAGACCGCCCAGAATGGACGCGCCCATGATGGCACCGTAAGCCGTCACGCCGCCGCCCATGGTAGCTGCCACGCTGTTGAACACGCCGAGGAAGCCCGAGCTGGTGCCCATGATGATGGGCACTTTGCCGCCGATGGGTCCGATGCTGTACAGCTGGACCAGCGTGACGATGCCAGCCACGAACATGGCGTTCTGCAGCAGGCTGATCTGCAGATCTGCAAACTCACCGCCGACCAGACCACAGGCACTGGTGATGATCAGCAGCGGGGTCAGGTTGCCGACGAACATGGCAAAGACGTGCTGCAAGCCCAGCGGGATGGACTGGCGCAGCGGCATTTTGGCTTCAAAATCATAAGCCGATTGTTCCAAAGCAATCTCTTTTGTCATTTCCTTGCTCCTTTTGTCATTCCTTGTATTCAAAGACAGAATACATTATAGCAAAGCCGCCGGGTCGATGGTAGCGGTTTTGCAATTTTTTGTTCATTTTTTGTTCATAAGTCATACTTTATCATTCGTTCTGTCCGCATATCAAAAACGGTTCCGGTGGATCTCAGGCTCCGCTGCCGGGCACCAACAGCTTCCGGGGCTCGGGCAGACGATCGGTACCCTCGTCCAGACCGTTTGCCGCCAACATCTGCCCCGGCGAGACATGGAAGCGTTTGGCGACGTCAAACAGCTCCTCGCCCGCCTGTGCGTAGCAGATCCGCAGCGAGATCTCCGGGTCGGCCGGTGCCAGCGGATCGCCCAGTGCAATGCTGCCGATGGCGTCGTATCCCTGCCGGCAGAGCACCGCCCCTTCGACCCGGACGGTCAGCGAAACTTCCAGCGCACCGCCCGCACTGCTGCACCGCAGATCCTCCGTGCGGAGCCAGCACTCCGGGTACAGTTCGGCATCCGGCAAAAGCAGGCCGGGAAGCTCCAGTGGGAACACGACCTCCAGCGGCTTCTCATAGCTTTCCAGCTCCTTCAGGCTGTTTTCGGCAAAGGCCGTCACAACAGCCCGGGCTGCCAGCGCATACGATTCCCCTTTCGGAACGATCTGCACCGGCCCGAATGATGCAAAGCAGGCCAGAATTTTGGCACCGGCATCCGGCAGCGGCCCGGAGCCGGTGACCTCCACCGTTTCGCACAGAGGGCAGGCCAGCGTTTCGGCCAGAAGCCTTTGCGGTACGATCTGCGTCTCAAATTGGGTCGAAAAGGCATCTGCCACGCATTGCAGCTGGTAGGGCCGCCACGCCCGCAGCCGGAGCATCAGGGTCACGGTCAACTGGCTGGGTGCATCCCCCTCCCCTTGTGCCGTTGTAAACCCCACCGGCTCGGCCACGCAGAAACAGCGGCAGTCCTCGCTGAGGCCGTCTGCATCCAGCACCTGCTGGAACGGCAGCGTCATGCGCTGGCTCCGCAGGGCGGGATCCCCCTCGGCACGCCATGCGCAAAGCACGTCCAATTCTCCTTTGGCAACGGCTTTTCCGTGCAGGACTTTCAGCTCTTTGACCTCCGCCGACCCCATCAGATCAAGGATGGCGGCGGGCTTCTCCGGGAAGGCCAGCTCCCCTTCCGCTGTGACCAGCTTTTCGAGCACGACGGCGCGGCGCACCCCTTGAAGGGTGCAGAGCTTCTGCTCAATGCCGCCCTCGGACAAGGCCGTGATGACCTCCGCCTTGCTCTGGGTGTAGACCGACGCCACCAGCCCATAGGCACCCCGCAGCTCGATCCGGCGCGGGTTGACCGCCCGGCAGTTGATGTACCCGATCTGCCCTTCTACCACCGCCGTCCATGCCGAAAACGAAAACTCCGGCAGCTCAAGCACCCGGGTAAAGGGCAGCTTTTGCTCGGTCTGGCAGAGCCCGGCATTCTCTTCCCCCTGATAATAGACGGTGCAGCGCAGATAGCCATCCAGCGTAAGACGACCCGGCTGCAGCTGTTTTTGCAGCACGACGGGTCGGACAAAGCATTTGACCAGTTTGAACACCGGCGGCAGATAATCCGAGATCAGGATCTCGGTCTCCAGCGGGAGTTCCGCCCGGACGGTGCAGTTTGCGCCCGCCGTCGGCATCGCATCCCGGAAAATCTTCAGCTCCATGCAGTATGCTCCTTTCCTGTCCGCGTAGGGTCGCAGATACCAGAACTATATGCAGCCGCACAAAAAAATAGAAGGCTCTCCGGAAAGAGCCTTCCACCTTTTACGTTTTGATCCCGAACAGCCTCCGCAGCAGCCCTCGCAGGCATTTCGGGCTTTTGATGACCACGATCTGCATCCTGTCACCCGCCTTTCGCGTTTGTTATCCCAGTATAAGCACGCCGGGCACAAAACGTTCCGAAGGGCGGTCTTTCAGTCTGCGAGGGTCTCGATGACCACCAGTGCGCCCTCCCGGGTCGAAATGATCATCCGGTCGGAACCGGCGGCGTATTCGTTGCTGACGCCCAGCGGGTAGCCGACGGTCAGCTCGGCATCCTCCAGCTCGTAGAAAGAGCCGTGCTCGCAGACTCCCGCAGCCCGCCCCTCCAGTGGGAACACCGAGACATAGAAGAACACTTCCTTCGGGTAGACCCGCTCCTCGCCGGGCAGAACGTACGTCACCCGGCTCCGCTCATCCTGAATCGTGACACGGATGCCCTTCTGCGCAAGGCCGAGTCCGGTGCAGAAATTGGCAAGCGTGTGCTCCAGCCGCCGTCCCCCCAGTGCGCCCAGCAGCAGCACTTCCGAAAAGCCTTTTTCGGCCGCCAGCTTTGCGGCGTACTCGGTGTCGGTGTCGTCCTTCACGTGGGGGAGGATGATGACGTCGTCCTCTTCTTGCGCCGGGCAGGGTGCCGAGTCGAAGTCGCCCACAATGATATGGGGCTTGCACCCCAGCCGGGCACAGTTCTGGTAGCCTGCATCGCAGGCAATGATAAAATCGTCCGGGCGCAGGAGTTTCGCCAGCGACGGATCCACCGGGCAGGCGGAAAGGATCACACAACGGGACATAACATTCCTTCTTTTCTCCAAGAATAAACTGTTCTCCGCTCCATCCTGCCTTCCGCAGGCGTGTCACGGAGCTCCCCTGATGGGAGAGCCAAAACTGCCGTCACCCGAACTTTGGCCGCTGCCAGTCCTTGACGTCCTTGACCTCATCGTACATGGCGCAATAGCTGTCGTACCGGGTCTGGGAGAGCCGCCCCTCCGCCAGAGCTGCGCGGACGGCACAGCCCTTTTCGGAGCGGTGGGAGCATCCGGTGAACTGACACTGCCCCAGATACGGCCCAAACTCCGGGAACGCGTGCTCGAGGTTCTCCTTGGGGATGAACCCCGCACGGTTGGCCTCGAGGCTGGCAAACCCCGGCGTGTCGGCGATCCGCCCGCCAAACGCCTCAAAGATGGTCACTTCGCGGGTGGTATGGCGGCCGCGGCCCAGTTTCTGGCTGATCTCGCCGGTCTCCCGCTCCACTTCGGGCAGCAGGGCGTTGAGCAGAGTCGATTTGCCGACGCCCGAATTGCCGCAGAAGGCGCAGAGCCGACCTTCGATCCAATGCTGGACTTCTTCGATGCCCGCACCGGTCTCGTAGTCGATCCGGATGAAAGGCAGCGTCGATTTTTCGTAGGCACTGCGCAGGAACTCCGCCTCGGCCAGATCGCCCTTGGTGCAGACGATCACCGGCTGCACGCCCTTGTCCACCGCAATGGCGGACAGTTTGTCCAGCACAAGGGTGCTGGGCGTGGGCTGGGTGGTGCTGGCTACCAGAAAGAGGACGTCGAGGTTGGCCACCGGCGGACGAACGAATACATTCTTCCGGGGGGCGATCTCCGCGATTACCGATGCACCGTTCTCGGTTTCAAGGGTCACTTCATCGCCCGCCACGGGGGTGATCTTCTGCTTGCGGAAGATGCCGCGGGGCTTGCACTCGATCACCCCTTCGGGCGTTTTTACATAATAAAAACCGCCAATGCCTTTTATGATATACCCTTTCATGCGCTCCTCCGTTACGACAGCAGCGAAGCCCACCAGTCGCCGAGGGTCGAACCGGTGCTGCTGCTTGCGGATTCACTGGGCTGCTCTGCGGTGCTGCCGGAAGAAGAGGAGCTGCCGCCGATCAGCCCGCTCCACCAGTCGCCGCCGGTCGAGCCGGAGCTGCTGGGTGCTTCGGGTTCCGGTTCCGGCTGCGGCTCGGGGCCTGCGCTGACCACCACGCTGACCCGGCTGTTGAGGCGCGCTGCCGCACCTGCGCCCGGGTTCTGGCTGATGATGGCACCGGC
This sequence comes from uncultured Faecalibacterium sp., assembly GCA_934533135.1. Lineage (GTDB taxonomy): Bacteria > Bacillota > Clostridia > Oscillospirales > Ruminococcaceae > Faecalibacterium. Next base: position 187,953 of record CAKTBG010000001.1, read on the forward strand.
GGGCTGGTCACTGTACTGCTCGGTCTGGCTGCCAAGCCCCAGTTTGTTCTGAACCAGCAGGCTGCGGGCGTCATCCACCGACATTCCGATCAGGGAGGGCACCTTGGTGGTCGTGCTGACCTGCGGGCGGCTGACGTAAACCACCACGGTGGTACCGGCTGCCACCTGACTGCCGGCAGCGGGGTCGGTGCGGATGATGGAACCTGCGGCTACCGTCTCATCCACGGCCTGCGTGACCAGCACTGACACGCCGAGATCCTTGAGCTGCTGCTCGCCATCGGCCTGCAGGTAGTTGGTCAGGTCGGGCACTGTGACGTACTGGATGCCAAGGCTGACCGTCAGCGTCACGCTCTGCCCCTCACGCACCGTGCGGCCTGCCACTGGCGACTGCTTGTAGACATAGCCCGCAGCATAATTGTTGCTGTACTCCTGTTCCCAGTTGACGACGATCTGACCCGAGGCCACCTGCTCCTGCGCATTGACCTCATCCTGCGTCATGCCGCTGTAATCGGCCAGCACCACATCGGCTTTTTCGTTCATCAGGTTGCTGGAATCGTTGAGGATGATCCAGCACAGCGCACCGCAGGCCAGCGCAAAGGCGACCGTGATGCCGAACAGCACCGGCAGAAAGGCCGAACGCTTTTTTTTGGCGTTTTTGCCCTTTTTTGCGGTCTTGCCCGCAGATGCCTCTTTTTTCGGATTCATAGGATCGTTCACCGCCTTTTCCGGAACAGGTTCCGTGATATAGTGATAGTGGAAGGTGATCGCCGGGTTGTCCACAAACGCGTTCAGTGCGTCAAGCATTTCGGCAGCACTGGCATACCGGTTGGCCGGAAGCTTCGCCATGGCCTTTTCGGTGATCTCCACCAGACCACGCGGGATGGTGGGGTTCAGTTCCTGCAGCGACTTGGGCTGGTCGGAGATCTGCTTGAGGGCCACCTCCACCACATCGTCCGCGTCAAACGGCAGTTTGCCCGAGAGCATCTCGTACATCATCACACCCACCGAGTAGATGTCGCTCTTGCGGTCGGTCTCCTCGCCCTTGGCCTGTTCGGGGCTGATGTAATGGACGCTGCCCATGGCCTTGCCTCCGGTGAGCTGGTTTTCGGCGCGGGAGACCCGTGCAATGCCGAAATCCATCATCCGGAGCTGACCGTTGTCCAGCAGCATGATGTTCTGGGGTTTGATATCCCGGTGAACCACGCCGTTGCGATGGGCATGGTCGAGGGCTTTCAGGATCTGGGAAATGAAATGGACGGTCTCCCGGCTGGTCAGCTTGCCGCCCCGCTCGTTGAGGTACTCCCGCAGGGTCATGCCGTCCACATACTCCATCACGATATACTGGAGGTTGTCGCTGACCGAGACGTCGTAGACCTTTACGATGTTGGGGTGGTTGAGCAGCGAAATGGCTTTGGATTCGTTCTTGAACCGCCGCACCAAATCCGGGTCGTGCATCAATTCCTGCCGCAGCACCTTGACGGCCACTTCGGTTCCCGCCGGAACCGGGCCGTTCTGCGCCACGACCACCGCCTTGTAGACATTGGCCATGCCGCCGGTCCCGATCAGGCTTTCGACCCGGTAGAGCCCATCCAGCGTTTTGCCGATCAGATTATCCATGGCGCACCTCCATCGGTTCCACGCCCAGCAGCAGCGCGGTGATGTTGTCCGGGCCGCCGTTCTCGTTGGCGGCATCCACCAGACGGTCGGGCAGGTCGTAGAACGCGCTGGTGCGCATCAGTTCTATCATCTGCTCCCGCGGCACGGCGTTGGTCAGGCCATCGGTGCAGAGCAGCAGCAGGTCGCCTGCCTGCAGCGGAGCCGTGGTGACCTCCGGCTCCAGCCGGAAATCCACGCCGAGGGCACGGGTGATGATGTTCTTCTGGGGATGGTGCTCGGCTTCTTCCACCGTGATGGTGCCGCAGTCCACCAGTTCCTGCACATAGGAATGGTCGTGGGTCAGCTGGGTGAGCTGCCCCTCCCGGAACAGGTAGGCACGAGAATCTCCCGCATGGCAGAGGAACACCTGCCCGGCCCGCACCAGCGCGCAGACAGCGGTGGTGCCCATGCCCGCCAGAGCTTCCTCCCGCATGGCTTTCTGGAAGATAAAGCGGTTGGCACGAATGAGAGCCTTTTTCAAAAAGGCCGCTTCCTCGCCGGGCATACACTGGCTGTACTGCTCCTGAAAACAGTGCTCAATGACGTCGCACGCGCTGTAGGAAGCTTCCCGTCCGCCCCGTGCGCCGCCCATACCGTCGCATACCAGACACCATGCCGCACCGCCGGGTAGCTCACCCGCCCGGTAATCGTCCTGATTTTCCTGACGGACCCGGCCGACATCCGTTTTTCCTGCAAGTTTCATAGGCTTCTCCTTCTCGGATTCAAAACAAACTGGTTCAGGCTTTGCCGTTCATCTCGTCGCGGCGCAGCTGGCCGCAGGCAGCACTGATCTCGCTGCCAAGCCGTCGGCGCACGGTGGCATTCACGCCCAGACTTTCCAGCTTTTGCTGGAAGCGGTGGACATTGGCCGCATCGGTCGCCGAGTAGGGGCTGCCGTCCACCGGGTTGATGGGGATGAGGTTGACGTGCGCCCCCATCCCCCGGATCAGATTGGCCAGCTGCCTGGCGCAGGCGTCGGAGTCGTTGACCCCCCGCACCATCGAATACTCAAAGCTGACCCGGCGGCCGGTGGTATCCTGATAGCGGCGCACCGTCTCGATCAGCTGCTCCACAGGGTATGCGTCGTTGACCGGCATCATCCCGCTGCGGATCTCGTTGTTGGGGGCGTGGAGGGAGACCGACAGGGTCAGCTGCAGCTTTTTCTCGGCCAGCTTGTCGATCTTGGGCACAAGGCCGCAGGTGGACAGGCTGATGTTCCGCATCCCGATGTTGACCCCCTCGGGCGAGGAGATGATCTCGAGAAACTTCATCACTTCGTCGAAATTGTCCAGCGGTTCGCCAATGCCCATGAGGACGATGTGGGAGATGCGCTCGCCGATGTCCTTCTGGGCGGTGTAGATCTCAGAGCAGATCTCACCGGCTTCGAGGTTGCGCACCCGCCCGGCCTGCGTGGATGCGCAGAAACGGCACCCCATCCGGCAGCCCACCTGCGTCGAGACGCAGACCGTGTTGCCGTAGTGATACCGCATGACGACGGTCTCGATGCAGTTGCCGTCGGCCATCCGGAGCAGATACTTCACCGTGCCGTCCTTTGCTTCCTGACGACGCTCGATCCGGGGCGAGGCGATGTAAAAGCTCTCCTCGAGTTTTGCCAGCAGGGTCTTGGGCTGATCGGTCATGGCGGAAAACTCCGTCACGAGCTTCTGGTGGACCCAGTGGAAGATCTGCTTTGCCCGGAATCCCGGCTGCCCCAGAGCCTTCAGCTCTGCGGTCAGCTCCTCCAGCGTCAAGGAAGAAATACAGCGTTTTTGTTCCATAGTGTTCTCCTATTGTATCAAATGGCTTTCTGCAGTGCGCAGAGGAAGAAGCCATCCATTCCGGTGCGGGTGGGGATCGACAATGCCCCGTACTCCCCCACCGTCATCCCCGCCGGGAATGGGATCTCCGGCGTTGCAACGGCAAATTCCGGATGCCGATGCAGGAATGCCGCCACCTGCTCTTCGTTCTCTGCCGGGTCGATGGTGCAGGTCGAGTAGACCAGCCGCCCGCCCGGTTTCAGCAGCGCGGCCGCCGTATCGAGGATGGCCGACTGCGTGGACAATAATTCATCGTGGCGTGTTTTTTCAAGTTTCTTGTACCGGATGTCCGGCTTTTTGGCCAGAATGCCGATGCCGCTGCAGGGCACATCCGCCAGAATGCGGTCGGCCTGCGGCAGCTCCGGGCTGCATACGGCTGCATCGTTGACCTTGGGTTCTGTGTTGGTAAATCCCATCCGCTCGACCGCCTTCCGGATCAGGCTGACCCGGTTTTCGGTCACATCGCAGCTGACGAGACGGCCGGTGTTCTCCATCTCTTCGGCCAGCAGCAGGGTCTTGCCGCCGGGTGCCGCGCAGAGATCCAGCACGGTCTCGCCGGGTTTTGCCTCCACACAGAGAGCCGCCAGCTGGCTGGCCTGCCCTTCCACATGGAAATACCCCTGCCGGAACAGGTCGTTCTCCGCCGGACTGCCCTCAAACCGCGCCAGCACGCTGCCGGGAACGATGCCCGGCTGCGCCTGCACGCCTGCTTGTGTCAACAGGGCGCAGAGCTTGTCTGCGTCGGCTTTGAGGGGATTGGCACGGAGGCTGGTCAGCCCCTTGTCGGCGGCGTGGGTCAGGATGCCCAACGCCTCCTCCGGGTAATGGTTCCGGAGAAGCGAAGCGATATCCCGCCCGCAGGAGCCCAGAACCATCAGCCGCTCGGTCTCATTTTCAAACGCTTCGCCGCTCAGGTCGTAGGCGCAGGCTTTGCGCAGGACGGCGTTGGTCAGGCCGGACGCACTGGATTTTTTGAAGGTGCGGGTCAGCTTGACGGCCTCGTTGACCGCCGCCGACACCGGCACCTGCATATAGCGGGCCTGTGCCAGTGCCGACCGCAGGATCTCCCGCACTGGTGCGTCCAGCTTCGCCAGACCCTTGGGCAAAAACTGCCCGAGGATGTAGTCCAGCGTGCCCTGATGCTCCAGCACCGTGTAAAAGATCGCGCTGGCAAACGCCTTATCCCGGCCTTCCAGTTTCTGGCGTTTCAGCTCCGCATCGAGGATCAGGTTGGAAAAGCCGTCCTGCTCCTGCCGGACAAGTGCCGCGACCGCCGCCGCTCTCGGATTGGCCGCCATCAGAGGAGATCCCCCGTTTTCAGGCGGAGACCCGCGGCAAAGGCACTGCCCTCCATGGGCTTTTTGCCCTCAGGCACCACCTGCAGCAGCTGGATCGCACCGTCGGCGCAAGCCACGGTCAAAGGCTTGGTGGCCAGCACCGTGCCGGGTGCTTCGCCGTGGGACGGAGCAACACGGCATTGGTTGACCTTGACCTTCTTTCCGCCGGAGGTGATGAACCACGCCGAGGGCCACGGATTCATGCCCCGCACCCAGTTGTGGATGTGGTCGGCGGTATCGGTCAGGCGGAACTCTGCCATCTCCTTGCTCAGCATCGGTGCAGTCGAGGCAGCTTCCTGTGACTGCGGCACTGCGGTCAGGGTTCCGGCAGCAATGGCCGGCACCGTCTCGCAGAGGACGCGGGCACCCACGGCCGTCACCCGGTCGAACAGCGCGCCGCTGGTCTCCTCGGGGTCAATGGCGATCTTCTCACAGCAGAGCACATCGCCGGTATCCAGCCCCTCGTCCATCTGCATGATGGAAACGCCGGTCTCTGCGTCGCCGTTCAGGACGGCCCACTGAACCGGTGCGCTGCCCCGGTACTTCGGCAGCAGGGAAACATGGAGATTGATGCAGCCGTATTTCGGGATCGCCAGCACCGATGCAGGCAGGATGCAGCCGTAGGCCACCACCACGATCAGCTCCGGAGCCAGTGCGCGGATGTTCGCGTCCTCGCTGCTATCCCGCAGGGTGCGGGGCTGGAACACCGGGGTGCCGTGGCTCTGTGCAACTTCCTTGACCGGAGGCGCGGTGAGCACCTGCTTGCGTCCCACCGGCTTATCCCGCCGGGTGTAAACAGCGCAGATGTCGTGCCCGGCTTCGTACAGAGCTTTCAGGCAGTCCGCCGCGATGTCCGGCGTACCCATGAACAGAATGCGCATCAGTTGTTTCCTTTCGCTTTGCGGGCAGCAGCGCGGCCCTCTTCGGTGTCCTCGTAGAAATATTCACTGGACTGCATGATGGTGATGCCGTCCAGATGGTCGTTTTCGTGCTGGATGCAGCGTGCCAGCAAGCCCTCTGCTTCCAGCTCAAACCAATTGCCGTTGCGATCCTGTGCGCGGACTTTGACCGCGGCCGGGCGGGTGACAGCACCGTTGTGCCCCGGGAAGGACAGGCAGCCCTCGTAGGCGGTCTCCTCGTCCTCGGAGACAGCAAGGATCTCCGGGTTGACAAAGTCGATGAACTTATACTCGTAATCGGCCGGGATCTCGTCGGGGGCGTCGGTGGTGTCCCATACGACGAACAGGCGGCGAAGCATCCCCACCTGCGGGCCGGCCAGACCCACGCCGTCGGCGTCGATCATCGTCTCGCGCATATCGTCCAGCAGGGTGGCCAGACGGTCGTCAAAATTGGTCACAGGGCGGCAGACCTTGTTCAGGATCGGGTCGCCTTCTTTCACAATGTTGCGGATTGCCATAAATGAGAACCTCCAATAAAATCATCAATTTTTGTTGTAGCCGTGGGTTCGGGTACAAAGGGTCTCTTTCCACCACGATTCCCGCTTCAGGATATATTCATCATCCATTCTTGCATTGTAATTCTCAAGGATGGAATACTGAAAATTTTCTTTTACATAATCAAACCCCTGCTGCTTTACAAGCTCCCGCAGCTCAATGTTTCCGCCATGGCCGTCTGCAACATAGTCCGACCATCTTTGCAGAAGCATCCCGGTCTGGGACGTTGCAGACCCCACATACAGCTTGCCAGTCTTTGTGTCGGTGATAAGGTAGACGGCTTTCTGGTTTTTCAGGGCATTGACCCAGCCGGAAAGCTGACGGTCTACGATATTTTTCAGTGCCGGATAGCTTACCCGGACGTTCTCGTACCCGGGAAACTCGTCGCCGGTATACTGCTCGTTCAATATCTCAACAACTTCCAGCTCGTCCATGACCGTTTCATACTTCCGGCTCATCCTCCGGCTGTCGTTGTGATACTCCACCACCACACGGCCAAAATACTGCTCGTATTCCTTCCGCTCGTTGGCGTCGTATCCCACGTCCTCGGTCGCGTCACGCAGCCCGGTGATTTTCTTAATGGTGGTGAGTAGCCACTTATCCTGCCTGAATTTGAGCAGGCAGATGGCCGTCTGCCCCACACTGAAATCATGGCGGTCTTTATGACCCAGCAGCCAATACACGTTCACCCAGTCGGGATTCGTCTTGTAGAGTTCCAGCGGGTCGTCGGAACCGTCACAAACATTGAACTTCACACGGACATTCGGCACCTCAGCGGCGTTAAACCGCAGCAGGTCGTTGAGCATGATCTTTGCCATTGTCACAACTCCTTTTAGATATCGCCATCCGAGTGCATATCCACGGCGACGGTCGCCTTGGAGGGGAGCTTTTCGCTCTCGTACAGCCCCAGCGTCTCCCGGATCAGATCCCGGAACCGCCGGTCGTTGCGGCACTTGATGGTGAGTTTGTAGCGGTAATTTTCGTTGATCTTTTCGATGTTGCCGGGGGTCGGCCCCAGCACCCGGAGCGGCAGGTCGGGCTGTTTGGCGGCCTGCTGCCCCAGCAGCGCGGCAAAGCGTCCGGCAGCCCGCGCTACTTCGATCTCTTTGCCCCCCGAGAACCCCACGACACACAGACCGCAGAAGGGCGGATAAAGACCCAGCTTCCGGTATGCGATCTCCTGCGCAAAAAAGGCGTCGTAATCCTGCGCGGCGGCCAGATTCAGGGTCACGTTGCCGGGGTCGGTGGTCTGCAGGATGGCATAGCCCGGATCCTTGGCGCGGCCGCTCCGCCCCACCACCTGCGTGACGAGGCTGAACACGGTCTCGCAGGCACGGAACCCCTGCGCAAACAGCAGCGAGTCGATGCCGAGTACGCCCACCAGCGTGACGTCCTCAAAATCCAGACCCTTGGCCACCATCTGGGTGCCCACCATAATGTCGTACTCGTGCCGGGCAAACTTGGCCAGCAGTTTTTCGTGGGCGTCTTTGGCCGCGGTGGAATCCTGATCCATCCGGAGGATGCGGGCGTCCGGGAAGAGTCCAGCCAGCTCTTCCTCGGCTTTCTGGGTGCCGAAGCCCCGGTACTGCAGCTTTCCGCCGCAGGCCGGGCAGACCTTGGGCGGCGGATCCTGCTGACTGCCGCAATAGTGGCAGAGCAGCTTGTGTACCGACTTGTGATAGACCATCGGAACACTGCATTTGGGGCACTTGAGCACCTCCCGGCACGCCTCGCACTGCGCCATCGTCTGGTAGCCGCGGCGGTTGAGCAGCAGGATGGTCTGCTTTTCCGCGTCCAGATTCCGGCGGATGGCATCCTGCAGCGCGATGCTGATCTCGCCCGGATTGCCCGAAGCGATCTCGGCGCGCATATCCACGATCTGCACTTTGGGCAGCGGGTTGCCGCCGTACCGGTGGCTCAGCCGCACCAGCTGGATCCTGCCCTGCTGCGCCGCGTGATAGCTTTCGGTGCTGGGCGTCGCGCTGGCCAGCAGCAGCAGACTGCCGTTTTCGGCAGCACGCTGCCGCGCCACCTCGTGGGCCGAATAGCGGGGAGCCGACTCCGAGCGATACGTATGCTCCTGCTCCTCGTCAATGATGATCAACCCGATGTCCTCCAGCGGCGCAAAGATGGCGCTGCGGGTGCCGACCACGATCTCCGCGCCGCCGTCTTGGATCATCTGCCATTGGAGCAGCCGCTCGGTGTGATTGAGTGCCGAGTGCTGCACGGCGACCCGGCTGCCGAACTGTGATTTAAGCCGCAGGATCATCTGAGGCGTCAGGCTGATCTCCGGCACCAGCACCAAGGCTCTCCGCCCCAGCGCAAGGCAGCGTTCGATGAGCTTCAGAAACACCAGCGTTTTGCCGCTGCCGGTCACCCCATAAAGCAGTGCCGCGTGCGGCTCGATGTCCTTCAGATCCGGCTCCAGCGCGTCGTAGGCGGCCTGCTGCTCCTCCGTCAGGGTGATCGGCTCGTTTTTCAGCGGAATGCTGGCATACAGGTCGATGGATTTGTTCACCTTGCTGCAGGCCAGCACGCCCTTTGTGCAAAGATTCTCCAGCACCGCCCGGCTGATCCCCTTTTCTTCCAGCTCGTTCAGCGTGCGGGAGCCTCCCGCCAGCAACGCCACCGCCGCCAATTGCTTGGCCGTGGGTTTCGGCTTCTGGGGCAGCTGCCCCACCAGCGCATAGGCGTTCTCGGTGTGGCGGGTCAGCTGCTTTTGCAGCACCGGCGTCACCCCATCGGCGGCTACACTGGGCTTGTATTGTGCGCCGTAAGGGATGACCGCCTTGACCGCCTCGTACCACGTGCAGAAGGTGCGTTCCTTGAGAAATTTCACCAGCCGCAGCAGCTCCGGCGTCAGGCAGGCCGACGCCGGTGCCACATCGAAGAGATACTTCAGCTTGGAGTGCTCCGGCTCGGCATCGCAGGCCAGCACCACGCCCATCCGGGCGCGGCTTCCCTTGCCGAAGGGCACCAGCACCATGCTGCCCATCCGGACGGTATCCTGATGCTCCGGCAGCACCGCGTAGGTGTAGAGTTTATCGAAGTGAAAGGTCGCGTTGCTCACCGCAACGCCTACCGTTTTTGGCATTCAGGCTGCTCCTTCGTGTTGTTATTCGGCCAGCTTGCGCATCATCTGGTACAGCTCCTCGGCGCAGGTGTCCACATCGCGGTTCACCAGCTGCTGGTCGTAGGTATCCTTGATGGAAAGCTCGTTGCGGGCTTCGTTCAGCCGACGCTCAACGCTGGCTTCGTCCTCGGTGCCGCGCCCCCGCAGACGGCGTTCCAGCTCCTCAATGGAGGGCGGCAGCAGGAAGATGGTGTTGGCATCGGGGTACATCCGCTTGATGTTGGCCGCGCCATGCACGTCGATGACCAGCACCACCATCCGGCCTGCGTCCAGATGACGGTTGACTTCCGACCGGAGGGTACCATAGTAATTTTTGTTGTAGAAATTGTGCTCCACGATCTGGTCTTCTGCCAGCAGCTTCCGGAACGCGTCCTCCGTGCGGTAGTAGTAGTCCACCCCTTCCTGCTCACCGGGGCGCGGTGCCCGCGTGGTGGCAGAGACCGTCTTGGCGATCTCCGGATGGTTCTCCCGCAGTTTCTTCACAACGCTGTCCTTGCCGACGCCGGACGGACCGGAAACGACGAACAGATACTTTTCATTTTTCATCGGATCATTCCTCCTCTGTCTTTTTCTCTTCCGGCTGGTCGGCAGCGCGGGCGGCGACCGTCTCGGACTGCAGAGCCGAAAGCACCACATGATCGGAATCCATAATCAACACCGCACGGGTGCTGCGGCCATAGGAGGCGTCAATGAGCATCCCCCGCTCCCGTGCTTCTTTTACCAAACGCTTGACCGGGGCAGAATCCGGGCTGACCACAGCCACGACCCGCCCCGCACTGACCAGATTGCCAAAGCCGATGTTGATGAGTTTCATACGACCCTCCGATGATCATTCCAGATTCTGGATCTGCTCGCGGATCTTCTCGATCTCCGCTTTCATATCCACCACGATCCGGGTGATCTCCAGATCCTGACACTTGGAACCGATGGTGTTGGTCTCACGGTTCAGCTCCTGCGTCAGGAAGTCGAGCTTGCGGCCCACCGGCTCGTCCAGCTGCAGGATCGAGCGGTACTGCGCGATGTGGCTGCGCAGGCGGACGGTCTCCTCGTCGATGGCGGTCTTATCGCCGAAGATCGCGGCTTCCGTCAGCACCCGGGCGTCGTCGATGTTCCGGTCTTCGAGGATGACTTTCAGCTTCTCGTACAGGCGGTTGGTGTAGGCCTCGACCCGGCCCGCGCTCAGCTGCTCGACCTTGCCGACGCACTCTTCCAGAAAGCACAGGCGGCTCTCGACATCCGCCTTCATCTTGGCACCCTCAGCGGCACGCATGGCCACAAAGCGATCCAGTGCCTCGGCGGTGACGGCAGACACATCCGCCCAGAGCTGTTCTTCGTCCACGTCGGCGTGGCGGGTGGCCAGCACATCCGGGAAGCGGGTCAGGCTGGACGCAGTGATGTCGTTCTTGATGCAGAGCTCTTCGGACAGCGTGCGCAGAGCCTGCTGGTAGCTGCGGGCCAGCTCCATGTTGACGGCGACGACGGTATCGACGGCATCCACATTCTGGATGGTCATGCTCAGCTCTACCTTGCCGCGGGTCACCCGCTCGTTCAGCTGCTTTTTCAGGCGGCTGTCCATGTAGCTGCAGGTACGCGGGATACGGGAGGAGTACTCGAAATACCGGGAGTTGACGCTGCGCAGTTCCACCGTGATCTCACGGCCGTTGCACACGGCAGTTCCCCGGCCAAAACCGGTCATACTTAAAATCATGGTATGTTCCTCTTGGTTCCATTCAGGGTTTGTTTGCGGACAATTTTCGGTATATGTATCCGCGTTTGGGTATAGACCCCCATGTTACGATACATATAGTGCTATTTTACTCTGTCAAGCCCCATTTTGCAAGCCGTTGACGCAAAAAAAGCCCCCCGTTTTCACGGGAGGCTCTGCGATCTTTTTAAGGTTTTCGCCGTTCCTTACGGATGCGATCAGACCGGATGAGACTTATTGGTGTAGTCGGCATGGTCGCCGTCAACGCCCTGCAGCTTGGCGTTGCGCTTCTCGAAGAACTTGGGCGCGACCTGCGGGAACATGGCGTAGGTCAGGACGTCCTCTTCCTGCGTTGCCCACTTTGCAGCCTCTGCCTTCAGCTTGTCCATCTCGGGTGCGAGGGTGTCGGCAAAGCGGCAGGTGATGGGCTGCTCGTTGCCCAGGATCTTTTTGGAGAACTCGGGCTTGATGGGAGCCGGGGTCTTGCCGTAATCGCCATGGACGAGTCCCTTGAACTCCTTGGTGACCATCTTGTAACGCTCGCCGAGGATGACATTGAAGACAGCCTGCGTGCCAACGATCTGGCTGGTGGGGGTGACCAGCGGCGGATAGCCGGCGTCCTCACGGACACGGGGGATCTCAGCCAGCACTTCGTCCAGCTTGTCCTCCTTGCCGGCGTCCTTCAGCTGTTTGAGCATATTGGAGAACATACCGCCCGGAACCTGATACAGCAGGGTGTTGGCATCGACGCCCAGAGACTTCGGGCTGATCTGGCCATTTGCGATGTACTTCTCGCGCAGCTTTGCGAAGTATGCGCGGACGACATTCAGCTGGTTCAGATCCAAACCGGTGTCATAATCGGTACCCTGCAGGGCAGCGACCAGACTCTCGGTGGGCATATGGCTGGTGCCAAGGCTCAGAGGGCTCATGGCAGTATCGACGATGTCGGCACCGGCCTCGATGCCCTTCAGGATGGACATGGAAGCCAGACCAGCGGTGTAGTGGCTATGGATGTCAACGGGAATGCTGACGGTATCCTTCAGCTTCTTGACCAGCTCATAGCAGGTGTACGGGGTCAGCAGGCCAGCCATATCCTTGACACAGATGGAGTCTGCGCCCATCTCCTCGAGGGTCTTTGCGTACTGTGCAAAGTACTCGTTGTTGTGGACGGGGCTCAGGGTGTAGCTGATGCAGCCCTGAACGTGTGCCTTCTCCTTGTTGGCTGCCTTGATCGCAGTCTGCAGGTTGCGGGGATCGTTCAGTGCATCGAAAATGCGGATGACGTCGATGCCGTTGGCAACCGACTTCTGCACAAAATACTCCACAGCATCGTCCGCGTAGGGGCGGTAGCCCAGCATATTCTGGCCGCGGAACAGCATCTGCAGCTTCTGGTGGGGCAGCTCCTTGCGCAGGATGCGCAGACGCTCCCACGGATCCTCGTCGAGGAAGCGGATGCAGCTGTCAAAGGTCGCACCGCCCCAGCACTCCACAGAGAAGTAGGGGATCTTATCCATTTCGGGCAGGATGGGACGCATCTCATCCATGGTCATACGGGTCGCCAGCAGGGACTGATGTGCGTCGCGCAGGACGACCTCGGTAACTTTGATCGGCTTTTTCGCCATGGTTGTCACCTCTCCCTTAGTTCATGGAAACCAGAACGTCACCGGAGTTGACGGTGTCGCCCTTGTTGACGTTGACGGATGCAACAGTGCCGTCCTGCGGAGCAACGATCTCGTTCTCCATCTTCATTGCCTCGAGGATCGCCAGAACGTCACCGGCCTTGACGGAATCGCCTGCCTTGACCTTGACGTCCAGAATGTTGCCGGGCATGGGAGCCTTGACGGAAACAGCACCAGCGGCACCGGCAGGTGCAGCAGCGGGTGCGGGAGCAGCAGCCGGAGCCTTGGGAGCAGCGGGTGCAGCAACAGGAGCAGCAGCGACCGGTGCAGCACCGGCGGCAGTCTCCTCAACAGAGACGCTGTAAGCAACGCCATTGACGGTAATATTGTAGTACTTCATGGAAGAATCCTCCTGAACAAAAATCAGTTCCTGTTTCGTTCTATCTTACGTTTCTGTACGTCCAAAAACTCTTACAGAGCCATGTTGCCGTGCTTCTTGGGCAGGCGGGCAGCACGCTTGGTGCTCAGCAGCTCGAACGCAGCCACAACGCTTGCGCGTGCATTGGCAGCGTCGCAGACCATATCCGCAGCACCGGCGGCAACCGCAGCGGATGCGCTGCAGACCTCGGCGGCATAAGCGGCAGCCTTGGCGTTGGTGGCGGCGATGATGTTATCGGAAGCGTCGATCTCCTCCTTGTACAGGACAGAGACGGCGGCGTTGGGCTCCAGTGCGCTGATGGTGCAGCCGTTGACGGCGATCTTCAGATCGGCATTTGCCAGTGCGGTGTAGACGGGGCCGACTGCGCTGCCTGCGATCAGAGCGACCTTGGCCGTGGTAGCGTCGGCATAAGTAGCTGCCAGACGAGCTGCCTCACGGATGCCGCCGGCAATGTCATCGGTGGAGCTGGGCTTGAAGCCCTTGGTGTCAACAATGGTCAGCACCGGAACGCTGAATGCGTCGCACAGGCGGACAAAGCGGGATGCCTTGGCCACGCAGTTGTGGCACAGAGACTCGCCGGTGGCCACGATGCCGACGGCGTTGCCGCCGATGGTCGCAAATGCGGTGTAGACCTTCTTACCAAAGCCTGCATACAGCTCAACGGCACTGTCCTTGTCGATCAGCGCAGCTGCGGCCTTCTCGGGAGCGGCACCGGCCTTGAGGGTTTCGGTGGGCTGCTCAAACTCGAAAATGGCGGGGCCGGTCAGGTTGTTGGCGGGCAGCAGACCCACGATGTGGGCTGCTTTCTCGGCAGCATCGGCCGCGGTGGGAACAACGACGGAAGCAACACCGGCCTTGGCAGCAGCGGCAGCCGTGCCAGCGTCAGCGACCTTGTCGCCCTTTGCAGCGGAAGTGAACGGAGCGGTAAAGAACAGCTCTGCGTCCTCTGCCATGATGCAGACATCGGCATTGGCTGCGCTCAGGGCACTGCTGCCGCCGCAGACGCCCAGAACCACTGCGACCTGCGGCACAACGCCGGACACCTTTGCAATGGCAGCGTTCAGCTTGGCACTTGCGGTCAGAACATCCAGACCCTCTGCCAGCTTTGCGCCGACGGAGTTGTAGAACGTGACCACCGGGCAGCCCGTCTGAGCAGCCATTTCCAGAACCTTGATATTCTTCTCAACGTCCTTCACGGTGACAGCCTCGCCGTTCTGATATACGGCATAGGCCTGCTGACCAGCCGCATAGCCGCAGGCTGCGCTCACCGCGCCGTCCGCAAACAGTGCGGTATACTCCCCGTCGTCGAAAAACTTGGCGAGGATTTCTCCTTTGTTACTCTTTGAAGCCATGGTAAGACCTCCTGCTTGTCTGTGTGAGCTTTCAAAATTAGATATATTATACCTTAATTTTCCTCAATTCTCAAGGGGCACTGTCATTCCTTTTTTTCAGAGAAAGACCTTCCTCTCGCCAAATCAAGGAGCGTTTCGGGCATAATGACTGATTTTACCCTTATTTCTTCTTGCGCTGGGCGGCGTTTGCATGGCCGATCGGCCCACGGGGGCGGCGATCCGCCGCCTTGGACTGGAGCGCGGCCGAACGGGTCTGGGCACGTCCCTTGGCCGCAGCAGCGCGCAGGCCGGAGACTTCCGCCTTGGTCAGCTCGCGGTATTTGCCCGGCTGGAGCATTCCCAGCTTGACGACGCCCTCAGCGTTCCGCTTCAGACGGACGACCTCAAGGCCCACCGTCTCGCACATCCGGCGGATCTCGCGGTTCTTGCCCTCTTTCAGGGTCATCTCCATGACGGTGCGCCCCGGCTCATCGGTCACAACGTTGATGGCACAGGGCATGGTCTTGGTGCCGTCGTCCAGCACGACACCGGCACTGAGCTTCAGGATCTGGCTCTCGTCGGCCCGGGGCTGAACGGTAACGCGGTAGAGCTTCGAGATGCCGCCCGACGGATGGGTGACTGCCTGTGCAAACGCGCCGTCGTTGGTCATCAGCAGCAATCCTTCGCTGTCCTTATCCAAACGGCCCACCGGATACAGCCGGGCCGGGATATCCGACACCAGCTCCATCACGGTCTTGCGGCCCAGCTCATCGCTGGCCGTCGTCACATAGCCGCGGGGCTTGTACAGGGCAAGGTAATAGAGCTTCTGATCCTTCTGGATATAGATCCGCTCGTCATCGACGTGCAGGATATCGCGGTTGGGATCCATCTTGTCGCCCACCTTGACCGGGTGGCCGTTCACCTTGACCCGCCCCTCCGCGATGATCTGCTCGGCCGCACGGCGGCTGCACAGACCCTGCTCACTCATGATCTTCTGAATACGTTCTTCTGCCATAATAATCTCCTTGTGTGCCTCCCGGCACTCAAATAACCCTCTCAGTCTCGCTCCGCTCGCCAGAGACCTCCCTCTGTCGCTATCGCGACATCTCCCTCCGGTCGGAGGGAGTCTTTCCTCAAAGTGGGAGCCCTTGGCAGGCCGGTTAAGTCTGTGTAAGACGAAGAGGTCTTTTGTTTCTAAAAAGCGTCGACCTTGTTGTTCCGGGTAGAAACCGTTTTGCAGTCTCTGCCATCGTCCGCAAGGCCCTCACGCTTACGAAAACGAAAACTTTGCTCAGTCAGAAAAAGCTGTTCCGATATGCCAATGGCTCTCCCTCTGGGAGAGCTGGCAAAACCGTCAGGTTTTGTCTGAGAGGGCTTCCTCATCCTTTTTCAGCAGGGCACTGACCTTCTCGATCAGCTCCGGCACCATGGTGAGGGCGCGGTCGAGGGTGTTGTTGCCCTCCGACAGCTGAATGGTGCGCACGCAGCCGTCTTTGATCACGAGGAACGCCACCGGCTGGATGTTCACGCCCGCGCCGGAACCGCCTCCAAACAGATCCTTGTTCGCGGCATTCTTGCCGTCGAAGTCGGTGCCTGCCGATGCAAAGCCAAACGACACCTTGGACACCGGCAGGATCGTGGTGCCGTCCTCGGTGGTGATCGGCTTGCCGATGATGGTGTTGGAATCGGTCATCTGACGGATCTTATCCATCGTCACGCTCATTAAACTTTGAATCGGATGCTCAGCCATAGAATCGGCCTCCTCTTGTTTTTCTCTTGCGGGATCGCAGCCTCCCCGCCCCATCGGAGGCACAGGGAAACGAATGCACCATACAGTAGTATTGTAGCACAAATTATATAAATACGTCCAGTGAATTTTTATATATCTCTATACAAGTCTATATTAAGCGATATACGGTTATTTTTTCTTTTCCTCAAAAGCAGTTCTTTTCTAAAACCCTCTATATCTCTATAAGAATTCGAGAAAATTGGTGTAGTAATTGGTGTATGAAAAATGGTAATTTCTGTAAACATCCATTACATCTCGTGTAGCTTTGAGGCGATTTCTTTTACATCGGCGTGCGTATAAATGTTGAGAGTCACGCTACAGGTACTATGCCCCATAAGATACTGAACCTCTTTTACATTCATACCTCGTTTAATCATGTTTGAACAAAACGTATGCCTTAACACATGAGGCGTAATAAGTGGAGCTGGCTCTCCAACTACTTTTTCGTATCGACCTCTTATATGCTTGAAGATACTAGCAATATCCCATGGTGGTCTTGGATGCCCATTTTTATTTATGAGCAAAAATTCAGATACTCCATCAACAACTGGTTCTTCTTCAAGTTTTGGTCTCGATTCGATAATATTGCGAAAGCTTTTTTGTGCAGATAAAGTCATTGGAACGATTCTATTCCCAGCTTCTGTTTTTGGCTTTTCAATATATACGCCATTTGCATTACTACCAACAAGTTGCTTATTGATCTTGATACAACCATTTTTAAAGTCTATATCAGGGATAGTCAATCCACAAAGTTCTCCGACCCTTATTCCTGTTTCGTGTAGCACAATAATTATATCAATATATTTCTTATAAGGGACGCTGTTGTTAACATATTTTATAATATTAGCATACTCCGAGTCAGTAAGCGGTTGCCTATGCTTCTGATTGTTAGGGACAACTGATGCCAACTTGAAAGAAAAAGGATTGTTAAGAATTCTTCTGTCGTTGATGGCCATTTCAAAAGCACTTTGAATAAATGATTTTTCTCTACCGATGGTGTTATACGATTTCCCTTGTTCTTCGTAGAGCCTTTTTGCCCAACATTTAGCATCGAATTCCGTCACGTCTTTTATTTGCTTTTTGCAAATCTCGTCGGTGGCTAACCATTTAAGGTACAAAGAATTATTATAAAGGGTCTTCCTTCTCAAAGCGTTTTTCTTTATATTGTTATATTGGATTGCAAGTTCCATAACGGTGGCGGTTCCGGCAACATATTTGAGCGAAAAGACTTTTGACTTATTAATTTCATTTTCTTTTTCACGCAATATTTTTAAATCGCCAGCGTAAACTGTATTTCTCTTTCCAAATTCGTCTGTCCAACGATATTGATATGATCCGTCTTTTCTTTCACTCTCCCCTTCTTTGAGGACTTTTCCTTTGCTATCTTTACGTCTTTCCATAGTAGAACTCCTTACATTATATAAAGAGCTCAGATGTGACGCTTCGATTATATCACACCTGAGCCAAAGATTCAAATGGAATATGCTTGATCTATGTACTTTTCGAGAGCTTTTCGCTTGATGAGCCGCTTGGAACCCACCCACAAAACGAGTTGGCTACTTTCATCATCGGTAATCTCACGTAATTTACAGATTCCGATCCCTGTGTACGCTGCGGCTTCCTCTAATGTAAGGGTGGTTTTCTCCTAAATCGGGACTTCCTTCATGATCTACCCTTCTTTCTGTTTAAGACTTCTACGTCATGATGGTCATACTCTAATAACACATCACACGCCATCTTATATGTGATTTTTGGATCGTCTTTCATCATACGGTTTATTCGCCAAGCATATTCAACAGCTTCGTTCCGACCGTACAGTAACGACATTGCGAACTTAATCAACTTCTTTCTTGTCATAGTGAACACCTTTAAGGTCTCTTTGTAATGTCATAACCTATATCTCGTGCAAGCTCTAAAAAGTCTGTAAACGACAAGTCGTGCATAACCTCACCAGTAGAAACGTCCTTTGGAGATACATACCAAAACTGCTTTTTTAATTCAATGTAGTCGTCGCTATTTCTTTTGATCTTTACCGTTTCTCTGTGTTGACTGGCAGGAACAGTAACATAGAAATGATTTTTGATTGTCTCCCCTATCCAACTTGGGCGACCATTTCCATCTCTGTTATAGAATTTTTCTGAATACTCTTCGATTGAATTTTTCTCCACGTATTGCAATAGAGTCTTTTTATAAAATATCTCCCTACGATATGGAGCGATACCACATAAATCAGCAGAAATAACATAGTAGCCAAGTTCTTTCATAATAAATACCTCAATCCGCTCAGATATTTTTCTTTTAGATGTGGCGTCAGCGTGTCTACCTGTGATAGATGATCTTTCATATCGGCCAGTTTAACAAACCACGCACACTTACCCCAATCAGTATCTGTGCTGTCATGAATCAGTTTGCAGTATTCATCATAGTTTGTATCTTTAGGCTTTGAAATTTTCTCCAACGCTTTCCTAAAATATAAAGGAAGGTCTTTTGGATCGTAATCTGTGTCTTCAAGTAAATCGTGCATATAAGCGAGACACACACAGTCCTCTTGGAGATAAATTGGAATCGCAGGATTTTTAATAACATAATCAACAACACGAACTGCATGATTAAAGGTTTTGTGGTCATAATATTTTCCAGCAATCCTAGCCGCTTCTTTAATTCGATCAATATTTATATCAAGACTCATATTTTTTATTCCTCTCTACCCACCCTGCTTACGCATTAACGATTATATTTAAATTCCGTACTTAGCATTGACCTTTTTCAGATTGGTGGCAGCCTCGCTGTAAGCATCACGGGCATTATGATAATCAGTCATTTTAATAGCCAGAATACGTTTCGCTTCACGCTCTGCAATATCGGCTTCTGCAACTTCTTTGTTACCAACAAATCCGCTTGCTTTGATGCCATCGAGGAAACCGGTCATGTTCTCTTTCGTCACACGCTTCTCGGCAGTGTATGTCTGTTTCTTACCGTTAATCACGGCCTCGGTGTTGTACATTTTTACAATCTGATCGCTAGTACCATCTGCGACGTCATAAACATAAAAATACTTAGCCATAATCATTTCTCCTTTACTTTTTCAAATGTGTAAATTGTATTGTAAGTCTCAACGATGACCTTGCTCTCATCGTCTGAGATATCGACTTTTAGTACCGGCGAAGTGTGCATTGCACCGGG
Source organism: uncultured Faecalibacterium sp. (assembly GCA_934533135.1). Taxonomy (GTDB): domain Bacteria; phylum Bacillota; class Clostridia; order Oscillospirales; family Ruminococcaceae; genus Faecalibacterium. Next base: position 207,416 of record CAKTBG010000001.1, read on the forward strand.
ATAAGGATGCCCCTCGTTATCTTTGACGTAACGGAACACTGCACCGTACTGCGGATTAATATGTACGAACTGCATCGTCATTCCGATCCACCACGGATAATCTCGATCTGAACGAGTCTCGCCGCTTATAGCGTACACGGCTTTCTTCATAATATAGTCGCCCTTCGGCATAATAATTGTATTGTCCATCCCGGATTAAAAGCAGTTTGTGCTTCCACATTGATAATAAGACGTATCACATCTTTCTGTGCAGCAGAACCCTCTACTGCTGGCGCGATTGCATCGAACCGAACATCATAATTGATGGTTCCCTCCGTCAGCGTAGAATCCTCATTATTGCTTCCGATAATTACATCAGCAGTTTTCTTAGGTCTGTTCGTATCATCAACATGAACGCCAACCGTGCCAACTTCCGGCGTTCCTTCGATATACTTCTCTGCAATTTCGTCTACGGAACAAGCACTGTACTCATTCACGCAGTTCTTCATAATCTGTGCCAAAATCTGTTTGTTGGCCAACAGCTTAGGTCAGTTTACAAGGAACTACACGCAGACCGTGAAACGGGCTGCTGACAACAAACGGCGCTATGCTCCCGGCT
>CAKTBG010000002.1 GCA_934533135.1 uncultured Faecalibacterium sp.
CCCCTTAAGGGGCTTTGCTAGTATTATGCCCTTCTAGGGCTTACTCAAGCCACCGGCTCAGCCGGTGGTTTTGACTGTGGGTCAAAGCATCTTAAAATATTTCAGCGCATCCCTTATGGCCGCTTCCTTCTCCGGCGGACACTGGGGCTGCTTTGCGTTTTCGGACTTCGCCTTATGGTGATTCTCTCGTACCTCCAGACCACATTTCTGCTTGACCTGCGAGATATACAGGGAAGATACCTTCAGTCCGGTCTGTTCCAACACACGGGCCTTGATTTCGGGATAGGTCGCACCTTTCTGCAATCCGGAGGTATCCATGCCCTCCAAAGAGAACTCTACACGGACTTTTTTGGAGTCGATCTCGCCCTTGGAAAGTGCAATGACGCATTCGACATGCTTCGTCCTCGGGAAGAGATCCACTGGCTGGACTTTCTCTGCATGGTAGCCGTGGGCTTCGAGCCACTTGGCGTCGCGGGCGGCGGTGGAAGGGTTGCAGCTGACGTAGACGACCCGGCGGGGAGACATTTTGACGACGGCAGACAGGGTGGCTTCGTCACAGCCCTTGCGGGGCGGGTCGAGGATGATGACGTCGGGGTGCAGACCCTCGGCGGCAAGCTGGGTCGCAGCCTGCCCCGCATCGGCGCAGAAGAAGCGGCTCTTGGCGGCGACAGCGTCGCCCATCCGGGCGGCATTGGCCTTCGCACTGTCGATGGCTTCGGGTACGATCTCGACACCGATCAGCTCCCGGCAGGAATCCACCATCGACAGGCCGATGGTGCCCATCCCGCAGTAGAGATCCAGCAGCAGATCGTTGGGGGTGAGCTGGGCGTAATCGGCGGCGATGCGGTAAAGCTGCTCCGCAGCGAGGGTGTTGACCTGATAGAAGGACAACGGCCCGAGCCGAACCGGAACGCCCTGCAAGGTGTCTTCGATGAATCCGGGGCCGTACAGGGAAAGCGTTTCATGGCCGAGGATCACATTGGTGTCCTTGGCGTTGACATTCAGGAGGATGGTGGTGATCTCCGGGAACTGCGCACAGAGCTGCTGCACCAGCTCGTCGGAATGGGGGATCTTGGGGCGGGTACAGACCAGACAGACCATGATCTGGCCGCTGTGTACACCCCGCCGCAGGAAGATGTGACGGACAAGCCCCTTGCCGCTCTGCTCGTCGTAGGGCTGGATGCAGTGCGCGTCGAAGAAGGCACACAGCGTGTTGCCGATCGCATTCAAAAGGCTGGGCTGAAGCTTGCAGTCCGGGCAGGGAACGATCCGGTGGGTGCGGCCTGCGTAGAAACCGATGCAGGGCTTGCTGGTCTTATCCCGCCCCACCGGGAACTGCACCTTGTTGCGGTAGCGGTCCACTTCGGGGGAAGCAAGGGCAGGCAGGATGGGAACCTCCAGCCCGCCAATCCGCCGGAACGCGTCGGTCACGTTGTCCTGCTTGGCGGAAAGCTCCGCTTCGTACCGGAGATGGCGCAGGCTGCAGCCGCCGCAGGGCCCGGCCGCCGGACAATCCACCGGGATGCGGTCGGGCGAGGGGGTCAGCAGCTCGTCCAGAATGCCGAAGGCATACCGGCCGCAGTCCTTGACGATCCTGACCCGGGCAGTGTCGCCGGGGGCCGTACCCGGGATGAAGACCGCCTCGCCGTCTTCCGAATGGGTGACGCCGCTGCCGTCGTTGGACAGCCGCTCGATCTGCAGGTTCAGCAGTTGATTTTTCTGTAAGGGCATGGGTCACGATTCTCCTTATTTGTTCGCCGGATCGCTGCCGGTCTGGGATGCGATATACTTGCTCGGGGGTACGCCCTTGGCGCGCTTGAAGACCCGCGAGAAATAGAACTGGTCGAAGAAGCCTACCGAGACGGCGACTTCAGCGATCGAAAGGTTGCCGGCCCGCAGCAGCTTGCAGGCCTCGTTGATCCGGTACTCCGTCAGGTAGTCGATGGGGCTTTTGCCGACATTCAGCATGAACACCCGGTAGAGATGGCTGCGGGAAACGCCCACGCTCTTGGCCACATCGTCGATGGAAATGTCGTGGGAATAATTGAACTGGATGTACTTGATCGCGTTCAGGACGTATTGGCTGGACGAAGAGGTGCTGTGGGGCTTGGCCTCGTTGGTCTCCCGCATCAGAGCCGAGATGAAGAGATACAGATAGCCGACCATGGCGGCTTCGTCCTGCGGGTGCAGCCCGCGGGAGGAGTAGATGTTGTTCAGCGCAGTGCGCATCTCTTCGAGGTTGTGGGTGCGGTGGACGGGGGCGGCATCGGTAAAGGGCAGCTGTGCAGCCAGCTTGTGGGCGCAGGCACCGTTGAAGCCGACCCAGCTGTACTCCCACGGGTGAACTTCGTCGGCGGTGTAGCGGATCAGCTGATTGGGGCGGGCAAAAAAGAGATCTCCGGGTGCGACCGGGAAGGTCTTGCCGCCGACCTCGAAGATGCCTTTGCCGGAAACCACAAGGTGGATCAGATAGTGGTCGCGGATGCCGGGACCCCAAGTCTGGCTGGGGGCGCAGCGTTCGAGACCGCAGTTGAAGATGGACAGCTCGATGTTGTTGGTATAGTTCTGTTTAAACGACTGCTTATAGACGTCCGCCATGATAAAATCCTCCTGCCGGTCAGTTTGATAAGGCCAGTATACCACACCTGCCTCTGCAAATTCAACAAAAGTACATTTTATTCTTTGTTCCGGACACCAAATTTTTCTTTTTTTCTACAATTAAATTGCAAATGGATCGTTTGTGCATTACAATGGTCGTATCAAACCGGCGCGTTTTGTGGAGAGATCCTAGTTTGGGTGGGAGGAATGACGATGGCAACCAGCACGCAACTCCGGCAGGCGATCTTGGATGGGCAGTGGGATGAGCAGCTGCGGCGGCTGTACGGCCGGGAGGACGCAGTTCTGGCACGGCAGAAGCTGCGCTATGCGGCGGCGTTGGAGCAGTTTGAGCAGTATTACGGCCCGGGGCAGCAGGTGCGGATCTACTCGGCACCGGGTCGGGCCGAACTGGGCGGCAACCACACCGATCATCAGCACGGCTATGGGCTGGCGGCGGCGGTCACGCTGGATCTGATCGCGGTGGCATCGCCCAGCGATGACGGCTTCATCCGGGTCAAATCCCGGGGGTTCAACAAGCTGGACGTGATCGACCTGAGTGAGGCCGAACCGCAGCAGGGGGAGAGTACCCATTCCGCCAGCCTGATCCGGGGCATCGCCGAGGGCTTCCGCGCCGCCGGAAAAGCGATCGGCGGCTTTGACGCTTACACCGCCAGCGATGTGCTGCGGGGGTCGGGTCTGTCCAGTTCCGCGGCGTTTGAGATGGGGATGGCGGTCATCCTCAACGACGCATTTGGCTGCGGCTGTTCGGCTCCGGAGCTGGCAAAGATCTGTCAGTATGCCGAAAACACCTACTTCGGCAAACCCAGTGGCCTGCTGGATCAGCTGACCAGCGCGGTGGGCGGGGTGATCTTTGCCGACTTTGCAAATCCGAAGGAGCCGGTCATTGAGAAGATCCATGCGGATGGTCTGCTCCCGGCGGGGATGACCCTCTGCGTGACCGACACCCGCGGCAGCCACAGCGAGCTGACCGGCGAGTTTTCGGCCATCCGGCAGGAGATGGAGGCCGCAGCCCGCTGTCTGGGGCAGAGCGTTCTGGGGCAGGTGGCCGAAGCGGACTTCTGGGCGGCTCTGCCTGCGGTGCGTGCGGCCTGCGGAGACCGCGCAGCCCTGCGTGCCATCCATTATTTTGCCGAGAACGCCCGGACGCTGGCAGAAAAACGGGCGTTGCAGTCCGGCGATTTCCCCGGATTTCTGCAGCGGGTGCGGGAAAGCGGACATTCGTCGTTTGAGTACTGTCAGAACGTCTACTGCTCCACAGACCCGCGGCATCAGGGGCTTTCGGTGGCGTTGGCGGTCAGCCAGAGCATCCTTGCCGGCAGCAGCGGCGCATGGCGGATGCAGGGCGGCGGCTTTGCCGGCACCATTCAGGCCTTTGTTCCGGCCGATCGTTTGGAAGCTTACTACGCCGCCATCGAAGCGGTGTTCGGGGCGGGGAGCTGCTATCGGCTCCGCCTCCGGGAGCAGGGAGCAGAGAGAATCATTTGAAGCAGGCTTGCCCTCTCCGTCATTGCTTCGCAATGCCACCTTGTCCTCCCTTTGTCGCTCACGCGACATCTCCCTCCGGCCGGAGGGAGTCTTTCAAAGGGAGAGGCAAGTCTTGGCTCTCCCTTCGGGAGAGCTGGCGAGCGAAGCGAGACTGAGAGGGCAATCCCGTTAACGGAGAGGGCAAGCCCGTTAACGGAGAGGGCAAGCCCATTACAAAAAACCGGCACAGCGAATCAAAATCGCTGTGCCGGTTTTGTCATCGTGGGTTTTGGGGTCAGATGCCGCGTTCCTGCTGCTTTTTGCGGATCCCGTCGGTGTAACTCTGGAGAGCGTCCAGCGTATCATCCCGGACACCGAACCAGTTGGAAATGTTGTTGTAGACATTCTCGAAGAAGTTGTAACCGGCCACTGCGACCTTGAACAGCAGGGTGGGCACAAAGGTGATCGAAAGAGAGATCAGACCGCCTCCGAGGAAGAAGTCGTCGAGGTGGAGATTGTCTTTAAAGTTGGTCCATGCATCCTGAAGCTCGCCGCCGCCGATCACCAGCCGCTGCTCCTCTTCGGGGATCTGTGCATAGGATGCAGGCAGATGCAGGTTTTTCATAAATGGCTCCTTTCAGTTCTCGTTTTTTTTTGGGGGGGGGGGAAGATCCGGCACGCGCCATCAGGCTGCCCCGGCAGGCGTGGGGATCAGTTGGGGAGTCATGCTCTGTTCGTAGGCTGTCTTCAGGTCATTGTACAGCGAGACCGCTGCATAATAGATGTTGACCGCCTGCACGTAGAGATAATACCCGGCAAATCCACCGGCTACGACCGTGGCCACCCGGCCGAAGGTGCCCTGATTTTTCCAGAAATACTGGACGGCACCCTTGGTGCTCAGGCCGTCGGCCCGTGCTGCCTGAAGGCCGTTGACGGCATTGGTAAAGGCAGCCTGCCCCAGCAGACGAATGTAGTTGACCACGACATTGGTGCAGAAGGCCAGCACCTGCTGTTGGTCAATGTTGACTGTGACCTGATATTTGCCGACATTGAACGTAAAGGCACCGCCTTCGATGTAAACCATTTCCTCCTCGGCAACGACCGCATAGGCTGCAGGGAACCGCATGGGATTCTGGCAGGTATATTCCATGGTGGAAAGACTCCTTTCACTCAGTACTCCGCCGGAAGCGGAGATCGGGTTACCTGAATTATAACACAATCCCGGAAAAACGACAAGAGAGCGTGGAAACACTGGGTTTGTGCAGCCTGTGAAAAAACTGTGAAGGAACGCAAGAAAAGAAACGAAACCACGCAGGAAACGCGGCGGAGCCCCGCACAGGCGGCTGTGAAAAAATGTTGTGTGTGAAATTTGCCTGCACACCAAGAAAAACAGCAGCAGAGATCCGGCACAGAGGAGAACGGCCGGGATCACTGCTGCTGTTTTCAGATGAAAAAGGAGAAAGTGGGAAACTCAGGTGGAGGATGGCTCCTCGGCGGCGGCCGGTGCCCGGTCGTACAGAACGGTCAGGGCAGCGATGTGACGGCTCAGATCAATGGAGAGGGGCTTTGTCAGCCGCCACTGCCAGTTGGAGCCGGAGGTGCTGGGCGTGTTGATCCGGGCGTCCTCGCCCAGATGGAGCCAGTCGGCCAGCGGAATGATGGCCATGTCCGACACGCTGGACAGGCAGGCACAGATCATCGCTTCGGTCAGATCCTCGGGGGTACAGCGCAGATACCGGCAGGCGTAGGCCACATCCTCGGGGCTGGCGTTTTTCCGCCAGCCTTCGGTGGTCACGTTGTCGTGGGTGCCGGTGTAGACGACGCTGTTCCGGGTGTAGGTGTAGGGCAGATAATTGCCCGACTCCCGGCTGTCAAACGCAAACTGCATGATCTTCATGCCCGGGTAGCCGCTGGCTGTCAGCATCGCTTTGACTTCCGGGGTCAGATAGCCCAGATCCTCGGCAATGATGCCGCCTTCGCCCAAGGCTTCGTGCATGGCGTTGATGAAGGCGCGGTCGGGGCCTTTGACCCACTTGCCGCCTGCCGCCGTCTTGTTGGAAGCCGGGATGGAGTAGTAGCTCTCAAAGCCGCGGAAATGGTCGATGCGTACCACATCGTAGATCGCGGTGGCGTGCTGCATCCGGCGTTTCCACCATGCAAAGCCCTCGGCCTCATGGCGGGGCCAGTCGTAGAGCGGGTTGCCCCAGAGCTGGCCATCGGCTGCAAAGGCATCCGGCGGACACCCGGCCACCTGCGTCAGGTGTACCTTGCCGTCGGTCTGGAACAATTCCGGCCGGGTCCACAGGTCGCTGGAATCGGGGCTGACGTAGATGGGGATGTCTCCCACCAACAGGATGCCCTTGCGGTTGGCGTAGTCCTTCAGCGCGTTCCACTGGGTGTAGAAGAAGAACTGGATCGCCTTGAAGTAGCCGATCGGCTCGGCCAGCCGCTCCTTCGCGGCAGCGAGAGCCGCAGGCTCCCGGGTGCGCAGATCGTCCGGCCAGTCGCCGAGACCGGCCTGATGCTGCTCGGCCTTGACCGCCATAAAGAGGGCGTAATCGTCCAGCCAGAAGCTCTGCGCCTGACAGAACGCCGCGTACTCTGGGGTGGGGTCGGCCAGCAGCCGGTCGGCGGCCTTTTTCAGGAGGATCGGACGCTCGTTGTAGAGCGCGCCGTACTGGATGGGGCCGACGGGCAGAGCCGCAGGCACTTCGTCCTCGGTCAGCAGACCCTGCTCGGCCAGAATGCGGAAATCGACGAAATAGGGGTTGCCCGCAAAAGCGGAAAAGCTCTGGTACGGGCTGTCGCCGTAACCGGTGGGGCCGATGGGAAGGATCTGCCAGTAGGTCTGTCTGGCACTGGCCAGAAAATCCACGAAGCGGAAAGCTTCTTTTCCGAGCGTACCGATCCCGAACGGACCGGGCAGGCTGAATACGGGCATCAAAATGCCGCTTGCACGCATGATGATGGCCTCCTTACCCCTTGACTGCGCCAGCAACGACGCCCTCGATGATGTACTTCTGGCAGGTCATGTAGAGGATGATGATGGGGATGATGGCGATGATGATGCAGGCCATCATGGGTGCCAGCTCCACACGGCCATAGCCGCCGCGGAAATACTGGATGGCCATGGGGATGGTGCGGTATTTCTTGATATCCAGCACCAGCGTGGGCAGGAGGTAGTCGTTCCAGACCCACATGGTCTCCAGAATGGCGGTGGAGATCATGGTCGGCTTCAGGATGGGGAAGACGATCTTGAAGAAGATCTGGATGGGGTTGCAGCCGTCGATCATGGCGGCTTCCTCGATCTCGATGGGAACGCTCTTCATAAAGCCGGTGAACATGAACACCGCCAGACCTGCGCCGAAGCCCAGATAGATGATGCAGATGTTCCACGGGGTGTTCAGCTTGAGGGTGTCGGCGGTCTTGGACAGGGTGAACATGACCATCTGGAAGGGAACGACCATCGAAAAGACGATCAGCAGGTTCATAAACTTGCTCAGCTTATTGTTCACGCGGGTCAGATACCAGCCGGTCATGGAGCAGCACAGCAGGATCAGCGCAACGCTGGATACGGTGATCAGCAGGCTGTAGCCCAGACTGGACAGGAAGTTCATCTTGAAGATGCCGTAAACGTAGTTGGACAGGCCTGCAAAGGTCTCTACGGTCGGCAGCTGGAAGACGGTGGCGGTGGTGAAGGTGCCCTCGACCTTCAGACTGTTGAGAAGGATCAGGACGATGGGATAGATCCACACAAGGCAGAGCAGAGCCATGAGCACGATAAAGACGGTATCCCACGTTTTCTTCTGTTTGACCATTACTGCTGCACCTCCTTGGAGCGGGTAAACTTGAGCTGGATCAGCGAGATGACGACCACGATCAGGAAGAAGACGACGGCCTTTGCCTGACCGATGCCCTTCCACTGGGCACCGGAGCGGCCGTAGAAGGTGTTGTAGATGTTCAGAGCCAGCATCTCGCTCATGTTGGCGGGCTCACCGGCGGTCAGAGCCACGTTCTGGTCGAACAGCTTGAAGCTGTTGGTCAGGGTCAGGAAGGTGCAGATGGTCACGCTGGGCATGACCATGGGGATCTTGATCTTGAACAGGATCTCACGGTCGTTTGCGCCGTCGATCTTGGCGGCTTCGATCAGGTCGCCGGGCACGCTCTGCAGGCCAGCGACGTAGATGATCATCATGTAGCCGATCTGCTGCCAGCACATCAGGATGACCAGACCGACAAAACCGGCCTTGGCGTCCAGAGCCAGCAGGGGCTTCTGCAGGTTGGCCAGCACGCCGTTCAGCAGGATCTGCCAGATGTAGCCCAGCAGGATGCCGCCGATCAGGTTGGGCATGAAGAACACGGTACGGAAGAGGTTGGTGCCGCGGATGCCGCGGGTCAGCACCAGCGCGATGGCAAAGGCGCAGACATTGATGAGGACGGTGGAGACCACGGTGAAGACCGCAGTAAAGCCAAACGCATGGAGGAAGGTCGAATCCTGAAAAACAGAGAAGTAGTTCTGGATGCCGACAAAGGTGGTCTTGCTGACGGTGGTAAACCGCTGGAAAGACAGGAAAATGCCCCAGATAAAGGGCCAGATGAAGCCGATGATGAACGCGATCAGCGTGGGCAGCACGAACACCGGCCAATATTTGCTGATGGCTTTTTGCATGATGTACCTCCTGACATAATAAAGGGAGGCGGGCGAACGATTCGCCCGCCTCCCATTTCATTCATTGGAATCGGCAAAGGTCAGGATCAGCCGTTGGCCAGCTTATACTCCTTCGCCCAGCCATCGACGAAAGCGGTGACGACGTCATCCCACTTGCCGGTGCCTGCTGCATAAGCGGTCAGGGCAGAGCCAACGCCGTTCTTCCACTCCTCAGAAGGCATGGTGGAGAAGCACCAGTCTACGCTGGTCTTGCCGTCGGCCACATAATCGTTTGCAATGGCGATCAGCGGGTTGGTGGAAGCCTTTGCCTTCTTGAAGGGGATGACAAAGCCCATGTCATCGGACATGGCAGAGGTGCCCTTGTCGGAAGTGACACACCAGTACAGGAAGTCCAGCGTAGCCTGAATATCCTCGTCCGAAGAGGTGTTGTTGACGCACCAGAAGTTCTCGGAACCGGTGCACAGACCCTGATTCTCCTCACCGTCAACGCCGATGTAGATGGGCAGCATCCCGAGGTTGTCGTCGCCCAGATCCTTCACGTCGCTGTATGCCCAAGTGCCGTTCTGATAGAAGACGGCCTTCTTGCCGACGAACTCGGCCACAGCGTCGTTGCCGGTCTTGGAAGCCAGCAGCTTCGGGTCGCAGGTGGAGTCGGTGATGTACAGATCCCAGATCTGCTTGTAGTTGTCGAGGTAGGTGCCCTTGATGGCGTCGGTGGAGCCGATGCCGTCTGCCTTGTACTCATAGTAGATGGGCAGGTTGGCCAGATGGGTCTTGAAACGCCAGTCGGAAGAGCCGTCCATACCGGCGGAGGTGAAGGCACCGTCCACGCCCAGCTCGGACTTGCGGGCCTGAATGTCGTCGGCGACCTTCTTCAGATCGGCAAAGCCCTTGATGTCGTCCTGCGTGTAACCGGCGGCGGTCAGCAGCTCTTTGTTGTAGATGATGCCGTAGGTCTCAATGACGTAAGCGATGCTGGTAACGGCGTCGCCGTCCTTCAGAGCAAAGGTATCGCTGGTCAGCTCGCCGTACAGCGGGGTGCCGGACAGATCGTAGCAGTAGTCCTTCCAGTTGGCCAGACCGACGGGGCCGTTGACCTGGAACAGGGTGGGAGCCTCGCTCTTCTCCATCTCGCTCATCAGGGTGGTCTCATACTGGCCGGAAGCGGCGGTCACGACGGTCACAGGCACGCCGGTCTCCTCGGTGTAAGCCTTGGCCAGATCCTGCCAAGCCTGATCCTGCTCAGGCTTGAAGTTCAGGTAGTAGACCTTGCCGGCAGCGGCGGGAGCGGCAGAAGCGGCAGAGCTTGCTGCGGTCGAGGAAGCTGCCGTGGAGCTGCTGGAAGAGCCGCCGCAGGCAGCCAGACCCAGAGCAGCGGCAGAAACGCCAGCGGCCTTCAGGAAATTACGACGAGAGATCATCTTTTTCATAATTGTTCTCCTTCTTCATTATAAAAAGATTCGATTTTATTGCTGCCGTCCATGCAGACGGAAGTAAGACTCAGAAATTGCCGCGGCAGGGGCGGACGCTTTCGCCCGGCTGCAGCTCGGGCTGCAGGGTCACGGTCTGCGCCGGTGCGCCGTGCTCGATCTGCCGCACCAGAAGCTCGACGCTCTGCAGCGCGATCTGTTCGCTCGGCTGGACGATGGTGGTGATCACGGGTACGCAATAGCGCGACATCGTGATGCCGTCAAAACCGATCACCGAGACATCCTCCGGCACCCGCAGCCCGGCACTGACCAGTGCGCGGATGGCACCCACAGCGATCACGTCGCTCATGGCGAACAGGGCGGTGAATTCGGCACGTTTGGCCAACAGGCCGTTCATGGCGTGATAGGCGGACTCGAAATCGTAGTTGGACAGGCCGTAGAGCGTGTCGTCGAACCGGAGCCCGGCGTCCTCCATGGCGTCCTGTGCGCCGAGCCGCCGCATCCGGCTGGGGAAACTGGTGGCCGGGCCGCCCAGAACGGCGATCTTCTGATGCCCCTGTGCGATCAGGTGTGCAACGGCGGTGTGTGCCGCAGCCCGGTCATCGACGCCCACCATGGACAGATTGGGGAAGTCCAGCTCGTCGGAGACCAGCGTCGCCAGTACCGAGGGCACGGTGATGTTGGCAAACCCTTTCTGGAAATTGGTGACGCTGCCGCCCAGAAAGATCATGCCTTTGGGCTTGATCTCCCGCAGGATCTTTTCGGCTGCGTCGATCTCGTTGGCGTTCTCGTCCAGATAGGAGACGATGCCGCTGTACCCATACAGGGTCGCGGCCCGCTGCAGCTGAACCAGAAAATCCGAGAAGAAGAGGTTCCGGGTCCCTTTGACCACAAAGACCAGACTGCGCGACTGTTGGATCTTGAGCTGGCGTGCGTTGGTGTTGGGAACGAACCCCGATTCCCGCATGATCTGCAGGATGTGCTCCTTGGTTTCGGGGCGGACGTCCGGCCGGTCGTTGATGACCCGGGAGATGGTGCTGACAGAACAGCCGCTGATGCGGGCGATATCCTTGATGGTCATGTTCGGCATTTTACATCTTTCACTTTCGGTCATATTATCGGGAACGGTGTCGGGAACGTTTCCAGTGACTTTATTATGGCATGATTTGCACAAAAAATCAAGAATGCGAAAACACTTTTGGCAGTATTACCCAAGGAGAGAAGCGGTCTTTGTGCAGATTGATTTGGCTTGAAAGCAAAATGCAGCAAAATTTCCGGGAATTCCCGGTACAAGTCAAATTTATCTGAAACAACCGTACTTTTTTGTAACCAAATCACCAGTTGCTGCCAGAAAATGTACCGCAGCAGCAAGCAAAAATCCCGGCAGAACGCCGTCCGGAAACGGGTTTTGCCGGGATGGATGCAGGTTTCTTGGCTCCCACTTCGGGAAAGCTGGCTGCGAAGCAGCCTGAGAGGGCGTCAGCGGGCCTGCCCTCTCCGTCACAGCTTGCGCCGTGCCGCCTCTCCCGGAGGGAAAGGCAAGAGCGGTTTACTCTGCCCGCAGAGCCTTGACCGGGTCGCACTTGGATGCACTCTTGGCCGGGATAAAGCCGCCCAGAATGGTCAGCACGGTCGCCAGCAGGATCAGCACCGCGGCGGCTCCGAGGGGGAGCACGGCGGTGACGCTGGCACTGCCGGAAACTTTGCGGATGAGCAGATTGCCCGGGATCAGCAGGATCTCGCTGAGCACGATGCCCATCACGCCGGAGCACAGGCCGATGATGAAGGTCTCGGCGTTGAACACCTCCGAGATGTTCCGCTTGGAAGCACCGATGGCGCGGAGGATGCCGATCTCTTTGCGGCGTTCGAGGACGCTGATATAGGTGATGACGCCGATCATGATGGAGGAGACCACCAGCGAGATGGAGACGAAAGCCACCAGCATATTGCTGATCATATTGATGATCTCGGTCACGGAGGTCATCAGGGTGCCCACGAGGTCGGTGTAATGGATCACCTTTTCGTCGGAACCCTGTGCAGACATGGCGTCGTTGTAGGCATCCAGCTTTGCCACGACGCTGGCCTTGTGGTCAAAGTCGGTGGGGTAGATGCTGATCTGGCTGGGCGCGTCCAGATCGGCATAGCCGAAGCTCTGCAGGTTGCTGTCGTAGGTCGCGGTGGAAGAGAGCATGGAGGATTTCATCAGTTCGGTCAGGTCATCCTCGCTCGTGTTGATCTGGATGGCGTTCTGGAAGGCGTTGGCGTCGATCTTGAGCGCGTTTTCCATCTGACTGCTGAGCTTGGAAATGTTTTCCGTGAGGGCGGACTGGATGCTGCTGCTCATCTGTGTCATCATCGTGCCCATGGCAGATTCCATGGCCGTGCGGAGCTGGGTCTGCAGGGCAGCGGTGATCTGGGAGGAATACTGCGCCATCACGGTCTGCATGGCCTGCTGCATCGCGGCCGAGAGCTGCGCGGTGAGGGCGTCGGTGTCCACCAGATCCTGCATGGAGTCGGCCATCAGCTGCTGGAACGCCTCGCTCTGGAGATAGGCGGAAAAGCTGATCTTGTCGAGGTTCAGGATGCCGTTGCCGATGACATAGTTTTTGTAGCCGTCAAAGACCTTTTTCAGCAGGCCTTCCAGCGCGTCGGAGGAGATGGAAAGGTCGAGTCCGGAGAAGGCCTCGCTCAGATCCAGTTCAGGCATTTCACCCAGATCGCCGAGGGAGTCGAAGTTCAGATCAAAGCTGCCCGGATCCAGCACCGAGGACAGATCAAAGGAATCCCCGGTCAGGTCGAACGCACCGCTGAGGTCGAAATTCAGTGCGCTGGCGTCGAACTGGAAGGCGTTCTGGAGCATATCGGTGTCGATGGTGAAGAGAGAAGCCAGATCAAAGGAGGAAAGGGCGTCGTCAGAGCCGAACGCCTCCCCGGTCAGGACATTGATGGAGGGGGTGGCCATCTGCGCTTGGACGATCTCGCTCTGCTTGGCCTGCGCGATGACGTGCTGGGTCAGGGAGGCGGGATAGGCGATGCCGGACGAAAGCATGGCGGCGGAGGACTCCGGGTCGGGCTGGACGATGCCCACCACAGTCAGGTCGGTGCTGTCGGCGACAAGGTCTTTCATATAAGCGGCGTCGTCGGTCTTGTTCTTCCAGACGTGGTAGGTGTCATCGTACACATAGCAGTCGGCGGCGTCCACCAACTTGAAGGTCAGGCCGAGAAAGTCGTCCACAGAATAGGTGTGAAAGTCGTCCGGAACGGTGATGTTCTGGTTCTGGGCGAACTGCTGGATCATCTTGTCCAGCTCGGCGTTGTCGCGCAGCCCCATGGCATAGAGGGCGTAGTCGGTCACGCTGCCGTCCGCCCCCAGAACCAGCACACACTCGTTGTAAGCCTCGGGCCAGCGGCCTGCTCTGACCTGATACTGGGAGTTGTACAGCTCGCTGCTGGCGGGCAGCTGGTAAAAGACGCTGGTGTTCATCATGGAGGACATCAGATCGTTGGTGGAGGTCGAAGAGCTGATGCCCAGTGCGGAAAGGGAAGAGTCCGGGTTGACCTGCCGGATGCTGCCGTCGGCATCCTCCCGGAAGATCTGGGGCGTTACATTATAAGAATACTCGATGGAGGTCGTGTCCTCGGCGATGGTGCAGCCGCTGCTTTCCAGATAGCTCTTGAAGGAGCGGAGATCGTTGGAGGTGATGCCCGAGACCATTTGCGTGACCAGCTGGCGCACGGGGATCATCTCGCCCGCTTCCGCGCTGTCCGTACGGACGGTGCTGCCGGAAGCAGAGGTGCCGGAACTGCCGGAGCTGCCGCTCAACAGAGAGGTGAGATCCATGCCGCTGCTCAGGATCTGCAAGGGATATTCGCTCAGGGTCGAACGCTCCATGTTGTCAATGTAGTCGTTGACGCCGGTGGACAGCGAGATGATGAGCGCGATGCCGATGATGCCGATGGATCCGGCAAAGGCGGTCAGCAGGGTGCGGGCCTTTTTGGTTTTCAGGTTGTTGAAGCTCAGAGCCATCGAGGTCAGCAGCGACATGGACGACCGCCCCATGTTTTTGTGGACAGCGGGTGCCAGTTGGGTCACGTCCGGCTGGTAAGGCTGGGTGTCGGAGAGGATCACGCCGTCTTTCAGCTGGACGATGCGGGTGGCGTACCGCTCGGCAAGCTCCGGGTTGTGGGTGACCATGACCACCAGACGGTCTTTGGCGACCTCTTTCAGCAGCTCCATGACCTGAATGCTGGTGTCGCTGTCCAGTGCGCCGGTGGGCTCGTCCGCCAACAGGATGTCGGGGTTGTTGACCAGAGCGCGGGCGATGGCCACACGCTGCATCTGGCCGCCGGACATCTCGGTGGGGTGTTTGTGGAGCTGGTTGCCAAGGCCGACCTGCTGCAACGCTTCGGTGGCGCGGCGTTTCCGCTCGGCACCCGAGACGCCCGAGATGGTCAACGCCAGTTCCACATTGGCCAGCACGGTCTGGTGGGGGATCAGGTTGTAGCTCTGGAACACAAAGCCGATGGTGTGGTTGCGGTAGGAGTCCCAGTCGCGGTCGGAGTATTTCTTGGTGGAGATGCCGTTGATGATCAGGTCGCCGCTGTCGTACCGGTCAAGGCCGCCGATGATGTTCAGCAGCGTGGTCTTGCCGGAACCGCTGGGGCCGAGGATGGCGACAAACTCGTTGTCGCGCAGGTTGAGGCTGACCTTGTTCAGTGCGGTCTGGACAAGGTCGCCGGTTTTGTATTCCTTGTGGATTTCCTTGAGTTGAAGCATAGGCTCTGCCTTTCTGATCCGCGGGTTATCATAAAATATCCAGTGTAGTATATCAGACGAATGTGAACAAACCATGGCGTTTTAGGGCCTTTTCCAGAAAGATCCGCTCCGGACCGCCGCCGCTTCTCCGCGTGGAAAACGCAGGGAAAGGACGTTTTGCCGCTTGCTTTTTGGCCGCAGCAATGGTATCCTAATCACACAGGCATCCGCGGTGCAGCGGCACAGGCGATCCGCGGGGGCAGACCAAGGCGGCAGTGTACCCGCCTGCGACACTTTTCGACACAACTTTTCGGTTGAATCTTTCCCGCTGACTTTATAAAATAGAAGCAAAAAATAAGGGAACAGACGTCGGAAACTTAATTTATTAAGTTGATAAACGATAACAACGAAAAGAAAACGGGGAGGGAGCGCGGGTGACCAACGGGCAGAACGCTGCAGGGCTGCGGATCGCTTTGGCAAGTTATGATCTGCGGCAGCTCCGGGTATGGAGCCATTATCTGGAGGAACAGAGCACCGGCCTGAGCAGCCATGGATTCCGCAGCGGCGGAGAGCTTCTGGTGGCATTGCTGCAGGGAGAACATTTCGATGTCGTGGTGCTGGGCAGCCAGCTGGAAGATATGTCTGCCATGGAGTTTCTGGGGCGGGTCGGCCGGATGCGGGAGCGTCCGTATTTCCTTTTGATGGATGAAGGCCCCCAAGACCGCGCTTCGGTCAGCCGGGATCCGGACGGCCCCTGCTACCTGATCCGGCAGACCAGCCTGCGGGATCTGCTGGAGCAGCTGCAGAATGTGCCCGGCGGCCCGACCCGGCCGGTGGAGCGGATCTGCAAACAATACTATGACCGGTGGCACATCCAGCAGCCGGATGTCAACTGCACCTATCTGACGCAGGCGGTCTGCATCGCCTGCGGCTCCTCCATCCGGCTGGCGATCCGCAAAGAGATCCTGCAGCAGATCGCCGAGCAGCATCACATGACCGTTGCGGCCGTCAACAGCGGCCTGCGGCGGATGATCGACGGCCTCGAGAGCCGTCAGCCGGCGGCGTGGAGGAACTTTAAGGAAAAATACCATCTGGATGAGGCGAGCGTGACCACCGGCAAGCTGATCTATGCCCTCAAGCGGGCGGTCGAACAGGATCTCTGATCGCCTCGTCTCCGGCAAACAGCAAAAATACCGCGCAGATGTGCCGTGGAAAGGAGCAGGCAACATGAAGGATACCGCACAGAAAATGCAGACGCCGGAGCTGTCTGATCTCCCGGCGCAGGAATTCGGAGCCGTCTGCACCCATGCCCTGAGTCTGATCGACCAGAACCGGGAATATCTGCAGATGCACTTTTCCGGCAGGGGCGACGAGCGGGCAGAGACGGCTTTATCGGACATCGAAGTGGAGACCGTCCGGCTGGAACGGGCTTTGGCGGGGATGCTGCGGCTGTGGGAGGTCTCCTGCGGGAACGCACCGCCCCGGGCGCAGCGGTTCCGCAGGCTGGATCTCTGCCGCCTGCTGGGTGCTGTGGAAGCAATGGAAGAGCCGCTTTTCCGGCAGCTTGGCGTGACGCTGCGTGTGGAGCTTTCCGGACTGAAACAGGCTCCGCTCTCTGCCGACCCGGATCGGACCGAACAGGTGCTCCTGCATCTGCTCTCCAACGCACTGCAGGCCTGTTCCGGCACCCGGAACGCCAAGGTGGAGCTGACCCTTCGCCCGGAGGGGGAGGGCTACACGCTGACCGTCGCCGACAACGGCTGCGGTCTGCCGGTGCCGGAACGCTGGCAGGAGAACCACCGCCGCTTTTTGGGCGGAGCCAAGGTGGGGCTGCGGCTCTGCCGCGCCTATTGTGCCGATGCCGGGTGGGAGTTTTCGCTCACCGATCGGCCCGGCGGCGGGGCAGAAGCCGTGATCCGGATGCCTGCGCAGGCAGTGGAACTGCCCGATACCGTGGAGCTGAACGCGGCCGGAGAGCCGGAACAAGCCCGCCTGCTCTGGCTGCTGCGCCGGGAGCTGCGGCTGCTCTGCCCGCCGGAACTGCCGGAGAACCATTGATCCTTTGACCCGCCGCACCGATGCAGGCTGCTGCACCGGCGCGGCGGGCTTTTTGCATCCGGAGGAAAAACCTGCAGGCAAAGAATCTTTACTGAAATTTGGAAAACACAAACAAAAACATTGAAAAATTCACAAAATGTTTAAGAAAAGAAGCGGAAAAACCGCAGGATCCATTGTAAAATAGAAGATGCCATTGAATGTGAAATCGAATTGAGTTATAATACATTTGTATGCGAATCGACAAAATGATTCGCTAACAAACAAAAATCCGCAAGAATTTTTGTCGGAGAATCCGCACCGGAGGTTGTTCCGGCGGAACCCCATCAGGGAGGGAAGTAACGTGAGAGTAGGTCTTGATATCGGCAGTACGACCATCAAGTGCGTCGTGCTGGACGAAAACGATACCCTTGTATATTCGACATACGAACGGCATTACAGCCATATTCTGGAAAAGGCGCAGGAGCTTCTGCGCCGGATCGACGACGAACAGCTGCATGGCCGGAAAGCTCTGCTGAGCATTTCCGGCTCGGCCGGCATGGGTCTGGCCGACAGCTGCGGCGTGCCCTTTGTGCAGGAAGTGTTCTCGACCCGCGTGGCCGTCAAAAAGTTTGTTCCTGCGACGGACTGTGTCATCGAGCTGGGCGGCGAGGATGCCAAGATCCTCTTTTTGACCAACGGCACCGAAGTCCGGATGAACGGCAGCTGCGCCGGCGGCACGGGTGCCTTCATCGACCAGATGGCGACCCTGCTGAAGATGAGCGCGGACGAGATGAACCGGGCGGCAGAGCAGGCACAGCGTACCTACACCATCGCATCCCGCTGCGGCGTGTTCGCCAAGAGCGACGTGCAGCCCCTCATCAATCAGGGCGCACGCACCGAGGACATCGCGGCCAGCATCTATAAGGCAGTCGTCAACCAGACCATCGCAGGTCTGGCACAGGGCCGCCCCATTCAGGGCAACATCCTGTATCTGGGCGGCCCGCTGACCTTCAGCACCGTCCTGCGCAAGAGCTTCGACGAGGCGTTGGGTGTCACCGGCACCTGCCCGGAGAACAGCCTGCTTTACGTTGCGCTGGGCGCGGCTCTCTACGCCGATCAGGAATTCAACCTCTCGGACGTGGCCAAGGCACTGGACGAGTATGCCGCCACCGCTACTTATGCCAGCGAGCCGCCGCTCTTTGCCAACAAGCAGGAGTATGAGGCGTTCCACGCCCGGCATATGTCCCACAGCGTGCCCCATGTGCCCTTTGGCGCACAGTGCGGCCCGGTCCACATCGGCATCGACTCCGGCTCCACCACTGTCAAGCTGGTGGTCGTGGACGAGAAGAGCCAGATCCTCTACACCAACTATCAGCCCAACCTCGGCAACCCGCTGCCCCTGATCCGGGAGCAGCTGCTCAAGATCTACAAGGAGCATCCGGGTCTGCAGGTGGCCAGTGTGACCACCACCGGCTACGGCGAAGAGCTGGTCAAGAACGCATTCCGCTGCGATTACGGTCTGGTGGAGACGGTGGCGCATTTTACCGCCGCCAAATACTTTATGCCGGACGTCGATTTCATCATCGACATCGGCGGGCAGGACATGAAGTGCTTTAAGATCGAAGATGGTGCCATCAGCAACATCTTCCTGAACGAGGCCTGCTCCTCCGGCTGCGGCAGCTTCCTGCAGACCTTCGCGCAGGCTCTGGGCTACGACGTCAAGGACTTTGCCGCACTGGGTCTGTTCGCAGACCGTCCGGTGGATCTCGGCAGCCGCTGCACCGTCTTTATGAACAGCTCGGTCAAGCAGGCACAGAAGGACGGTGCTAGCATCGAGAACATCTCGGCCGGTCTGTCCATCAGCGTGGTCAAGAACGCGCTGTACAAGGTCATCCGTGCGTCCAGCCCCGAAGAACTGGGGCGGAAGATCGTCGTGCAGGGCGGCACCTTCTACAACGAAGCCGTTCTCCGCGCCTTCGAGAAGGAGATGGGCGTGGACGTGATCCGCCCCGACATCGCCGGTCTGATGGGAGCCTATGGTGCGGCTCTTTACGGCCTGCGCCAGAGCCATAAGAACGGCCAGACCGTTTCGCACACGATGGGTCTGCAGGAGCTGGAAGCCTTTGACCAGAAAGTGGTCAGCGTCAAGTGCGGCGGCTGCGGCAACCACTGCCAGCTGACCGTCAATACCTTTGCCGATGGCCGCAAGTTCATCTCTGGCAACCGCTGCGATAAGCCTGTGACCGGCAAGAGCGAGGACAACAGCCTCAACCTCTACGCCTATAAGCAGCAGCTTCTGGCCAGCTACAAACCGGTGCCCGGCAAACGCGGCTCCATCGGCATCCCGCTCTGCCTTGGCTTCTATGAGCTGCTGCCCTTCTGGTATGCCTTCTGGACCAAGCTGGGCTTCGCAGTCCACACCAGCCCGGTGTCCAGCCGCGGCCTGTATCTGGCGGGTCAGGCGACCATCCCCAGCGATACCGCCTGCTTCCCGGCCAAGCTCAGCCACGGCCACATCAAGGCTCTGAGCCAGATGCAGCTGGACGCGATCTTCTACCCCTGCCTGACCTATAACATCGACGAGGGCTTGGGCGACAACCATTACAACTGCCCCGTGGTCGCGTACTACCCCGAAGTTCTGGCTGGCAACTGCCCGGAGCTGGAAGGCAAAAAATTCATTTACGATTACGTCGGCATCCATCGCCCGAAGGATTTCGTCAAGAAGATGGCGAAGGAGATCCTGCCCAAGTACTTCAGCGGCATTTCCGAGAAGGAAGTGCAGGAGGCCGCCGACGCCGCCTTTGCCGAGTACGAGGCACACATGGCCAAGATCCGGGTCAAGGGCAGCGAGATCATCGACGAGGCGCGTCGGCAGGGCAAGCGGATCATCGTGCTGGCCGGCCGCCCCTACCATGTCGATCCCGAGGTCAACCATGGCATCGACCACCTCATCACCCGCCATGGAGCCGCGGTCGTCACCGAGGACAGCATCTCCAACCGGGTGCAGAAGTTCCCGACCAGCGTCCTGAACCAGTGGACGTACCACAGCCGCCTGTATGCGGCGGCCAAGTACTGCACCACCCAGAAGGATATGGATCTGGTGCAGCTGGTCTCCTTTGGCTGCGGCGTGGACGCCATCACCACCGACGAGACCCGCGAGATCCTGCAGGCGGGCGGCAAGCTCTACACCCAGCTCAAGATCGACGAGATCACCAACCTTGGTGCAGTCAACATCCGTCTGCGCAGCCTCTTTGCGGCTCTGGACGAGCGTGACGAGGATCGGAAAGGGGAGTAATCCATGGAATACAATTACCCGAAATTTACCCCGGAGATGAAGAAGACCCACACCATCCTCATCCCCAATATGGCCATCACCCAGT
This sequence comes from uncultured Faecalibacterium sp., assembly GCA_934533135.1. Taxonomy (GTDB): domain Bacteria; phylum Bacillota; class Clostridia; order Oscillospirales; family Ruminococcaceae; genus Faecalibacterium. Next base: position 20,356 of record CAKTBG010000002.1, read on the forward strand.
TCCGTCTGCTGGAGTATGCCCTGCGCTACGACGGCTACAAGTGCGAGATTCTCGGCAACTGCGGCAGCGCAGTCGCGCAGCTGGGGCTGAAATACGTCCACAACGACACCTGCTACCCGGCTCTGCTGGTCATCGGCCAGTTCCTCGACGCGCTGAACAGCGGCAAGTACGACCTTGCACATACGGCTCTGCTGATCACCCAGACCGGCGGCGGCTGCCGTGCTTCCAACTACATCCACCTGCTCCGCAAGGCTCTGGTCAAGGCGGGCTATCCGGAGATCCCGGTCGCCAGCCTGAACTTTTCGGGTCTCGAGAAGGACAGCGGCTTCCAGATGACCCTGCCGCTGGCACGCCGTGCCCTTGCCTGCGTGTTCTACGGCGACCTGCTCTGCGCCCTGCGCAATCAGGTGGCTCCCTACGAGAACGAGAAGGGGGCTGCCGACAAGATGGTGGATCTCTGGGTCGAGCGTCTGGGGCGTGTTCTGCTGGCCGGAAAGGGCTTTACCTCCCGTGAGATGAAGCATACCTTCCCGCTGATCGCCAAGGATTTCGCCAAGATCCCCGTCACCCGTGTGCCGAAGGTCAAGGTCGGCGTCGTCGGCGAGATCTATGTCAAGTACAGCCCGCTGGGAAACAACGATCTGCAGAAATTCCTCGAAAGTCAGGATTGCGAGGTCAATTTCCCGGGTCTGATGGGCTTTGTCCAGTACTGCATCTTCAACATGGGCGAGGATCACGTCCTCTACGGCGGTGCGCTGGGCATCAAGCTGGGCACCGACCAGCTGCTCAACTGGCTGGACAGCGTGGAGCGTGCCATGCTGAAAGCCACCGCCGACGCCGGTTTCTACGCACCCGGCCCCTTCAAGGAGCTGGTCGAAAAACCCAAGGGCGTCATCTCGCTGGGTGCCAAGATGGGCGAGGGCTGGCTGCTGACCGCCGAGATGATCGAGCTGGTGCAGGGCGGCTATGGCAACATCGTCTGCGCCCAGCCCTTCGGCTGCCTGCCCAACCACATCGTCGGCAAAGGCATGGTCAACAAGATCCGCGCCCTCTACCCGGCGGCGAACATCACCCCCATCGACTACGACCCCAGTGCCACCAAGGTCAATCAGGAAAACCGCATCAAATTGATGCTGGCTGTCGCCAAGGAGCGGCTGAATAACCCCTCCGCCGTGGACGCCAAGCCCCTTACCGCCGAGCAGATCGCCGGCGGCGCACCGAACCTCTCCCATGAGATGGCAACGGTCTGATTTCTATCAACGAAAAAGAACTCCGCAAAGGGTGTGATATGTACCCGATGCGGAGTTCTTTATGTTTTACCAGACCTTCAAAAAGGAGAAATTACTTTTTATTCTTCATGTAAATGTGGTGGGGCAGACCGGCGATATAGAGCGGGGTCAGCTCGGCCTGAATGAGCGGGCGGGCATAATCGAGGAATTCCTCAGTCATCTGGGTATGATTCTCGTTCATCCAGCTCAGGGGCACCTTCTTCTCGAGATTTGCGACCTCGCTGATGGGGTGCAGCTCGGTGGTACACTGATACGGGCTGTTGGAGATCCGCTTCAGGGCGACCATCTGGCCGGTGACGCCCTCAAAGGCGGCCTTGGCCGCAGCACCGCCGACCTGATAGGCCTCGGTGATGTCGGTGCGGCTGGTCAGGTGGCCAGCGCAACGCTGCAGGGTCGAAAGCTCGATGCAGCGGGTCTTGGTGTCCAGATTGCGGGCGACCGTGTTGGCGAGGAAACGCGCCGTGCCGGTCAGGGCTTTGTGGCCGAAAGCGTCCACGGCATGGACATCGTCGGCCAGCTCGCAGACATAGCGGCCATCCTCCAGCTTGACGCCTTCGGAGACGGCAATGACGATGCTGGGCTTCTTTTCCTGCATGACGCGAACCTTCTCGATGAAGTGATCCACGTTGAAGGGAACTTCGGGCAGGCAGATCATGTCCACGCCCTCGCAGTCGTCGCCCTTGGCGAGGGCGGCGGCGGCCGTCAGCCAGCCGGCGTTGCGGCCCATGATCTCGACGACGGTGACGTATTTGGTGCCGTACACCGTGGCGTCGCGGATGATCTCCTTCATGACCACGCCGATGTACTTGGCAGCGGAGCCATAGCCGGGGGTGTGGTCGGTGACCATCAGATCGTTGTCGATGGTCTTGGGCACGCCCATAAAGCGGATGTCGCTGTCGATCCGGGCACCGTAATCGGCCAGTTTGCCGATGGTATCCATCGAGTCGTTGCCGCCGATGTAGAAGAAGTAGCCGATGTCGAGCTTTTCGAGGATGGCAAACAGCTTCTGATAGACGGCCTCATCGGTGTGCCAATCCGGGAGCTTGTAACGGCAGCTGCCGAGGAAGCTGGACGGGGTGCGCTTGAGCAGCTCGATGTCGAGGTCGTCGGTCAGCAGGGTGGACAGATCCACGACCCGCTCCTCCAGCAGACCGGCGACGCCGTTGCACATACCGTATACAACATTTGCGCCGCGGCTCTTGCAGCTCTCAAATACACCTGCCAGACTTGCGTTGATAACGGAAGTCGGGCCGCCAGACTGACCAACGATTGCATTTTTACCCATGATGATTTCTCCTTTTTGTTGTTTTCTGTTTCGGCTTTATAATACTCGTGCAGGAGCACGAAAACAGACGTGCGGAAGGAAACGGGAGCAGAAATTACAGGTGGATGTGCCGCGGGGTGCCGTTGACGTAGACGGGGGTCACCTCGTCGAGGATCAGCGGGCGGGCATACTCTTCAAACGCGGCGGTGACCTGCATTCCGTCCGGGGTGATCCAATCCAGCGGAACCTTCTTCTCGAGGTTGGCCACCTGCTGGACATCCACCGACTCGGTGACGCACTGGTAGGGATAGGCCGACAGCCGCTTGAGGGCGATCATCCGGCCGGTCTCACCGGCAAAGGCGGCAGCAGCCGCTGCGCCGCCCACGGCATACGCCTCGTTCACGTCGGTGCGGCTGGCCAGATGGCTGGCGCACCGCTGCAGGGTCGAGAACTCGATGGCACGGCTCTTGCAGTTCAGCTTGTCGTGGATGAGGTCGGACAGATAGCGGCTGGTGCCGCTGAGGATGGCTTTGTGGCCAAACGCATCCAGCTGCCCGGCGGTGGAGACCAGATCGCACAGATAGGTGCCATCGGCGGTCTTGACGCCCTCGCTGGCGGCAATGATGACGTTGGGCTTGATGCGCTGCAGCTCGTCCACCTTGGCGAGGAACTTGTCCGGGTCAAAGGGAACTTCGGGCAGCAGGATGAGGTCGGGGCCTTCGCAGTCGTCGCCGCCGGCGAGACAGGCAGCACCGGCCAGCCACCCGGCATGACGCCCCATGATCTCGGCCACCGTGACGCTGCGGAGGTTGTAGACCGAGGAATCCCGGATGACCTCTTTGAGGATGGTGGCAATGTACTTGGCGGCCGAGCCGTAACCGGGGGTATGGTCGGTCAGGCAGAGGTCGTTGTCGATGGTCTTGGGCACGCCGATGAAGCGGACGCTGCTGCCGACCTGTGCGCCATAGCGGGAGAGCTTGGCGATGGTGTCCATCGAGTCGTTGCCGCCGATGTAGAACAGCGCGCAGACGTCGTACTTCTCAAACAGGGTGAACAGCTTGACGTAAGGGGTGGAATCCTGTTCGGGTTCCGGGAGTTTGTAGCGGCAGCTGCCCAGATAGCTGGACGGGGTGCGCTTGAGCAGCTCGATGCTCATCCGGTCGTCCAGCAGGACATTCAGCTCGATCAGCTCTTCTTTGAGCAGACCCTCGATGCCGTACTTCATGCCGTAGACTTTGTTGGCACCCAAACTGCACGCGGCTTTGTAGACTCCCGCGAGGCTGGAGTTGATGACGGCAGTCGGGCCACCGCTCTGGCCGATGATCACATTTTTGGCCATGAGAACCTCCTTCGTATCATTTCGACAAAATTTCACTTCCTGCAAGCCGAGTCCCGCACCGCCCTTTTTTCAGCGGCCCGCGCGCCCTGCACTGCGCACAACGGCCAGACGGCAAACAAAAACGGCTGCAAGTAGCACAAAAAACATACAGGGATGTGCAAGCACTTCGAGTAAAGTGTGCAAATCGCTGCATCTCTATTGTACCCGTTTTGCCTGTTGTATGCAAGCCCCAATTGGTTGCGCAGGCAAAAAAATTATGTTACAATGAGTCCTGCACGGCAAAAACCCGGCATTCAGCCGGATTTTGCGGATTTTCCGGCAGAGAACGGGCATACTGCCGTTAGTGGGAGAACAACGATCGGGCTCCAAACCGGCGCGATCTGCCAAATTGAGAAGATACGGGGAGAGGTTCTATGGGCATTTCACACGAGTATCATGCTTCGCGGGGGCGTTCGCGCCGCGGCAGCGGAAAGCTCCGGCTGGTCGGCGTCGTCCTCGCCATTCTGGTGTTGTCGCTGGCGATCACGGCGATTCTGGAAAACGGCCAGAACGCCGGGGAAGAGCAGACGGCACTCCCCAGCGGAACGGCGCAGAACATCCTCGCGCCGCTTCCCATGCAGGGGGCGGCAGCGGGCTCTGCCGCATCCGGTGACGGTGCAGAGGAGCCCGCCGCGGGCAGCACCGACGCCGCAGCGGTCACGCTGGAACCATTCGGCCCGGCACAGCAGACGGCCGGAGCCTACACGGTGAAAGCCTACGACAGCAGCGTGATCCGCCAGCCCAGCTGCGGGCAGGTGGATCTGAGCTATTTTGCGGACGCTGCATTCCTCGGCGACAGTCTGACCGTGGGCTTCTCGGATTACAGCATCAACCTCGGCGGGGCATTGATCTGCGGCTACACCGGCGTCGGCCCGGATGCCATCGTCAACCGCAGCGCGGTCAAGAGCAGCATCCGGGGCGAGGAGATCGCCATGGATGTGCTGACTGCCGCCCAGCCGAAAAAGCTCTATATCCTGCTGGGCACCAATACGCTGACCACGGTGGGGGCGGCGGATCGCTTTCTGGCCTATTACGGCCAGATGCTGGATCAGCTGAAGGCGGCTCTGCCGGGCTGCACGATCTACGTCCAGTCCATCCCGCCGGTCCGCCCGGAGGCCGCAGCCGAGAAGCCCGGCCTTGCCAGCGACATCGTCCGCCCGGTCAATGAACAGCTGGCACAGCTGGCGGTCTCCAAAGGCTGTGTCTATCTGGATCTGTGGGAGACGCTGGCCGATGGCGAAGGCAACCTGAAAGAAGTCCTTGCGGCTCCGGACGGGGTGCATCTGTCGGCGGGCAACGGCTACGGCGCATGGGTGACCTACCTACGTAACCATGCGAAGTATTCGTCCACGAACGCATGGACGCCCGGAAGTGCCTACGCTGGAAATTATAGCAATTCAACTTTTTAATGCAACAGCAACAACGTTGAATTGCATATCGCAAATATGCTGTTTGAATGTTGCACTAATTTCTTGACTTGCGATAAAATGATAAAAAGCATCTGTAGCTTTCCTACAAAACAGGAAAGATACAGATGCTTTTCTCTTTAAGTGTTAAGTGCGATAATTTTTCAGCTGCTGTTGCAAATACTCCCGAAGCAGGTCGGAGCAGGCGTTTTTGTCTTGTTCCGGTTGGAGAAAAGCCGCGCAGATGGGCGGAACTCCTTCCAGAATCACATCACGGATAGGGTCGGTCTCCCGGATGGCATAACTTTCGAGCCGGTCAAGGGCGAAATATCCCTGTTCCTGCACGAGGTAGCGCACCTGATAGAATTTTTCGCCGATCTCGATCTGTGGGTGAGAATCGCTCTCGCGCAGGGCATCCCAGAGCGGAGAAAGCGGCTCCGAACGCAGACCCGGAACCAGCAGATGCTGGCCGTCCAGCTCGCGCGGATGAACGCTTTTTCTTACCCAGAACGGACTGCCGCGAGAGACTAAAATCGAGGCGGTGTGGTTCGTCAGAGCAGTCCGCCGCAGTCCGGGTGTTGTGCCGCCCAAGTCCATGATAAGCCCGGCATCCAGCGCACCGTTTTCCAGCTGTTCGAGGACAGCGTCGTTGGAGAGGGAGACCATATCGAGAGGGATGCCCGGGTATTTCTTCCGGAAGGCATCCAGCTCGTCGCCCAGCATCGGCAGATAATCCGGCACCAGTGCGACGCTGACACCGAACCGGAGCGGCTCCGAATGGATGTCCTGACACGCCTGCGCACAGAGCTGCTCGAACTGCGCCACAACAGGAGTAGCCTGCGCGCGGAAACGTTCACCCTTCTCGGTCAGGGTGAGGTGGTTGCGGACGTTGCGAAAGAGTTCACCGCAAAGCTCTTTTTCGAGGGAAGCGATGCTCATCCGGAGGGCCTGACGGCTCAGATACAGCCGCTCGGCGGTACGGGTGAAGTTCAGATCTTCGCAGACGGCGAGAAAATATTGCAGCTGCTGTATCGTCATGGTATCCTCTCCAAACGCAAATTTTATTTGTCACCTATAAGGAGATTATAACTCCTTTTCAGAAGAATGTAAATGTGATATTTTTAACAAAGAAAAGAGGATGTTTTGTATCACACAAGAAGAAAAGGAAGGAAAACTCTCATGGAAAAGATCTCGCGCAAAGGATTTTTGAAATTCGCCGCAGCTGCTGCAATGAGCGGCATGACCGCAGGTGCACTGACTGCCTGCAAGTCCGCGTCCAGCGAACCGGCAAGCTCCGGCAGTGCCGCCGGCATCTACACGCCCGGCACCTATACCTCTTCGGCAAAGGGCATGTCGGAGATCACCGCGACCGTTACGTTCGACGCAAACAGCATCACCAAGGTCGAGCTGGATCTGTCGGGCGAGACGGACAGCATCGGTCAGGCTGCAAAGGACAAGCTCATAGAGCAGGTCATGAACGCCCAGACCAGCCAGATCGACGGTGTGACCGGTGCGACTGTCACCAGCAAGGCTGTGCAGAACGCGGTGGCTGACTGCATCCAGCAGGCCAGCGGCGGCGTCATCAGCCCGGCGGAACAGCCCCTTGAGGAGAGCGGCAACGCCGATTGGTTGGGCGAGGAGCCGGAAGTTGCCGAGAGCGACATCAAGAGTACGGTTGAGTGCGAGGTTCTGGTCGTTGGCGCAGGCTCTTCGGGTACCTTTGCAGCTGCCGCAGCAGCTGAGGCAGGCGCAAAGACCATCCTCATCGAGAAGTTCAACCACGACATGGCAAGCGGCATCCGCGATACGCTGGCGGCCTGCGGTTCCAAACAGCAGCAGGAGGACGGCGACGATGTCCGCAAGAAGGATGCTGTCCGTTACCTCTGCAACTGGAGCCAGGGCTACACGCGCCGCAGTCTGGCACAGGTCTGGGCAGACCGGAGCGGTGAGACGATGGACTGGTTTACCGATGTTCTGGCCGAAAGCGGTATTGACTTCCGCCACGAGATCGACGAAAAGCACGACAACGACAACTTCGAGGCTCTCGATGTCGGTCACAGCACCCAGTATGGTGAGGAGTACAGCGAACAGCTGACGATGGATGCCGTCCTCAAGCACGCCGAGGCAGACGGTCTGGAAGTCCAGTATGAGATCACGATGGTCAAGCTGGAAAAGAAAGACGGCCGTGTGACCGGCCTCATCGCCAAGAACGCCAACGATGAATATGTTCGCTACAATGCTTCCAAGGGCGTCATTCTGGCCTGCGGCGGTTACAGCGGCAACGATACCATGATGAACGCCCTGCAGCCCCAGAGCGTCGAGCAGACCTGCATCAACTACTCCAAGCCGGGCGCAAAGGGCGACGGCATCAAGGCCTGCCTGTGGGCCGGTGCCATCATGGACACCACCCACACCTCGATGATTTTCGACCGCGGTGCCATCAAGCCCGACCAGACCGGCGAGTACGGCAAGGCCAGCGACGGCGCACTGTTCTGGATGGGCAGCCAGCCGTTCCTGAAGGTCAACCTGAACGGTGAGCGTTTCATGAATGAGTATCAGCCCTATGATATGATTCTGCACGCCGCCGCAAGTCAGCCCTACCACACCTACTGCACCGTCTGGGACAGCAAGTACTCCGACGACTGCGAGCGGTTCGCGACCCACGGCTGCAGCCGCCTGTACCCCCATGTGAACGGCACGAACCCGGTCTTCCCGATGGGCTATGTCATGGAGCTGAACGCTGACCTGCAGTCTCAGGGCTACATCGTCGAGGCCGACACCATCGAAGAGCTGGCCGAAAAGCTGGGCCTGCCTGTCGACCAGTTCACCAGCACGGTCGAGCGTTACAACGAGCTGGCCGCAAAGGGCGAGGACGAGGACTTCGATAAGGAGAGCTACCGTCTGTCGACCCTGAGCGAGGCACCCTTCTACGGTGTCCGTCAGGCTGGCGGCTACCTCATCTGCACGATGGACGGCATCCAGATCGACGACGATATGCACGCCATCGACCACGATTACAAGGCCATCCCCGGCCTGTACGTCATCGGCGACATGAGCGGCAACTACTTCTCAGGCAGCTATCCCTGCCTGATGGCTGGTGCTGCTGCCGGCCGCAGCGCGACCTTTGGCCGTCTGGCCGGTCAGAACGCCGCAAAGGGCATCTGATAAACTTTATAGCAGTTTGCGTTTTTAATGCACAAGCAACATCCGCAAACTGCATATCGCAAAGAGGCCGTTTTGATAGGCACTATTTTTGAAAATTGCGATAAACCGTAAAACGAAAGCGAACCTGCTGAACATCCTCGGCAGGTTCGCTTTTTTGTACACAAAAAGACCCGGCGTCATGGAAGACTCCACAACGCCGGGTCTATTATAGCGAATAATTCAGGAAAAGAAAAGCTTACTTCAGCTTGCTCTTGGCCTTCATACGCTGGTCGTGGTTCAGGATCTGCTTGCGGATGCGCAGGCTCTCGGGGGTGACCTCCAGCAGCTCATCCGGAGCGAGGAACTCAAGGCAACCCTCAAGGCTCAGCTTGCTGATGGGCACCAGACGCAGTGCGTCGTCGGAGCCGGAAGCACGGGTGTTGGTCAGGTGCTTGGTCTTGCAGACGTTGACATCGACATCCTCGCCGGAAGCGGTGTAGCCGATGACCATGCCCTCGTAGACCTTCTCACCGGGGCCGACCAGCAGGGTGCCGCGCTGCTGCGCGTTGAACAGACCGTAGGTGACGGCCTCGCCGGTCTCAAAGCTGACCAGAGAACCGGTGGAACGGTTGGCGATCATGCCGGCCCAGACGTCGTAACCGTCAAAGATCTGGTTGATGACGCCTTCACCGTGGGTATCGGTCAGGAACTGGTTGCGGTAGCCGAACAGACCACGGCTGGGCATCCGGAACTCGAGACGAACGCGGGTATCGCCCAGAGATTCCATCTGCTGCAGCTGCGCCTTGCGCTGTCCCAGACCGGTCATGACGGCACCCTGATACTGGGTGGGAACGTCGATGACGACGTGCTCCATAGGCTCGTAGGTCTTGCCGTCGATCACCTTGGTCAGAACGTGCGGGGGAGAGACCTGCAGCTCATACCCTTCGCGGCGCATGGTCTCGATCAGGATGGACAGATGCATCTCGCCGCGGCCCATGACCCGGAACGAATCGGTGGTGGCCGAATCCTGCACCTTCAGGGCAACGTCCTTCAGCAGCTCTTTCTGCAGACGGTCGCGGATCTGACGGCTGGTGACATACTTACCCTCGCGGCCAGCCAGCGGGCTGTCGTTGACGGAGAAGGTCATCTCAACGGTCGGGTCGTTGATCTTCAGGAAGGGCAGCGGCTCCACCTGAGAGGGGCTGCACAGGGTGTTGCCGATGGTGACGTCGGGCAGGCCGGAGAAGGCCACGATGTCGCCTGCGGTGATGTTGTCGCAGGGCTGACGGCCGTTGGCCTGAAAATCGTACAGCTTGGTCAGGCGGCCGCGCATCTTCAGATCGGGGTTGTGCCAGTCGCAGACCTGCACTTCCTCACCGACGCGGGCGATGCCGTTCTGGATACGGCCGATACCGATGCGGCCGACGAACTCGTTGTAGTCCACAGAGGAGACCAGCATCTGGAAGGGAGCCTCGGGGTCGCCCTCAGGCGGCTTGATGGTGCTCAGGATGGTGTCAAACAGGGGCATCAGATCGGTGCCGGGCACATCCGGATCCAGGCTTGCGGTACCATCGCGGCCGCAGCAGAACAGCATGGGGCAGTCCAGCTGCTCGTCGGTAGCACCCAGATCCATCAGCAGGTACAGCACCTCGTCGATGACCTCTTTGATGCGGGCATCGGGGCGGTCGATCTTGTTGATGGCCACCACCAGACTCAGGTTCTGCTGCAGAGCCTTCTGCAGGACAAAACGGGTCTGCGGCATACAGCCCTCCGCAGCATCGACCAGCAGCAGAACGCCGTTGACCATCTTCAGCACGCGCTCGACCTCGCCGCCAAAGTCGGCGTGACCCGGCGTATCGACGATGTTGATCTTGACGCCCTTGTAAGTGCAGGAGCAGTTCTTGGCCAGAATGGTGATACCGCGCTCGCGCTCGATATCGCCGCTGTCCATGACACGCTCGGCCACGACCTGATTGTCACGGAACGCGCCGCTCTGACGCAGCATTGCGTCCACCAGCGTGGTCTTGCCGTGGTCAACGTGAGCGATGATAGCGACATTGCGCAAATCGTTACGAACCATAAAATACAACCTCTCTATTTCTAAATCGCAGTAGAAGTTACGTCATACGGTTTCAGTTTATATCATTGCAGGGTGGTTTGTCAAGATTGTATAAAAAATTTTTCAAACTTTCGGCGTTTTGCTCGAGATGCAGGACGCGATTTGTTCGACTTGAAACGGAAAAATATGATATACTGAAACCAGATCGAAACCCCAAGGGAGGTGCTTCTATGAAGCTCACATTTTTAGGTGCGAACCATGAGGTCACGGGCAGCTGCACGCTGCTGGAGGCAGCCGGTCAGCGGTATCTGATCGACTGCGGTATGGAGCAGGGCAAGGACGTCTACGAAAACCAGCCCATCCCGGTGGCTCCGGGGGAGATCGACGGTGTGCTGGCGACCCACGCCCACATCGACCATACCGGAATGCTGCCGCTGCTGGCACACAACGGATTCCGTGGCAAGATCTACGCGACCAGACCCACCGTCGAGCTGTGCGGCATCATGCTGCGGGATTCGGCGCACATTCAGGAGTTTGAAGCCGAGTGGAAAAACCGGAAAGGCAAGCGTTCGGGTGCCGAGCCGGTGGAGCCGCTGTACACCATACCGGACGCGGAGGCCGCCATCCGGCTCTTTGTGGGGGTGGACTACAACACCAAGATCCAGCTGGCACCGGGCATTGCGATCCGGTTCGTGGATGTGGGGCATCTGCTGGGGTCTTCCAGCATTGAGATCTGGGTCACCGAGAACGGCTGCACCACCAAGCTGGTCTTTTCGGGGGATATCGGCAACCAGCACCAGCCCATCATCAAGGATCCGACCTATCTGACCGATGCGGATTACGTCGTGATGGAATCCACCTACGGCGACCGTCTCCACGGCCCGAAGCCGGACTATGTGGCCGAGCTGACCAAGATCCTGCAGCGCACTTTTGACCGGGGCGGCAATGTGGTCATCCCGAGCTTTGCCGTGGGCCGCACGCAGGAGATGCTTTATTTCATCCGGGAGATCAAGGAGAAAGGGCTTGTGAAAGGGCACGGCAATTTCCCGGTCTACATCGACAGCCCGCTGGCCATCGAAGCCACCCGCATCTTTCAGGACACCGACCCGGACTGCTTTGACGACGAGACCCGGGCACTGCTGGAGCAGGGCATCGACCCCATCCGTTTCCCGGGGCTGCGGGTCAGTGTGACCAGCGACGAATCCCGGATGATCAACGCCGACCGGGAGCCGAAGGTCATCCTCTCGGCCAGCGGAATGTGCGAGGCCGGCCGCATCCGCCACCACCTCAAGCACAATCTCTGGCGGCCGGAGTGTACCATCCTCTTTGTGGGGTATCAGGCCGTCGGAACGCTGGGGCGCACCCTGATCGAGGGAGCCACCGACGTCAAGCTCTTCGGCGAGGAGATCGAGGTGCAGGCCGAGATCTGCCAGCTGACCGGGCTTTCGGGTCATGCCGACCGGGATGGGCTGCTGGCATGGGCGAATGCCTTCCAACCCAAACCCAAGCGGGTGTTCATCGTCCACGGCGAGGACGAGGTGGAGAATCTTTTTGCCCAGACTCTGACGGAGCAGGGGTTCACGGCCTGCGCACCTTACAATGGAGAGCAGTGGGTCATCGGTGCCGAGGGTGCGGTCTGCCTGCAGGAGGGCAGCAAGGTCAAGGTCGAGCATCGGTCCGGCGAGGGCGCAAGCCGTGCCGCTACCGTGTTCCAGCGGCTGGTCAGTGCCGGAAAACGGCTGCTGCGGGTCATCGAGCACAATCAGGGCGGTGCCAACAAGGATCTTGCCAAGTTTGCCGACCAGATCAACGCCCTCTGCGACAAGTGGGATCGGTGACCGCAGTGTGAAATCCGCCCAAACCGCTTGCGATTTTGGGCAGAACCCAGTATAATGGGTTTCGCAACACAAACATGGGAAAGGAATGCAGACCGCCATGGAGTTCACGAAGGGTCTTTCAGAACAGATCGAGGCACATCCGGAAGCAAAAGCGCAGTATCTGCGTCTGCTGCCGGTTTTGGAGATCGTGGCGGCGCGGCGGGAGGCCGAAGCCCCGTATGTCATCGCCATAGATGGCCGGGCGGCATCCGGCAAATCCACCATGGGGCAGCAGCTGGCAGAGATCCTCGACGCGGGGCTTGTCCACATGGACGATTTCTTTCTTCCGCTGGAATTGCGCACCGAACAGCGGCTGCGCACCCCCGGCGGAAACGTCCACTACGAACGCTTCCGGGAAGAGGTCCTGCCCCATCTGCGGCAGCCGGAGCCGTTCTCCTACCGGAAATTTGTGTGCAGCGTCAAGACTCTCCAAGGCGAACGGCAGGTCGCCGGAAGCTCCATCCGGATCGTGGAAGGCTCGTACAGCCTTCACCCGGAGCTGGGCCGCTATGCCGACCTGACCGTGTTTTCGGATGTGGATCCGGACGAGCAGTTCCGCCGCATCCTTGCCCGGAACGGCCCCGTCTGGGGGGAACAGTTCCGGCAGAAGTGGATTCCGATGGAGGAAGCCTACTTCAACGCATATCACATCCGGGAGCAGGCGGATCTCCGGGTATAACAACACAAGAACATAGCCAAAAGCATTGGAAGATGATGAAACACTCCGCTTCCAGTGCTTTTTTCGAGCCGGGAGGGAAGAACGTATGAAATTGATTCGGACACAGGACGCCGTGGGGCAGGTGCTTTGCCACGACATCACCCAGATCATTCCGGGCGAGTTCAAGGGGGCGCGGTTCCACAAGGGGCACATCGTCCAGCCCGAGGACATCCCGGTGCTGCTGCGCATCGGCAAGGAAAATCTCTATGTCTGGGAGAAAACGCCGGGCATCCTCCACGAGGACGAGGCTGCGGCTCTGCTGTACAAAGCGGCGGCGGGGCGGAACATCCACGGCACTGCGCCGCGGGAGGGAAAGATCGAGCTGATCGCCGACTGCGACGGCCTGCTCAAAATCAACCGCAAGGCACTGCTGGCCGTCAACCGGACGCCCCAGATGATGATCGCCACCATCCATGGCGACCTTCCTGTGAAAAAAGGTGCAAAGCTGGCCGGTACCCGGATCATCCCGCTGGTGATCGAACAGGAAAAGATGGACGCAATGCAGGCCGCAGCGGGTTCGGAGCCGATCCTGAACGTGCTGCCCTTCCACCAGAAAAAGTTTGCGGTCATCACCACCGGCAGCGAGGTGTTCAAGGGGCGCATCGAGGACAAATTTACGCCGATCCTTGTCGGCAAGCTGGCCGAGTACGGCTGCGAGATGGCCTACCACAAGGTCTGCGACGACGACCCGGCTGGGATCACGGCGGCCATCCTCGACGCAAAGGCGGCTGGCTGTGAGCTGATCTTCACCACCGGCGGCATGAGCGTAGACCCCGACGACCGCACCCCGCTGGCCATCCGGAACACCGGCGCAAGGATCATCACCTACGGCGCACCGGTGCTGCCGGGCGCGATGTTCCTCCTCAGCGATCTGGAGGGGGCGCCGGTCTGCGGCTTGCCGGGCTGCGTGATGTACGCCAAGCGGACGATCTTTGATCTGCTGCTGCCCCGGCTGCTGGCCGACGATCCCATCACGGAGGAAGAAATCGCAGCTCTCGGTGAAGGCGGGCTTTGCCTTGGCTGTGCCGACTGCCGCTGGCCGAATTGCGGGTTTGGACATTAGCCCTCTCAGGCCGCGTTGCGGCCAGCTTGTCCTCCCTCTGTCGCTAAACGCGACATCTCCCTCCGGTCGGAGGGCGTCTTTCAAAGGGAGAGCCCTTGGCAGATCGGGTACGTCTGAGCGCAAAACAAACGCATCCGGGCCCTGCGGTACAGGGCAAATGGAGATAGAATGAGCGAAACAAAATTGACCCATTTTGATACAAGCGGCAACGCCATCATGGTGGACGTAAGCGAAAAGCCGGTCACGGCGCGGGAGGCGACGGCGCATGGCGTCATCACGATGAACGCCGAAGCCTTTGCCGCCGTCCGCGAGGGCACGGCCAAAAAAGGCGATGTGCTGGGCGTGGCCCGGATCGCCGCTATTATGGCGGCCAAGCGCACCAGCGAGCTGATCCCGCTCTGCCATCCGCTGCCGCTGAGCAAGGTCGCGGTGGAGTTTGCGCTGGACGAGGCGCGGCAGGCGGTGGAAGCGTTCTGCACGGTCAAGACCACCGGTGTGACCGGCGTGGAGATGGAAGCCCTGACCGGCGTTTCCACGGCGTTGCTTACCATCTATGATATGTGCAAGGCGGTGGATAAGGGCATGGAGCTGGGCGAGATCCATCTCGTCAAAAAGAGCGGCGGCAAGAGTGGCCTCTACGTCCGGGCGGAGGGCGGCTATGTTTGACCGCTGGGGACGGAACATCCGGTATCTGCGCCTTTCCGTGACCGACCGGTGCAATCTGCGCTGCCGGTATTGTATGCCGGAGGGCGTTGCAAAGCAGCCCCACGACGCGGTTTTGTCGTATGAAGAGTTTCTGCGGCTGGCCGGGCTGCTGGCGCAGTGCGGGGTGGATACCGTCCGGGTGACCGGCGGCGAACCGCTGGTGCGCAGAGGGGTGGAACAACTGGTGGCGGGGCTGAAAGCAACGCCCGGCATCCGCCATGTGGCTCTGACCACCAATGGCGTCCTGCTGGCCGAACAGCTGCCCGCGCTGCTTGCCTCCGGGCTGGACAGCGTGAACATCAGCCTCGACACCCTGTCGCCCGCGGCCTTTCGGCAGATCACCGCCCGGGATGCGCTTCCGGCGGTGCAGCAGGGCATCCGGGCAGCACTGGACAGCGGGATCCCGGTCAAACTGAACTGCGTGCCGCAGGTCGGCGTCAACGAGGGCGAGCTGGAACAGCTGGCGGCACTGGCAGAGACCCTGCCGCTGGAAGTGCGGTTCATCGAGATGATGCCCGTTGGATCCGGGGCGTCGATGCCCTGTCTGGCGGGGCCGGATGTTTTGGCACGTCTGCAACGCCGCTGGCCGGAGCTGACGCTGCTGCCGCAAACGCCGGAGCCGGAGTTTGCCCTCGGCCCGGCCATTTATTATAAGGTGCCGGGCTGGAAGGGGAGCGTCGGCTTCATCGCGGCGATACACGGCAAGTTCTGCGCCGGATGCAACCGGATCCGGCTGACAAGTCAGGGCTTTCTGCGGCTATGCCTTGCCAGCGAAGCAGGCTGCGACCTGCGCACCCCGCTGCGCAGCGGGGCGTCGGACGCGGAACTGCTGGATCTGCTCCGGAACGCCATCCGGGAAAAACCGTTGGAACATCATTTTGGAGAAACCGGGATCCCCGCCACCCGCGGGATGTACCGGATCGGAGGATAACGATGGGAAAGCTTCTGGCCATCTGCACGAGTCCGAAGAGGGGCACGGTCAAAACGCCGGTACCCTCGGCGCGGCTGACGGTGGAATGGGGTGTGGAACACGACGCCCACGGTGGGAACTGGCACCGGCAGGTCAGCCTGCTCAGTGCAGAAAAGATCGAACAGTTCCGCCAGAAAGTCTGGGTGGAGTACGGCGCGTTCGGCGAAAATCTGGTGGTGAAGGGCTTCGATTTCCGCAGCCTGCCCGTCACCAGCCGGTTTGCCATCGGAGACGCGGTGCTGGAAATGACCCAGATCGGCAAGGAATGCCACAACGACTGTGTGATCCGGCAGCAGACCGGCGACTGTATCATGCCCCGGGAGGGGGTGTTTGCCCGGGTCGTAAAGGGCGGCGAGATCCATGTGGGCGACGAAGTGACCCTTCTGCCGCCGCCGGAAGATCCGCCGCTGCGGGCGGCGGTCATCACCCTTTCGGACAAAGGCTCCCGCGGCGAGCGGGAGGACAAGAGCGGCCCGCTGGCGGCGGAATTGCTGGCCGGGGCGGGCTACACGGTGGAGGAAACGCTGCTGCTGCCCGACGAGGAAGCGGCTCTGAAAGCCCAGCTGATCCGTCTGGCCGACGGCCGCCAGCTGAATCTGATCCTGACCACCGGCGGCACCGGCTTTTCGCCCCGGGATATCACCCCGGAAGCGACCATGGCGGTGGCGACCCGGAACGCGCCGGGCATTGCCGAGGCCATCCGGTACCACAGCCTGCGCATCACCCCGCGCGGGATGCTCAGCCGCGGGGTCAGTGTCCTGCGGGGCAAGACCCTGATCGTCAATCTGCCCGGCAGCCCGAAAGCCGTCCGGGAGGATCTGGAATATCTGCTGCCCAGTCTGGAGCACGGCGTGCGGATCGCCGCCGGGCTGGATGGTGAATGCGCACGCAAATAGAGATTTGAGGTGGGCGGCACCTTTTTGTACCGTGGAGAATGTAGAAAGCAGACAGGAGAAAACACCATGAAAAACCATTGCATTTCCCGCCGGAACTTTCTGCGGACCGCGGGGGTGGCCGGTGCCGCTGCGCTGACCGCCTGCGGCAGCTCTGCCAACACCGCTTCGTCGGCGGCAGTCCGCTCTGCGGCCGCTTCTTCGGCGGCGGGCGAGCGCGTTGAGCTGATCGTCTTTGCGGCGGCATCCCTGACCGAGACCCTGAACGCCCTCGCCGAGACCTACACCGCGGAGCATCCCGCTGTGACCTTCCAGTTCAACTTCGATTCCTCCGGCACCCTCAAGACCCAGATCGCAGAAGGGGCAGACTGCGACCTCTTCCTCTCGGCCGGGCAGAAGCAGATGAACCAGCTGGACATCACCGCTTCCAGCGAGGTCAACACCGAGGGTCTTGACTTTGTGGATGCCGACAGCCGGGTGAACCTGCTGGAAAACAAGGTCGTCCTCTGTGTGCCGGAGGGCAATGCGAAGGGCATTGACAGCTTTGATTCGCTGGCAGAGCACCTGAAAGCCGGGGATATCCTCTTCTGCATGGGCAACAGCGATGTGCCGGTGGGACAGTATACCCAGAAGATCCTCGCGTACTATGCCCTCGACGAAGCGGCTCTGGCCGCTGCGGGCGTCCTCACCTACGGCTCCAACGTCAAGGAAGTGACCACGCAGATCAGCGAGGCCAGCGTGGACGCCGGAGTCGTGTACTGCACCGATGCGTTCAGCGCAGGGCTGACGGTGGTGGACGAGGCGACCAAGGAGATGTGCGGTCAGGTCATCTACCCGGCCGCTGTGCTGAAGAATGCCCCCCATGCCGAGGCTGCAAAGGAATTTCTGGCCTATCTGCAGACCGATGCCGCTGCCGAGGTCTTCGAGAGCGTCGGATTCCGTGCCGTATAAGCCCGCGCAGTTTCGCTTCGCTCGCCGGATTCGGTTGTGAAACGGAGGGTTTCGTATGGATTGGTACCCATTGTTCAACAGCCTGCGCATCGCGCTCATCAGCTGCACGGCTGTGTTTTTTCTCGGCATTTTTGCCGCTTATTACATTGCCCGGCTCCCGCGGGCGGTCAAGGGGGTGCTGGATGTGATCCTCACCCTGCCGATGGTGCTGCCGCCCACGGTGGTGGGTTATTTTCTGCTCCTGCTGATGGGGGCAAAACGGCCGCTGGGTCTCTTTTTTGGGGAGCATTTCGGGGTCAAGCTGGTCATGAACTGGTACAGCGCGATCTTTGCCTCCATCTTGGTGGCGTTTCCGCTGATGTACCGCACCGCCCGCGGTGCCTTTGAAAGCTTCGATGAAACGCTGGCGTGGTCGGCGCAGACACTGGGGCAGTCGAACCTCTGGATCTTCTGGCGGGTGCGGATGCCCGCCTGCCGACAGGGGATCTTAGCGGGCACGGTACTGGCCTTTGCCCGTGCCTTGGGCGAGTACGGCGCGACCAGCATGGTGGCCGGTTACACGCCCGGCAAAACGGCGACCATCGCCACCACGGTCTACCAGCTCTGGCGCACCAACGATGAAACCGGTGCCCTGTTCTGGGTGCTGGTGGACGTCGCCATCTCGATGGTGGTGCTGCTGACGGTCAACCTGCTGGAACGCCGCCCGAAAGAGGGGAGAGGCCGGAAATGAGCTTGGAAGTTTCGATCGAAAAAGCCTTCGATGGGTTCACGCTTCGGTCGGCGTTTTCTGCCGACCATGGAGCTACGGCCATTCTGGGCGCGTCCGGCTGCGGCAAAAGCATGACCTTGCGCTGCATTGCGGGCATCGTCCGGCCGGACAGGGGGCGGATCGTGCTGGATGGCCGGGTCCTGTTTGACAGTGAACGGCACATTGACCTGCCGCCGCAGCAGCGGGGCGTGGGGCTGCTGTTCCAAAACTATGCACTCTTCCCCAATATGACCGTCGAACAAAACGTTCTCTGCGGCCTGAAACAGGAAAAAAACCGGGCAGCACGCCAAAAACGCTGTGCCGAGATGCTCCGCGCCCTGCGGTTGGAGCCGTTGGCCGGGCAGTATCCGGCGCAGCTTTCGGGCGGGCAGCAGCAGCGGACGGCACTGGCCCGCATTCTGGTGGGCAGACCCGGCATTCTGATGCTGGACGAACCGTTCAGTGCGCTGGACAGTTACCTGCGGGAAGAAGTGGAGGGCGAGGTCGGTGCGCTGCTGGATTCTTTTGCGGGAACGGCTCTGCTGGTCACCCACAACCGGGATGAAGCCTACCGCCTCTGCCCGAAGATGATCGTCATGGACAAGGGGCAGGTGCTCCGGGCCGGAACGACCAAGGAAGTGTTTGCGGATCCGCGCACCTGCACGGCGGCGCAGCTGACCGGCTGCAAGAACATCCTGCCCTGCACCCGGCTGGACGCCCACACCGTCCGCCTTTCCGGGTGGGAGATCCCGCTTCGTCTGGCGGCAGAGGTGCCGGAGCACTGCACCGCCATCGGCGTTCGCGCCCACGATTTTGCCCCCTGTGCCCCGGGTGCAGAAAACGCCCTGCCGGTGCGCGTGCTCTCCTCCAGCGAGAACCCCTTCGACTGGAACCTGATCTGCGGTTCGCCGGATGGCACCGCCCGCCTGTGGTGGAAAGTCTCGAAACCGACCCTGACCGCACCGCCGCCAAAGGCTCCGGCTGCACTTGCGGCCGCCCCGGAGAACATCATGCCGCTGCAATAAGACCAAGATCCAGTGAATTTGTTTGATTTTTCGGAAATCAAATGAATTCATTGGATTTTTTTATCTGCGAACTGCGAAAGCGTTTTACAAAACCCCCAAAGTATATTATAATAGAAAGGCTGTGGGCAGCGAGATCTGCCGCGGCGATCGAAATTTTCGGGAGGAACGGCTGTGCTGACAAAGCTGATCGAACAGACCTATCAAATTTTGTGGGGCGATCTGGTGGTACTGCCCATTGGCGAGGGGTTCGGCCTGTCGCTGATGGTCGTGGTGCTGCTGGTGGCCGGGGTCTATTTCACCTGCAAGACGCGGCTGCTCCCGGTGCGGCTGTTCCGGGATATGCTGGCGGCGGTTTGCGAGAAAAACCAGAACGAAAAGGGGCTGTCCTCCTTCCAGACTCTGGTGGTCTCCACGGCCACACGGGTCGGCATGGGAAATCTGGTCGGCGTTGTGGCGGCTCTCTCGATGGGCGGTGCCGGAGCGGTGTTCTGGATGTGGATCACGGCTCTGATGGGCGCGTCCACCTCCTTCATTGAATCCACGCTGGCGCAGAAATACAAACAGCCCGACCCGCTGTACGGCGGCTGGCGCGGCGGCCCGGCGTATTATCTTCACCAGCTGGCCGAGCGGAAGCGGCACCGCCCGCTGAAACGGTCGGTGGCGGCGTCGCTGTTCGCATTGTCAGGCCTCATCTGCTGGTTCGGCATCAGTCAGGTGGTCAGCAACTCGGTCAGTGAGGCATTTGCAAATGCCTTTTCCATCCCGCCTGTCGTCACGACGGTGGCACTGGTGGCGATCGCGGCGGGGATCGTCCTGCGGAAGAACGCGACCGTAAAAAGCCTTGATGTGATCGTGCCGATCATGGCGGTCTGCTACTTTGTGATGACGGTCTTCATCATCCTGCGCAACTTCACGCTGCTGCCCGGCGTGTTCGGGCGGATCTTTGCAGAGGCCTTCGGCTTTCGGCAGGCGGCTGCGGGCGGGTTTGGCGCAGTGGTCATGAACGGCGTCAAGCGCGGCCTCTTTTCCAACGAGGCGGGGTCGGGTTCGGCACCCTGTGCGGCAGCGGCGGCGGAATGCGATGACCCGGTCAAGATGGGGCTGGTGCAGGCGTTGGGCGTTCTGATCGACACCATCGTCATCTGCAGCTGCACGGCGTTTGTGATGCTGCTGGCCCCCGAAAGCGTGACCGCGGGCTTGCAGGGCATGAATCTGCTGCAGGCGGCGATGGAGTATCATCTGGGCGGCTTCGGGCAGATCTTTATTGCGGTGACGCTGGCACTGTTCAGCTTTTCGACCTTCCTCGGGATCCTGTTCTATGCCCGCTCCAATGTGGCCTATCTGTTCGGGGATCGGTGGTGGTGCCAGACGGCTTACAAGGTGCTGGCTCTCGGGATGCTGCTGGTGGGCGGCTTAGAAGCCTATACCGTCGTCTGGGATCTGGGCGACGTCGGCGTCGGGCTGATGACCCTGTTCAATATGCTCGCGCTGTACCCGATGTCCGGCGAAGCCTTGGACGCCTTGTGGGATTACGAACGCCGCAAAAAAATGCTTCGGTAAAACGACGAGCGAAAAACGACGCTTTATGCAGTTTGGTTGTATTCCAACTGCACTATTGAAAAAGTTGTAGTAATATGGTATATTCTATAGGCGGTAAGAGGGTCTGCTTTTGCGGAATTTGACCTAAAATCTGTCTTTTGAACGAAAACGAAACTTTGGCGAAAACACAAGAAGCGCGGGCTGAAGCTCCCTGCCGCATTGCGGAATGAGGGCGGGGGAGGCAGCCCCGACATGGGGAAATCCAAACAAGATCGAGGAGAACGGAAAAAGCATGAAATCACAACGGGAAAAACTGCAATATATCTACGTCTTTTGCGTGGATCTGATCGCGCTGGCTCTCAGCATGGTCATCGGCTGGGGCGTCATCGACAACCTGATGGGGAAAATGGGAGCCTATCAGCCGCAGGACAGTGCGCTGGGGATGTGTATGCTGGTTCTTGCATACGTCATTACCTTCTTCTCGTTTGACCAGAGCGAAAACATCATCACCCGCACCTCCAGACAGGAGCTGAAGCGATCCATCGAGTTCAACCTGCTGCTCTTTGTCATCAACACGGCGGGGCTGGCTCTGATCAAGGCCATGCTGCTGGAATCCCGGTATTATCTGGTTCTGGTTCCGATCCTGAACATCCTGCTGATGACCGTGGGGCATGATCTGTTGAAACGCTTCCTGAAAAAGGAGAAGCGGGCGAGCAAGGTGCAGAGCTTGGTGGGCATCGTCACCACCCGCGACCATGCCCGCGCCATGGTGGAAGAGCTGGGACGGGACTGGACCAAGCGGATCACCGGTGTGGCTCTGCTGGAGATCACGTCCAGCGATGTGAACGGTCAGGTCGAGGGTGTGGATCTCAAAGCCAACTACAACAACTTTATGGACTGGATCCGGCAGGCTGCGCTGGACGAAGTCTATGTGGATATCCCGATGGACAGCGGCGACTCCTTTGTGCCGTACCTTGAGGAGATGGAGAGCATGGGTCTGACGGTCCATTTCCGTCTGCCGCTGCTGGATCGCATCGAGGATCGCTGCTGCAACGAGACCAGCACGGCCCGGCTGCACCGGGAGCTGACGCGCTGCGCAGGCGGCAATGTCGTGACCATCGGCACGGTCGAGCTCAGCCTGCGGAGCCAGATCTTCAAGCGTGCGCTGGATCTCGTGGGCGGCTTGGTGGGCTGCATCCTCAGCATCCCCATCATTGCCATTGTCGCCATTCCCCTCAAGCTCGAAAGCCCCGGCCCGCTGGTGTTCAAGCAGCGGCGTGTCGGCCGCAATGGGCGTGTGTTCTACATCCATAAGCTGCGCAGTATGTACATCGACGCGGAGGAGCGGAAGAAGGAGCTGATGGCGCAGAACGAGATGAACGGCCTGATGTTCAAGATGCAGGACGATCCCCGCATCACCAAGGTCGGCAAGTTCATCCGCAAGACCAGCATCGACGAGCTGCCCCAGTTCTTCGATGTGGTGCGCGGTGATATGAGCTTGGTGGGCACCCGCCCGCCGACGTTGGACGAGTACAAGCAGTACGAGAGCCACCACAAACGCCGCCTGTCGATGAAGCCCGGCATCACGGGTCTGTGGCAGGTCAGCGGGCGTAGCGACATTGAGAATTTTGAGGATGTGGTCAAGCTGGATGTGCAGTACATCGACAACTGGACCCTCTGGGGAGACATCAAGATCCTCTTCAAGACCGTCTGGGTCGTCTTTGCCGGACGCGGCGCAAAGTAATTGGGCAAAATAAGATAAGATCCCAAACAGGAAGCCCCCGGTTCGTATCCATGCGAACCGGGGGCTTTTGTGCGTTTTTTTGGGGGTTACGGGATGGATTCGGCCTCGACCTCAGTGCTGTCCTCGTAGTCGATGTCGTCCGTTTCGTCGTCGTCTTCGGCGATGTTCTCGGCGCGGATCCGCTTGCGCAGGCGTGCCCGGAATTCCTCCGCGGGGATGCCGCTCTGGTCGGGCGAGAGATCCGGAGCCGGGTGGCCGTCGGGCAGGTGTGCGCCGAACGCCGGCACAAAGAAGAACTTGCGCACCACAAAGATCAGGGCGATGGCTCCGACGCTGAGCAGATTTTCAAAGGCGGAGTCATGGCCGACCACCAAGTGGCGGGCGATGGCGTAAAGCAGCACTTCGAGGCTGCTGCCGGGGCTGTGCTTGGCCAGCATCTTGATGAACTCGATGCCGATCACAATGTCCAGCGAGCGTTCCAGAAACGTGCGGATCTCCGCATCGTTTCCGTCCAGCAGCAGGCCGGGCATCCACTGGATCAGGGGTACGATGCTGAACAGCAGCCCGATCAGCACCAGCCCGGACAGCAGGATCTCCAGCAGGGTGGAGGCTTCGATGATCTTGTTGCGCAGAGCCGCACGGTGGCGGCTCTCAACACGGGAGGAATTTGACATAACAGAACCTCTCTTCTCGGACAAAATCGGAAAATTTTGTCAACTTTTATGCCTATATTTTAGCAAAAGAGGTGAGGTAAGTCAATTTGCAAAATCATGAAAAATGAGAATTGAAAACGTGATGTCTATGCCAAGGCCTCTCCTACAAGGAGAGGTGGCATTGCGTAAGCAATGACGGAGAGGTTGGACAGAGCAGCTGTTTCATCTGAGGCAGAACCTCTGGATCCCGAAACCGGAAGCATCCGCTTCCCGGGCAGGCGTTCCCTCCATACAACCTCTCAGTCTCGCTGACGCTCGACAGCTCCCCTAGTAGGGGAGCCAAGGACGCTGCCCCTTTTGGGGGAGCTGGCACGAATGTGCCTGAGAGGGTCAGTTTTCTGTTACTGCCACATACCCGGCCTTCTCGATGCATTGATATCCGGCCTCGGTCGAAAGCCAATCGTACACCTTCCGTTCGGGGCTGTCGGCGGCGGAATCCTGCCGGATGGCGGCATAGAAATCGTTGCACAGCGGATAGCTCTGGTCGGCAATGGTGTCGTTGGAAGGCGCGACCCCATCCACGGCCAGCAGCCGCAGGCCGGGCTGAGAGTACATCTGGTCGATGTAATAGTAGACCGAAAAGCCGATGGCGTTGGCAGAGTTGTTGTAGGAGGCGATGCTGTCCACCAGCCCGCCCATTTCGGTGGGGGCAAGCTCCATGGGGGCGTCCATCAAATCGCCGCCTTGGATCAGCAGCTTCTGGAAGAGGGTCTGGCTGCCGGAGTTTTCGCCCCGCTGGAACGGAACGATCTCGAGGTCTGCACCGCCGACCTCCTTCCAGTTGGTGATCCGCCCTGCATAAATGTCTTTCAGCTGCTGCTGGGTCAGGCTCTGGACCGGGTTGTCCTCGTTGACGATGAATACCAGTGCATCCCGGCCGACGGCTTTCTGCTCCAGCGGGCGTCCGTCCGCAGCCAGCTCCTCCTTGACCGATTCGGACGGTTCATAGGCAAGGATGAGCCGGGTGCCGTCGTCGCCGTCACTGTATAGGCCAAGGTTCCGCCATGCCCACGAGGTCTTATTGGTGTTGACACAGCCCTGCGCGGTCTCAAGATCCATGCCGGTGGTGTCGGCCATGATCTGGGCGATCAGCGGGATGCAGGCGGTGCTGCCGTCGGTGCGGGGAAACTCCTCCATGGACAGGATTGGCTCGGCGGGGAGGGCGGAGCTGGCCGGGCTGGATGCCGCCGGTTGGGAGGAAGCGGTACTGGACGCGCTGCTCGGTTGGCTGCAGGCCGTGAGCAGGGCGGCAGAGGAGAGCACGCCCAACCCCAGCAGAAAAGAGCGGCGGGAAATTTTGGTTTGTTTCATGGGAAATACCTCCGATCTCAATAGTAGTAGCTCACGTCGTCCTCATCGGTGGCGGCGGAGAAGATGTTCTGGCAATAGATCCACTGGCCGTTCAGATCCATCCAGCCGTAATAGAAGCCCTTCTGCGCCACGAACACGCCCTCGGGCAGGGCGTTCTGGCTGGAGGTATAGTAGCTGTAGCAGAGGGGCAGCCCTGCGACCACGACATTGCCCTGCACATCCAGCACATCGTTGAGGGAGGTCCCGTTGGAGCCTTCATACTGGGCGCGGAAATAGGGCTGGCCGTTGGCGAAGAGCAGGGAAGCGACAAAGTAGTAATGTTCTGCAAAGTCTTTCATGTCCGTCTCGCGGATCAGACCCTCGGCATTGTAAAGCTGTACGAGCGGATGATCCAGCGAACCGCTCCGGCTGAAGGTCAGGGTGACGTAATCCGCACCCTCGGGAGAGACCTGCACCGAGGTCGTTTTCTCGGGCAGTTCCACGGTCAGATCGGTCAGCAGGGCACCGGTGCTCCGATCGTAGACCCGCAGCGTGCCGTCGGCGGCATAGAAGGCGAGCGTTGTGTCGTTGGCGTCGGCGTTGTAGACCTTTTTCACCTCACCGGTGGTCAGGTCATGGAATTCGTAGTTGTAGTCGTCGTGATCCTTGGCCCAGAGGAGGGCGACGTCCGGCACGTAGTAGCTGACAGGGGAATCAAATTCACAGATCACAGCGGGCTGCTCGGTGCTGACGATATCCAGGATCTGATAACGGCCATCCTCCGTATTTCGGCCGATGATGCCGTTTCCATACAGAACGGTGTAGCCGGAGATCTCTTCTCCGGTGGCGGTGTTCCAAAGGGAAGAGGAGAGCACGGACGCGTCGCCCTCGCCCTGCTGAAAATACAGCTCGACCCATTCGGAGGGGATGCTGGTGTCCGAAACACCGTAGGCCTTGGTGTGCGTGCGGGTGTCCAGCAGATTCCCCGCCCTGTCGCAGAAGAGGACGCTCATGTGGGCAAACATCTCGTCGTCGTATTCGTCCTCGCCCAGTTCGGCCGGGCGGTCATAGCAGGTATAAAGCAGCTGGTCGCCCGCGACGACGCAGTTGACGGCGTTTTCGGGTTTTGGCAGGTCGCTGCCGGTGGAAAGGTCGATGACACGGCAGCTTTCTGGATCTGCGGCGCGGCTGTTGTCGAAGAGGTCGCCCTCGTTGGAAAGCACCAGCAGGTTCCCGGTCTGGAAAGCGTTGTAATCCCGGTCAAACTCCATGCATGGATTGCCGTCCTTATCGCAGAGGGCAGAGCGGCGGCCGGAGGGGATCGTATTGTCCGACCACGCGAGGAAATAATACGGGATCTCTCCGGTCAGGCTGTCCGTCACCAGCGAAAGGCTGTCGGTGGTGCGGCCCTGATAAAGCACTTTGGAGCCGCACAGCACAGAGGCTCCATTGCCCGGGTAAAGGATGCGGAGCTTCCCGTCGTTCAGGGGGGCGGCGTTGTAAAGGGGCTGCTCCTCCGGTTTTGGCTCCGGAAGGGGAGACGCGGAGGGCAGAAGAGAACAGGAGGCCAGCAATCCCGCTGCCAGCAGGATGCAGCCGGCTCGAACGAAAGCATTTTTCATACGCAGTACCTCAACGGATCAGAAGGATGAGATGTTCCCACTCAATTATAACACGGATGAGGGGGCAGGGGAATTGCGCACAAAGGAAATGGGGCGGTTACAATTTGGTGACAGGCTTACCCGCGGGAGTCCTGCTTGGTGGTGCGGAAGTATTCGCTGGGGGTCATGCCGTATTCTTTTTTGAAGGCACGGAAAAAGTGGTTGTAGCCGCCGAAACCGCTCATCTTGTACACCTCGGTCAGGGGCAGCCCCTGCTCGATCAGGCTGCAGCAGCGGTCCAGCCGCGCCTTGACGATGTAGCGGTGGACGGTCTGGCCGGTCTGCCGCTTGAACTCCCGGGCGATGTGCTCGTGGGAGACGAAGAACTCTTTTTCAAGCCGTTCCAGCGTCAGGTCTTCGGTCAGATGCGCCTGAATGTAGAGGAATACCTCGTCCAGCATCAGGTGATGGCGGCTGACCGCGGCGGTGTGGGATTCGGCATGGATGCAGGCGCGGAGAGCCAGCACCACGAACATCTGCAAGATGCCGTGCGCAAAGAGGGAAGCCCCAAACTGGGTCGTTTCGTTTGGCAGCAGAAGGATCTTTCGGGCAAGGTTTTTCAGCAGCATATAGATCTCACTGTCGGGTCGGACGGCCACCTGACGGAAGGGAACCACATTGAAGCAGGCTTCCAGCTGGGTGGCATCGTCCGAGAGGGCAGCCAGCGTTTCAGGCGGAAGCTGGATGCGGATAAGCTCCAGCGGGCCGTGGGTGCCCGCAAACTCCAGCCGCCCGCTTTCGCCGGGTTTGACGATCAGGAGATTCTGCTGCTGGGCGGGGAGCACGGCATCGCCGCAGCGGAAGACCCCGGCACCCCGCATGACCAGAAACAGGTTGTAGCAGGGGCCGGAAAAGAACTCCCGGGCGGCACTGTGCTCGAAAAAATACCGCGTGGCTGTATACTTTAACAAATTTCCACCTCCGGAATTGTCAAAACGGCTAGTTTGATGTACACAACACAAAAAATCATCTGGTACAATTGCATAATACATCAATTTGAGATAGTTTTCAATCAATTTTTCGATATGGCTTGCGGAAAAATTAACGTATAATGCAGGAGAAGAGCGGAGGCTTGTGAGAAAAGTCTCGAAGTTTCGTGTCATAAAAGGAGGATAAAACCAAATGGACGAAAAAAAGAAAGTCCGCCCCTTCTCGATGAAGGATAAGATCGGCTACACGCTGGGCGATCTGGGCTGCTGCTTCACCGAGCAGTACCGCGCCATGTATCTGTCGATCTTCTACACCCTGATCCTGCAGGTCAACCCTTTCCACGTTGGCATCCTGCTGCTGATCACCAAGATCTGGGATGCTGTGAACGACCCGATCATCGGCGCGCTCGTGGACTCCCGCAAGGCCACCAAGGGCGGAAAGTTCATCCCGTGGATCCGTGCCTTCTCGTTCCCCATGGCCGTGCTCTGCGTGCTGGGCTTTGTGAATGTGGGCAACATCAACTATGGCCTGCGTCTGGCGTATATGTTCGTCACCTACGTTCTGTATGAGGCTCTGTACACCTGCGTCAACGTGCCCTTCGGCACCCTGTCCAGCGTCATGACCGACAATGTGAACGAGCGCACGGCTCTGTCCCGCTACCGCAGCTTGGGCGGCACCATCTTCATGACCGTGATGGTCATGGTCGGCCCGCTGTTCCTGTATGTGGACAACAAGCCCGTCGCAGGCCGCTTCCTGATGCTGGCCTGCATCTGCGCCCTGCTGGGTCTGCTCTGCCTCCAGATCACCTGTGTCTGGTGCAAGGAGCGCGTCGAAGTGCCCGAGCGTCCTGCCGGGGAAAAGCTCAACTACCTGCACGTCCTGAAAGAGATCTCCCACAACAAGGCTCTGCTGGGCGTGATGTTCTTCAGCCTGACCGGTATGATCGGTGCTTCCATCGTCAACGGCCTGAACACCTACCTCTACAAGGATTTCTTCGGCAACGTCAAGATCCAGGCCGTCTCCGGTATGCTGAGCGTCCTGTACGCGGTTCTGTCCTTCGCCATCACCCAGCCGCTTGCCAACAAGTTTGGCAAAAAGGAGTGGTGCTGCATGGGTGCCGGCTTTGCCGCCATCGTGTTCGGCGTGTTGTTCTTCTTCCCCGTCCACAACCCGGTGCTGTTCATCGTCATCAACGGCATCTGCTATCTGGGTGCATCCGGTATGCAGGTCCTGATCTGGGCCATGGTCAATGACGCCATCGACTACCACGAGCTGCAGACCGGCGAGCGGAACGAGGGCATCGTCTACTCCACCTATTCCTTCTTCCGCAAGCTTGCCAGTGCCATTTCGGGCAGCCTGTCCAGCTTTGTGCTGGGTGCCATCGGCTATAACGTCACGGCCGGTGCCATCCAGACGGCCGGTGTTGTGAATGCCATCTGGAAGAGCTATACCGGCATCTACTTCCTCGGCTACGGTGTGGCCGTCGCCATTCTGTTCTTCGTTTACCCCCTGACCAAGAAAAAGACCGCGGAGATGCTGGAGGAGCTGAAGGCTCGCCGCGCTGCAAAGGAGAGCAAGTGATCCATGAAGATTCTGCAGGTTCAGTTTGAAAATCGTGCCGGGCATACCCTGCGCGGCATCGTGACGCTGCCCGACACCGAGGGCAAAGTGCCTTTCGTCGTCCATCTGCACGGCTTTGCCGGCAGCTGCAGCGGCTACAAATCCATGTACACCCACCTTGCCCGTGCGCTGGCCGCACAGGGCATCGGCAGTGCCCGGTTCGACTTCTACGGCAACGGCGAGAGCGACGGCGAATTCGAGGATATGAGCTTCGACGGCCTCCACACCGACACCGCCGACATCTTTGCATGGGCGGCGCAGCAGCCCTATGTGGACGCCGACAAGCTCTTCCTCTCGGGGCAGAGCATGGGCGGCTACATCGCGGCTTCCTGCGCACCCAAGCTCCAGCCCCACGGTCTGGTGCTGCTGTGCCCGGGTGCGGGAATGTGGTTTGGCTGCGCACAGCGTGCCGACGGCGTCCTGCAGACCGGCAAGGATTACGCCGATCTCGAGGGTCTGTGCTACAAGATGGCGTTCAACTATGAGATGGCCAAGCATCCGGATCCCTTTACCGAGGCGGCAGGCTACTGCGGCCCGGTGCTGGTCCTGCGGGCCGACGATGACAAGCTGGTGGACGAGGGCACCTGTGCGCGGTATGCGCAGGGCTACCAGAATCCCGTCCTGCAGACCGTGTCCGGCGGCGGGCACAACTTTGCGACCCTCGCGGCACGGGCTGCGGTGGAAGAGGCTGTAGCGGCATTTATCAAGGCCAACCTCTGATTTTGATCCAAGACAGGAGAGCGTTTTATGCAGAACAAACTTTTACAGCCCATCGAAGTGGGCGGACTGACCTTCAAAAACCGCATTATGTTCCCGCCGCTGACCACCGGTTACGAGAAGAACGGGATGCTCAGCGAGCAGGATATGGGCTTTTACACCCGTCTGGCAAAGGGCGGCGTGGGGTACATCGTCCTCGGCGACGTGGCACCCATCAACAGCTTCTCCCCGACGCCGAAGCTGTTTGAGGACAGCCAGATCCCTGCGTTCAAGGCACTGGCCGATAGCGTCCATGCCTACGGCACCAAGCTGGGCGTCCAGATCTTCCACCCGGAGTACGACGTGGACGCCATCAACCGCCTGTTTATGGAGAAGAAATTCGACGAGATGCGCCAGCGGCTGCACCACGACATGATGTTCTTCACCGACGAAGTCAGCGAGGAAATGCTGCAGGCCATCATCGACAAGATGTGTGCCTGCGCCGTCCGTGCGCAGAAGGCGGGCGTGGACGTCATCCAGATCCACGGCGACCGACTGACCGGCTGCCTCTGCTCGAGCCGGATGAACCACCGCACCGACAAATTCGGCGGCAGCCTCGAGAACCGCGCCCGCTTTGCCCGGATGCTGGTGCGCGCCATCCGCAAGGCGGTGCCGGAGATGGTGATCGACTATAAGCTCTCCATCGTGACCCCGCAGCGGGGCAAGGGCGGCATCGATCAGGCCGACGCCGTGCAGTTTGCCCAGTGGCTGGTGGAGGACGGTGTGGATATGCTCCACGTCGCACAGGCCAACCATACCGGCAACATGGCCGACACCATCCCGCCCATGGGCGTGCAGCCTTACGGCTTCTTCGTCTCGATCGCGGGCGACATCAAGAAAGCCGTCAACGTTCCGGTCAGTGCCGTGGGCCGCATTGTGGATGCGGAGATGGCCGAGCGGGTGATTGAGAGCGGCATGGCCGACATCGTGGCCTTGGGCCGTCCGCTGCTGGCCGACCCCGACTGGGGCGAGAAGATCGCCGCCGGAAAGGGCTGTGACATCCGCCGCTGCATCAGCTGCAACAAGGGCTGCACCGACGCCATCCAGAACCGCCAGTTCATCTCCTGCGTCCTCAACGCCGAGAACGGCTGCGAGAATCTCCGCAGCATCACCCCGGCGCAGCAGAAAAAGAAGGTCGCCGTCCTCGGCGGCGGCCCTGCCGGTCTGGAAGCGGCTCGGGTCGCAGCTCTGCGCGGCCACGATGTGACCCTGTTTGAAAAGACCACCGCACTGGGCGGCCAGCTGAACATCGCCTGCATCCCGCCCCGCAAGGAGGAGATGCGCCGTGCCGCGCAGGATCTCATCCGCGCGGTCTGCAAGGCGGGCGTCCAGCTTCGGCTGGCGCAGGCACCTACGGCAGAGGAGCTGAAAGCGGCCGGGTTTGAGGCCGTCATCAACGCGGTGGGCGCACACAGTGCCGCTCCCCGGATCCCCGGCAGCGACCATGTGAATGTGGCCGACGCATGGAAGATCCTTGCCGGAGAGCAGCAGGTCTACGGCACCGTTGCCGTCATCGGCGGCGGCATGGTGGGCTGCGAGACGGCGGAGTATCTGGCCGAGCGGGGCTGCAAGGTCGCGGTGGTCGAGATGATGGACAAGATCGCCGCCGGGGAAAGCACTACCATCCTGCCGACCCTGCTGGAAAACTACAAGACCTACGGCGTGGCGCAGTATCCCGGCCATAAGGTCAAGGAATTCCGGCTGGATGCTGTGCTCTGCGAGAACAAGGACGGCGCAGAGGTCACCATCCCCTGTGACTACATCGTGCTGGCCATGGGTGCCCGCTCCAACGAATGGGATGCTTCCGCACTGGAAGGCACCGGCGTAGAGGTTTACGCCGTCGGCGACGCTGCAGGCAAGGCTGCGGATATCGCCAACGCCATCCGCACTGGTTACGACACGGCCTGCAAGCTCTAAAGCGGCTTTTCCTCCTGCTTCCTCCATACAACGAGACCCGCCCTGTTTCCGGAAAAGATCCCTCCGGAGGCAGGGCGGGTCTTGCGTTGTCCGATCCCGAACACCCCAGAATGCTCAGCGTGCGGCGGCTTCGCGGGCACGCTCGATCTCGTCCATCTGGATCAATTTGTGCAGGAAGGGGAAGAGGAAGGGCACGGTAACAAAGAAAGTAAGCACATCGGCGATGGGCTGGCAGATCTCGATGCCAAACAGCCCGTAGAGCCGGGGCAGGGCGAGGATCAGCGGGATGAAGAACACCCCCTGACGGCAGCAGGCAAGGAAGGTGGCTCGACCCGATTTGCCGATGCTCTGGAACAGCATATTGCCCGCCACGATGACCGGCTGCAGGAAGATGGCGACGCACTGATACCGGAAAGCGGGCAGTGCGACCGCCGTGACTTCCGGATCGTCGCGGAAGAGTTGGATCAGGCTCTCGGCGTTGCACCAGCAGGCGGCCACGATAACGCTCAGGAAGCCGAGGCTGACCAGCATGGTGAACACGCAGGCCTGCTGGACCCGGCGGTATTTCCGGGCACCGTAGTTGAAACCGGCCACCGGCTGGAAGCCCTGACCGGTGCCGATGGCCACGGACAGAATGAACATGAAAATGCGGGAGACGATGCTCATGCCGGCCACGGCTGCATCGCCGTAGCTGCGGGCGGCAATGTTCAGCAGCATACCGCCGATGCTGTTCAGCCCCTGACGGCCAAAGCTGGGCATACCGGTGAAGAGGATGGTGCCGAACTCCTGCACACTGCGGGTGACGGCAGTGATCCGGAACTGGCTGACCGTCCGCCCCCGCAGGAACATCGACAGCAGAATGCCAAAACTGATGGCCTGACTGATGGCTGTGGCGACACCGGCACCGGCGGTGCCCATGCCGAGACCAAAGATGAACAGCGGGTCGAGTGCCATGTTCAGCACACCGCCGGTGACAAGCCCGATCATGGCGAAGCTGGCTTTTCCCTCGTAGCGGAGGATGTTGTTCATCACGAGGCTGGACATCATCAGCGGGGCTGCGATCAGGATGGGGCGGGCATAGGCGCAGGCATGGGGCAGGATGGTCTCGGTGCTGCCCAGCATCATCATAAAGTGCGGCAGGGTGGCAAGGCCGGAAACGGTAAGGACGACGCCAAAGGTCAACGCCGTGAAAAAGCTGGTGGAAGCAAACCGGGTGGCAGCGGCGGTATTCTGGCTGCCAAGGCTCCGGCTGATGATGCTGCCCGCGCCATGACCCAGCATAAAGCCCAAGGCCTGAATGATCGCCATCAGGCTTGAGACGACGCCCACCGCACCGGATGCACTGGTGGAAATCTGCCCCACAAAGAAGGTGTCGGCCAGATTGTAGATGCTGGTGATGAGCATACTCAGGATGGTGGGAGCCGCGAGGCTCAGGATCAGCTTCGGGATTGGAGTCTCGGTCATTTTTTTAAATTGCTGTTGGGTGCGGTCGTCTGCGTTCATGGGAAAAATCTCACTTTCTAGTTTGATATAGAACAATTTTGTCGGCATAAAAATTCGTCCTTCGCAGAGGAAAAGGACGGTGAAAAATGTTTATTGATTTTATTATAGCACATTCCGCACTGGAAGCAAAGGCGGGCAGCAAAATAAAATCCTGCAAAGAAAACAAAATACCGGCCGGATTTTTAGGGGATTGGGTGCAAATGGAATGCAGCAGCACAAACATTTTGGCGAAAATGCTAAAGGATGGTCGAATTCCTTGCAAAAAATTACGTCAAGTGGTATAATTTAACAAGACGAAGTAAGAGCTTTTGGATAAGATGACCAACTTTGGAGGAAACAAACCATGAAATCTGTTGAACAGACGGTAATTCAGGCAGATCGTTTTTACACCATCGCAGCCAAGACCGGCAGTGTGATCGAGGCGGTGGAAAAGGCGCAGAACGGCGATATCCGCCTTGGCAAGTACGACCATAAACCCGAGCAGGAGTGGGCGTTCATCCGGGTGGGCGACGGCGTTTACCGCATCCGCAACCGTGCCAGCGGCAAGCTGATCGACCTGATGATGACCGGTACGGCCAACGGCACTTGGCTCCATCTGTGGGAGGATGTGGGCGGCACATCCCAGATGTGGACCCTGCAGCCCACCCCGGAAGGGAAAGTCCGTCTCCGCTCTTCTTGGGCGGGCGGCAAGTGCATTGATACCGTGGGCATGGGCGTGGCCGATGGTGCCGTGCTCCAGATCTGGCAGGAGACCGCAGGCGACGACCAGCTGTGGACCATCTCTGAGGTCAAGGATCGCGCCAAGCGTGCCGTGAAGAAGGCCGCAGAGCTGGAAGCTGCTGCAGCACCCGCGGTGGAAGCTGCACCGGCAGCAGAGGCACCGAAGGCGGAAGAAAAACCCGAGGTCAAGGCAGAGCCGGCAGTGCCCGTCGTGCCCGTCGTGGAAAAAGCCAAGGAGACGGCTCCGGTTGTGGAAGAAAAGGCTGCACCCGTTGTGGAGACGGCTGCTCCCGCCGCGGAGAAAACGCCTGCCCCTGCTGCGGAACCCAAGGCCGAAGAGAGCAAGCCTGCTGCGCCTGCCAAGAAGACCACTTCTCGTAAGACCTGCACCGCCAAGAAACCGGCGGCAAAGAAGTCCGTTGCCCGCAAAAAGACCAGCCGGAAGTAAGGATCCCGCGGGTCTGCAATACCGTACATGAACAAGAACTCCGCATTGGGCTGCAACACCCGATGCGGAGTTCTTTTTGCTGCAGATCAGAAACTCATAGCAGTTTGCGTTTTTAATGCACAAGCAACATCCGCAAACTGCATATCGCAAATATGCCATTTTGATAGGCACTATTTTTGAAAATTGCGATAAAACGAAGCTCAGACGTCCATCAGGCTGCGCTGCTCCGAAGCACGGAACTTGAGGGCGGCGGCGATGAAGGCCTTGAACAGGGGATGCGCACGGTTGGGGCGGCTCTTGAACTCGGGGTGGAACTGTGCGCCAAGGTGGAAATCACGACCCGGCAGCTCGACGGTCTCGACCAGATGTCCGTCGGGGCTGGTGCCGGAGATGACCAGACCGGCATCCTGCATCTCCTGACGGAATTCGTTGTTGAACTCATAGCGGTGGCGGTGACGCTCCCAGATCTCCGCTTCGCCGTAGCACGCGGCCATCTTGGTGCCGGGCATGACCTTGCAGGGATACTTGCCCAGACGCATGGTGCCGCCCTTGGGGATGTTGCCCTGCTGGTCGGCCATCAGCGCAATGACATTGTGCTTGCCATCCGGGGTGAACTCGCTGGAATTGGCGTCCTTGTAGCCCAGAACGTTCCGGGCAAACTCCATGACCATGATCTGCATACCAAGGCAGATGCCAAAGTAGGGGATCTGGTTCTCCCGGGCATACTGTGCGGCTTGGATCATGCCCTCGATGCCGCGGTCGCCGAAGCCGCCGGGCACGATGATGCCGTCCACGTCGGCAAAGGCTTCCTTGCAGTCTGCCTGACTTTCCAGATGCTCGCTGTCCACCCACTTGATCTCGATCTGGCTGTCGTTCTCAAAACCGGCGTGGTACAGGCTCTCCATGACGGAGAGGTAGGCGTCGTGCAGCTTGACATATTTGCCGACCAGAGCGATGGTGCAGGTGCGGCTGCGGGTAGCAATGCGGGAGACCACGTCCTTCCACTCGGTCAGGTCTGCGGCGGGCACGTCCAGATGCAGCTTGTTGACCACCACATCGTCCAGACCATTGCTGTGGAGCATCAGCGGGCACTGGTAGAGGCTGGGCATGGTCAGGTTCTCAATGACACACTCGGGCTTGACGTTGCAGAAGGTGCTGATCTTCCGGCGGATGTCGCTGCCTACGCTGCCGTCGGCACGCAGGATGATGATGTCCGGGTTGATGCCCATGCCCTGCAGCTCCTTGACCGAGTGCTGGGCGGGTTTCGACTTGTACTCGTCGGAGCCGGAGATGTAGGGCACCAGCACGACATGGATGTAGCAGCAGTTGTCACGGCCCTGCTCCAGACCCACCTGACGGATGGCCTCAAGGAAGGGCTGGCTCTCGATGTCGCCGGTGGTGCCGCCGATCTCGGTGATGACCACATCGGCCTCGGTGGAGGAAGCCAGATTGTAGATGTAGCTCTTGATCTCGTTGGTGATGTGCGGGATGATCTGGACGGTCTGGCCGAGGTAGGCACCCTGCCGCTCCTTGTTCAGGACGTTCCAGTAGACTTTGCCGGTGGTCAGGTTGGAATACTTGTTCAGATTTTCGTCGATGAAACGCTCGTAGTGGCCGAGGTCGAGGTCGGTCTCGGTGCCGTCGTCGGTCACAAAGACCTCGCCGTGCTGCAGGGGGCTCATGGTGCCCGGGTCTACGTTTACATAGGGATCCAGCTTCTGGCTGGCGACTTTCAGGCCGCGGCACTTCAGCAGGCGGCCCAGAGAGGCGGCGGTGATGCCTTTGCCCAGACCGGAGACGACGCCGCCGGTCACAAAGATGAATTTGGTTGCCATTCTTATATCCTCCTCTAATTTCGGCTTTGATACTTTTTTCCATTTCCCAATGTCTTTCAAAAGGCGGCCGGTCTCGTCAATCCGGCACGGCCGTCTGAATCCAACTCCAGATTATACACCCAGAGGGTCATAAGAATCAAGAATATCCTGTGCAACTTCGGTGCGGTCGCGCCGGGTATCCATTGCCGTTTTTTCGATGTAGCGGTGTGCTTCCATCTCGGTCATCTGTTCGTGCTGGATCAGGCAGCACTTGGCGCGGCTGACCAGACGCACCTGCGCCAGTTTTTCCTGCATCCGGTTGTTCTCCTGCCGGAGAAACTGCAGGCGGTGGTTGCTGGCGGACGCCATGTGGATCGCCTGCAGAAACAGGGTGTTGGAAAACGGTTTGCTGACCAGCAGCACGCCCTGTTCGCTCATGGGGGTCAGCAGCTGCTCGGCGGCAGCGGCCTTGACCAGCAGCACCACGCCGGCGTCGGTCTTTTCCACGGCCGTGGCACACAACTCGTGGCCGAACTCATCCGGCAGGGGAGAATTGACGACGATCAGCTCAAAATCCGATTCCAACATCCGCCTTCGCGCCTCTGCTCCGCTGGGGACGATCAGAGGCCGTGTGTATCCCAATTCCGTCAGCCGGGCCGAAATATACTCGTTGGAGCTTGCACCGGCACTGACGATCAGAGCTCGTCCCATCCTGATTGCTCCTTTCTTACACGCATTTTGGCACGCATTGTCCGCAAAGGGTCAGATCGCGTTGAAGTAGTGGACGCGCTCGTATTCCTCGGGGTCGGGGGCATTTTTCAGAGCCTGACTGCGCTTCAGAGCCTCGGCATAGTACCGGCGGGACAGCTCTTCGGGCAGGACGCGGCGGAGAAATTCGCTGTTCTGGGAGACCTCCACGGCTTCTTCCAGCGAGGCGGGCAGGGTCTCGAGGGGAAGCCCTACCGCCTCAGACGGGATGAAGAGGTTCTTATTGACGGGAGCAGACAGCTGCATCCGGCTTTCGATGCCATCCAGACCGGCAGCAAGGATCAGGCCGATGGCCAGATAGGGGTTGCAGGCGGGGTCCGGGCTGCGCAGCTCCATCCGGCAGTTGTCGCCCTTGACCTGCGGGATCCGCACCAGCTGGCTGCGGTTCTGGCGGCTCCAGCTGACATAGCGGGGGGCTTCGTCGCAGCCGAAACGGAGATAGCTGTTGGGCAGCGGATTGGTAAAGGCGGTCAGCTCCCGGCTGTGGTGGAGCACACCGGCCATGAAGCTGCCCGGGATGCTGTCGGGTGCGATGTCGCCCTCAAACAGGTTGTGGCCGTCCATGCTGAGCGAGAGGTTGATGTGCAGGCCGCTGCCCGCCTGATCGGGCAAGGGCTTCGGCAGAAAGCTGGCGTGCAGGCCGTTGCTGGCGGCCACGGCGCGGGCGATCTGCTTGAAGGTCATCACATTGTCGGCGGTCTTGAGGGGGCCGGCATAGTGGCAGTCGATCTCGTTCTGGCCGTTGCCGTTTTCGTGGTGGCTGTGCTGGGGGGCCAGACCCATCTGCTCCATGGTCAGGCAGATATCCCGGCGCAGATTTTCACCGGCGTCCAGCGGGGCGACGTCAAAGTAGCCGCCGAAGTCGATGGGGATCTTGGTCGGGCGGCCGTGGTCGTCGTTTTCAAACAGGTAAAACTCGCACTCAGCACCCACGTTGACGGTCAGACCCAGCCGCTTGAACTTGCGGTTCATATCCCGCAAAAAGCCGCGGCAGTTGCCGCCGAAGGCTGTGTTGTCCGGCTTTTCCACGTCGCAGAAGAACTGCATGACCCGGCCTTCCGTGGAACGCCACGGCAGGATGGTCATAGTGGAAAGATCGGGCCGGAGCACCAGATCGCTCTCTTCGACGTGCATGAACCCGGCAATGGCACTGCCGTCGAAGCAGACGCCGTCCTCCAGAGCCTTGGGCAGGTCGCTGGCAAGGACTGCGATGTTTTTCTGGGTGCCAAAGATATCGCAGAACGCAAAGCGCACAAATTTAACGTTGTTGTCCTCGACGAAATCGAGAATGTCCTGCTGCGTGGTATAACTCATAAACATACCTCCACGCCGCTGCAGGCGATGCTCAGCGGCGGTTTTTCCATGGTATTGTCTTGTAAAAATGGCAAAAGCTGCGTTTTCTCCTGAAAAAACGCCTAAAGGCCCACCCCTAAAAAGGAGCAGGTCTTTAGGCTGGTGTAAGAAATAGGAAAAGGAGAATGGCAAAAGATCAATCGCAGCCTAACGATGTTCTTTGTACGGAGATCCGCAGATCAGACGTAGAAGAGCATCTTGCTGTAGCTGGGCAGAGGCCAATAATCCTCGCCGCAGATGGTCTCAGCGTCGTCGGCTGCGGCACGCAGGGCGTCCATAGCAGGCAGGACGTTGTCGTGGAAGGCGACGGCCTTGGCACTCTCATCATCCAGAGCCTGCGCTGCGTTTACGGCATCCTGCAGGACGTCGATGGCGTCGCTCATGGCGTCGGCATCGGCAGAAAGCTTGGTCAGCGTCTTGGTCTCGCTGCGGACGCTGATGCCCTCGCTGACGGCCAGCTTGGAGGCGGCGGTGTTGGCGACCTCGCTCATGTAGGCATTGATGGCCGGCAGCAGCTGCTTGCGAGCCATTTCCAGCATGGTCAGAGCCTCGATGTTGATGATCTTGGAGTAGTGCTCCATCTCGACCTCATAGCGGCTCTCCATCTCGACCTTGGTCAGCACGCCGAAGTCCTCCATCAGCTGGATGTTCTTCGGGGCAATCAGAGCGGGCAGAGCGGCGGGGGTGTTCTTCTTGTTGGGCAGGCCGCGCTTCTCGGCCTCAGCCTCCCACTCGGCGGTATAGCCGTTGCCGTTGAAGATGACGCGGCGGTGGTCGCGGATGGTGCGCTTGACCAGAGCGATGGCGGCACTGGTAAAGTCCTCGGCACCTTCCAGCTCGTCGGCGTAGCCCTTCAGCTCCTTGGCGACGGCGGTGTTCAGGATGGTGTTGCAGTCGCTCAGGTTCTCAGCAGAGCCGGGCATCCGGAACTCGAACTTGTTGCCGGTGAAGGCGAAGGGAGAAGTGCGGTTGCGGTCGGTGGTGTCCTTGCTGAACTTGGGCAGGACGTCCACGCCCAGATCCATCTTCATCTTGACGGGGCCGGCATAGGGAGAATCGGATGCAATGGCGTCGATGACAGCCTCCAGCTCCTCGCCGACGAAGATGGAAATGATGGCCGGAGGTGCTTCGTTGGCACCCAGACGGTGATCGTTGCCCGGGGTGGCGACGGAAGTGCGGAGCAGATCTGCATACTCATCGACGGCCTTGATGACGGCGGCGAGGAAGATCAGGAACTGCAGGTTCTCCAGCGGGGTATCGCCCGGATCCAACAGGTTCTCAGAACCGGTGCCCATGGACCAGTTGTTGTGCTTGCCGCTGCCGTTGACGCCCTCAAACGGCTTCTCGTGCTGCAGGCAGATCAGGCCGTACTTGGGAGCCAGCTTCTTCATCATCTCCATGGTCAGCAGGTTGTGATCGATGGCGACGTTGGTGGTATCAAAGATGGGAGCCAGCTCATGCTGGCAGGGAGCCACTTCGTTGTGCTTGGTCTTGGCGGGAACGCCCAGCTTCCACAGCTCCTCGTCCAGATCCTTCATGAACGCGGAGACCTCGGGGCGGATGACGCCGAAGTAATGCTCTTCCAGCTCCTGACCCTTGGCAGACGGAGCACCGAAGAGGGTGCGGCCGGTGAGGATCAGATCCTGACGAGCCTCGTAATCTTCCTTCTTGATGAGGAAGTACTCCTGCTCGGGGCCGACGGTGGTGGAAACATAATCGACATCCTTGCCAAAGAGCTTCAGGATCCGGATGGCCTGCTTGGACAGTGCGTCCATGGAGCGGAGCAGGGGGGTCTTTTTGTCCAGAGCCTCGCCGGTGTAGCTGACGAAAGCAGTGGGGATGCAGAGCACATCATCCTTGACAAAGGCGTAGCTGGTGGGATCCCATGCGGTGTAGCCGCGAGCCTCGCAGGTGGCGCGCAGACCGCCGGAGGGGAAGGAGGAGGCATCCGGCTCGCCGCGGACAAGCTCTTTGCCGTTGAACTCCATGATGGCGGTGCCGTCTCCCACCGGGCTGATGAAGCCATCGTGCTTCTCACTGGTGATGCCGGTCAGCGGCTGGAACCAGTGGGTGTAATGGGTCGCACCCAGCTCCATGGCCCAACGCTTCATGACGCTGGCAACGACATTTGCCACCTCGATGTCCAGCGGGGCACCCTTGTGCAGGGTGTTCTGCAGGCTCTTATACGTTGCGCTGGGCAGACGTTCCTTCATAACGTGTTCGTTAAAGACCTTGCTGCCGTAGATTTCCATAACATTTGCTGCCATAAATCCTACTCCTTACTTGATCTTGTTTTTTGTCCAACGATCGCAAAAATTTCTTCTTCTGGAGAGAAACTGCGCGCGAAATCGTGTGCTAAACGAAACGACGCTGTGAGTCAGGAGGTGACCCACAGCGTCGTTGCTGCCTATGCGATGATTATAGCCTACAACGGCACAAAACGCAATTGACAAAACTGACGATTCTGTACAAACCGACTCCTGATTTTTTGGCGTTTCCTGCGCTTGGTATGACTCTTAGATGACTTGGAAGAGGAAGAACTTGAGATAATTCGTTTCCGGCACACCCCACAGGATCGGGTGGTCGGGAGCCTGCTGGCGCACTTCGATCTGGCGCAGCTGGCGGTGCGCGTCCTTGGCGGCGGAGCGGAGCATCTTGATGAACAGCTCCTCGGTGGCAAAATGCGAGCAGCTTGCCGTGGCCAGATAGCCGCCGCGGGGCAGCAGCTTCATGGCGCGGTAGTTGATCTCCTTGTAGCCCCGCATGGCGTTCTCGACGGTGCGGCGGGCCTTGGTGAACGCCGGAGGGTCGAGGATGATGAAATCGTAGGGGTGCCCCTCTTTTTCGAGGCGGGGCAGCAGGGCAAAGGTGTCCTCACAAAGGAAATCCATGTTGGTCAGGCCGTTCCGCTCGGCGTTGCGCTGCGCCATGGCGATGGCGTCGGCACTGATGTCGGCAGCCGTGACCCGGGCAGCACCGCCCTTGGCAGCGTTCAGCGCGAAACTGCCGGTGTGGGTGAAGCAGTCCAGCACGGTGTGGCCGGCCGCAATGCGTGCCACTGCCCGGCGGTTGTATTTCTGGTCGAGGAAGAAGCCGGTCTTCTGTCCGTTTTCAAAATCCACATGGTAGTAGACCCCGTTTTCACAGATCTCGGTCTGGGTGGAGTCCGGGTGGGTCTCGCCGGGAAGCTCGAACCAGCCCTTGTTCTGCGCCAGACCCTCTTTGGCGCGGAGGGCTTCGTCGTTCCGCTCATAGATGCCGTCGATGGTCTGGCCGTCGGCCCGCAGGACCTCTGCCAGCAGCGGGAAGAGCAGGGGCTTGAGTTTTTCCATGCCGACGCTGAGGGTCTGGGTGACGAGGATGTTGTGGAACCGATCCACCGTCAGCCCCGGAAACTGGTCGGCTTCGCCAAAGATGACCCGGCAGGCGGAGAGGTCGGCAGGCTCGAGCACGGTCTTGCGGTAAGCCCATGCGTACTCGACCCGGCGACGCCAGAACGCCTCGTCAAAGACATCGTTGGCGTTGCGGGAGATCAGCCGCACCCGGATCTTGCTGTGGTGCGAGACAAAGCCGGTGCCAAGGTAAGCACCCTTGGTGCTGACCACATCGGCCAGCGTGCCGTTCTCGGGTTCCGCCTCCGGGAAAGCGAGGATGTCGTTCTCATAGACCCACGGGTGTCCGTTCACAAGGGCGGCCTCTGCCTTTTTGTTGACCTGATAGAGGGGATAGCTGCGTTCTTTCATAGTCTGCTCCTGATTTTGTGTACAAAAAACTTCCCATTTATAATAACATAAGTTCATCCATTTGTATACACCATGTGGAATGGGAAAAAGGCTTGCACTTTTGCAGATTTTCGTGTATGCTTTTTTCAATAAAGTGGGCTCCGACGGCTTATGGAGGATGTCTTGGCAGAGAACGGGTGTAAGGGAGGAAACGAGATGGAGAATAACTTTCAATTTTTGATGTACCATTCTGCGGAAGAGGACATCTCCGTGAATGCGTTTATCAAAGATGAAACGATCTGGCTGACGCAGCGAGGAATGGCAAAACTGTTTGACTGCTCCACCGACAACATTTCGCTTCATCTAAAAAACATTTATGTGGAAGGGGAATTGTTGGAATCGACAACTGCCGAGGAATCCTCGGTGGTTCAAACGGAGGGAGCGCGGCAGGTTCGGCGCAAAGCAAAACTCTACAACCTTGATGCCATTATTTCGGTCGGCTACAGGGTCAATTCCCGGCGGGCGACGCAGTTCCGGATTTGGGCGACAGGAATTCTGAAGGAATATATGACGAAGGGCTTTGTGCTGGACGACGAACGGCTCAAGCAGGGCAAGGACGCTTTCGGCAGGGATTATTTCCGGGAACTGCTCGAGCGGGAAAACACCTTTACGATGGAACAGTTTGCTGCCAGTATCAATGAATTCTTGTCCTTCCGACGGTATGATATCCTTCCGGATCGGGGCAAGATCTCGGCGCGGCAGGCCAGAGAAAAGGCCGAAGCGGAATACAATCTGTTCAACCCGACACAGAAAATCGTGTCGGACTTTGACCGGATCGTAAAAGAGATGAATCCATAAATTGCATAAAAACGGCTAGAATAAAGGAAAACCGAAAGGAAACGAGGAAAAGCCATGGAGATCGAACGCAAATGGATGGTGAACGGCTGGCCGGAAGGGGAAGATCTGCCCCTGCTACCGTTGAAAGAAGAATTTGCCATGCGGCAGGGCTACATCAGTGTGCGCCCCACAGTCCGCATCCGGGAAGAGGCATTGAAGGGCGGGCGCACCGCCTATATCCTTTGCTTTAAGTCGGGGGGCGGGCTGGCCCGGGAGGAGATCGAGCGGGAGATCGACGCAGAGCTGTTCCGCGACCTTGCCCAAAAGATCATCGGTAAACCCCTGATCCCGAAGATCCGGCGGAGCTACCAGCTGCCGGATGGCTTTGTGCTGGAAGTGAACCATGTGGACGAGGGGCAGCCCACGGAATTCTGGTACGCGGAGGTCGAGTACCCGACCGTGGAACAGGCGAGAGCGTGGCAGCCGGCCGCGGCGGGTCTTGCAGCGTACCTGAACGACGAAGTGACCGATCAGCCCGGCCAGAGCATGGGGGCATACTGGGAGCAGACGCGCGGCTGACGGACTGCTGAAAACCCGGGCACCGATGCGATCAACACAAATACGGCCGCTCTGCCCGGCTGCGAAAGGATGAACTGCCTACGAAACGGTCAAAACTCAAGCTTCAACTGCAATACAATGCGCCCGTCACCCTGACCTTTTTTTTGCTCTGCCTGCTGGTGCTCTTTCTGGGGCAGTGGAGCAAGGGCTGGACGACCATGCACCTGTTCTGCGTCTACCGCTCGTCGTGGAAAGACCCGCTGTTCTACATCCGGCTCTTCGGCCATGTGC
Organism: uncultured Faecalibacterium sp.; assembly: GCA_934533135.1. GTDB lineage: Bacteria > Bacillota > Clostridia > Oscillospirales > Ruminococcaceae > Faecalibacterium. The sequence continues at coordinate 64,030 of CAKTBG010000002.1, forward strand.
TGGGTCATGCCAGCTGGGATCATTTCCTGAACAACATGATGCTACTGCTCGTCATCGGCCCACCGATGGAGGAGAAATACGGCAGCATCCTGCTGCTGAAGGGGATGGTGCTCACGGCTCTCATTTCGGGCGTGCTCCAATGCCTGCTGTTTCCGCATACGGCTCTGCTGGGGGCATCGGGCATCGTGTTCATGCTCATCATGCTGGCGTCGCTGTCGGGGTTCTCGGGCGGCATCCCGGTGACCATGCTGCTGGTCGCCGCCCTGTATCTGGGGCAGCAGGTCCACGATATCCTGTTTGCACACGACAATGTGGCAAATTTTATGCACATCGTGGGCGGCGTCTGCGGCACGGGCTTTGGCTACCTGAACCTGAACCCGCGCCGCCGCAGGAAAAAGACCGCGGAAAAAACCAAGACAAGATCCCTGCACACAAAAACAGGCTCCAAATAAACAAAAACGGTCGGATGCTCCCGGGAAAGGACGCATCCGGCCGTTTTCTGCACCCTTTCGGCTGCCGGTGCATACATCGGCGGAAAGGGGGAATGCAGATTGGAATCGTTGTTTGTGTGGATCGTGTTGCTGCTCCCGGCGGCGTGTACTGCGCTGGGGGCAGCGGGGGTGTTCCTGCTGCGGAGACCGCAGGAGCCAAAGACCCAGCGGATGCTGAACGGTCTGGCGGCGGGCATCATGCTGGCGGCCAGTGTCTGGAGCCTGCTTCTGCCGGCCATCGAACGCGCCGCCACCGGGCCGCTGCCCGTATGGATGCCGCCTTCATGGGGGCTGCTTCTTGGTGCGGTCGGCCTGCTCCGGCTGGAACAGGTGTCCGGCCAGCTTCTGACCTCCGGCACGGGCAGGGCGGAAAGATGCCGCCGGATGGTGCTGGCCGTCACCCTCCACAATCTGCCGGAAGGGATGACGGTTGGTCTCGCAGCCGCACTTGCCCTCCGGGGCGAACCCGATGCATTCAGCGGGGCACTGGCGTTGGCTCTCGGCATCGGGCTGCAGAATATCCCGGAAGGCGCGGCGGTCAGCCTGCCGCTGCTGCAATCCGGCAAAAGCCGGAAGCACGCCTTTGCAGTCGGTGTGGTATCCGGCCTCATTGAGCCGGTGGGTGCATTGGCTGCTCTGCTGCTGGCCGGGTGGGTCGGTGCGATCCTGCCGTGGCTTATGAGTGCGGCAGCGGGGTGCATGGTCTGCGTGACCGCGGCAGAGATGATCCCGGAGGCGGTGGAGCCGGATGAATCCGCCGGTGTCATCAGCATCGTGGCGGGATTTGCCCTGATGATGGCATTGGACGTGGCACTTTGAAAAGCATCGGATCTTTTTGTGCGGAAAAGCTGCCCTCTTTGCGCAGGGCTCTCCCTTCGGGACAGCGGGCGGGCAAAGCGAGACGGAGAGGGCTTACTTGGCCAGATAGACCGTCGTGGACGGGAAGGCAAACTCCACACCGTCGGCTTTCATGATGTCCATGATGGAAAGGTTCAGGTCGTTCTGCATCTGCAGAAAGGTGTCGTAGGAGTTGGTGCGGACGTAGGCCGAGACCAGCAGGTTGATGCTGGAATCCCCGAACCCGGTCAGCTTGACGAAGGCTGTCTCCGGGTGCGTGTAGGGACTGGCTTTCAACAGGCCGGTGAGGTCGGCCATCAGCTTTTCAAGCTGCGGGCGGGTGGTGTCGTAGGTGACGCCCAGCGTGAAGCGGTAGAGCCGACGATCCCGCAGGGTAACGTTGTTGATGGTGGCACTGCTGACGGTGCTGTTGGTCAGGATATAAATGGATTTGTCCAGCGCACGGACCTTGGTGGAGCGGAAATTGATGTCCACCACTTCGCCCTCGACGTCGCCGACCTTGATCCAGTCGCCGATGGAAAAGGGGCGGTCAAGGATGATGACCATGCCGCTGAAGAAGTTCTTGGCGACATCCTGCGCGGCCAGCGAGATGGTCAGGCCGACAAGACCGGCACTGGCGACGATGCTGCCGATGGGCAGGCCGCTTTCCTGCGCGATGGTCGCGCCGCCAAGCACAACGACCAGAACTTTGTACACCTTGTCCAGCAGGGCGTTCAGGGTGCGGTTGGTGCGCACCTCCTCGCCGCAGGAGGCCAGCAGCAGGCCGGGCAGATCCGAGGCGTGGTAGAAGCCCTGCGCGATGAGAAAGGTCAGCACGACCCGGTAGGCCATGGTGAGGAAGCCCGGCACCCCGGCCGCGAGGCCGGCCGACCACGGCAGGCTGTGGAGCGCGAGGTACAGGCCGGTGCCCCATGCCGCCCGCTCTGCAGGCCGCTCAAAGCTGCGCAGCAGAATCTGGGTGGTGGGCAGCCGCCAGCTGTGCGCCAGCAGCCGCGGAAAGAGCTTCCGGCGGAGACACCAGCGGACGGCAGAACCGGCGGCGAAAAGAAGCAGGGCATATACGCACCGGGCACCAAAGGCAGGCCAGCCTTCCAACAGCACCGGCCCAAGCGTGAACCCGAGGGTCTGGATCGAAAAAATCATAGGTTCCTCCTGTGTTTTGACAGTGTTTTTATAGTAGCACAAAAGCCGCCGGAGGGCAAGAAAAACGAAAAATGAAAAATACCTCTTGATTTTTCCGGTCGGGCAGGCTATACTATCCGCAGAAAGTTCGTTTCAGGGCGGGGTGCGATTCCCCACTGGCGGTACAGCCCGCGACCACTCCCACAAGGAGTGCTGACTCGGTGAAACTCCGGGGCCAACGGTATAGTCCGGATGCAAGAAACGGCAGACAGATCCGATTGTTTGCGCGCCCTGTTGCAGCAGATCCTATTTTGGGGGATGCTGGCGGCAGGGCGCGTTTTTTGGTTGTCTTCCCGGTTCCCATCGGTTGCGAAAAGGGCTTTCCAATCTATTTTTGAAATGGGGTCTTTTGCACCCCGGGAGGACTTTATGAAAAAGAATACGACCCATAACCTGACGGTTGCCGCCATGCTGAGCGCGGTGGCGTTCATCCTGATGTTCATCGAATTCCCCATCCCGATGCTCATCCCGTCCTTCGTCAAGATGGACTTTTCCGATCTGCCGGCTCTGCTGGGTGCCTTTGCCCTCGGCCCGGTGTACGGCGTAGTCATCAGCTTTATGAAGAACCTGCTCCACATCGTCATCAAGGGCACGTCCACGGCCTGTGTCGGTGAGCTGTGCAACTTCATGCTCGGTGCCGTGTTCAGCGCAGTGGCAGGCTGCGTTTACAAGCATCGCAAGAGCCGCAAGACGGCGATTCTGGGTGCAGTGGCAGGTGCGGCAGCTATGGCATTGTTCAGTGTGCCGTCCAACTACTTCATCACCTACCCGGCCTATGTGACCTTCTACCATATGCCGCTGGAGGCCATCCTCGGGATGTATCAGGCCATCCTGCCCTCGGCCGACAGCCTCATCAAGTGCCTCGTCATCTTCAATGCGCCCTTCACGCTGGTCAAGGGTCTGCTGGATGCGGTGCTCTGTCTGCTGATCTATAAGCCGCTGTCGCCCATCCTGCATGGCCGGAAGTGAGCTATAATAATACATTATAAGTAAAGGGTCTAGCCCTCTCCGTCATTGCTTCGCAATGCCACCTCTCCTTTCGGGAGAGCCAAGGGCTTTTCCGCTGCGTTCTTGGCTCTCCCTTTGGGAGAGCTGTCGAGCGATAGCGAGACTGAGAGGACAAGCTGGACGCGAAGCGGCCTGAGAGGGCGAGCAACGAAAAGACATTGCGCGAAACGATTTGCGCGATGTCTTTTTTCGTCTGCCGATTGATTTTTCGCTCCGGGCGTGATACACTTTCTCCGTACCCTGCATAGAAAGGTAATACGATTGAAAGAGGAATTTGAAATATGATCCAGATGATCTCATCCGCCATCGGGCAGCAGGGCGTGGACGCCCTCGGCTTTCTGCTGGCTTTTGCGCTGACCGCTTTGATGGACTCGCTCTTCCACGACAGGCTGCCCCACGACCATGGCCGTGCCTTTGCTGTCAATGGAGAGCTCTCCAAGGGCAAGGCCCGCGGCTCCGGTCTGATCTTCGTGCTCTGCATCGCGCTGGTGACGCTGGCGGTGATGCCGTTCCGGGTGGAGTACCTGATCTACACCATCCTGCTGATCGGGTCGATGTTCTCCGGCTACTTTGACGATGCGTCGGAAACGGCATGGAACGAATATAAAAAAGGTCTGATCGACTTTGTGATCGCGCTGGTGGCTGGTGTGACCTACCTGAACTTCAACAGCACGACGGTCTGCTTCCTGCACTGGAGCTTTGCGATCCCGTATCCGCTCTACCTGTTCCTGATCATTGTCCTGATCTGGGCCAGCATCAATGTCGTCAACTGCACCGACGGCGTGGACGGCCTGTCTGCAAGTCTGGCCGTGGTCAGCATCGGCACCTTCCTGCTGGCTTACGGCGACGAGCTGGGCGAGTACGCCACGGCCGGCATCATCTTCATCGGTGCGCTGCTGGCCTACCTGTGGTCCAACGCCAAGCCCTCGACCCTGCTGATGGGCGACGCCGGCAGCCGCGCCATGGGCTTCTTCCTTGCCATCCTTGCCCTCAAAAGCCGCCACCCCTTTGCGTTCCTGCTGGCGGCACTGGTTTTTATCGTGGACGGCAGCCTCGGCATCCTGAAGATCAGCTTCAAGCGGTTTTTGCACATCAGCATCCTCAAAAACACCCTGACGCCGCTGCACGACCATGTGCGCAAGCGGATGGGCTGGAGCGATGAACAGGTGGTGGCGCGCTGGCTGATCCTGCAGGCGGTGGCTTCGGCATGGCTGCTGCTGTTGGCGCGGTAAGGCTCTGTAATAAAGGATTTTAAGTATGATGTTTGTGCAGCTTTCCAAAACGCATAAATCAAGGCGCAAAAAATTGTTGCACTTTATGGATTGAAAGTCGGACGGAAAAAGGCTATACTTTAACCAACGAAAGCAAAGACGCTTAGTGAACCCTTAGTTCACTGTGCGTCTTTTTTTCGTATCCGGGCTTTTTTGACAAGAAAAACCGGCGCAGCTCCGCAGCGAGAGAGGCGGAGAATTGAGGATAGGGAAAGGCGGAATTACTCGTGATCAAACTGGAACACATAGAGAAGTACTTCGGGGATCTGCACGTTCTGAAGGACGTGAACCTCGAAGTTGCCGAAGGCGAAAAGCTGGTCATCATCGGGCCGTCCGGCAGCGGCAAATCAACGACCGTCCGCTGCATGAACTTCTTGGAAGAACCCACCAGCGGCCATGTCTACATTGATGGTCAGGAGCTGACCAACAAGAACAAGACCAAGATCATCCGCGAAAACATCAGCATGGTCTTCCAGCAGTTCAACCTTTACCCGCACATGACCGTGCTCAAAAATCTGACGCTGGCTCCCATGAAGCTCCACCACAAGACCAAGGAGGAGGCTGAGGAGCTGGCTTACCATTATCTTGAGGTGGTCGGCCTGCGGGATAAGGCGGATGTTTATCCGACCCAGCTTTCCGGCGGCCAGCAGCAGCGCATCGCCATTGCGCGTGCCCTGTGCGCACAGACGAAGATCATCCTGTTCGATGAGCCGACCAGTGCGCTGGATCCGGAGACCATTCAGGAAGTGTTGGACGTCATGGTGCGGCTGGCACACGAAAAGAACATCACTATGGTGGTGGTCACCCACGAGATGGGCTTCGCCCGTCAGGTGGCCGACCGGGTCGTCTTTATGGCCGACGGCCAGATCATTGAGGAGGGAACCCCGGAGCACTTCTTCACCAATCCGAAGAGTGAGCGTGTCCGCCAGTTCCTGAGCAAGATCGTCCGTTGACACACAAATTTGGTTGACGCGGCAACGCACCGGGAAGAGCCGGGATGCCGCTGTTGATAGCAGCTGGTTCGGGGCAGGAGGGAAAGCTGCCCGGGCTGCACAAAGAACAAAGAGGAGTGGTTTATTATGAAAAAGATCTCGCGTCGTAGTTTTGTTAAGGCCGCTGGCGTGGCCGCTGTTCTGGGTGCTCTGACCGCTTGCGGCGGTTCTTCCAGCAGCACGGCTGCATCCTCTACCGCATCTTCTGCGGCAGGTTCCGCAGCAGGATCTGCCGCAGCAAGCGCAGCCTTTGGCACCGATACGCAGGCCATCGTGGATCGCGGTGTGCTGAAGGTCGGCGTCAAGAACGCCGTGCAGGGCTTCAGTTTTCAGGATACGCTGACCGGCGAGTACAAGGGTCTCGAGGATAGTCTGGCCGAGATGGTCGCCGAGTATCTGGGCGTGGACATCGAGTTTACCACCGTTACCGCTGCAACCCGCGGCGAGCTGCTGGATTCCGGCGACATCGACGCAGTTCTGGCAACCTTCACCATCACCGACGAGCGCAAGAAGACTTGGGACTTCTCCACCCCGTACTACACCGATTACGTCTCGGTGCTGGTCGAGGATTCCACCGGGATCAAGGAGCTGGCAGACCTGAAGGATAAGGTCGTGGGTGTTTCCTCCGGTTCCACCTCCGCCCGTGCCCTGACCAAGGCCATGATCGATGCCGGTGTGATCGACGGTGCAGGCTTTGACGCCGATTCCTTCAACGCCGACACGTGGAAGGATGGCATCTCCTTCCGTCAGTACGACGATTATCCCGCCATCAGCACCGCACTGAGTGCCGGCGAGATCGACGGCTTCTGCGTCGATAAGTCCATTCTGGCCATCTACAAGACCGACGGCCGCAGCTACATCGACGCAGAGTTTGCACCGCAGGAGTACGGCATTGCCACCAAGAAGGGCAGCGACTTCTCCACCGTGTGCGACGATCTGGTGCAGGGCTGGCTGGCAGACGGCACCATCGATCAGCTGATCAAGGACAACGGTCTGGATTAAACGAGATACACTGGTTTCTGGGAGAGAAATAGGGGATAGAAAGGGAAAGGAGCGTTTGCCATGTCTGGTTTATTTTCCATGGACGCTTGGATGACGGTTTGGACGCATCGTGATAGTTTTCTGCTTGGTCTGGGCAACACCCTGATGACCGCCGTGAGTGCGCTGGTGATGGCATTCATCATTGGTGCAACGCTGGGTCTGATGGCCACCAGCGGCAAAAAGCCGCTGCAGTTCATCGCCCGGGTGTACGTGGAGTTCATCCAGAACACCCCGCTGCTGCTCCAGCTCTGCTTCCTGTACTACGCACTGGCCTTTGCGGGTCTGAGCCTCGGCGTCATCCGCACCGGCATCATTGCATTGGGAGTGTACACCGGAGCCTATATGGGCGAGGTCATCCGCGCTGCGATCGAATCGGTGCCGAAGGGTCAGTTTGAAGCGGCTCACGCGCAGGGATTCAACTATCTGCAGACGATGGGCTACATCATCCTGCCCCAGAGCATTCCGGTCATGCTTCCCCCGATGGTCAATCAGGTGGTCAACCTGTTCAAAAACACCTCCTGCCTGTACATCGTGGGCGGCGCAGACCTCATCAGCGTCACATACAGCTTTGTCACCGGTGCTTCCACCGGCGGCGCATACGCTCCCGCCTATGTCCTCTGCGGCCTGATCTTCTTTGTGGTCTGCTTCCCGCTGTCCACGCTGGCGACCCGCTGGGAGGCTTCCCTCAAGAACCGCAAGGGCTGCGTCAATCCTGCCATCAAGACCGCCAACAAGAACGTTGAGCTGAAGGAGGCTGCATAATATGAATACACTGGCTGCAAGTCTCTCCATCCTGACCAAACAGGGTGTCATGCTCTACCTGCTGCGCGGCATCGCATTCACCTGCATCATCTCGGTGCTGGGCGTCATCCTTGGCCTGATCCTTGGCTCGCTGCTGGCATTGGCTCGTACCTACTGCAAGCACGGCCCGGCCAGGATCCTTGGCTGGCTGTCGGCGGCGTACATCGAGCTGTTCCGCAACACGCCGTATCTGCTCTGGATCTTCGTCTGCGTGGTCTTCTGCCCCTGCCCGGCATTCTTTGCCCGGAAAATGTTCGGCCTGACCAGCGTGGAGATGAAGCTGCTGTTCAAGGCAGCGACCGCACTGGTGCTGTTCAACTCCTCGGTCATCGCCGAGATCGTCCGCGGCGGTTTGAACGGCGTTGCCAAGGGGCAGTTTGAGGCTGGCTATGCACAGGGCTTCAACACCGCCGAGGTGCTGCTTTACATCGTTCTGCCGCAGGCATACCGCAACATCGTGCCGACGCTGCTCAGTCAGGTCATCACCACCATCAAGGATTCTTCCTATCTGGCAAACGTGGCGACCATTGAGCTGATGTCCCGCATCCGCCAGCTGCTGAGTGCAGCCGGAACCTACAATGGTCTGGGCACTGTGAATGTCTCGGACGTCATGGTTCTGTTTGGCGCAGCCTGCGTCATCTACTTTGTCATCAACTTCACCCTCAGCTGCATCGTCCGTTCGATGCAGGCCCGCCGCAAGAAAGCTTTGGTGTTTGCACCGGCCAAAGCCGCTTGAGGAACCGATTGCGTTAATACAATTTCATTTTCCCAATTACCTCCCACAATGTTCTGAAACAGCAAAACGCGCCCGAGCGGGAAACCGCCGGGCGCGTTTTGCTGTTTGTTTATCTCGTCTGCCAGTCTGCTGGCGCAGACCGCTCTCCCGGAGGGAGAGCTAAGAGAAAAGAGGTTCAGAGCGTTTTTTCAGCCGCATCGACCACATGGCTGACCAGCACCGAGGTGGTGACGGTGCCGACGCCGCCGGGCACCGGCGTGATGGCACCGACCACGGGCTCAGCCTCGGCAAAGCGGACGTCGCCGCAGAGCTTGCCCTCTGCATTGACGTGGATGCCGACGTCCACCACGACCTGCCCTTCCCGCAGGCAGTCGCCGCCGATGAAGCCCATCTTGCCCATGGCGACCACAAGGATGTCGGCCTCCCTGCAGAGAGCCGGAAGGTTCTGGGTGCGGGAGTTGCAGAGCGTTACGGTGGCATTCTGCCGGTCGAGCATCATGGCAGCCGGTTTGCCGACCACAAGGCTCCGCCCCACCACCACAGCCCGCTTGCCGGAGAGCGGAAGATCGTAGTGGCGCAGGATCTCCAGACAAGCCTGTGCCGTGCAGGGAGGATAGCCGATGGCGGTGTTGGTGAACACACCGGCCAGCGAACCGTCGGTGATGCCGTCGATATCTTTTTCGGGCGAAAGGGCGGCGCGGATGGTGCGGTCATCAAACTGCTTGGGCAGCGGGCGGAAGAGCAGGCAGCCGTGGATGGCGGGGTCGGCGTTGATCCCGTGGATCACGTCGAGCAGCTGTTCTTGCGCAGCGTCGGCGGGCAGCAGATACTGCCGAACCGCTACGCCGACTTTGCCGCAGCGAGTCATCACGCCCCGCTCGTAGGACAGGTCGTCCTCCCGTGCGCCCACCCGGACGACCGCCAGCGTGGGGGTGATGCCCTTCGCTTTCAGTGCCTCACAGCGGGCAGCATTTGCTTCGTTCATGGCGGCGACCACCGGTGCGCCTTTCAAAATCATTGCCATCAGGATTCCCCTCTCAATTGATGCGATAGTTTGTCGTAAACCGTGTCGGCGATCGGCACAAATTCGGCCAGCATTGCGTCGGCTTTGGCGTTCAGCGCGTCGGCATGGGCTTTGTCGGCCATCAGCCGGGTGTTGATGGAGACATTCAGGGCGGCGGCCTGCAGTGCGGCCTTGCAGAACAGCACGGCACAGCCGGCGTCCGAGACCGCCAGCACGCTGCCCTTTGCGGCGTATTCCTGCGCGAGGGCGATGCCCTCACAGCAGGCCGACATGATCTCCAGCGGCACGGCACAGGCACCGTCCAGAGCCTGTGCCAGCACTTCAGCCTTGTGCGCGGCCTGCTCCGGGGTGTCTTTCGGCAGGCGGTACGCCGCCGCCAGCGGGGTAAAGGCGTCTGCATCGGCCTGCACCAGCTGCTCGAGATGCCGACGCAGGGCTTCCGCACGCGCGTTCAGAAGTTGGATCTGCGGCTCCACATCGGCATATTTTTTCTTGCCGACGGTCAGGCTGCCGACCATATTCCCCAGCGCGACGCCCACCGCCCCTACAAGGGCTGCGGCACCGCCGCCGCCGGGGGCAGGGGAGCTGCCTGCAAGGTCGGCCAAGAAGACTTCACAGCGTTGTTGGATCAGTTCCATGGCAGTAGACTCCTTTCTCGGTTGCAAATGCGTCCAGCACGGCGTCCAGCGTGCCGCTGGCGGCGTGTTCCACCCGCTGGCAATCGAAGGCGACGCCGATCGTGACGGCGTTCTGGCAGCGGGGCAGATAGCGGTCGTAGTAGCCTTTCCCCATCCCGACCCGGCGGCAGGCGGCATCAAAGGCGGTGCAGGGCACCAAGACCAGATCCAGCTCTTCCGGCCGGAGGATGCGGGCGCGGCTTGCGATCGGCGTCCGGATGCCGTAGGCACCGATCTCCCAGCCGTCGGACCCCGGCACGGCGGCGGTCAGGGCAAAGCCATCGCCGCAGATCGGGTAGGCAACGGTTTTTCCGGCCTGTTCTGCCTGCCGGATCAGTGCGGCAAGGTCGACTTCGCCGCCAAAAGCCGCATAAACCAGCAGGGTCTTTGCCCGGGCAAACGCCGGCAGTGCCGCAAGATGGGCGCAGAGGGCGGCGTTTGCCGCGCCTCGTGCCGCGTCCGGCAGAGCACGCCGGGCGGCGATCCCGGCCTTGCGCTGGAGGCTTTTTTCTTCGGAGAGCGTCATATTGGGTCTCACCGCCAATCTTCTGCAAGATTGCACAAAATATGTGCGGAAAAATTATACAAATATAATAAGCTCTGCGGCGCGAAAATGCAAGGGTTTTGGCGAAAACACCGTTGCAGATTTGCCCCATTTCTGCTATGATAAAGGAAAAGCAGAAGGGCTCGATGCGGAGCGTCTGCTTTTTTGTGTATCTGTGATCCACACAAGAGAGGGGTAGTAACAATGTACAACGAAATGATGGACACCATCGGTCTGGTCGAGAAGGCGGATCCGGAGCTGGCTGCCGCCATGGAGCGGGAGCTGCACCGCCAGCGGGAGAACATTGAGCTGATCGCCAGCGAGAACATCGTCTCGCCCGCGGTCATGGCTGCCATGGGCAGCGTGCTGACCAACAAGTATGCCGAGGGTCTGCCGGGCAAACGGTACTACGGCGGCTGTGCTTACGTGGATGAGGTGGAGAACATCGCCATTCAGCGGGCCTGCAAGCTGTTTGGGGCAAAGTACGCCAACGTCCAGCCGCACTCCGGCGCACAGGCAAATCTGGCCGTCTATTTCGCACTGCTGGATCTGGGCGATACCGTCATGGGCATGGATCTGTCGCAGGGCGGCCACCTGACCCACGGCTCGCCGGTGAATATGTCGGGCAAGAACTACCACTTCGTTTCTTACGGTGTGGGTGAGGACGGCACCATTGATTATGCTGCACTGGAAAAGCAGGTCAAGAAAGTCCGCCCCAAGATGCTGGTGGCCGGTGCCTCGGCGTATCCGCGTGCCATTGATTTTGAGAAACTGGCCGAGATCGCCCACGGCTATGGGGCTTACCTGATGGTCGATATGGCACACATCGCCGGTCTGGTGGCGGGCGGTTATCACCAGAGCCCGGTGCCCTATGCCGACGTGGTGACCACCACCACCCACAAGACCCTGCGCGGACCCCGCGGCGGCCTGATCCTGACCAACAACGCCGTCCTCGCCAAGCGGATCAACTCTGCGGTCTTCCCCGGAACGCAGGGCGGCCCGCTGGAGCACGTCATTGCGGCAAAGGCCGTCTGCTTCGGGGAGGCTCTCAAGCCGGAATTCAAAGAGTATGCGCGGAAGATCGTCGAAAATGCGCAGGCCATGGCCGCTGAGCTGCAGGCACGGGGCGTCAAGCTGGTGTCCGGCGGCACCGACAACCACCTGATGCTGGTCGATCTGCGGGAAGAGGAGTGTACCGGCAAGGAGCTGGAAGCCCGCCTCGACAGTGTCCACATCACGGCAAACAAGAACACCGTTCCCGGCGAGACCCGCAGCCCCTTCGTGACCAGCGGCGTCCGTCTGGGCACCCCGGCCGTGACCACCCGCGGCATGGGCGTGGCGGAGATGAAGGTGATCGCGGACTGCATCGCCGACTGCATCTGGCATTACGATGAAAAGCGGGATGAGATCTCTGACCGCGTCCTTGCCCTGACCAAGGCGTTCCCCCTGTATGAATAAGTAAACTTGTAAAAAAATTCTGCTTCCGTCGTGGTGCATGGCACTGCGGCGGAATCTTTTGTTCTGGAAAAAACGGCCGGTCTGTTTTATAATAAGGAATGAGAAAAAAGGAGGCCGGTGAAATGAACGGATTGCTGCACCTCTATTGGGGCGACGGAAAAGGAAAGACCACGGCGGCCATGGGGCTGGCACTGCGGGCGTTGGGAAGCGGAAAGCGGGTCGTCATCGTCCAATTCCTGAAGGGCGGCACCAGCGGGGAGATCCCCCTGCTGGAGCAGCTGGGGGCGAAGATCTATCGGGGGAAGGCCGGACAGAAGTTTGTGTTCCAGATGGACGCAGCGGAAAAGGCCGCGACCCGGGCACTGCAGAACGAAAACCTGCAAAAGGCTCTGGCCGAACCCGCCGATCTGCTGGTTTTGGACGAGGCTGGCTCGGCGTGGGAGCTGGATATGGTGGACCCGGATCTGCTTCGCCGGGCCGTGCTGGAACGTCCCGCCGCTCAGGAGTGCGTGCTCACGGCACATCAGCCGCCGGATTGGATGGCAGAAGCGGCGGATTATGTGACTGAGATGAAATGCCGCCGCCATCCCTACCAGAAGGGGATCAAGGCCCGCAAGGGAATTGAGTATTGAAAAAAAGCAGGCTGCGGCATCCGCTGCACGCAGGCACAACAAAAAAGACTGGAAAGGAACCCGCTTGGGCACACCTTTCCAGTCTTTTGTCGTTTGATTCGTTGTTCAACGGGATCCGGGCGCAAACATCGCAGGGATCACAGCGTTTTGCAGAACTCCTTCAGATATGCGCGGAACGCCTCGCCGATCTCGGGATGCTGCAGAGCCAGCTCCACCTGCGCCTCAACGACGCAGAGCTTGTTGCCCATGTCGTAGTGCTTGCCGGTAAACTCCACGGCCGTCATACCGCCATGGCTGCGGGCAAACTCGGCCATCGCGTCGGTCAGCTGGATCTCGCCGCCGGCACCGGGTTTGGTGTGGGCGAGGATGTCGTAGATCTCCGGGGTCAGCAGGACGCGGCCCAGAATGGAGTAGTTGCTGAACTCCTGCCCTTTCTTGGGCTTTTCGATCATGTCGTCCACGAAGAAGTAGTTGTCGTGGATGGGGGTTGTCTTGAGGCTGCAGTAGCGGCTGACATCGGCCCAAGGCACCGCGCTGACGCCGGCAGCCGGACGGCCGAACTCCTCATAGGCACGGATCAGCTGCGCACAGACCGGATCCTCGCCCCAGATCACATCGTCGCCATAGATGACGACGAACGGATCGTCACCGGTAAAGGCCTTGGCAACGCTGACGGCGTGCCCCAGACCGAGGGTCTGCTTCTGGCGGACAAAATAGATGTTGGCCATGTTGGAGATGCCAAGGCACTCTTCCAGCATTTTTTCCTTGCCGGGCGCAGCCAGTTTCTCTTCCAGCTCGGGGCAGCGGTCAAAGTGGTCCTCGATGATGCTCTGGTTCCGACCCAGAATGATGAGGATGTCGGTGATGCCGGAGCGGACGGCTTCTTCCACCAGATACTGGATGGCGGGCTTATCGACGATGGGGAGCATTCCCTTGGGCATGGCCTTGGTCGCGGGCAGAACGCGGGTGCCAAGACCCGCCGCAGGGATGACCGCTTTCGTAACCTTTTTCATAGTGATGAATCTCCTTCAACAGTACACAATACTTATTACACAACCGCCGCGTGCAGGGCGTCAGTTGTATAAGGCATCAAACAGAGCCTGCAGGTTGGGGCCGAGCAGCAGGGTGAACGCGCTGCCGACGACGAGCAGCAGGGCAAAGGCACCGATGACGGCGGCAAAGCTGACGCCGCCCTGTGCGCTGAGCACCGCCCGACGCTGCTCCGGGTCGGGGAACTCGGCCTGAATGCGGCGGATCTTGGCGGCGGCACTCTTGCGGTAGAACCACTTGCCGTACATCCCGCGGAAGATCATGAGCAGAAAGCTCAGAGCCGAGCAGACCCGCGCGAACAAGACCAGAGACGAATCGCTCAGCCCGGGGGCAAAGCTGCTGCCGCTGATCTGCAGCATATCAATGAAGGTCGGAGCCGTCAACAGCAGTTCCGCCGCGAGGAAGGCAAAGGCCGGTTTCCACGCTTTGCGGTAGAAGAAATAGAAGGGGCCGAACAGCAGCGCGGAAAAGCTGATCGAGGCCTTGTTGTGCCGCAGCTGCATCTGGCCGTAGGAGGCAAGATAGGCGGGCGCGGCCGGGCCGATGTAGGCCGACCAATCCTTGCAGGAGATGCCGTCCAGCATCTCCTCTTTGCCAAAGGCCGCCTGATACATCTGCTTGGCGGGGTCGGCGGCAGAACCGGACTCCTGATACTGGCGGTAGAGGCTGGAATAATCGAATGTGCCCTCTTCTTCGGCGCGGTCGCCCGGCTCCGGGGTGGAACCCTCGGGCGGCAGCTTGGCACCGCAGCAGCGGCAGTTCTCCTCGGAGCGCAGGGTGCGCTCGCCGCAGGACGGGCAGGTGCGCAGCTCGGACTCCGGATAGGGGAATTCCCACTCGTAGCCCGCACCATGCGCCGGGGCGTGGATGCAGAGACCCAGCTTTTCGTAGCAGGTGCGGTGATAGGGGGCACCGCAGTCCGGGCAGACCACGATGTCGTCCTTCAACGTCAGCGGCTTGCCGCAGCCTTCACAGGGGCAGCCATAGTATTTTGGCATAAGATCCTCCAATAAAAATGGTACTTACCGATATTATACTCCCGAAAAAGGGAAAAGAAAAGGTGAAAATCTTCAAATTTCCAGCCGGATGGTGTTTTTTCCTCTTTACTTTATCATGAATTGTCGGTATACTAATGAAGTATCTGTGTATAAACTGTATCTTTTCGGGCTGCGTCCTTGCCCTCTCAGGCCGTTTTGCGGCCAGCTTTCCCGAGCGGCGAGCCAAGACGCGGAGAGGGAACGCCTGTTGAAGAGATGCGATAAAATGTTTCGGAGAGGAACTTAGAATGATTACCACTGACGAACTGAAAGTGCAGCTGGCCGATTACGGCACGGCCGTAAAAGATCTGGAGGAGGCACTGGCCATCGAAGCCAGCCGCAAGCGTGTGCAGGAGCTGGAGCACACCATGTCCCGCCCCGGCTTTTACGATGATGCAGAGCTGAGCAAGAAGGTCTTTGACGAGGTCGGCGACCTGAAAGGCAAGCTGAACCGCTTTGAGAAACTGCAGGGCCTGTATGAGGATGCTGAGACCATGCTGGAAATGCTGGACGAAGAGTACGATCCGGCCATGGTGTCCGAAGCAGAGGAGGCCGTCAATGCCGTCGGCAAGGCCGTCGATGAGCTGCAGCTGATGACCATGCTGAACGGCGAGTACGACCACAGCAACGCCATCCTGACCTTCCACGCCGGTACCGGCGGCACTGAGGCGCAGGATTGGGCCGAGATGCTGTACCGGATGTACAACAAGTGGGCGCAGGCGCACGGCATGACCGTGGAAGTGCTGGACTATCAGGACGGCGATGAGGCCGGCATGAAGAGCGCGTCCATGATGGTCAAGGGTGCCAATGCCTACGGCCTGCTCAAGAGCGAGAACGGCGTCCACCGTCTGGTCCGCGTTTCGCCCTTTGACGCCAATGCCCGCCGCCAGACCAGCTTTGCTTCGCTGGAAGTCATGCCGGAGCTGGACAACACCATTCAGGTGGACATCCGCCCCGAGGACATTGAGATGCAGGTCTACCGCTCCTCCGGTGCCGGCGGCCAGCACATCAACAAGACTTCTTCGGCGGTTCGTCTGATCCACAAGCCCACCGGCATCGTGGTCAGCTGCCAGACCCAGCGCAGCCAGTTCCAGAACCGTGACTACGCCATGGAAATGCTGAAAGCCAAGCTGTATCAGATCGCAAAGCAGCAGCACATGGACAAGATCGACGACATCAAGGGCGTGCAGAACGAGATCGCATGGGGTCACCAGATCCGCAGCTACGTCTTCATGCCCTACACCATGGTCAAGGATCACCGCACCAACTATGAGACCGGCAACGTGGATGCTGTCATGGACGGCGACCTCGACGGTTTCATCTTCGCTTACCTGAAGGCAGCCAGCCGCGGCGAACTGCAGGATACCTGATCTTCGATCCAACAACAAAAGCATCTGCACCCGTTTTCAAAAAGAACGGGGCGCAGATGCTTTTTCTTTTGCGTTCTTCTGCAATTGCGTTTGTTGAGCGGCCAAGGGCTCACCTCAGGCGGAATGACGCTCTCCGGCCGGAGGGGGGCTAGGTCAGATCGTTTAAGATCCCCGGCCAGAGGGCTTCTTCCTGACGGCTGGCAGCAAAGAAGCAGTCGAGGTACATCTTGTTGGCGGCCGAGAGGATGGTGCTGCGCAGCAAAAGCCGCTCGTCATCCAGATCGTCCTCCCGGTTGACCACCGCGTCCGAAAGGCCGAACACATACCCGAGGCAGCCTTCCAGCTCCGTGCAGAAGGTGTTGTACGCCTGCGCCGCAGAGCAGTGCTCCCGCTGCATCTGGAAGAGGACCTCAATATTTTCCAGAGAGAGGACGGTTTTGGAAACGGCGATATACATGAGACCGGCCAGCTGGTCGCGGGTATACTTCTTTTTGATGGGGTGAGCGATCACGCCTTTCTTCACATAATTGCTCACCATGGAGGGCGTCAGCTCCACGCCCGGAAAGGATCGGAAGTACCCGTTGACGAACTGGACCGTCTGATCCAGATAAAGCCCGACGGAGGGGAGATCGTTGTACCGGGGCAGGGCAAACCCGGCGGCACAGGCCGCAACGCGGCGTTTCAATTCTTGTTTCATGGTACAGAGTATAGCGTATTTTGAATTCCGGGTCAAGAAGAAATTGAAAACTTTGGAGCATTTTGCAGAAAACGGTTGACAGGGTTTTGAAAAACTGCTATAGTGGTTCTGCAATCACGAACAATACGCAGCCTGCACCCTGTGCGGACGGCTGCCGGAATGGAGATAGACTATGATGAAAACCCGTATCGTTGTGGATTCGTCCGCCAACCTCTACGCGCTGGACGGCGTGGACTTTGCCTGCGTGCCGCTGAAGATCATTACGGACACCGAAGAATATCACGATGATGGTACCCTGAATGCTGTCGAGATGGCGCAGACCCTGCGCACCTACAAGGGCAAGACGTCCACTTCCTGCCCGAATGTCGGCGATTGGCTGGCGGCGTATGGCGACGCCGAGCAGGTTTTTGCGGTGACCATCACCGGCACGCTGTCGGGCAGCTACAACGCGGCGCAGCTGGCGGCCGAAGAGTATATGCAGGAGAATCCGGGCCGCCGGGTGTTCGTGCTGGACAGCCTGTCCACCGGCCCGGAGCAGTGCCTGCTGGCCGAGCATATCCGGGATGAAGTGCTGGCGGACAAAGAGTTTGATGCCATCTGCGAAGAAATGCTGCGCTACCACAAACACACCCACCTGCTGTTCTCGCTGGAGTCGCTGGCAAATCTGGCACGCAATGGCCGGGTCAAGCCGGCGGTGGCAGCGGTGGCACGGATGCTGGGCATCCGGGTCATCGGGCAGGCCAGTGAAGCAGGTGAGCTGGATGTCCTCTGCAAGACCCGCGGGGAGCACGGCGCATTGGAGCGCATCGTGCTGGAGCTGAAAGAGCACGGTTACGCCGGCGGGCAGCTGCTGATCGCCCACTGCGGCAATCCGGCGGCCGCCGAACGTCTGATGCACATGGTGCAGGCCATTTTTGACGGCGCACAGGTTCGGGTGACCGCGTGCGGCGGGCTGTGCAGCTATTACGCAGAGCTGGGCGGCCTGCTGGTCGGCTACGAGGACAGCGAGGCATAAACCGTTTCCATCAGGATTCACAGACCCCGCACCGGTGCAAAACGACCGGTGCGGGGTCTTTTGGGGTTCGGGAACGACGGAACCCTTGCAAAATCGGGCAGACTGCGTTATACTACGTTCCATCGAAACAAACGTTTGGCGCAATGACGTCTTGCAGGGAGGAAAGCTATGTTTTTTCGTCTGCCGATCGTCCGATTCTTCAATAAGATCCTCAACCGTGCGGTCATCACGGCCGTTCTGGTGGCGTTGCAGGTGGCGTGGCTGCTGTGGGCGTTTTTCTCGCTGACCACGGGCCGCATCTGGGTCAACGCCGGTCTGCAGCTGCTCAGCGTCATCATCGTGCTCTATCTGGTGCGCAAGGACGAGAACAGTGCCTACAAGATCATCTGGATCGTGCTGATCGGGCTGCTGCCGCTGCTGGGCGGCGCATTGTATCTGCTGTTTGGCAACAAGGCACCCGCCAAGCGGATGCGCCAGCGGATGCAGCAGGTGGAAAAAGAACACGCCGGAGACCTTGTGCAGCCGGAGGGACAGATCGAGACGCTGGATGCGCGCTGCCGGAGCCTGAGCCGCTATCTCGCCGATTACGGCCCCTATCCGGCATGGAAGAACACCGCCGCCGAATACTTCCCCTGCGGCGAGGCAATGTATCCGAAGCTGCTGGCCGATCTGGAACGTGCGGAAAGGTTCATCTTTCTGGAATTTTTCATCGTCAGCGAGGGGGAAATGTGGGGCAGCATCGAAAAGATCCTGATCCGCAAGGCCGCGCAGGGCGTCGATGTCCGGCTGATCTACGATGATTTCGGGAGCCTGCTGGGGCTGCCGAGCGATTTTGTGGTGCGGATGGAGCGGCATCACATCCGGTGCATCCCGTTCAACCCGGTGGTGCCGCTGGTCTCTCTGGTGATGAACCACCGCGACCACCGGAAGATCGTGGTGGTGGACGGCATCATCGGCTATACAGGCGGTGTGAACCTTGCCGATGAATATATCAACGCAAAAGAGCGGTTCGGCTACTGGAAGGACACCGCTCTCCGGCTGGAAGGGGCAGCGGTCTGGAACTTTACGGTGATGTTCCTGAATTTCTGGAACGCGTTCCGCCCCAGTGAACAGGAGTATGCTGCCTTTGCGCCCGATCCGGCCAAGTTTCCGGAAACGCCGGACGGTGTGGTGCAGCCCTATGCGGACAGCCCGCTGGACGAGGAATCGCTGGCGGAAACGGTCTATATGGACATCCTTGCGCAGGCGCAGGACTACGTTTATATTTACACGCCTTATCTGGCGGTTGGCGAAGAGATGCTGGATATGCTCAAGATCGCAGCCAAGCGGGGGGTGGATGTCCGGCTGGTGGTGCCGGGCATCCCGGACAAAAAGCTGGTCTACCGGCTGACCCGTTCCTACTATGTGCCGCTGATCCGGGCGGGGGTGAAGATCTACGAGTATACGCCGGGGTTCCTCCATGCAAAGTGCTACGTCAGCGATGACAAGATCGCTGTGGTCGGCAGCATCAACATGGATTACCGGAGCCTGTTCCTCCATTTTGAGTGCGGTGCGCTGCTGCTGTACAACAGTCAGGTCGGTGTACTCCGGGATGATGTGCGCCGCACCCTGCTGCAGTGCCGGGAAGTCCGGCTGGCCGACTGCCGCACCAGCCTGCCCGGAACGCTCCTGGACAGTGTGCTGCGGCTGCTGAGTCCGCTGATGTGAGCTGTGGGCGTTGCCTCTTTGCCAAGGCCTCTCCTACTAGGAGAGGTGGCAAAGCCGTCAGGCTTTGACGGAGAGGTTGTACAGAGAAGCCGTTGCGTGGATACTTGTCCAACCTCTCAGTCTGCTTCGCAGACAGCCATTCCCCTTCTGGCACGAATGTGCCACCTCCCCCGGCCGGGGGAGTCTTTCCTTGTAGGGGAGCCTTTGGCAAAAACGAAAAATAGAATTATAATTTGCAAAGCGATTGGATATACTACTCCCAAAGCCATTGGAAAGGGAGCGTAGATCCATGAAAAAAACACAGCGGGCGGTGCTCGGTGCAGCGGTGATTGCCGTCCTGATCGTATCGGCCTGTGCGCAAAAACCGGATGCTTCGGGCAGTCTGTCCGGCAGCATGAGTCCTTCCGGAAGCACCGACAGTTCCGGCAGTGCGGGCAGCGGCCCGACGGCGGCGTGGCGCACCGGTCTGGGGATCCTGACCGAAGCCACCGATCAGGATCGGACGGGGAAGATCAACACCATCGCGGCGGCCGTCCTGCTGGATGGGGAGGGGAAGATCGTAGACGTCCGGCTGGATGAGCTGGAAGCAAACCTCTCCGCCGATGGCAAAGGCGTTGTGACCATGCCCACCGACTACCGCACCAAGCGGCAGCGGGGCAGCGATTACCCGCTGGCAGAAGCTTCCTCCCTGAAAAAAGGCTGGGCGGAGCAGGCGGATGCCTTTGCCGACTACCTGAAAGGGATGACGCCGGAACAGGTGGAAAAACTGGAGACCGACAAGGATGGCAAACCCAAGGATGCAGATCTCTTGTCCGGCTGCACCATCGCCGTTGACCGCTATCGGGATGCCATCGAAAAAGCCTGCGCCGACGCCGCGGCTTTGGGCGCAGCGAAGGGTGACGCCCTGACCCTTGGCGTGGAGGCCGCCAACGGCTCGTCCAGCCTGACTGCCACCGACGATCAGGATGTGAACGCCCAACTGGACGTGACGGCCGTTGCGCTGACACGGGATGCCGACGGCCATGTGACCAGTGCTGTGGGCGACATGACCGAACCGGCTTTGACGGTTTCCGCCGACGGCGGGGTGAGCGCGCCGAAGACCGTCCGCTCCAAGCGGGAACAGGGCGATGAATACGGGATGCGGCAGGCCTCCAAGCTCGGCAAGGAGTGGTACGAGCACAGCGAGGGCTTCTGCGATTACCTCAAGGGCAAGACCGCAGCGGAAATTGCCGCCATCCCCACCGACGGCTCCGACGCCGACCTTGCCGCCCTCTGCACCATCTCGGTGGACGACCTGCAAAAGGCCGCCGCAAAAGCACTGGCCGAACGATAAACCAAAGAAAAACGAAAAAGTTCCATGTCCAAACACCCAAACGGTGCGGACATGGAACTTTTTGCGTTATAGCGTATGAAGGATATGCAGAGCCATTTCAGCATTTTGCCTGTCTACGAAAATTTCCGTAACATACTGGGGTCTGATGCCCAGTGTGCCAAACCGCCGTTGGTCGAAAGCGTTCCGCTGGTTGACATCCTTCGTCTTGCAATAGCATGGGATCCCGGCGGCAGACAGGGCTTCGGTGATGCGATTGCGGCGGTCGATCTCCGAAACCGTGGCAACCTGTGTTTTCAAAAGACGCTCAAACATGGTTTAATCCTCCGGATGCTGTTTCTGTAAAAGGATTCCGGCAAGGATGAAAAGAAGGATCATCCCCAGCCAAATCAAAAATCCCGGATGGGTACGCAGCTGCTGAGCCTGCCCGGGTGCCATCTCCGGCGTGATCTTTGCAAGATTGATCCGGACGATGAAATCCCCCATGACCTGCCCGAAGATCACACCGGCGAGATTTCCGAGGGAGATGCTGACCGACACCCAGTGAAGATCCAACAGATCAAGGACAATGGGCGCGACCCATAGATACAGATAATGGTTTTGCGCTGTCCAGTCCGGGAGATAGATATCCTGAAGAAAAAACGTCGAGATCAAATACAAAATCAAAAAGCTTCCCGCGTTGGCAAGGAGAAAAAGAGATCGTTTTTTCATGCGGACACCTCCCAAAGATGGATTTTTAGATGTTTACGCAGCAGTGACTACGCCGGAACGGACATGATACACCTTATCAAACCCCTGCATGAATGCACCGGCGACATCGTGGGTGATGGCGACCACCATGCAGGGCATGGAGAGCAGGTTCTCCATCACTTGCTGGGAAGTCTCTGGGTCTAGGCTGGCGGTGATCTCATCGGCGATGATGAGGTCGTATTTCCGCAGAGCCAGCCGCGCAATGCCGATCCGCTGCCGCTGGCCGCCCGAAAGATTCTTGCCGTTTTCGCTGAGGACGGTGTCCAATCCATCGGGCAGGGAAGCGACCCACTCCGACAACCCGGCGGAGGCCACGGCGCGTTCCACCTGCTCTTCCGGGAAATCCTCCCGCAGGCAGATGTTGTTCCGGATGGTGTCGTTGAACAGATAGGCGGTCTGCGCGATGTAGCCGACGTGCCGGTAAAATTCCGCCCGGTCGAGGTCGCGCACCTGCTGGCCGTTGAAGAGGATGCGGCCGGTGTAATCGGGGTAATACTGGAACAGCAGCTTGGCCAGCGTCGATTTGCCGCAGCCGCTCTCGCCCACAAGAGCGGCTTTCTGGGTGCCCTCGAGGGTGAGGGCTGCACCGTTCAGGACGGGTTTGGCCGCACCGGGATAGGTGAAACAGACGTCCTCGCAGGCCAGATGGTCGATCTTTGCAAGCGATGCACCGTGAGAAGTTTCGGCTTCGCCGGACATGGCGGTTTCCAGCCGGGTGCGAATGCCGCGGGAGGATTTGATCTTGGCATAGCACTGGGCGATCTGGTGGCAGGGCGTAATGACAAAGTTTGCCATACTTGCGGCGGTGGACATGGTGCCGACGGTGATCTTTCCGCGGAACACCAGCAGCAAGCCGATCAGCAGCACCACCGGGAAGATCAGGTTGCTGATGAGGGAGGTGTTCACCACCACGGCATTCAGGCTTTGCTGATAGGACAGCTCACTTTCCTCAGCCTTGCGGGAGGCGGCGCGGTGCTGGGCACTGTACGCATCCTCCCGCAGGAAAGCGCGGATCAGCTCAAACCCGCCCAGCAGCTCTTTCAGCTGGCCGGTGTACTCCGCCATCTGCGCCGAAAATGCGTCGCGGGCGTGGGTCAGCCGGGCATTCATCATCCGGGGCAGCACCAGCGGCGGGATGGTCACAACCAAAATCGACACCAGCAGCACGGGGCTGATAAAAAGGTACAGCCCCAGCGCACAGAGCATGATGCCGCCCCAGAACACGAGGTTGAAGAGTGATAGATAATAATCGTCGTACAAGGTGCGCAGGTCGGTGGTCAGCAGGGAAAGGTAAGCCGCATCGCCCTCCTGATTGTACTGTGCTACCGACCGGCGGAGCACCCGATCCATGACCTGATTCCGAACCTGCTCCACTGCGCCGCAGGCCAGTTTGGTAAAGGAGCGGCGGCTCAACCGTTCGCAAAGCCAGCTCGCAAAGGTAATGGCGAACACCAGCCCGAGATACCCGAAGGCTTCTTCTTTGGATTTCGAGTCGATCAGCCACTTGAGCTGGAAGCTTTTCAACGGAGCCAGAAAGGACACCCCCGCTGTGAAAAGCCCGAACAGCAGGAGCCGGAGCTTGTTCTTTTTAAAAGAGTCGTTGACCGATACTTTCATAGGATTCCCCTCTACATGGAACAGATTTTATTTTTTATCCTTGCGGTTCCTCCACCCATCCACAGCGAACAAGATCACATTCTGCACGATTACCGCAAGGAAGCAGTAACCGAAATAGGAGGGCAGCGTCTGCAGGGCGTGTTCCAGCAGTTTCAGCTCACCGTGGTCGAGCCACTGGGCGCACATCCGCAGCTCTTCCAGCAGGGCGACGCAGAAGAACCCCACACTGAACAGCGCAATCTTGTAGCTGTAACGCCGCTTCTGGAACAGCACGGCGACGAGATTCCAGCCGGTCAGAAACGCAGCAAAAAACATCCACAGAGTGTACCCGATATTCCAGTCCATAACAGCTTCCTCCCTTCGGAATTGGACAAAGACGGCTTTCTATCGCAAGTCAAGAAATTAGTGCAACATCAAAACAGCATCTCTGCGATATGCAATTCAACGATGTTGCTGTTGCATTAAAAAGTTGAATTGCTATGGTTTCAGTATACCATACCGAACCGCCCAATCGGAAGAGTAAATTGCACAAAATCCACAAAAAAACGATACAAAAACTGTTGCGAATACACTTTTTGCAAAAACTTTGTGCTTTCCTCTTGCAAAAGGGCGGCAAACGCGGTATTCTATGGATGCGATTTAACAATTTAGCATGGTAAAGCGGTAAAACGAAACCGCTTTTGCAGGAGGGAAAGAATTATGAAACGATTTGTATCCATGTTTTTGGCAGGTGCCATGGCTCTGAGCCTTGCGGCCTGCGGCGGCGCAGCATCCAGCACGGCAGCTTCGTCCACGGCGTCCAGCGCAGCGGCTTCTGCTTCGGCTGTGTCCGAGAGTGCGGACAGCGACCTCGCCTACATCAAGAGCAAGGGCAAGATGACCATCGGCTACACCGTCTATGAGCCGATGAACTACACCGACGCCGACGGCAATTTCACCGGTTTTGATACCGAGCTGGCCACCGCCGTCTGCGAGAAGCTGGGCGTGGAGCCGGAGTTCGTCGAGATCAACTGGGATACCAAGATCGTGGAACTGGACGCCAAGAGCATCGACTGCATCTGGAACGGCATGACCATCACCGATGACATCCAGCAGAACGCCGCCTGCACCAAGGCTTACGCCAAGAACGCACAGGTCGTGGTCGTGAAGGACGGCACCGAGTATGCCTCCACCGCCGATCTGGTCGGCAAGACCGTGGTGGCCGAGGCTGGCTCCGCCGGTGAGGGTGCCATCGCAGACGACGAGAATCTGGCGCAGGCCGATTATATTTCCAAGAGCGTCCAGACCGACTGCCTGATGGAAGTGGCTGCCGGCACTGCCGATGCCGCTGTGCTGGACCTGACGCTGGCCAACGCCATGATCGGCGAGGGCACCGATTACGCCAACCTGAAGATCGTGGATGAGCTGAACGCCGAGGAGTACGGCGTGGCCTTCCGCAAGGGCAGCGATGCCGCCGCCGCAGTGGATGCCGCCTTCGATGAGCTGAAGGCCGACGGCACCATGCAGGCTTTGGCCGATAAATACGATCTGGCTCTGGCCGACTGAGGTTTGGCCGGGAACATCAAACAACAGAAGTAACGGGTGTGTTTTTGTGGGTGTAATTGTAGGGCGTCTGTCCGGCGCGTTTCTGCTCAACTGTGAATTATTTGCTCTGACGCTGCTGTTCGCGCTGCCGCTGGGTCTGGTGGTGGCGTTCGGCTCCATGAGCCGGTGCAAGCCGCTGAGCGGCGTGGTCAAGACCTTTGTCTGGATCATCCGCGGCACACCGCTGATGCTGCAGATCATCGTCATTTATCTGGGCCCCGGCCTGCTGGGGATGACCAATCCGTGGCCGTCAGGCTCCAGCGGCCGGATGGTCGCGGCGGTGGTGGCCTTTGCCATCAATTACGCCTGCTATTTCTCCGAGATCTACCGCGGCGGCATCGAGGCGGTGCCGAAAGGTCAGACCGAGGCCGGTCAGGTGCTGGGCATGACCAAGAGCCAGATCTTCTTCAAAGTGACCCTGCTGCAGGTGGTCAAGCGCATTCTGCCCCCGATGGGCAATGAGATCATCACCCTTGTCAAGGATACCTCGCTGGCCAACACCATCGCCAACAAGGAAATCATCATGATGGCGAAGGAATACAGCGCGAAGGGTCTGATCTGGCCGCTGTTTTCCACCGCGCTGTTCTTCCTCGTGTTCGTCGGTGTACTGACGATCCTGTTCAACTGGGCCGAGAAGAAGATGGATTATTTCCGCTGCTGAGAGGAGAAACGAATTATGGCATTGTTGGAAGCCTCCGGCATCGGCAAGAATTTCGGAGACACGCACGTTTTAAAAGACATTTCCCTTACCCTCGAGCAGGGCGAGGCATTGGCGATCATTGGCTCGTCCGGCTCGGGCAAGACCACCCTGCTGCGCTGCCTGAACTTCTTGGAGCGGCCGGACACCGGTGTGATCAAGGTGGGCGGTGAGGTGATGTGGGATGCCGCTGACCCTGCCACCCAAAAAGAGAGCGAGATCCGCAAAAAGCGGCTCCACTTCGGGCTGGTGTTCCAGAATTTCAACCTGTTCCCGCAGTATACCGCCCTGCAGAATGTCATGCTGGCGGGGGAGCTGCTGGCAAAGGAACGCCCGGACTATAAGGCGAACAAAAAGCAGATCCATGCCGAGCTGGAAGCGCAGGCGCGGGAGCTGCTGACGCAGATGGGGCTGTCGGAGCGTGCCGGCCACTACCCGCACCAGCTGTCGGGCGGGCAGCAGCAGCGCGTCGCCATCGCCCGTGCGCTGGCTCTCCACCCGGACATCCTCTGCTTCGACGAGCCGACCAGCGCACTCGACCCGGAGCTGACCGGTGAGGTCCTCCGCGTTCTGCGGGATCTCGCCGACCGCAAGACCACCATGATCATCGTCACCCACGAGATGCACTTTGCCCGCGACGTGGCTGACCGCATCCTCTTCATGGACGGCGGCGTGGTGGTGGAGGAAGGCCCGGCAAAACAGCTCATCGACCACCCGCAGGAGGAGCGCACCAAACAGTTCCTCGCACATTATTCGGAATAACAGAGTTGCTGTACGATGGCAACCTCTCAGTCGAGCTAACGCTCGCCAGCTCCCCTAGTAGGGGAGCCTTTGGCAAATAGAGAAGCTTTAATCGACTGCCAAGGCCTCTCCTCAGTAGGAGAGGTGGCATCCCGAAGGGATGACGGAGAGGTTGAACGCCGCGTGCAGCTTTTTTATTTTATATCGTCCATTCTACCACCAGTCGGTTGCGCCTGCCGCCCAAATCTACTATACTGGAACCAGAAAACCGGACAGGAGGATGCACAATGGAACGACAAAGCTATGAACTGGACAAACAGGCTCTCGGCAGTTTTTTGGCGCAGCTGCGGAAAGAAAAAGGCTGGACCCAGAAAGACCTCGCCGAACGGCTGTACATCTCGGATAAGGCCGTGAGCAAATGGGAGCGTGGCCTGAGTGCCCCGGATGTTTCCATGCTGATGCCGCTGGCTGAGCTGCTGGGGGTGTCGGTGACGGAACTTCTGGAAGGTCGGCGGCTGGAAGAACCGGCCATTCCGGTGGGGGAAGTGGATGAGCTGATCCGGAAAGCACTGATGTTCCCCGTCGAGCCGCCCGAAATCCAGCAGGAGAGGATCCGGAAGTATCTTCCGGCCTACCTGATCTGCGGCATTCTGGGAGCAGCCGAAGCGATGCTGGTCTGGAAGATGGGCTGGGCGGTTCCGGTGATGGAGAGCTTTCTGATCCTCGGGAGTGTGTTGGGATTGGTATTCGGCGCGTATTTCTGTTTCTGGTTCGAGGAGACCCTGCCACGCTACTACGACGAAAACAAGATCAGCAACTTTGCCCACGGCGGAATGCGGCTCAATATCCCGGGTGTGTACTACAATAACCGGAATTGGAAGCCGATTCTGAAGGTACTGCGCATCTGGTCGATGGCGGCTGAGCTGCTGATGCCGCCGGTCTGTGTGCTGATGTCGTGGCTGCGGAACGCAACTGGAATTCAGACGGAGATGTTGGTGCTGGCTCTGTATCTTGGCGGGCTGTTTGTGCCGGTCGTAGTCACCGCAAAGCGGTACGAATATGGCCAACCGATGAAAAAGAATTGAGAAGGGCAGTGCAAGTCTGTTTTGTGCAACGGCGTTTGCTTCTGAAGAACAACGTCTGAAAATTTTTCACGTTTGTCCAAAAACAACGTAAACGCCGAAAATTCCAGACGACAACGGAAACCGTTGTGCTATAATGAAGACATTGAAAATCCCCATATTCGGAGTAGGAGGTCTGAACAATGAAGGAAATGAAACAGCAAATCGCAGCAGCACTCCTTGCAGGAGTGGTGCTCACATCCGGTGTTCCGGCACTGGCAGCGGGTGTGCCCGCTGGTGCGGCCCCGCAGAATGCGGCGGCAGTCCAGATGGCGGAAGACGGGATCATGCTGAGCGATGTGGACGAGGAAGTGCCCCTGTCCGTCGATGAAGAAGTGCCGCTGTCCGTCGATGAAGAAGTGCCTCTGAGCATCCTGCCCGACACGCCGTTCTTCCATGCCCTGCAAAAGCTGCTCAAGCTGTTTGGCTGGAAATCCTAAGAGCGGGCAAAAGTTTGCAAAAAACTCTTGCAAAACCGCGGAGTCCTGAGTATAATACCACTCGTGAAACAAAACGTCCTGCCGCTTACCGGCAGGGCGTTTTTGTCGGAAAAAGGGAAGCCTTTGGTACGAATGTAGGGGGGAAACTCTTTTTTCATGCTTTACCGTCCATTCTACCATCAGTCGGTTGCGGTTTTGAGGCAGATACGCTACACTGGAACTGTCAAAGAAAAATGATGCAGGAAACACTTCCTCTCGTTCGTTTTAGTGAGTGGAAACGAAAGGGGAAGTGAAAGCGATGAAAAACAGACGGCACAGAAAAAAACGGTGTCGGGTCCGGCTGATTTTACTTATCCTGCTGTTGCTGGCGATACTGGTTTTGTGGCCGAAGAGGGTGCATCTGGACGGCCTGATCAGCCCGAACGCGATTTTGCTGGAAGCGGACAGCGGCGAAGTTCTGGCTGAGAAAAATGCGGACTCGCAAATTTATCCGGCCTCCATGACGAAGATGATGACCGTTCTGCTCGCCATCGAAGCGGAACCCGACCTCGACCGGCAGGTGACGATACCCGAGGATGTCTTTCCGGCGTTGGAGCAGGAGGGAGCATCAATGGCCGGATTCAAGCCCGGCGAAGTCGTCACCATACGGGATTTGCTGTATGGTGCGCTCCTGCCGTCCGGTGCAGAGTGCTGTGAAACGCTGGCACGGCTGGTATCCGGAACAAAAGCAGATTTTGTCGCCTTGATGAACCAGAAAGCGGCAGAGCTGGGGATGACCTCCACCCACTTCTGCAACCCGACTGGCCTGCACGACCCGGAACACGTCTCAACGGTACGGGATATCTCCACACTTCTCCGGGAGGCTGTCCGGAACGAAACGTTTCGGAAAATCCTGACAACGGAACGCTATACCATCCAGCCGACCAACCTGCACCCGAAGGGCTTTACCGTGACAAACACCCTGCTCAGGGAACTGAACGGGGATGAGATCCGCACCGGGAAGATTCTGGGCGGCAAGACCGGCTACACCAGCGAGGCCGGACTGTGTCTTGCCAGCATCGCTGAGGTGAAGGAAAAGGAGTATCTGCTCGTCACAGCCGGTGCGCTGGGGAACCACGAAACAGAGCAATATCACATCGAAGATGCGGTAAAAGCGTACCGCCAGCTGGCACGCTGAAGCCTTTGCGCAGAATTACTAATTTTTGCGGCAAAATACGGGATATCCTTATAAAAAGAACTATCTTGCAAAATGACTGTAAGGCGATTATAATACCATTCATGAAACAAAAACGTCCTGCCGTTTATCGGCAGGGCGTTTTTGTCGGAAAACATGAGAAAATTCTGAGGAAAACACTTGCAGCCACCCTTGGGAGGGGGTTCCGATATGACAAAAGATATGACGCAGGGCAGCCCGCTCAAGCTGCTGCTGGCATTTGCGGTGCCGCTGATGCTGGGAAGTCTGTTCCAGCAGTTCTACAATCTGGCGGATACCATCATTGTGGGTCGGTTCGTCGGTGTGGAGGCATTGGCGGCGGTCGGCAGCGTCGGCGGCCTGAACTATCTGGTGCTGGGGTTCGTCAACGGCATTGCCTGCGGCTTCTCCATCCCCATCTCATGGACCTTCGGCGCGAAGGATTACCGCGAGATGCGCCGGTACACGGCCAACGCCGTCTGGCTGTCCATTTTCTTTGCCGTGGTGCTGACCATCGTGACGGTGGCACTGACCCGCTCGATCCTCGTCTGGACCAACACCCCGGCCAACATCATTGATCTGGCCGATATCTACATCCGCACCATCTTCTGGGGCATCCCGTTCACCCTGCTGTACAATATGACCAGTGCGTTGATGCGCGCTCTGGGCGACAGCAAGCGTCCGCTCTATTTTCTGCTGGTGGCCAGCGTGCTGAACATCGGCCTCGACCTTGTCTGCATCATTGTCTTTAAGATGGGTGCCTTCGGCGCGGCCTTTGCCACGGTGTTCAGTCAGGCGGTGGCCGGGATCGGCAGC
This sequence comes from uncultured Faecalibacterium sp., assembly GCA_934533135.1. Classification (GTDB taxonomy): domain Bacteria; phylum Bacillota; class Clostridia; order Oscillospirales; family Ruminococcaceae; genus Faecalibacterium. The sequence goes on from CAKTBG010000002.1 coordinate 93,909, forward strand.
CTGATCTATCTCTTCCGCCACTACGAAGAGCTGCACTGGTCGAAAGAAGAGGGGCGGCTCAGCACCACCCACTGCCTCAAGCTCTGCAACATGGGCATCCCGATGGGTCTGCAGTGCAGCATCACAGCCATTGGCTCCGTCGTCCTGCAGGGTGCGGTCAATGGTCTGGGCAGCGACATCGTGGCCGCACAGACCGCAGGCAGCAAGGCCGCCCAGTTCCTCTCCGTTCCGCTGGAAAGCATCGGCACGGCCATGACCACCTACGCCAGCCAGAACATCGGCGCACACGACCTCAAGCGGGTGGATCGCGGTGTGTATACGGCCCTTGGCATCGGCTGTGTTTACAGTGTGGCGTCGTTCCTGATCCTCCGCGTGCTGGATAAGCCGCTGATCGGCCTCTTCCTCAGCGGCGATCAGGGGGAGATCATGGCCAACGCCCAGAGCTTCATCTTCTGGAACAGTGTGTTCTACATCCCGCTGGCGGTGCTCATCATCTACCGGTACACCATTCAGGGCTTGGGCTACTCGGGGCTGGCCATGTTTGCCGGTGTTGCCGAGATGATCGCCCGTGCGCTGGTCGGTTTCCTGTTTGTGCCGCTGTGGAATTATTTTGCAGCCTGCATCGCAAACCCTGTGGCATGGATCTTCGCCTGTGCCTTCCTGATCCCGGCATATCTGGCGGTACACCGCCGCCTGCTGAAGGAAAAGGATATGGGGCACGCAACAATTTAAAATGGTAAACCTCTCCGTCTCGCTGCGCTCGCCAGCTCTCCTAATAGGAGAGCCTTTGGCAAAAAGGCAGAGCTTTGCGATATGCCAAGGCCTCCCCTCCGTAGGGGAGGTGGCATCGCGGCAGCGATGACGGAGAGGTTTTTTTATTCTGCCACGACCTATTGTTTTTGTTTGAAGAAACGATTATACTAATACTGATTCTGTCGGGAAAAGGCGGTGAGGAAATGGAGCAGGAGCTGGAACAGATCGAGGGCACGGTGGAGGATATCATCTACGAGAACCCGGACAACGGCTATGTGGTGTTCGAGGTGTCGGGCGGCGGTGTCATCACCGTGGTCTGCGGCATCGTGGGCGAGCTGCACGCAGGTGTCAGCGTCGTCTGCCGCGGCAAGTATGAGAACCATGCCACCTATGGCCGACAGTTCCACGCACAGGAGTGCGAGACCGATATGCCGAAGGATCTCGAGGCGGTGTATGCCTTCCTCGCCAGCAAATCGCTGCCCTATATCGGGGCCAAGACCGCCGAGAAGATCCTCAACAAATTCGGCGCACAGTCGCTTGAGATCATCGCCAACGACCCGGCTCAGCTGACCGCCATCCCGGGTATCTCGGCGGACAAGGCCGACCGCATTCAACAGGAGTTCAAGCGGATGTTCGGGATGCGGGAGCTGATCGCCTATCTATCCCAGTTCGAGATCAGCCCGCGCCGCGCCATGGAGGTGTTTCGCACCTTCGGCCCCGGGGCGATGCAGGCCATTTCCAACAATCCATATCTGCTCTGCGGCGAACCGCTCCAGCTGGATTTCCGGCACGCGGACAGCATCGCCCAGTATTACCACATGGAGGGCGATTGCGCCCAGCGGCTCGAGGCCGCCCTGCTGCGCACCCTGCGGCACAACGCCAACAACGGCCACACCTGCCTGCCCCGGAACCAGCTGATCGACACGGCGTCAAATTTCATCCACCAGCCGCCCGAAAAGCTGGGCGAGGCTCTGAACCGGTGTCTGGAGGAGGAAGAGCTGGGAGCCAAGGTGTTTGACGGCACGCAGTACGTCTATCTGCCGGATCTGCTGTCGGCCGAGCAGGACATTGCGCACCGGCTGGCGATCCTGACCCGGAGGGGGAAGCAGACCGCCCGCGACCTCGACCAAAACATCCAGATCCTCGAGCTGACGCAGGGCTTTGCCTATGCGCCGCTGCAGCGGGAAGCCATCCGGAAGGCCATGACCGAAAACTGTCTGGTGCTGACCGGCGGCCCGGGCACCGGCAAGACCACCACGGTCAATGCGATCCTGCAATTGCTGGAACAGCAGGCCGAGCGGGTGGCACTCTGTGCGCCGACCGGCCGTGCCGCCAAGCGGCTGAGCGAGCTGACCGGCCGGAAAGCCAGCACCATCCACCGCCTGTTGGAGGTGGACTACACCGGCGGCGTGGTCAGCTTCATCCACAACGACAAAAACCTGCTCAAATGCGATGTGGTCATCCTTGACGAAATGAGCATGGTGGACGTCCGGCTGTTTCAGGCTCTCATCACGGCTCTGCGGTACAGCTGCCGGATCATTATGGTCGGCGATGCCGACCAGCTGCCCAGCGTGGGGCCGGGCAACATTCTGGGCGAGGTCATCCGCTCCGGGCTGGTGCCGACGGTCTGCCTGAACGAGATCTTCCGGCAGGCAAAACGAAGCCTCATCGTCGAGAACGCCCACCACATCATCTCCAACGAACCGCTTCAGAAGGGCGGGCGGGCAGACGACTTTTTCTTTCTGGAAGCGGACGGCGACGCCGCGCAGCAATTGGTCTGCGATCTGGTCACGACCCGTCTGCCGCGCAGCTATGGCTTTGACCCGATCAAGGACATTCAGGTGCTCTGCCCGACCAAGCTCGGCCCCACGGGAACACAGGCGTTGAATGCCGCGCTGCAAAACCTGCTCAACCCGCCCCAAAAGGGCAAACCGCAGCTGCAAAGCGCATCCCGGGTGTTCCGGGTCGGCGACAAGGTGATGCAGGTGCGGAACAATTACGAGATCCTCTGGCAGCGGATCGGCGGGGAGCAGGGGGTAGGAGCCTACAACGGCGACATCGGCATTGTGGAATCCATCAATCCACGGGATCGCTCGATGGTGGTCCGGATGGACGACCGGCGGATGCTTTACCCGGCAGAAAACCTGAACGAACTGGAGATCGCCTACGCCATCACGGTCCACAAGAGTCAGGGCAGCGAATTCCCGGCGGTGATCCTGCCGGTGGCGCAGGTCCCGCCGAGGCTCTGCTACCGCAATCTGTTCTACACCGGCGTGACCCGCGCCCGGAAGCTCTGCGTCGTGGCGGGTCGGCGGGATGTGGTGAACCGGATGATGTCCAACATCCGCCAGAACCTCCGGTACAGCGGCCTGTGTGAGCTGCTCCGCGAGGAATTGCCGCCGGAACAGCAGGCTCTCCCGGAATAAACGAGGCCCGGTTGCTTGCGTTTGCCCTCTCAGTCACTTCGTGACAGCTCCCCCAAAGGGGGAGCCCTTGGCAAACCGGGCAACGCATACGATAAAACGTAAAAGGGCGGGCTTCGGTTGCTTGTCAGCACCGGCAATCTATGCTATACTATAAAATTGAACTTATGTGTTTTCCCCGCCCGTGCAGAGAGATCCTGCCGGGGCTATCATGATAGAAAACAGGAAAAATTTGGGTTGGAGAGAAAGGAACAGGAGATTATGGCACAGAACGATATCGGCATTGATCTGGGTACGACCACCATCATCATCGCACAGGAGGGGCAGGGCGTTGTCCTGAACCAGCCCAGCGTCGTGGCTGTGGACACCCGCAAGAACTCGGTCTTGGAGGTGGGCGACAAGGCACTGGCCATGGTGGGGCGCACCCCGAACTATATCTCGGCCATCTTCCCGCTGAAGGACGGCGTCATCAGTGACCACACCATGACCCGTGAGCTGATCTGCCGGTTCGTCAATCAGGTGTACAGCTCCCACATGGTCAAACCCCGGGTGGCCGTCTGCGTGCCTGCCGCCATCACCGGCATTGAGAGCGACGCCGTGGTGGAAGCGGTCATGGCGGCCGGTGCCCGTCAGGTCTATCTGATCGACGAGCCGATCGCGGCAGCCCTCGGCTCCGGCATCGACATTACCGTGCCGGACGGCCGGATGATCATCGACATCGGCGGCGGCACCACCGACATTGCGGTGCTGTCGCTGGGCGGCAAGGTCAAGGCCACCAGCGTCCGGGTCGCAGGCAACCACTACGACGACGAGATCCTGAAGCACGTCCGCACCAAATTCAGCATCGCCATCGGCCAGCGCACCGCCGAAGAACTGAAAAAGAATGTGGCCTGCTGCCCGCAGAAGGCCGATTTCAATGAGACGATGGAGGTCAAGGGCCGCAGCCTGCTGACCGGCCTGCCGGTCCGGGTCAATGTGTCCACCAGCGATCTGTACGAGCCGGTCATGATGCTGAGCGAGCAGATCGGCACCGCAGCCCATCAGGTGCTGGAGAAGACCCCGCCGGAGCTGGCCGGCGACATCTACCGCAACGGCGTGGTGCTGACCGGCGGCGGTGCGCAGCTCCATGGCCTGACCGACTACCTCAGCCAGGAACTCAAGGTGGAAGTGACGGTCTCGCCGGATCCCGTCAACTGTGTGGCTCTGGGTACGGCCATGAGCCTTGGCCTCGGCGACAAACTGGAGACCGGCTTCACCGACGCGACCCCCCGGATCGGCCGCCGGTAAGCGGAGCGAGGGCTTCCGGCTTCTTTCCTCATTCAGCATGATTTTTGTTCATACTTGTTGAATCGTGCCGGAAAATAATGTATAATATTTTCAAATCGCTTTTTGCTTTCCGGGCCGTCCGGAGGCGAAATAAAGTTATAGGAGGAAGACCATGAATTTAGGTTATGATGTGATCGTTACCATAACCGGTATCGTGCTGGTGTTTATGATCCTCGTGCTGTTGATGGCAATTATCACGCTGGAGGGTAAGATTTTCGACAGCATGAACGCAAAGAAGGCCGCTGCAAAGGCTGCCCCGAAAGCGGCTGCAAAGCCCGCTGCACCGGCAAAGCCTGCTGCCGCCGCTGCGCCTGCCGCACCGCAGGTCGAAGCTGGCATCCCGGGAGACGTTGTGGCTGCGATCATGGCCGCCATCACCGCCATGGGCAACGGCAAGTACGTCCTCAAGGCTGTGCGCCGTGGCAACAACAACTGGGGCAAGGCTGGCGTCAACGACACCACCGCACCTTTTTAACACGGGAGGAAGAATATGTCACAGTTTATTGAGACCTTAGTCGGTATTTTTACCAGCTCCGGTTTTGCGCGGTTCGGCGAGCCGGACGGCTGGCTGTACGCGGTGATGATCTGCGTCGGCTGCTTCCTGCTCTACCTTGCCATCGTCAAGGAGTTTGAGCCTCTGATCCTGCTGCCCATGGCATTCGGCATGATCCTTGCCAACCTGCCCGGCAGCGGCATCATCCATATGCAGTATTTCGTCGGCGACGGCCTTGAGCACCCGATGTGGATCGAGATCCTGAACAACGGCGGTCTGGCGGATATGCTTTACATGGGCGTCAAGCTCGGCATCTATCCTCCGCTGATCTTCCTCGGCATCGGCACCATGACCGATTTTGCCCCGCTGATCTCCAACCCCAAGAGCCTGCTGCTGGGTGCTGCGGCACAGTTCGGCATCTTTGGCACTTACATGGGTGCCCGTCTGCTGGCCGCTACCGGTCTGGTGGACTTTACCCAGAAGCAGTCGGCTGCCATCGCCATCATCGGCGGTGCAGACGGCCCGACGGCCATCTTCGTCACCTCTCGTCTGGCTCCGGAGCTGCTGGGCAGCATCGCGGTCGCCGCATACAGCTACATGGCACTGGTGCCCGTCATCCAGCCGCCCATCATGAAGGCTCTGACCTCCAAGAAAGAGCGTACCGTCGTGATGAAGCAGCTGCGCACGGTTTCCAAGACCGAGAGGATCATCTTCCCGATCATGGTCACCATCATTGTTTCCCTGATCGTTCCCGATGCAGCGGTTCTGGTGGGTATGCTGATGCTCGGCAACCTGATGAAGGAATCCGGCGTCGTGGATCGTATCCAGAAGACCGCGGGCAATGAGCTGATGAACATCATCACCATCTTCCTTGCACTGTCGGTCGGCTGCACCACCTCGGCCAACACCTTCCTGAACTTCCGCACCCTGTTCATCATCGTGCTGGGTCTGATCGCCTTCTCCTTCGGCACCGCTGCCGGTGTTCTGTGCGGCAAGGTCATGTATGTCCTGACCGGTGGTCAGGTCAACCCGCTGATCGGTTCTGCAGGCGTTTCGGCGGTTCCTATGGCAGCCCGCGTCTCTCAGAAGGTCGGCCAGAGCGAGAACCCCCAGAACTTCCTGCTGATGCACGCCATGGGCCCCAACGTGGCCGGCGTCATTGGCTCTGCCGTTGCTGCTGGTATCCTGATCAACATCTTCGGCTAAGCGTTTCTGAAAAATTGGATTTTTTCCGCCCATTCTGTTGGCAGTGCTGCCGCGGATGGGCGGTTTTTTGTGGGAGAAGTCTGTGCAAGGTGCGGGAAATGTGTTATACTATACCCGAGTGAATCTGCACAAAAAAGAATCGAGTGAATAGGTGAAACAATGGCAACAAATCTCCAACAGGAATTTTGCGCGCTGCGCGATACCTATATTGAAAAACAGTTTGGCCGGTTGAACGAGATGCAGCGGGAGGCGGTGTTTACCACCAATGGCCCGCTGCTGATCCTTGCCGGTGCGGGCAGCGGCAAGACCACCGTGCTGGTCAACCGGATCGCCAATCTGATCCGGTTTGGCTCCGCCCACGGCTCAAAATGGACGCTCCGGGATGTGACCGAGGACGACGTGAAAACTCTGCGCACCGCCATCATGACCGGTACGGATGCTCCGGTAGGACTGGATGGAATGCTGCGGCAGAATGCCGTTCGCAGCTGGAACGTGATGGCAATCACCTTTACCAACAAGGCGGCCGGAGAGCTGAAAGAGCGTCTGCGGAAGATGCTGGGCGGCGAAGAAGGCGACGAGGTGTTTGCCTCGACCTTCCACTCGGCCTGTGTCCGCATCCTGCGCCGCTGGGCCGAGGAGATCGGCTACCCCCGCAGCTTTACCATCTATGACACCGACGACGCCCAGCGCGTGATGAAGAATGTCTACAAAGAGCTGAGCGTGGACGAGAAGTTCTTCCCCATAAAAAGTGCCATCAACCAGATGAGCCGCTGGAAGGATCAGCTGGTCAGCCCGGCCGAAGCCCTGCGTACCCCGGCCAAGGATACCAAGGGGGCTTTGGCAGCAAAAATCTATGCAGCCTACGAAAAAAAGCTGCGGGATGCCGGTGCGTTCGATTTCGATGACCTGATCTACCAGACTGTGCAGCTGTTGGCCGAACACCCGGAGGTGCGGGAGTTCTACCAGAACAAATACCGCTATCTGCTGGTGGACGAATATCAGGATACCAGTGTGGCGCAGTTCCGTCTGGTCAGCCTGCTGACCGGCCCGGAGCAGAACATCTGCGTCGTCGGCGACGACGACCAGAGCATCTACCGCTTCCGCGGTGCGACCATCGAGAACATCCTCAATTTCGAGCGGATCTACCCGGGCACCAAAACCATCCGGCTGGAACAGAACTACCGCTCCACGTCGAATATTCTGAACGCCGCCAACTGCGTCATCCAGCACAACACCGAGCGGAAGGGCAAGACCCTCTGGACCAAAAACGGCGAGGGCGACAAGGTGCAGGTCTACACCGCCGAAAACGAGCAGGACGAGGCCAGCCACATCGCCGACATCATCGGCCAGCATCTGAAAGAGGGCGGGCATCTGTCCGACCATGCGGTGCTCTACCGGATGAACGCGCAGTCGGCCCCCATCGAAAGTTACTTCACCCGCGCAGGCATCCCGCACAAGATCGTGGGCGGCCAGCGGTTCAATGACCGCAAGGAGATCAAGGATATCCATTCCTATATGTCCATCGTGGCCAACCCGCGGGATGATGTGCGCCTGCGCCGGATCATCAACGAGCCAGCCCGGAAGATCGGCGCAACCACCCTTGACGTCATCGCGGATCTTGCCGCACAGGAGGGCGTCGGGATGCTGGAGATCCTCAGCCACGCCGACCAGTACGCCAAGCTTTCCCGCGCGGTGATGCCGCTGCTCAAGTTCTGGCAGATCTATCAGCGGCTGCAGGAGTCGCTGGAGACCCGCACCCTCGATGAATTTGCCGCGGACGTCATCGAGGTGACCGGCTATAAAGCCATGCTGGAAGCCGATGCCGCCAAGGGGCACGAGGATGCGGCCGACCGCCTGCAAAACCTCGGGCAGCTGGTCAACAATGTCAAGAACTACTGCGACCAGCACGGCGAAGAGGCCAGCTTGGAAGGCTATCTCGAGGACATTGCCCTCATCAGCGACATCGACAGCTACAACGAGAGCGCGGATCAGGTGGTGCTGATGACCATCCATTCGGCAAAGGGGCTGGAATTTCCCTATGTATTCCTGATCGGCATGGAAGAGGGCGTATTCCCCAGTGAGATGAGCAAATATTCCGAGGCCGATCTCGAGGAAGAGCGGCGGCTGGCCTACGTCGGCATCACCCGCGCCAAGAAGGAGCTGTACATCTCCAACAGCGTCACCCGGATGCTTTATGGCCGCACCCAGCGCAACGAGCCGAGCCGCTTCCTTCGGGAAATTGAGCCGGAGTACCTTGAAGAGACCCGCAGCCCGGTGCTGGAACAGCGTTCCCGTCTGGGCGGCTGGGGCTCCGGCTACAGCGATACGGTGCCGGGCGGAGCTTCCGGCTATTCGGGTGCCTCCGGCTGGGGGCGGTCGGCGCAGAGCTACGGCGGCGGATATGGTTCGGGCTACAGCAGCAACCGCAGCGGCTACCTGAACCGGGAGTACAATGCCGGGGAGCGGAGCGGCAGCTTTGGTTCCGGCTATGGCCGCAGCAGCAATTCTGACAATCGTGGTGCAGGCAGTTTCAGCGGTTTCGGCAGCGGCTACAGCCGCCCGGCAGCCCCCCAAGCACCGACGAAAAAAGTCGAGTTCGGCAGCGTGCAGGCGACGCGTCCGGCAGCTCCGCAGACCAGACATTATGAGCCGGGGGATATCGTGGAACACAAAGTTTTCGGGCGCGGCGAGGTGCTCCACGTCAAGCCTGCTGCCGGAGATCAGATCGTGGAGATCCGCTTTGAAAAGGTCGGCGTAAAAAAGACCATGGCCAATTTTGCGCCGCTGACGAAAATTACGACGGAGGAATGACAGAAATGATGACCGTTCGATTGATCGCCCATACCCCGGAACCGGAAAAGGTGGTGGCAGCAGCGGCCAAGCTCTGCTATTCCGATGCGCACATCACCGATCTGCTGGATGGATTGGACGAGGAAAAGACTGCCCGGTTCCTGAATATGCTCAGCGATCTGGGTCATGCCAGCCCCATCGAGCACGCCAGCTTCACCTTTGGCATCGAGGGCGTCAGCCGCACCCTACTGGCGCAGATCACCCGGCACCGGATCGCGTCTTTCAGCGTCCAGAGCCAGCGGTATGTTCGGCTGGACGACTTCCGCTATGTGATCCCGCCCGAGATCGAGGCCATCCCCGAGGCAAAGGCTGCTTTTATCGAGAGCATGAACGAGGACGCAAAACGCTATCTCGATCTTGCCCGGAAGTTGGAGGAGGGGCACACCGCCCGCCTGATGGCCGAGGGAATGCCCGAAAAACAGGCGCGTGCCAAGGCCTCCAAGCAGGCCAATGAGGACGCCCGCTTCGTCCTGCCGAACGCCTGCGAGACGAAGATGGTCGTGACCATGAATGCCCGCAGCCTGCAGAACTTTTTCCACCTGCGGTGCTGCAGCCGCGCACAGTGGGAGATCCGGGAACTGGCCGAGAAGATGTTTGCGCTGGTCTACCCGGTGGCACCCCATATTTTCCGGACGGCTGGTCCGGCCTGCGTGTCCGGCCCCTGCCCGGAGGGGAAGATGTGCTGCGGCAAAACGGCCGAAGTCCGTGCGAAGTACGCGGCACTGAAAGGGGAAGCCGACCATGCGTGAGCAGCAGGAGAAAGGCACCCTGATCGTTCTGGAAGGGCTGGATGGCAGCGGCAAGGCGACACAGGCCAAGCTCTTGGCCGCGAATCTGCAGGCAGAGGGGAAGCAGGTGCGGGAAATCACCTTCCCGGATTATGCCAGCGACTCCAGCACACTGGTCAAGATGTATCTGGCCGGGCAGTTTGGCGACAAGCCCGACGATGTAAACGCCTACGCCGCGTCCAGCTTTTATGCGGTGGATCGGTATGCCAGCTATAAAAAGGATTGGGGCAGCTTTTACCACGCAGGCGGCGTGATCATTGCAGACCGCTATACCACCTCAAACGCCGTCCATCAGTGCTCCAAACTCCCGCCGGAGCAGTGGGAGAGCTTTTTGCACTGGCTGTTTGACTATGAGTTCCGGCTGCTGGGTCTGCCTGCGCCGGATCGGGTGATCTACCTGCAGGTAGACCCGGCCGTGAGCCAGAAACTGATGACCGGCCGCTACCACGGCGATGAGAGCAAAAAGGACGTCCACGAAAAGGATCTGGAATATCTGGCTCGCAGCCGGAAGGCGGCTGAGTTCTGCGCGGCGCATCTGGGCTGGAAGACGGTTTCCTGCACAGAGGGCGACGCCATGCGCTCCATCGAGGATATTCAGGCCGAAGTGCGGGTGCTTGCGGCAGAGGTCCTGCACGGAAGGGCGTTTGTATAACAAAAACAAAAAGGAGGCATCCTATCTGATGTACCGTTTGATGCAGCCGTCGGATCTGGCGGCAGTGCTCTCGCTCTGGAAGCGGGAGCGGGGAGACACGGAAGAATTTGCAAAAACTGCCATCGAGCGTTTTGCCGGTGTGCAGAATGTGTACATTGCGGAAGAAAACGACCGGATCGTGGCCTTTGCGCTGGCGGTGCCGGTGACGCTGCAGGGGAGACCGGGCAGCTACCTGTACGCACTTTGCGGACAGGGCAGCCTGCTTCTGGCCGGTCTGGTGGATCATCTTTGCGCCCAGCAGAAACTGCGGGGGATGGGATTCACCGTGACTGTGCCGACCAACGCTGAACAGAAGACGCTGCTGGAAGACAAAGGGTTCCAGCAGGCATTCCCGCTTCGCTGCCTGCCGCGGGAGGTGGATCGGAATCTGTGGAGTCAGGCCGAGTTTGACACGGTGACGGCCAAAAAACTCTGTGAACTGCGGGAGCGGTTCTGGCCGAATACGGTGCAGTTTACCCCCGAGCGGATGGCGGTCGTGCTGGGTGATCTGTATTCCCGCGGAGCCACGCTGGTTTCCAGCGAGAAGGGCTATGGCGTCTACTTCCGGAAGGAAGATACCCTCTACTTCGTGGAATTGATGGCGGACGACGACCGGTCGGCGGAAAAACTGATGGAGGCCGCCCGGGAGAAGGAAGTCATCGTGGAAAAGGCGGTCATCACCGTGGGGGCGATGCAGAACCTCTTTCTCGGCGAGGGCACCCGGCAGGATTACGGGATGATCCGGTTCGAGGGGGAAGCCTTCGATGTGTCCGAAAGCTATATGCGGCTGATGATGGATTAAAAAAGGAAGGTGCGTATGGCACAAAAAGCGACCCACTCGCGCAAAAAAGGCGGGATCGGCAAGGTTCTGCTGGTACTGGTTCTGCTGCTGATTCTGGCGGCAGGCGGCGCATTTCTGCTGGCCAGACAGGAGATCGACGGCAAGGCGGGCGGAAAAACCGTCACCGTGACCATCCAGCAGGGCAGCGGCGTGGCGACCATCGCCAAAGAGCTGAAAAACGCGGGTGTCATCCGGTTTCCGCAGTTGTTCCGCTGGTACGTCGGCAAACAGGGCGCAGCGGCCAAGCTGCAATACGGCGAATTTGAATTGACCGTGGGAGAGTCTTATCCGGATCTCATCGGCGCATTGTCTGCCTATGCCAAGGCGGAGTCGGTGCGGTTGACCTTCCCGGAGGGCACCACCGCCATTGCGATGGCGCAAAAGATGGAAGAGGCCGGGCTGTGTACGGCCGAGGAATTTCTCGCAGAGGCCAACACCGGCGATTTCAGTGCGTACAAGTTCTGGCAGGATGTTCCAGAGGACAGGGATGCCCCCGACCGCTTCCTGAAGTGCGAGGGATACCTCTTCCCGGATACCTACGAATTCCGGAAGGACGACACGGTCCACAATTACGTTGCAACGTTCTATGCGCACTTTGATAAACAGATCACCGACGCGATGTACCAGAAGATGGACGAGCAGGGGATGACCCTGCCCGAGCTGATCACGCTGGCGTCCTTCGTGCAGGAGGAAGCGGGAAACGATCAGGACGCGAACGTAGCGCAGGTGTTCCGCAACCGCCTGTCGGAAGGTTCACCCTACCCGAAACTTCAGAGCAATGTGTCCAGCTATGTCCAAAGCGATGCGGACAACAACTACCTCTGGAACTGGGTGGCTCCCTATTACGGCGGCTGGGAAAAGATCCCGCAGAACATCGTGGATGCGTACGATACCTACACGCACGCCGGTCTGCCCGCCGGTCCCATTTCCAACCCGGGGCTTGCGGCCATCGAAGCCGCCTTGGATCCGCAGTGTGATGCAGAAGTGCAGGATTGCTATTTCTTTGTCACAGACCGGACCGGCCGTTACTACTATGCCAAAACCTATGCGGAGCATACCGTCAACTGCGAAACGGCAGCGGCGGTCAACGCAAAATTGAACTAAAAGGAATGTGAAATCTCATGCTTCAGATCCCAGAGCTTCTGTCTCCTGCAGGCGACCTCGAACGCCTGCGCTATGCCATCAACTACGGCGCAGACGCCGTTTATTGCAGTCTGCCGGAATTTGGAATGCGGTCGGCTCCGGCCAATTTCACCCCGGAGCAGCTGTCGGAAGGGGTCATCTATGCCCACGCCCGCGGCCGCAAGGTCTATCTGACCATGAACACCCTGCCCACCAACGAGGAAGCCGACCGCCTGCCGCAGGCCATCAAGGATGCGGCGGCTGCCGGTGTGGATGCCTTTATCGTGGCCGATCTGGGGGTGTTGGATGCCTGCAAGACCTTTGCCCCTGAGATCGAAGTGCATCTGTCTACCCAGACCGGCATCACCAACTGGGCGGCGGCGCGTGCCGCCTACCACATGGGTGCAAAGCGTGTGGTTCTGGCGCGGGAGCTGACGCTGCAGGACATCGCCACCATCCGCGACAAAACGCCGCCAGAGCTGGAAATCGAAGCCTTCGTCCACGGGGCAATGTGCATGAGCGTGTCGGGCCGCTGCCTGCTGTCCAATTACATGACCGGCCGTGACTCAAACCGGGGACAGTGCGCCCAGCCCTGCCGCTGGAAGTATTACCTCAGCGAAGAGACCCGTCCGGGTCAGCTCTATGAGATCGGCGAGAACGAGAACGGCAGCTATATCCTGAACGCCAACGATCTGTGTACCGCACCGTTCCTGGATCTGATCTGCAAGGCGGGCGTGGACAGCCTGAAGATCGAGGGACGCGCCAAAACGTTTTATTATGTAGCCAGCGTCACGGCAGCGTACCGCAAGGCACTGGATCAGTATCTCGCGGACCCGATGAACGAGGAATTTGAGCTGCCTGAGGCGGTTCTGGAAGAACTGACTCGCACCAGTCATCGCCACTATTCGCCCGGCTTCTATTTTGGCCGCGAGCAGGCACGGCAGGCTACCGACAGTGCGACCTATATCCGCGAGTGGGAGTTTGTCGGCACGGTGGATCGCTGGGAGAACGGCGTGGCCTATTGCCAGCAGCGGGGCAAGTGGACCCTCGGCGACACGCTGGAAGTGCTCTGCCCGGATGGGCGCAGCATTCCGCTGAACCCCGCATGGATCGAGAACGACGCCGGCGAGCGGGTGGAATCCACGCCCCACGCCATGGAAAAATACACCATCCCGACCCCGGAGCTGCCCCCCATGAGCCTGCTTCGCCGGAAGGTCTGAAACCGAAAACAGCACGGGCAAACAGCATGGATAGAGCAAAAAGGACTGCCAATGGCAGTCCTTTTCTGTTGGGAAAGGGGGCGGTTTCTGACGAGCGTTGCCTCTGCGCAGGATCATGTCGTCACTTTTGTCCACGCTCCCCCGAGGGGTCAAAGTGCTCATTTTGGAACACGAAAAATCTTAGGAATGATGCGAGTTTGCAGCTGATCTTAACTTAAAAAGAGTTATAATACAGAAAAAGAGTTAAGAGTGGAGGCGAACACATGGAGTATCTCAATAAAGTCCTCGGAATTGAAGTTGTCTATAGGAATGGTAAGTTTGAGCATTTGCCCAATTTTATAGCCGCAAGGTATCGCTTGCAGAGGGTGTCTATGAATGGACAAGGGGTGATTTTCCTTTATCCGAAGACAGAATTAGAGCAGGTCGAAGTGCTGAAAGAGCAGATTGCTCGGATACAAAAAAATGAGAACTTGCCTGTTGTGCTGGTGCTAAATGAACTTAGATTTCATCCGAAAAGATTTGTATATAGCACAGTGATCATAGAGCCATTTCAGTTGCCATGCAGAGATGCAGTGGCCTGAGATGGCTTTTTCAGATAAAGGCTCATTGAAGCCAAGGCGGATTGAAAACTGCTTTGGCTTTGATGAGCCTATTTTTGTGCTTTTTATAGCAGTTTGCGTTTTGAATGCACAAGCAACATCCGCAAACTGCATATCGCAAATATGCCGTTTCGATCGGCACTATTTTTGAAAATTGCGATAAATTCATTTGTGAAAAAAGTTGTCCAAGACTTGACATCGGGCGGGAGCGACCCTTGCATAGTCGTGATTGTTCACGACAAACATAGATTTCTATCCACGCTCCCCGCGAGGAGAGCGACCTTCCGAATCCTGCTTGTAGCCGCCATTCACCCAGTCATTTCTATCCACGCTCCCCGCGAGGGGAGCGACGTAGATATGCCGCCCCTCCGCACGGGGCGTGGATAATTTCTATCCACGCTCCCCGCGAGGGGAGCGACAACACGCCCACACCGGCGTCATAGAGGTCAGACGCATTTCTATCCACGCTCCCCGCGAGGGGAGCGACTTTCACGGTGCCGATCCTCATGGTCGCGGTGATATTTCTATCCACGCTCCCCGCGAGGGGAGCGACAAAGCGCATCAACGCACTGGGGCAGACCTATTCTATTTCTATCCACGCTCCCCGCGAGGGGAGCGACGTTTTGGCTCCGGGAAACGACGCCCGACCGCTGGAATTTCTATCCACGCTCCCCGCGAGGGGAGCGACCTGTTCCGTCGACTGTGCTATAACAGAGGCATCAAATTTCTATCCACGCTCCCCGCGAGGGGAGCGACGTGTGGCCCCAGCGTGGCCCCGGAGCCACACAAAAATTTCTATCCACGCTCCCCGCGAGGGGAGCGACATGAGCACGGTGGCGCGGCCAGCCGGACGGTCAATTTCTATCCACGCTCCCCGCGAGGGGAGCGACCTGATTGTGATTTCCGGTACTTCTTTCATCAGCATTTCTATCCACGCTCCCCGCGAGGGGAGCGACATCAAGGGCAGCGACATTGCGCCGCTGCCCCGATATTTCTATCCACGCTCCCCGCGAGGGGAGCGACCAAGATCGATCCAACGGATGTTTTCTATCTTGCAAAATTTCTATCCACGCTCCCCGCGAGGGGAGCGACAATGGCTGGCTGAACACATGGACATTGCCACAGAGATTTCTATCCACGCTCCCCGCGAGGGGAGCGACACAGTCACAATATTCTACGCAATATATTGGAATCATTTCTATCCACGCTCCCCGCGAGGGGAGCGACTCCGGGCATGGGATAAGGTGCGCAGTGAGTTTTTATTTCTATCCACGCTCCCCGCGAGGGGAGCGACTATAGGTCTGTTCATCAATGCTTGAAGTATATTCATTTCTATCCACGCTCCCCGCGAGGGGAGCGACAGTGCAGGTTGTGCATGATTGTTTTTTGCTGTATATTTCTATCCACGCTCCCCGCGAGGGGAGCGACTAGCATAGATCTGTATTGTGGGATATTGGCTCATTATTTCTATCCACGCTCCCCGCGAGGGGAGCGACTCTGCTCTCTGGGCTATGACCAGCTTGCCCAAATATTTCTATCCACGCTCCCCGCGAGGGGAGCGACCGCAGTTGCCGTTTCCGCAGCAGTGGCAGCATCCGAATTTCTATCCACGCTCCCCGCGAGGGGAGCGACCTCCCCGCAGAGGTGATCTCACCCGTGCCGGGAAGATTTCTATCCACGCTCCCCGCGAGGGGAGCGACCGGTATTTGTGCTATACTATAATCACAGCAAGGGATTTCTATCCACGCTCCCCGCGAGGGGAGCGACAGACATCCCGGCGGGAAGCATAGCACGGCATTTTGATTTCTATCCACGCTCCCCGCGAGGGGAGCGACGGATATCAGACGTACCAATTCTTTTCGCAATACATTTCTATCCACGCTCCCCGCGAGGGGAGCGACAGGGCAAGGCGTGGTTTTTGGCGGTAGCGGTATCTATTTCTATCCACGCTCCCCGCGAGGGGAGCGACCGTACCTACGATATTTATTTTAACGTAAATACGATATTTCTATCCACGCTCCCCGCGAGGGGAGCGACAAGGATGGTATCTGGTTCAGTTTGAGCCAGAAGATATTTCTATCCACGCTCCCCGCGAGGGGAGCGACTCGTTATAATGAGGTGGGCAAACCGGCTCAGAAATTTCTATCCACGCTCCCCGCGAGGGGAGCGACACATGACTGGCAAGAGTCATACTGACGCTGAGGCATTTCTATCCACGCTCCCCGCGAGGGGAGCGACGCAGAAATCAACGCATTACCCGTAAGAGCCTATGTATTTCTATCCACGCTCCCCGCGAGGGGAGCGACGTTGAAAGTGTCTCCGGGCAACACTTCGTCAACGTATTTCTATCCACGCTCCCCGCGAGGGGAGCGACTGACCCGTCTTTGCACCGAAATTCGCTTGCTTTAATTTCTATCCACGCTCCCCGCGAGGGGAGCGACCCTGTCTGCCATATCCGCAGAGAGGACCAGAAGTATTTCTATCCACGCTCCCCGCGAGGGGAGCGACGCAACAGCACAAGCAAACGCAATCCAGCTAGCACATTTCTATCCACGCTCCCCGCGAGGGGAGCGACCACTTCAGAACAGGATTCCCGCCGATCACATTCCATTTCTATCCACGCTCCCCGCGAGGGGAGCGACCTGTACTGGCGGCTGTTCCGTGGATATCGAATGATTTCTATCCACGCTCCCCGCGAGGGGAGCGACCGCCGGGAGATCATCCCGAACACCCACCACAACACATTTCTATCCACGCTCCCCGCGAGGGGAGCGACGACAAGAAAAGAATAACGAACGACCGCTATTTATCATTTCTATCCACGCTCCCCGCGAGGGGAGCGACCGCCGTACTGACAATATGTAACGGTGTAACGCGGTATTTCTATCCACGCTCCCCGCGAGGGGAGCGACAACGCGCCGGACGTTCCCGCCGTAAGGCAGAGGAATTTCTATCCACGCTCCCCGCGAGGGGAGCGACAGCAAAAACAGAGAGGAAAATCCCTGCTTTTGTTTCATTATACAACACTCTGCACGAATTTGGAAGAATTGTTTTTACAAAAAGGAAAAAACTGGGAAAATTCATGCAAAGGGGACCTGCCATACTGGTGCGAAGGGAACGAGAAAACGATGGGTACTTCACCTTCGCACGGGCTGGCAGGCGAGGGTTAAAAGAGCAGGAGACCATCCTGCGCAAAGGGCGGGTGAACGCCGACGTGTTCGACCTTGCTTTGGTAGTGGTTGCCCAGCTGATAGAAGCGCAGACTGTCCAGAGCGGGGTCGATGATCTCCGTCAGCTCAGCCTTAAGCAGAACAAACTGCGCGGCATCCAGCAGGCACTCGAAGACGGAGTTCTGGACACGCTGCCCATAGCTGACGCATTTCTTGGCAACTTTCCGGAGCCGTTTGCGTCCGGCGGGGGTCTCAGTGTTGACATCGTAAGTGATCAGTACCAGCATAGGCAGCCCTCATTTCCAGAAAAACGGCGGATAAACGTCCATATCACCGCGCAATGTCCGCGCCAGAAGCAGTGCTTGCACATGAGGCACCAGCCCCCATTCGATCTTTTCTTTCAGGAATGGATGGGTGATCTGCTCACGCTTTTTGTCCTGCCATGCACCGAGAAACGCTTTGCGCCCGGCATCCGTCAGGAGCACGGCTCCATTTTCCTGCTTCTCGAAGTGTTTGGGGGTGAGGATCTTCTGGTTGATGCAGGAGAGCACGAATCGGTCGGCAAAAACGGCACGCAATTCCTCCATCAAGTCGAGCGCGAGACTTCGTCGTCCGGGGCGGGCGCGGTGCAGAAAGCCAACATAGGGATCCAGCCCGACGCCGTTCAGCGCGGCAGCACAGTCGCTGGCAAGCAGGGAGTAGGCGAACGACAACAACGCGTTCACGTTGTCCATGGGTGGGCGGCGGTTTCGCACCGTAAACGGAAAATCGTCGTGCTGCTGTAAGATCAGGTGATCGAAACAGTCGAAGTACCGTTGCGCAGCCTCACCCTCCAAGCCGCGCAGCTGATCCAGATCCTCGCAGCTCTCAAGCAGCGGCAGAGCTGCAGCCAGCTGCGCGCTGGTTCGCTTCAACTGCTCCACGGGCACCCGCTGTGGGTGATCCCGGGTGGCTCGCTCGAGTACCCACCGGGCATTGTAGACTTTTCCCAGCAGAAAGGACCGGGCATACAGGCAGCTCTGCGCTTCGTTGTCGGCGATGCGGTACTGCGCCTGCCGGAGCAGAACATTTCCGCAGGGATCGCCGACGGTTCGGGCGAGAAATCGACCCTGCGGCGAATAAAATGCAAGGTCAATGCCGCGCGCAGCGCAGGCACCCATCAGAGCCGGACTTGCCCCGGCATAGGTGAAGCAGAGGATCCCTTGCAGAAGGTGAAGCGGTTTGCGGTTGATCTCCTGCTTCTGGCAGGAGATGACGACGTTTTCGTTGTCCAGCGAAAGATAGTAGGTTTCGGTGGTGACATAGAGGGTGTTCAGCAGCTGTTTCATGGCGATTCCTCCGTCTGAGCCGCTTCGTCCAAGTAGGCACGGAGATAGGCTTTCGGGTCGGCGCGGCGGCAAAGCACCGGGAGACAAAGCTCTTTCATCGAACAGGCATTGCAATGTGCCCCGGGTTTGACTTTTGGGGTGTAGCCGCGGGCAAAGTATTGGTTCATCTCGTCGGCCATGGCCTGTGTTTTCTGCCGCAGCTCTGTCGTCAGGGGCACCAACTCGCGCCGCCGGGTTGCCTCGTAGAAAAGTGCGCCCTGCGGAATGTCGCACACCAGCATTTCTTCCAACGCCATGGCCTGCGCACAGAGCTGCAGCCGGTCGGCATCGTTGGCTTTGGTGCGTCCATGCTTGTACTCTACGGGCAGAGGCTTCCAACGTCCTTCAACGTTCTGCAGCGGGATCCCCTCCGGGTCGATCCGGAACTCCACCACGTCGCAGTCACCGCTCAGCCGCAGCCGATGGCTGACCACCTTCATCCCCCGTGTGAGGAGCAGATCGCCGCGCCGCTCGCTTTGCGTGGTATCGTGGCAGCGTTTGTGGTCAAGCCGCCCCGCGGCCGTGAGATGGTTCTCGACCCATTGCTGCTCAAGATAATTCAAAGCCCACTGCCGTCGGCAAAAGCAGAAATGCTGGATGCCGGACATTTGCAGGTAGTCATCAGAATTCATCATAGACTTCCGGCTTCAGGCCGTTCAATTCATCGCAGGAGATGTCGTAATCTTCAATAGAGTGGGGCGCATCGACTTTGGAGGCGATGTGCAGGCTGCGGTGAACTTTAGCCGAGGAATACTGCCCGGTTTTGCAGTTGTGCTCCCACCAGTACAGGCGCACTACTTCCATGCTGCCGTCAGGCCGCGCCGAAGAGCTGTCATTCTCAAACAGTGTCAGGAGAGCCTGTTTGATGAGGTCTGCATCCTCCGCTGAAAAACCGGTCTTTTCGGCAAGTTGGCAGTTGATGCTGCCATAGGTGGAGTAAACGCCGAAATCGACCCGATGCTTCATGCCCATAGTGTCGCTGGACTTTTTGGAACCGGTCACACTGTTGACGCTTTTGGTGATCTGGATGCTGCTGGTCTCGATGGGATCCACACTGAATGCCGGATGGATGGAGACCGGGCCGCGCACACCGATGGAAACATCATCGCCCTTGAACGCAAACACCTGACCGAAGCCGCGAACGTCCAGCCATTTCTCGCAGGCAATCTGTGCATAAACAGAAGCGTTTTTCTCTTTTTTCAACGCAGGAACGGCGTCGGCACGGTCTTTCAGACTCTTGTATCCGTCGTTGCAGCGGTCATCCGACTGCACAAAGATAGGAGCTCCCAGATCCATCAGCCGATTGCGGATCTTCCGCTTGAGGCAGACATCCGAGATCTCGCCGTAGCCCTCATACGTTTCGCGGGGACGGTTGCCGTTCAGAGGGTCGCCGTTGGGGTTGGCATGGGTGACGGTAAAGATCAGGGCAAAGTCGATTTTGTGATTCAGAGCAGCCATTGTAAATTCCTCCTGTTATACATTGCTTTTCGTTGTGGTTTCGGGATTCTTGTAGGCCTCATTTTCGCGGCGGAACTCCCGCAGCTGGGTGGCGTAGCCCAGCAGATACAACTCGTTCAAGGGCTTATTCGTGAACTCCGACCCGAGTTCGGCAATCAGATCCAGCATCTGGTCGTATCGTTTGGTGCTGCCGGCTTTGGCTCGGATGCGGTTCAGATAGGGGGCAAGCTTTTCCTGTAGAAGAAGGGTCGTTTTAGCCGGATGCTGGACGAAAACGACCTGCAGCCGTTCGGCGTTGGTGGTGCGTTTGTCATCCATGGTAAGGTTTTGTGCATAGCGTTCGGTCTGCTCTGCACAGGCAAGGATCTGACCGAACACAAAGTCACGTCCGCGCGGAAGATTTTTGTCGTTGCTGCTGTAGTCCATCTTATAAGTAACTCCTTTCGAGCGTGAATGGTATCCGCGGATCAGCGCACAGGCGATGCTGCGGGTCTTGCGGGCTTCCCACGGTTCCAAGGCGACCGCGTTTGTGGCGCGGCGAACGGTGTTCAGCACCAGATCATAGGGCAGGGGCTTGCGTTCAACGATGCAGGGAACGAGGCGTTCCAAAGTCTGCTGCTTGAGTTTCTGATCGACCTTTTCCCCATAGGCAGCTTTGGCAATATCCTCCGGGCTGGGGGCACCGACAAACGAAATGTGGATCATTTTCGGCTTTTTGTCTGGTGGTGGATCCTTTTCAGCGATAACACGGTAATCCAGCTGCCACGCGAAAGTTTCGTGCCAGTTCACCACGTTGCCCAGCAGCCGGGAACCGCTCAGCTCCTGATAATACCGAACCGAAAGCCGCCCTGCGGTGGCGGAATCAAGGATCATGACGGAAAGCTGAGAAGTGTCGGTCAACTTCGCCCGATATCCCTGAATGGCGTGATTGAATTGCTTGGCAACGGCTTCTCGGGTGGACGCGCCCAGCAC
Organism: uncultured Faecalibacterium sp.; assembly: GCA_934533135.1. Taxonomy (GTDB): domain Bacteria; phylum Bacillota; class Clostridia; order Oscillospirales; family Ruminococcaceae; genus Faecalibacterium. The sequence continues at coordinate 115,188 of CAKTBG010000002.1, forward strand.
CGGTGCAAACTGGGAACTGTCAATGTCGTCCTCGTCGTCTACCGGAGCGGATTGTGCCATGTCGTAGCTGTCGTCGCCGAGTTTTGGAACCGGTTCATTCCGGGTGCCCCAGACAAGGATGGTTTCGTCGCCGCACTGCGTGCCCTGTTTGCTGATAAGCCAGCGGAGTGCATTGTGGGTTTCCTGCGTGGTGCGATATCCGATGGACAACGCCTGCTCTGCATTGGAAAAACGTCCACGGAATGTAAAACCGGTTTTATCGTTGCTCGAAATCAGCTTTGCGCCATCGCCGGGATTCCGGATCTTTTTCGGGCTGAGAGCCGAAAGCGGAACTTTCTGCCCCAGAACCGTGCAGTAATCCACATCGGTCAGCTGCGTTTCGTAGAAATCCAACCAACGGTTCCAGATGTTGGGGTCCGACCAGAGATCGTCGTTTCCGACTCGGAAACGGACGAAGGCCTCTGTTTGGTCACCGTTCATGATGGAGGAAACAATGAGTGGTTCGGTGCCTTTTACACCGATGTATTTTGTTGGAAGTTTTCCGGATTCATCTGTGAAGAGAATGCCTTTCTGGATCAAATCGGGGATTAAAGTGCCTTTTTCCAAATAGGTCAAAACATTACAGACCAGTGGATGGGAGAAGGGAGAATGACACCATGCAGAGAGTTGCTCATGATAAATATCCCAGCCAGAATCTTTGGAACCGCCATATTCCTTGTAGTTGGAAGCGATATACTGAAGCTTATCGGCCAGAGCATGAGGATTGACATGAGTGCGGGATGCGGATTCCTCTGTGCAAGGAACAATTGTGGTAGATTCATTTTTGCGAAGAATAAACGCCGTCACAAAATTGCCTTGTTCATCAAGCTCGACTTGAATGTTTGCCTGCTGGGTCGTATGCCCGACCGGGAACAGGGGAACCTGCCGGGCAACTTGTTTTCCAATCAGATCCGGCTCGGTTTGGCGGATGTATTCATAGGTTTGGTAGCAGCGTTCCAGCCAGCTCATTCACCACTCACCTCCCGGTACAGTGCGTCGCAGCTCTGCAGATTTTGGTTCAGAACAAAGGATCTGGACTTCTGTTTTTTGATATCACGGATAACAGGGCAATTTTCCGGGCGGCAGAAGTCGATGACGCCGTTCTGCAGGACCGGATACCAGAACCGTTCCTGCATCGTGTCGGTACCGTTTTCGTCGGCATAGGTCAGGCCATGAAGCATCAATCCAAGCGGAATCGAAGGTGTGGCATCGTAAGCACCGGTTCCTCCGCCGAATTCACACGGCTCAATGTAGCCCTGACACTCCCGGGTGCCGAGGAAAATATCCCGGCGGCCGCCGCGTTCCAGCATCCGCTTGGCAATCTGGTAATGTTTGTCCTCGTTTCGATCTTGCTCGAGGTCGGGTCGGTGCTCGTTCCATTCAAAGTGGGCTTCCACCTGATAGGAAACATTGGTCAGATAGGTGTAGATGGATAAGTCGTTTTTTCCATTGTTGTAGCAGATGGGGCGCACACCCTTGGATTGCGTTTCAATGGGATTCAAAATGCGGATTCGGTCGATCACCCAAATGAAGGTTGGCTTCCAGTAACAGCTTTCCAGAATTCCCTTCAAAGCCTGATAGGTTGGGACTGGATAGCTGCACTTCTCGCCGCCGACACGGGTGATCGGGTCGCTGAACAGTGCGTGGCGGCCGAAAAGGTGCAGCGTGAGGGTGTTTCGGTAACGCAAATCAATTCCTCCTTTGTAAGGTTAGTAGATCATGAGCTCCGGCGGATGTGGATCCAATTGAAAGCCCTTGATATCGTCATAATAGCGGGGATCCAGAACAAAAACAGCACCTCCGACAGCTGTGGAAAGCGCACCATCCCGGGAAAGTGCAAGAAACTCGTTGTGATATAGGCCAATGGTGTAATGCTGCGCCTCACGGAGCAATGCCGCGGTGGGTCGATCGGTCGAGAGCAGCTGTGTAACCAGCTCTTGGCCGTTTTTGCCGTAGGGAACAACAGCCGGTGTGGTGTCAGAGTCCAGTGCGCGAAAAGCGGCTTCTGCCGTACCGAATGCCTGCCGGAGTTCCACTTTGGCAAACGGTGCGCTGTGCAGATCAATGTAGGCGGTGACGCCGGGCTTGTTTTCACTGAACAGATCCAGCAAAGTCCAGCCGTTTTTTAGCGGAGCCTGCATGGTGGTCTGCTGGTGAGACTCGGCGTAGAAAAGCGCATAATAGGCTTGGATGGACGCAGGATCCAGCAGGTCGGCGTCTGGAGAAAGTTGGTGCAGCAGACGTTGGGTGGCACGGCGACCCTCGTCGAGGTCGGCCAGCTGCTCCAGATGCTCTTCGGTAGGAGCACAGGGCACCAGATAGACGGATCGGCAGTCCGTTTCGCCGTGACGGTTGCATCGGCCGGCCGCCTGTGCTACACTGGGGAGGCCAGCCATGCTCCGGATCACGCAGTCGAAGCTCAGATCCACACCGGCCTCGATCAGCTGAGTGCTGACGCAGACCAGCTTTTGAGTGGAATGCGGATCGTCCAGCCGTTTTTTGATTTGGTCAAGGACGTCCAGCCGGTGCTGCGGGCAAAGATGGGTCGTCAGGCAGTAGAGCAGGACATCCGGTTCTAGCTGCTCACGGAGAAGATCGTAGACGCGCTCTACAACGGCGCGGGTGTTAAAGATCAGCAGGATCGTGTCGTTGTTCCGCAGTTTCTCCTGCGTCAACGCAGCAAAATCGGCGGAAGAGTAGCCACCCTCAGAGGAAAGCGGTACGATTCGAGTCCGCTTGAACTGCTCGAATCGCTGCGCGTAGTCGGGCACAAGGTCTTTCGGCTCCGAAAAGTGCAGCGGATAGGCCAGCTGTTCCAAAGCAGGCTGGGTGGCGGTGCAGAGAATGACTGTGCAGCCCATCCCGTAGGCCAGCAAGTTGACGGCAAGGTTGAACAGATAAGTGTGACAGGTGGGGAGAGACTGCACCTCATCGAAGAAGAGCACCGAGTTGGCAAGGGCAGGGAACCGCCGGGCATTCCGCCGTGGAGCCGAAAATAAGGTGTTCAGAAATTGTACCATTGTGGTCGCAATGAACGGCACACCCTGCCAACGCTGTGTGAAGGGGAGAAGAGCTTCGTGCTCTTCTTCGTCCTGAAGTACATCTGAGTGGTGCTCCAACACATAGCTCTTATCGCCGAGGGCAGCACGGAAGCACTCTGTGTTCTGCCCGATGATGGAACGGTAAGGTGCAAAGTAGAAAATGTGGGCCGCATGGGTCTGCTCGGCGGCGTGGATACAGTAGCGCAGGCCAGAGTAGGTTTTGCCGCCGCCGGTTGGAACATAGAGGCGGTAAATGCCGGGTCTGGCCGTTTGCCCGGCGGCTTTGCATTGTTCGGAAATCTCACTGCGCAGGATGTCAATGGACCGCAGGGCCGGAAGATTTTGAAGATAACGTTCCACATTCTCCCGCAGGGTCGTCCACGAAGGAAGTTCCGGTTCCGGCTGCGGGCCGTTTTCAAAGCTGGCCGTGTCCGACCAGTCGGCATCGACCAATGCACCGAAAAGGAATCGTTGGACAAGACCCAGCATGAACTGCATCGTGCGGGCGGCTTCCGGACTTCCCGGCGGACTGAGCTGGTCGGACAAAGCACCCAGCTTGCGGTAGAGGGTCAGAACCTCTTTTGCAGCAAGTTCCATCTCGGCAGCGACTTCCTCTTCGGAAACGCATTGGGAAAAGAACTGTTCGCAGCTCTCTCGATAGAGCGGGTCGGCCTTTTCGGAGTACAATTTGTCCAACCATGGCTGACCTCCATCTTCGGGGGAATAGAGGTCGCACCGTGTTCCATGGTGGCACTCGATGGCAACGGCGGCAAATTGCGCGGCCAACCGGTAGGAGGATTTCTTGGCGTTTTTTCCGAAGGTTTCCCACAGATACCGTGCACCTGCACTGGAATGGTTCAGCTTTTCGCCAGTCCATTTACCTTTAAGATAAAGCTGAGGAAGATGGTGTGACTTGCCGGTGTCATGACACTGGCCGGTCACCCGCCCTAAATGTTCCAGACCGATCGTTCGGCAGAGATCACCGCAGAGCTGGGCAACGTTGCAAGAATGTTCTTTCAATGACTGAGTATGGGAATCATCGGTTTGGCTGCTATGGCCGATCAATGGCTCCATGAAATCCACCTCTACTTTTACTTTTAATGCTTTAACTACTGACGTAAGAATATCACCGAGGATGTGAAATGTCAATGGAAAAAGCGAAGTTTTCTTGATTTTTTTGGAAGAACCGCCTATACTGATACTGTCGCTTTCGGGAATGCCCCTAAAAGCGTGGATAGAAATACTTTTAATGCCTTATTTGGCAGAGAAGAAGCGGTGGAGTGAAAGCTCTGCCGCTTTTCTTCTGCCACCCTCTTCCTCTCCTATCATACACATGAAATGTCCGATAAGATGTACTTTGGACTTTGCACCCAGAAAAAAGGCGGAAATGGAAACAAAAATTGGATAAAATTTCAAAATCTGCTTGAAGCAGGCAGAGCAATCCGGTATAATGAAAAAAGCTTCCGGATCTGGAAGCAGATGCAAAGCGGATAGAGGAGGAATTCTGATGCAGACGCTGTTTGATGCTGTCAACGCGATTTGCGGCAAGATCCAGATCGTCTCCAACTGGTTCTGGGATTTTCCCTGCAATCTGGATTGGTACGCGGCGATCCCGGTGCTGGGCAATTTCAGTCTGGCCATCATCCTGTTGGTGGGAACCGGGATCGTGTTCACCTTCAGGCTTCACTTTGTGCAGGTGAAGCGATTCAAGTACAGCCTCCATGTGCTGATGCGCCGCAAAAAGACCGCGACCGGCATTTCGTCGCTGACGGCCTTTCTGCTGTCCACGGCCATGCGCGTTGGCCCGGGCAACATTCTGGGCGTGACGGGTGCCATCTCCATTGGCGGCCCGGGTGCGCTGTTCTGGATGTGGATCTCGGCCTTTTTTGGGATGGCGACCTCCTTTGCAGAGTCCACCCTGTCTCAGATCTTCAAGGAAAAGCGGGATGACGAATACGTCGGCGGTATGCCGTTTTATGGCCGCAAGCTGCTGAAAGACGCGGCTTGGGTCGGCGTGGCACTGAGCCTGCTTTACATTGTATATGCGCTGCTTTGCTTCCCGGCGCAGGGCTTCAACACCGTTTCGGCGGTGGGTGCCATCGCGCAGACCGTGACCGGCAAGACCATCCCGACCAACTCGGCTTTGTATTGGATCTCGTTTGCGATCCTGCTGGTCATCACGGCTCTGGTCAGCTTTGGCGGCATCAAAAAGGTCACCAAGGTCACGGATCGCGTGGTGCCCGTTATGGCGGTCATCTATATGGTCACGGTTCTTGCCTTGATCGTCGGCAACTTTACCCGCATTCCGTGGTTCTTTGCGGCTGTGTTCGGGCAGGCGTTCCAGCCGGATGCCGTCTTCGGGGGCGCGTTTGGTCTGGCTCTCAGTCAGGGCATCAAGCGCGGCCTGATGTCCAATGAGGCCGGTCAGGGCACCATCACCATGCCGGCCGCGGCTGCGGAGGTCGAGCACCCCTGCGAGCAGGGCTGTGTGCAGGCTTTGGGCGTGTTCCTCGATACCATCGTCATCTGCACCCTGACCGGTTTTGTGGTCATTATGGGGCGTGTCTGGCTCACCGAAGACGCACAGGCTTGGTTTGCGCTGGGCAAGCTGGACAAATTCCTCGCTTCCTGCGGCGCGCTGACGGGCAGCCGGGGCGCATTGTATGCGCTGGTCACCCTGCTGGTCAGCGTTTGCTTCGGTCTGTTTGCGTTTACCTGTCTGCTGGGCTTCATGTCTTTCACCGAGATGTGTGCAAACCGCATTTCCAGCAAACCGGCTTTCATCAACGCCATCCGCGTGCTCTGCTTGGTGGTCATCTCGTTTGGCGTCATCACCAACATTGCCGGCATGGATCTCGGTGCGCTGTGGGATCTGAGCGACTTTGCCAACATCCTGATGGTTTATTGCAACCTGCCGCTCCAGTACATTGGCTTCCGGTATGTCCTGCGGGCCTATCGCCACTTTGAAAAGCAGGATGGCACGCCTTTTACGTCCAAGACGGTGGGTCTGGAGCTGCCGGTCTGGGATGAGCTGGCCAAAACGCATGGGACCCGCACGGGCAAGTGATGGCCGCAGCAAAAAAGCGGCGCACTGCTGCGCTTGCGTGGGAATGAAAAAATGATGCTGGTTTTTCCATCGGTGATATGCTACAATAAACAGTAAGAAGATCACAAGAGGGGGAGAACCATGGAGTCGAAACGGCTGTGTCCATACTGTATGCAGGAGCTGACCGGACAGGCAGAGAGCTGCCCGCACTGTGGGCGGGCGTTTGCCGGGCGGAACCCGGCGGGCAGCCTGCCGGTGGCTACGGTGCTGGCAGGCCGCTATACCGTTGGAGACATTCAGGGTGTGGACGGCGAGGGGATCCTTTACCGGGGCGTCGAGAATCTGGGGCGTTTCCGGGTGACGATCAAAGAATATATGCCGCTGACACTGGCCTCGGAGCGGAACCGCAGCCTGGAGCTCCGGCCAAAACCCGGCAGCGAAGTGCTGTTCAAGACCACGCGGATGGACTTTTCCGACCTGTATCGGTCGCTCCAGCGGATCACACCGGCCAATGGTCTGGAAGCGGTGCTGGATGTGTTCGAGGAAAACAACACGGTCTATGCCGTCATGGAAAACCCGGGCGGACGGCCGCTGGATCAATGGCTGGACGAGCACAACGGCGTCGTCACGCCCGAGGAAGCCCGGATCATGCTGCAGTCGGTCTTTGACGGCGTGTCGGCCATGCATCAGGTGGGGCTGGTCCACCGGGGCATCTGCCCCGAGAACATCCGGGTGCTGGACAATGGCCGCGCCCGGCTGACTGGCTATGCGACCGTGGGTCTGCGCACCGCAGGCAGCGGCCTGCACGAGCAGCTGTTTGAGGGATATTCGGCTCCGGAACAGTATTCCACCTCCGAGTTTGAGGGCCGCTACACCGACGAATACGGCCTTGCGGCGGTGTTCTACCGGATGGTCTGCGGCCAGAGCCCGGTTCCGGCGGCACAGCGGCTGGTAGCGGACTCGAACCCCAAAGCGCGGACGGTGAACAGCAAAGTGCCCGCGTACGTCTCCGAGGTGCTCCAGATGGGTCTGCGGCTCAAGCCGTCCGAGCGCATCCAGACCGTGCCGCAGCTGTTTCAGGCTCTTTCCTCACAGGAGTACACCCAGACCCTGACCCGGACGCTGCGCCGGGCCGACCCCAAGCCCCAGAGACCCGACCCGGAACAAAAAGGCCATCTGCTCAGTATGCGCAACCTGCTGGCGGCGATCCTGATCCTGCTGGCGGTGCTCATCGTGCTGACCCTATGGGGCGTGCTGCAGCAGAACAAAGGCAGCGAGACGCCGTCCTCCCAGCCCGATTCCGCACCCGAGAGCAGTGCTGTGACCGAGCCGGTGAATCTGACCCCGGATTTTGTCGGCCTGAACTATGATATGCAGGTGCGCAACGACCGGGAGTATGCAGGCTCCTATCTCTTTTATGTCACGCTGGAATACAGCGACACGGTGGAAGAAGGCCGGGTCATCCGCCAAAGCCCCGAAGCCGGGGAAGTTCTGGAAAAGGGCGGAACGGTGAGCCTTGTGGTCAGCAAAGGCCCGGAGAAGGTCGAGATGCCGAACATCGTGGGCTTTACCCGGGATGCTGCCGAGCAGCAGCTGGCACAGGTCGGCTTGAACGCCAGCTTCTACCCCATCTACAACGATGGCTCGTATGTATCCGGCTGCGTGGCTTACTGCAGCGAGAATGCCGGAACGAGGGTCGATGTGGGATCGACGGTCGTGGTCTATCTGGCCGCGGAGGTCGAGGCCACGGTGCCGGTCACACCCGAGGAAGCACCGGCGGTCAGCAGCTCGTCCAGCGGGCAGGAAGAAGCGGCCAGCTCTTCCCAGCAGCCTGCACCGGACGAAGTGGAATACGACACCGATTAAACCAATTTCTTCATCAAACAAAAACGCCAGAAGCGGGAGCCTCGTGAGAGACTCCCGCTTCTGGTTGTTTAGGATAGGAAAGAGAATGGCAATGGAAAAGGGGGAGAGGCCGCTTACAGGTTGGTGTAACCCATCAGGTAACGATCCACCTCGGCGGCGCAGTCGTGGCCTTCGCGCAGACCCCAGACCACAAGGCTCTGACCCCGGCGCATATCGCCGCAGGAGAAGACTTTCTCCACGTTGGTCTTGAAGTGGTCGGTGTCCACACAGCCGCGCTGGGTCAGCGCGACGCCGAAAGCATCGGCGACGTAGCTCTCACAGCCCACAAAACCGGCGGCAATAAAAGCCAGCTGGCAGTCATAAGTAAACTCTTCGCCGGTGGGCACCATGTTGGTGCGGCCGGTCTCCGGATCCCGCTCCGGCTTCAGATAGGAAATGACCGCACCGGTCAGGTTGCCGGCTTCGTCTTTCAGGAACTCCTTGACCGTGGTCTGGTAGACACGGGGATCCTTGTTGAACTTGGCAAGGCACTCGGTCTGGCCGTAATCCACCTTCAGCACCCGGGGATATTCCGGCCACGGGTTGGAGGCAGCGCGTTCCTTCGGGGGCTGGGGCATCATTTCCAAGGCCACCAGATCGGTGCAGCCCTGCCGAAGCGCGGTGCCCTGACAGTCGTTGCCGGTGTCGCCGCCGCCGATCACGAGGACGTTCTTGCCAGCGGCGTTGATGGCTCTGCCATCGGCAAAGCCGGAATCCAGCAGGCTCTTGGTGACGCTGGTGAGGTAATTGACCGCGAAGTGGACGCCGTTAGCATCCCGACCCGGAACGTTCAGGTCGCGTGCTTTCTTGGCACCGCAGCAGAGCACCACGGCGTCGTAGCCGTTCAGGATGCTTTCGGCATCCACCGCCCCGCCGATGTCCATATTGGTGCGGAACTCCACACCCTCGGCCTGCATGATCTTGATGCGGCGGTCAATGACGGATTTCTCCAGCTTCATATTGGGGATGCCGTACATCAGCAGGCCGCCTACCCGGTCAGCCCGCTCAAAGACGGTGACGGCATGGCCGCGCTTGTTCAGGTATTCTGCCGCCGACAGACCCGACGGGCCGCTGCCGATGACGGCCACGCTTTTGCCGGTGCGTGCCGGCGGCGGATCGGCATGGAGCCAGCCCTTGGCGTAGCCGGTCTCAATGATGGCGTGCTCGTTTTCCCGCACGGTCACGCTGCTGCCGGTCACGTCGCCGCAGGTGCAGGCGGCTTCGCACAGGGCAGGGCAGACCCGGCTGGTGAACTCCGGGAAGCGGTTGGTGGCGCGCAGACGATGCAGTGCCAGCTCCCACTTGCCCTGATAGACTAGCTCGTTCCACTCAGGGATCAGGTTGTTCAGCGGGCAGCCCGAGGCCATGCCGCCGATCATCATGCCGGCCTGACAGAAGGGTACACCGCAGTCCATGCAGCGGGCAGCCTGTGTCTGCTGCTCCTCGCGGGAGAGCCAGACGTGAAACTCGTTGAAATTTTCGATGCGCTCCAGCGGCGGAATATCCGAGCTGGTCTTGCGCGTGTAATCCATAAATCCGGTGATCTTACCCATGATATTCCCTCCTTACTTGTTTTTCTGCACGGCGTAGAAGGCTTCGATCTGAGCCTGTTCACCGTCGAGACCGCGCTCTTCCATCGAGGCGATGACCCGGAGCATCCGGTCGTAATCGTAGGGAAGGACTTTTTTGAACTTGGGCAGGAACTCACTGAAATTGTCGAGGATCTCTTTGCCGCGGGGAGAACCCGTCAGCTCGACGTGCTCCCGGATCAGCTCTTTCAGGGTGGCCACGTCATACTTGTGCTCCACAGGCTCGAGGCTGACGGTCTCTTTGTTGACCCGCTGGTAGAAATCCCAGTTTTCGTCCAGCACATAGGCGATGCCGCCGGTCATACCGGCCGCAAAGTTTTTGCCGGTCTGCCCCAGCACGACCACCGTACCGCCGGTCATATACTCGCAGCCATGGTCGCCCACGCCCTCGACCACAGCGGTCGCACCCGAGTTTCGGACGCAGAACCGCTCGCCGGCCACGCCGGAGATGAAGGCCTTGCCGCTGGTGGCACCGTAGAGTGCCACGTTGCCGGTGATGATGTTTTCCTCCGGCTTATAGGTGATGTTTTCGGGCGGGCGGACGACGATCTTGCCGCCGGACAGACCCTTGCCCATGTAGTCGTTGCAGTCGCCGGTCAGCTTCAGGGTGAGTCCCTTGGGGATGAAAGCACCAAAGCTCTGGCCGCCTGCGCCGATGCAGTTGGCGGTGTACACATCATCGGGCAGGGAATTGCCGTACTTGCGGGTGATCTCGCTGCCGAAGATGGCACCAAAGGCGCGGTCTACGTTGGACACCTCGAGGGTGACGCTTTGGGGGTTCTTGCTGTTGAGCTTGAACTTCTTCATCAGCACCCTCATGTCGGGGGTGTTCTCGAGATGGAAGTCGTAGGTGTCCTCCTTGACGAAGTGGACGTTGCTGTTGGCAATGGCCGGGTTGTGGAGGATGCAGTCCAGATTCATCTTGGCGGCGCGGCTGCCCGGTGCGCTGGGCTTGACATGGAGCAGGTCGGTGCGGCCCACCAGCTCGTCGATGGTGCGCACGCCCAGCTTTGCCATGTATTCCCGCAGCTCCTCGGCCACAAAGGTCAGGTAGTTGATGATGTACTCCGGCTTGCCGCGGAAATTCTTCCGCAGTTCGGGGTTCTGGGTGCAGATTCCCATGGGGCAGGTGTCGAGGTTGCAGACCCGCATCATGACGCAGCCCTCACACATCAGCAGGCTGGTGCCGAAGCCGAATTCCTCTGCGCCCAGCATACAGCTGATGGCGACATCCCGGCCGCTGAGCAGCTTGGAGTCGCTCTCGATCCGGACGCGGCTGCGCAGACCATTCAGGATCAGGGTCTGGTGCGTCTCGGCGATGCCCAGCTCCCACGGCAGACCGGCATTCTTGATGGAGGTGCGGGGGGCAGCACCGGTGCCGCCGTCGTAGCCGGATACCAGAATGACCTGTGCGCCGCCCTTGGCAACACCGGCTGCGATGGTGCCGACCCCGGCCTCGCTGACCAGCTTGACGTTGATGTTGGCGTTCCGGTTGGCGTTCTTCAGGTCATAGATCAGCTCGGCCAGATCTTCGATGGAGTAGATGTCGTGGTGGGGCGGGGGCGAGATCAGACCCACGCCGGTGGTGCTGTGGCGGGTCTTGGCGATCCACGGGTACACCTTGGCACCGGGCAGGTTGCCGCCCTCGCCGGGCTTTGCACCCTGCGCCAGCTTGATCTGGATCTCATCGGCAGAGACCAGATACTTGCTGGTCACGCCAAAGCGGGCGGAAGCCACCTGCTTGATCTTGGAATTGCTCTCGCTGTGGTAACGCTCTTCGGGCTCACCGCCCTCGCCGGTATTGCTCCGGCCGCCCAGACGGTTCAGCGCGATGGCAATGGTCTCGTGGGCTTCGCTGCTCAGGGCACCGTAGCTCATGGCTGCGCCCTTGAACCGCTTGACGATGGATTCCACCGGCTCGACCTCTTCCAGCGGGATGCCGCCGTTGGGATCGTAGTTGAAGTCCAGCAGGCTGCGCAGATGGACGCCCTCTTTGCCCATGTTGTCCACCGTATGGGTGAACTGCTTGAAGGCGGCGTAATCCTTGGTGAAGCAGGCTTTCTGGAACAGGTAGATGGTCTGGGGATTGAAGAGATGCTCCTCCTTGCCGCTGCGGAATTTGTGCGCACCGGCATCATCCAGCTCCATGTTGATGTCCAGCCCCAGTGGGTCAAAGGCGGCGTTGTGCTGTGCCTCCACATCGGCCTGAATGTCCTCGAGGTCGATGCCACCCACCCGGCTGACCGTGCCGGTGAAATACTTGTCGATGACTTCCTTCGAGATGCCGACCGCCTCAAAGATCTGGCTGCTCTGGTAGCTCTGGATGGTGGAAATGCCCATTTTGGAAGCGATTTTGACGATGCCGTTCAGCACGGCCTTGTCGTAGTCGTCCACAGCGGCGTAATAGTCCTTGTCCAGCAGACCCTGATCGATCAGCTCGCCGATGGTCTCATGTGCCAGATACGGGTTGACGGCGCAGGCACCGTAGCCCAGCAGGGTGGCAAAATGATGCACCTCGTGCGGCTCGGCACTCTCGAGGATGAGGGCCAGAGCGGTGCTCTTCTTGGTGCGGATGAGGTACTGGGAGACCGCCGACACCGCCAGCAGGCTGGGGATGGTGACGTGGTATTCGTCCACATCGCGGTCGGAGAGGATGATGATGTTGGCACCCTCTTTGTAGGCGCGGTCCACCTCGAGGAAAACGCGGTCGATGGCCTTTTCGAGGCTGGTGTTCTTGTAGTAGTTGATGGAGACCGTGGCGACCTTGAAGCCGGGCACGTTCATGTACCGGATCTTGAGCAGGTCGGTGGAGGTCAGGATCGGGTTGTGGACCTTGAGGACCTTGCAGTTCTCGGGCTTATCCTCCAGCAGATTGCCGTGCGCACCGACGTAGACGCTGGTGGAGGTGACGACCTTCTCCCGGATGGCGTCGATGGGCGGGTTGGTGACCTGCGCGAACCGCTGCTTGAAATAGTTGAAAAGCGGCGGGTGCTGGTCGCTGAGGACGGCCAGCGGGGTATCGGTGCCCATGGCACCCGACGGCTCAGCACCCAGCCGGGCCATGGGGAGCATGATGTTGTTGACCTCTTCGTACTTGTAGCCAAACACCTTCTGCAGGCGGGTCAGCTCGTCGTTGGTGTAAGAGGGCACTTTGATGTTGGGGATCTTGAGCTTTTTCAGCTCCACCAGATTCCGGTCGATCCACTCGCCGTAGGGCTCGCGGCTGGCGTAGTATTCCTTCAGCTTTTCGTCGTCTACGACGGCCCCCTTGACGGTATCCACCAGCAGCATCTTGCCCGGGCGGAGACGGTCTTTGACCAGAATGTTTTCCGGCGCACAGGGCAGCACGCCGACCTCGGAGGAGAGGATCATCCGGCCATCCTTGGTGATGTAGTAGCGGCTGGGGCGCAGACCGTTGCGGTCCAGCACGGCACCCACCACATCGCCATCCGAGAAGAGGATGGCGGCAGGGCCGTCCCACGGCTCCAGCATGGTGGCATAATACTGGTAGAAATCCCGCTTTTTCTGGCTGATGTTCTTGTTGTTCTCCCACGGCTCCGGGATGGTGATCATCACGGCCAGCGGCAGATCCATGCCGTTCATTACCATGAATTCCAGCGCGTTGTCCAGCATGGCGGAGTCGGAGCCGGAGGTATTGATGATGGGCAGGATCTTGTTCATATCCTCCCGCATGATGCTGCTGGAGATGGCTTCCTCCCGCGCCAGCATTGCGTCGGTGTTGCCCTTGATGGTGTTGATCTCGCCGTTGTGCAGGATGAACCGGTTGGGGTGGGCACGCATCCAGCTGGGGTTGGTGTTGGTGGAGAAGCGGCTGTGTACCATGCCGATGGCGGATTCATAGTCGGGATCCTGCAGGTCGGCATAGAACAGACGCAGATCGTGGACGAGGAACATCCCCTTGTACACGATGGTGCGGCTGGACAGGCTGGGCACATAAGTGCCGTTGCTGGCCTGCTCAAAGACCCGGCGGACGATGTAGAGCTTGCGGTCAAAGTCGATGCCCTTGCTTACCTTGGCAGGCTTTTTGATGAAGCACTGCCAGATGGCGGGCATACAATCGCGGGCTTTCTGCCCCACGGCGTCCGGGTTGACCGGCACCTTGCGCCATGCCAGAAACTCCAGCCCTTCCTTGCGGGTCACCAGCTCAAACAGCTTCATGGCCTGTGCCCGCAGATGCTCGTTCTGCGGGAAGAAGAACATACCCACGCCGTATTCGCGCTCGTTGCCGATGCGGATGTTCATCTCGTCGGCGATCTTCGAGAAAAACTTGTGGCTGATCTGCAGCATGATGCCGACGCCGTCGCCGGTCTTGCCCTCGGCATCCTTGCCGGCGCGGTGCTCCAGCTGCTCCACGATGGACAAGGCATCGCTGACGGTCTGGTGGCTCTTGCGGCCTTTGATGTCCACCACGGCACCGATGCCGCAGGCGTCGTGCTCAAAGTGGGGGTCATACAGGCCGATGGGCGATTTCTGCTCTGTAAATTGATCCATTGACATTTCCCATCCTTATTTCTGAAATCCTCTGTGCGTCTGCGGGCGGCACATTCCGCCCCGCAGCCCGAAACAAAAAGAAACGGCGTTCCAGAAGAGTCACGCTGACCCTGCTGGAACGCCGTTGTTCCGATAGAACTATTATACTGAACACTGAAAAATCTTCAAGTGACAGTTGCACCAAACGTTTGCACCCACAGAAACTTCTTCTTGTGTAAAACGAACACGAAGGGTGGGAATGCGTACGACTTTTCAGGTTTTTCCCTTCAGACAGGCGGCGAGGTCGGCCTCCGGCGTGGTGATCGGCATGAGGTTGTACTTTTGTTGCAGAGCGGCGGCGACGCCCGGCGAAACGAAGGCTGGAAGAGTCGGCCCGAGCCGGATGTTCCGGATGCCGAGGGCCAGCAACGCCATCAAGATACAGACGGCTTTCTGCTCAAACCAGCAAAGGATGAGGGAGAGCGGAAGCTCGTTGACCGGGCAGTCGAAGGCATCCGCCAACGCCAGCGCGATCCGGATCGCACTGTACGCGTCGTTGCACTGACCGACATCGAGGATACGGGGCAGGCCGGCCACCGTACCCAGCGGCAGGTCGTTGAGCCGGAATTTGCCGCAGGCCAGCGTCAGGATGACGGTGTCCGGCGGGGTCAGCTTGGCGAACTCGGTGTAGTAGCGGCGGCTGGACCGGGTGCCGTCGCAGCCGCCAATCAGGAAGAAATGCCGGATCTTGCCCGCTTTCACGGCCTTCACGATCTCGCCGGCGTGTTCCAGCACGGCATGGTGGGCAAAACCGGTCACGACCGACTTGCCGCCGTTCATGCCGGGCATCCGGGTGTCCTCGGGGTAGCCGCCCAGCTCCAAGGCTTTGGCGATGAGGGGCGAAAAATCCCGGTCCTCGCCGATGTGCTGTACGCCCGGGTAGGAGACCACCGAGGTGGTGAACACCCGATCCGCATAGCTGGCGCGCAGCGGCATGATGCAGTTTGTGGTGAAGAGGATGGGCGCGGGGATGTCCTCAAACTCCCGCTGCTGGTTCTGCCATGCGGTGCCGAAGTTGCCTTTCAGGTGGGGAAAACGCTGCTTCAGCTCCGGATAGCCGTGGGCGGGCAGCATTTCCGAGTGGGTGTAGATGTTGACGCCTTTGCCCTCGGTCTGTTCCAACAGGCGTTTCATATCGTAGAGGTCGTGGCCGGATATGACGATGAAAGGCCCTTTCTCGATGGTGAGCGGCACTTCCACTGGTTCCGGCTCGCCGAAGGATCCGGTGTTGGCCTTGTCCAGAAGCTCCATCACCCGATAGGCCATCAGGCCGGTGGTGTGGACCAGCGCGAAGAGCTTCTCTTTGTCGGTCTCATGGGCCAGATCCCGCAGGGCAGTGCAGAAAAATCGGTCGAGTTCGCCGTCCGTATAGCCCAGCACCTGCGCGTGGTAGGCATAAGCCGCCATGCCCCGCAGCCCGAACAGCACAAAAGACCGCAGGCTCCGCCGGTCTTCATCCGGATCGTGCCAGAGCTGAGTCATGTCGTAGTCCGGCATCGGCTCCGGCACGATGGGCGCAGCCAGCAGCACATCCTGCTTGGCGGCGCGGATCTTGGCGGTCAGCTGGGCGACGGTCTCCGGGTCAAAGTTGACGTTGGTGATGGTGGTAAACAGCCCCTCGAACAGCAGTCGCGCCTGCTGCTGCGGGATGGGGGCATCGCTGGTCGGCAATTGCGCGGCAAAGCCGATGAGCACACCGGTCAGCTCGTCCTGTGCTGCCGCAGTCTTGGCGGATTTGCCGCAGACACCGGCGTTTCCCGTGCAGGCGGTGCAGTTGGCGGCCTGCTCACATTGAAAACAAAACATTCTCTCATCCATGCAGGATCCCTCTTTTCTTGTACTGAGGATACTGAGGACAGTATGGACGAAAGATGCGGGGAGTATACAAAAAGAGCTGTGCTCCATTCCGAAGCACAGCTCTTAAAAAATCCGATCTTAGTAGGTGATGCCCTGTGCCATCATTGCGGTGGCGACCTTCAGGAAACCGGCGCAGTTTGCACCGACCATCAGGTTGCCCTCGGAACCGGCCGCCACAGAAGCGTCGTAGCTGGCGTGGAAGATGCCTTCCATGATGCCCTTCAGCTTGGCATCGACTTCTGCAAAGGTCCAGCTCAGACGCTCGGAGTTCTGGCTCATCTCGAGGCCGGAAGTAGCCACGCCGCCTGCGTTGGCAGCCTTTGCGGGTCCGTACAGAACACCGTTTGCCAGATAGACCTCGATGGCCTCCGGCGTGCTGGGCATATTGGCACCCTCGCAGACGACGGTGCAGCCATTCTTGACCAGAGCCTCAGCGGACTCCTTGTTGATCTCGTTCTGGGTCGCGCAGGGCAGGGCGATGTCGCAGGGCACCGTCCAGACCTTGGAGCAATCGGCAACATAGGTTGCACCGGCGTGGGTGTCGGCGTACTCCTTGATGCGGCCGCGGCGGACTTCCTTCAGATCTTTGACATAGGCCAGATCAATGCCGTTGGGGTCGTAGACATAGCCGTTGGAGTCGGACATGGTGACGACCTTGCCGCCCAGCTGGGTGGCCTTCTCGCAGGCATAGATGGCGACGTTGCCGGAGCCGGAGATCACCACGGTCTTGCCGGCAAAGCTGTCGTTGCGCATACACTTCAGAGCCTCGGCGGTGAAGTAGCACAGGCCGTAACCGGTGGCCTCGGTGCGGGCCAGAGAACCGCCGAAGGTCAGACCCTTGCCGGTGATCATGCCGCCCTGGAAGCTGTTGGTCAGCCGCTTGTACTGGCCAAACAGATAGCCGACCTCACGGCCGCCGACGCCGATATCACCGGCAGGGCAGTCCACGAACTGGCCGATGTGACGGTACAGCTCGGTCATGAAGCTCTGGCAGAAGCGCATGACTTCCATATCGCTCTTGCCCTTGGGGTTGAAGTCGGAGCCGCCCTTGCCGCCGCCCATGGGCAGGGTGGTCAGGCTGTTCTTGAAGGTCTGCTCAAAGCCGAGGAACTTCAGGATGCCCTGATTGACGGAAGGATGGAAACGCAGGCCGCCCTTGTAGGGGCCGATGGCACTGTTGAACTGAACGCGGTAGCCGCGGTTGACCTGCACCTTGCCCTCATCATCGACCCAAGGCACACGGAAGGAGATGATGCGCTCCGGCTCGACCAGCCGCTCGATCAGACCGGCCTTCTCGTACTCGGGGTGCTTCTCCACGACGGGCTGGATGCTCTCCAGAACCTCGCGGACTGCCTGCAGGAACTCAGGCTCGTTGGCATTGCGCTCGGCAAGACCCGCATAAACGCGCTTCAGGTATTCATTCGTCAGCATAATAGAATACTCCTTTTCCCATTTTCTCTACATGATATGGAACCACAGCGGCCGCTCTGATGGGCTGTGAATGTTCCGCCGCACAGCAGGAACGCCCAGACAGAAACGCAGGCCGTACTTCCTTTCGATCGTACATCCGGAGCAATGCCCCGAACCACTTTGTTATTATAAAGCTTTGCCCTCCGTTTGACAAGAGGATAGATTGGGAATGCTCGCAGAAAATCTTTCAAAAAAACTGTACAAAACATGAAAATGCTTCATAAAACGAAGAAAGACATCAAAAACCGCGCAGAACCTTGCTTTTTGAAAGTTCTGCGCGGCGGGATTTCTTGAAATAAGAAGGATTTTTTTACTTCTTCAGCAGCTTCTCGCAGGCGTCGGCGGCACCCTCAAGGTACTGGCCGCCGTAGGTCTCGATCCTGCCGGCGTCGGACAACGCGGCCAGCTGCGGGTCGATGGGGCACTTGGCCAGCACCGGCAGGTGATGCTTGGCTGCGACTTCGTCCACATGGCTGTCGCCGAACACGTTGATGTGCTTGCCGCAGTCGGGGCAGACGACGTAGCTCATGTTCTCGACGATGCCCAGCATGGGAACCTTCATCATCTCGGCCATGTTGACGGCCTTGGCGACGATCATACTGACCAGCTCCTGCGGGCTGGCGACGACCACGATGCCGTCCACGGGCAGGCTCTGGAAGACGGTCAGCGGCACATCGCCGGTTCCCGGAGGCATATCGACAAACAGGAAGTCCACGTCCTTCCAGACCACATCGGTCCAGAACTGCTTGACGGCACCGGCAATGACCGGGCCGCGCCAGACCACGGGATCTTCTTCGTTTTCCACCAGAAGATTGATGCTCATCACATCGATCCCCATCCGGCTCTGGATGGGCCAGCAGCCCTTTTCGTCGGCCATGGCACGGCCATGGATGCCAAACAGCTTCGGGATGGACGGGCCGGTGATGTCGGCGTCCAGAATGCCGCAGTGGTAGCCGCGGCGCGCCATGGCGCAGGCCAGCAGTGCGCTGGTCATGCTTTTGCCGACGCCGCCTTTGCCGGACACAACGCCGATGACCTTTTTGACGCTGCTGTTGGGGTTGGGGGCATCGTGCTGGGGTGCTGCATTGCGGGAAGAACACGCTGCACTGCAGCTGGAGCAGTCATGGGTACATTCTTCGCTCATTCTCTCGTTGCGCACAGGTACGGGCAGGCCAGGCTGTGCGCTTCCTCCTTGTTATTTGATGAAAAGGCGTTGCCGCCCTTATGACCATTTTTTATCATACCATAAAACCAGAAGGAAAACAACCCACGCAGTTGCTCCTCTTTTCCAAAGCCGGGTTGCTGCGGGCATAAAATCGGCGGCCGCCCGCATACACTGAACCGGGAAAGCCGGGAAGGGGGAGCACGGGATGCGGCGGAGCTATCTGAAAAACGCAGCCCTCATGACCGGAGCCGATGTGCTGCTCCGGCTGGCCGGAATGGGGCTGCGCATCTATCTGGCGTATGCGCTGGGCGGCGAGGGAATGGGGCTGTACCAGCTGGTGCTGGCGGTCTATTCCCTCTTTGTCACACTGGCGACGGCGGGCGTTTCGGTGGCGGCGACCCGTTTGATGGCGGAAGAACTCAGCCACAGCCGAGCCGAGGCTCGCGGGATGCTGGTGCGGCTTCTGGCCGCCGGGCTGGGGCTGGGATCGGCGGCGATGGGGGCACAGTTCGGGCTGGCGGGGCTGGCCGCGCAATGGTGGCTGGGCGATCTCCGGGGCGCGGCGGCACTCCGGATGGCGGCTTTTGGCCTGCCGTGGATGGCGGTTTCGGCGGTGCTGCGCGGGTTCTTCATTGCCCGGCGGCGGGTCGAACCCAATGTGGTCAGCCAGCTGGGGGAGCAGACCGTCCGCGTGGCGGTGATCTGCTTTGTCTTGGAGCGGGTGCAGGCGGCAGATGCGGGAACAAAATGCGCGGCGGTGCTGGCAGCAACGGCCATCAGCGAGGCGGTCTCGACGAGTGTGATGCTGCTGTTTTACCGGCGGGAGGCGGCACGGTGCTTTGCCGGGCAGGGCGCGGTCCGCCCGCAGGAGCCGACCCGAAGGCTCTGGGAGATCCTGTGGCCGGTGGAGGGCGGACGCTGTTTGTCCAGCGCACTCCACACGGCGGAAAATATGCTGGTGCCCGCCTGCCTGACCGTCTGGCTGGCGGCAGAAGGACTCGGTGGCAGGGAAGAGGCGGTGACGCAATACGGCTGTTTAAAAGGTATGGCACTTCCGCTGCTGACGTTTCCATTCGGCTTACTGGGGAGTCTGGCCGTTTTGCTGATGCCGGAGATCACACAGGCGCACATCCGGGGCGAAACGCGCCGACTGCAACAGCTGCTCGACCGGATGTTCCGGCTGACGGGATACTTCTCGGCCTTGGCAGGCGCAGCTTTCTGGGTCTGGGGCAGGCCGCTGGCGTGGATGCTCTACCGCAGCGAGGAAGCGGGCTTCTATCTGGAAGTTTTAGGCCCGGTGCTGCCGCTGCTCTCCCTCGAGAGCATGGTGGACGGGGCGATGAAAGGGATCGGGGAACAGCGGGCGGAGTTCCGGTACAGCGTCTGGAACTCCGTGTTCCGGATCGCCGGGGTCATGCTGCTTCTGCCGCAGTTCGGGATGAAAGGCTTCCTCGGGGTGATCCTGCTGTCGGCCTGCTATACCTGTGCGGCCAACACCGGCCGGCTGCTTCGCTGCTGCGCCATGAAGCCGCTGGTGGGGCGGTGGCTGGGCGCACCGGCGTTGGCCGCAATGCTCTCGGCAGGGGCGGGGATCCTGCTCCGGCAGGGGCTCTCCGGCCTTCTGGCGGGGAACGGGCTTCTGCCGCTGGCCGCGATCGCGCTGGGCGGGAGCGGGATGTGCGCGGTCTATCTTGCAGCGGCGTGGCCGCTGGGGTTGGGGCAGGAGATCCGGGAGATCCTCCGGCAGGAGCGGAAGGTTGAAAAAACGATGAAAAATGCGGGGAATGCGGAATCTTCTGGACACCGGAAGAAGAATTGAGTATAATACAAGAGATATCATGGCGGAATAGGGTCTCCGGGCCGTCCGGAAGCCCACGCCATCGTCAAATATGGCGGCGGACAGGCTCCGCGCCGAAACAAAAGAGGACTTTTTGTGAAAGAACATCAAAAAACTGCGCTGAGGATCTATGCGCGCCGGGCATTGCTGGTGCTGCTGGATGCGGCCATCGTTGCGTTCAGTTTCTACTTTGCACTGCTGCTCCGTGCAGACGGTGCAGGCAACGAAGAGATCTGGTGGCCGCACAATCTCAGCCTGCTGTATCACCATCTGCCGTGGATCGTGGCGGTCTATCTGGTCTGCTTCCTCGTGGGCGGGCTGTACTCGATCCTGTGGAAGTATGCGGGCGAGCGCGACCTGATCCGGCTGGCCGGAACGATCGCGGTTCCCACCGTCATCGTCTATGGGGTCAACCGCTGCTTCATCCACGGCGTGCTGTTCAACTCGGCCAACGCCATGGCCTCGGTCTTTATCTTCCTGCTGGTGGGCGGCAGCCGTCTGGCGTGGCGGCTCTTCCTGAACCACCCCCTCGGCGAACGGATGCGGGGCAATGCCAGCAAGGATCCCAACCGCCCGGTGATGATCGTGGGCGCGGGCGAAGCCGGTGCATGGGCCATCAACGTCTGCAAGAGCAATCTGCTCTATGGGCATCCGGTCGTGGCGGTGGACGATGACCCCAACAAGCTGGGGCAGACCATCCACGGGGTGCCGGTCAAGGGTACGCTGGAAGAGATCCCGGCTCTGTGCGAGAAGTACGGCATCCACAGCATCATCATCGCCATCCCGACGCTGAAGGGCAGCCGCCTGAACCATGTCATCGACCTGTGCGTATCCACCCATTGCGCGGTGCAGATCCTGAGCGACCCGCAGCTGGTGGGAGCCAATGCGCCCCAGCAGGGCGCATTCCGGGAGCTGAACACCGCCGACTTCCTCTCCCGGGAGGAGGTCACGCTGGACACAGCCAAGATCTCCAGTTATCTGACCGGCAAGACCGTCCTCGTGACAGGCGGCGGCGGCAGCATCGGCAGCGAGCTTTGCCGACAGGTGATGAAGTTCCACCCCGGCAAGCTGCTGATCTTTGATATCTATGAAAACTGCGCCTATGAGCTTCAGATGGAACTGCAGCAGAAGTACGGCCGGGATATCCCGGTGACGGTGTTGATCGGCTCCATCCGGGATAAAAAACGGCTGGATGAAGTGTTTGAGACCTATCACCCGACGGTGGTGTTCCATGCGGCGGCGCACAAGCACGTCCCGCTGATGGAAGTCAGCCCGGCAGAGGCGGTCAAGAACAACGTCCTCGGCACCAAGAACCTGCTGGTCAGTGCCAGTGAGCACAACGTTGAGCGTCTGGTTCAGCTTTCCACCGATAAGGCGGTCAACCCCACCAGCGTCATGGGCTGCACCAAGCGGATCTGCGAGATGCTGATCCAGACCTTTGCGGGGAACACGGAGATGAAGTGCGTGGCCGTCCGCTTTGGCAATGTGCTGGGCAGCCACGGCAGCGTCATCCCGCTGTTTGAATCCCAGATCAAAAAGGGCGGCCCCGTCACCCTGACCGATGCCAACATCGAGCGGTACTTCATGACCATCCCGGAGGCGGCGCAGCTGGTGCTGCAGGCCGGTGCATTGGCCGAAAGCGGCAGCATCTATGTGCTGGATATGGGCGAGCCGGTCAAGATCATCGACCTTGCCAAGCAGCTGATCCGCTTCTACGGCTACGAGCCGGGCGTGAATATGGAGATCAAGATCGTGGGTCTCCGTCCGGGTGAAAAGCTCTACGAGGAGCTGATGATGGACGAAGAACAGGACAAGATGCGCCGCACGGAGCACAACAAGATCTTTGTGGCTCCGCCCCGGAACATTGATCTGGCCGTGTTCTATGAGCAGCTGCAGGCTCTGGCCAAAGCTGCCGAATACAACGACGACGGCGTGGTGGATCAGCTGGAAAAGATGATCCCCACCTTTACCCCCACCCGGGAGAATCTGAAGCTGTAATTGCTTTCGACACTGGCGCGGCTGGTGTGATTATAAAATGAGAGGGATGTATTTATGGAAAAGAAACCATTTCTGACCGAAGCGCAGGCACAGGAGATCCTTCAGGATGTGCCGACCCCGTTCCACGTTTACGACGAAAAAGGCATCCGCGAGAATGCCCGCCGGATCAACAAGGCGTTCAGCTGGAACAAGGGTTTCAAGGAATATTTTGCAGTCAAGGCTCTGCCCAACCCCGTGATCCTGCAGATCCTCAAGGAAGAGGGCTGCGGTGTGGACTGCTCGTCTCTGACGGAGCTGATGCTCAGCGAGCTCTGCGGCTTTCAGGGCAGCGACATCATGTTCTCCTCCAACCAGACCCCGGTGGAAGACATGAAGAAGGCCTACGAGCTGGGAGCCTACATCAACTTGGACGACGCCACCATGGTCGAGTTCCTCGAGCGGGTGGCCGGTGTGCCGGAGAACATCTTCTGCCGCTACAACCCGGGCGGAACTTTCCAGCTGGGCGAGAGCAAAGAGGGCTTTCAGGTCATGGACAAGCCCGGTGATGCCAAGTACGGCATGACCGAGGAACAGATGATCGAGAGCTACAAGAAGCTGGCCGCCAAGGGTGCCAAGAATTTCGGCATCCACGCCTTCCTTGCCTCCAACACCATTTCGGATGCCTATTATCCCGAGCTGGCCGGCATCCTGTTCCAGCTGGCCGTCCGTGTCCAGAAAGCCACCGGCGTCCACATCGGCTACATCAATCTGTCCGGCGGCGTCGGCATCCCGTACCGCCCCGACCAGACCGAGAACGACATCATGGCCATCGGCGAGGGCGTCCGCAAGAAGTTTGAGGAGATCCTTGTTCCGGCAGGCATGGGCGATGTGGCCATCTTCACCGAGATGGGCCGCTTCACCACCGGCCCCTACGGTGCGCTGGTGGCAACGGCCATCCACGAGAAGCACATCTACAAAGAGTACATCGGTCTGGACGCCTGCGCTGCCAACCTGATGCGCCCGGCCATGTACGGGGCTTACCACCACATCACCGTCCTCGGCAAGGAGGATGCCCCCTGCGATCACAAGTACGATGTGGTCGGCGGCCTGTGCGAGAACAACGACAAGTTTGCCATCGACCGGATGCTGCCGCAGATCGACATCGGCGATCTGGTCTACATCCACGACACCGGTGCGCACGGCTCGGCCATGGGCTACAACTACAACGGCAAGCTCCGCAGTGCCGAAGTCCTGCTCTGCGAGGACGGCTCCCACCGCCTGATCCGCCGTGCCGAGACCCCGCGGGATTACTTTGCGACCCTCGACTTCCTGCCCTTCATGAAGCCGATCTTTGAGGATTAACCTATGTTTTTTGGATTTCAGCTTACCTGCGGCCTGATGCTGGTCTTTTACGGCTACTCGGTCATGAAAAATCCCCGGGTCTGGGGCGATCAGGGCCGCCGTGCCGTCAAAGCAGAAAATTTTGCAGAATACTGCCGTCAGAACGGCCTGTTCTTTCTGAAAGCAGGCTTTGTGATGGCGGTGGTCGGCGCACTGGACGCCCTCTTCACGCTGGACGCGGTGCTCTACCTGCTGCTGTATGTGTTCGGTCTGACCTTCGCGTTCTACCCGCTGGTGCAGTGGTGCCGAAAAAACGAGGGCTTCTCGTGGCCGTGGCCCCGGGTGGAGAGCGAGAAAAAGCGCATCCAAAAGCTCCGCGAGGAACAGGAAAAGCAGAGCAAAGAGTAACGGCTGTTCCGCCCCTTGCCTGAAACCTGCATAAAGATCAAAACCGCCTCTTCATCCATTGTTGGAAGAAGGGGCGGTTTACTTTTTGGGGTATTCGGTTTTCTGGTTGCTGGCACCGGAGAGATAATCCATCGAGACGTCGTAGAATTTTGCGAGAATGAGCAGGCTGTCGATGGGGATGCGGGTCTTGCCGCTTTCGTAATCGGAGTAGGTGCGCTGGCCGATGTGCAGCAGGTCAGCGACCTTTTGCTGGGTCAGAAAATTATCTTCCCGGATCTCCCGGATACGCTCATTGTACCGCACAAAAACCACCACCTTGCACTGAAATGCACTTCAATTTTTATAGCAATTCAACTTTTTAATGCAACAGCAACAACGTTGAATTGCATATCGCAAATATGCCGTTTGAATGCTGCACTAATTTCTTGACTTGCGATAATATTTGTGGATATTGGGTCATTCCGGGTGATAGGTGTCTTTTTCAACGAGAGAATAGATATCCTGCCCGGCAAGCTCTTCAAAATGTTGCTTGAGAGCCATATTGATCTCCCATTTCTTCTGCGGGTAGGCTCCATAGCGGCGTTTGACGTCCAGCATCCGCGCTTCGATGTCCATCACGCCTTCGGCACCGGCCAGCGCATCACAGAGCTGGATGAGACGGTCGTATTCGTCGTAGACCATGGCCGCGAGGTTCGTTTCGATGAGAGTGGTCTCCTCCGGCGTGGTATCCCGGCTGCCGACATAATCGGCCAGAGACTGGTCGTTGAAGCTGTGGCTCAGGCAGACGCGGGCGACTTCCTCGTAACCCAGCGACATCATGTAAGAATAACCGTCTGATACATGGCCCAGATGCCGCTTGCCGAATCTGCGGCCGATGTCGTGGAGCAGGCCAAGAACGTATGCTTTGTCCGGATCCAGCCCGGCGGCTGCGGCGATCTTTTCCGCGCAGTGGGCGGCGGTGCGGCTGTGGGCACCCCATGGGCCGGGGTTGTGGGGCAGAGCCTCGGCCAGCAACGCTTCGGCCTGTTTACGGGTCGGGTACATACGATTCCTCCTTACCGTTCCAATGCGTCAATGCTCTGCTGAAGCTTCTGGTAGAACTGCCCCAGATGATAGCCGTCGATGAAGCGGTGGTTGACTTCCACCGACATTCCCAGCGTCTCTCGGCCGGAGGTGTCGGCGGTGTACTTGCCCCATGCGATCCGGGGAATGTTATCGTTCCGGTCAAAATCCCGCTCGTTGGTCAACCCGGTCAGATCGAACCACGGCGTGCAGGACATATAAATCAGCTCGTCGGTTTCGTCAGCGTTCTGGTTCAGCAGGGAGCTCTGGCGGCGGCTCTTCTCCTGCGCGGCGGCGCAGAAAGCTTCCATCGGTTCGGAGAAAGGGAGCGTGACGATATGAAACTGTTCGCTGCCGGGTTTCAGGTCGGTCAGGCTGGGGATCCGTTTGTCCAAAAGATAGATCTCGTCATCCCGAATGGTATACCGGAAGTTTTCGGTGGCATTCACCGCTTTCGTCACCAGCCAGCCCAGTGCATAGTAGAAGGACAGGTGATGCTTCCGGACGTAGGCGTGAAGGTTCGTGACATCCACCCGGAAGGTGACGCTGTAAAATGGGTGAGACACTGCCGAGAAAAATTCAAACAGTTCCGCTCGCAACCAAGTGGTTTTATCAATCCGTTTCATCCTTTACTCCCCAAAATCGTACCGCTGCATGGTCTCGGGGTTGCGGAATTCGTGCTTTTCGTAGTAGCCGATCAGCGTGCCGTCGGTATCCCGCAGGGCGACCATGTAGACGTCCTTATTCTGCTTGTCGTTGTGGTAGGTAT
Organism: uncultured Faecalibacterium sp.; assembly: GCA_934533135.1. Classification (GTDB taxonomy): domain Bacteria; phylum Bacillota; class Clostridia; order Oscillospirales; family Ruminococcaceae; genus Faecalibacterium. The sequence continues at coordinate 141,245 of CAKTBG010000002.1, forward strand.
AGATGCGGTTGTGCTCCGGGCTGGCGGCGAACCAGTCCACGACCTCCTGAATGCGGTTGTTGGAGTTGGGGTTGTGGCAGTGGAGCAGGCTTCGCCCCACCAACTTTTCGCCGCCGTGCTTGGCGTAATTGCGGATGGCGGCGGGACTCATGTAGACGATGGTGTGGTCGAGGTCGCACAGGACGACGGAAGCGGTGTCTTGGTCGATGACGCTTTTAAAATAAACATTCAGATCCATGGAAGAAACCTCCGTTGCAATTCATTCGTTGGTGGGCTTGGTCTTGTCCAGCGCGTCGAACTGCTTCAAGATCTGCGGGTCTTTCAATTTGACGACCTTGCCGGAGAGGTAATGCAGGGTATTTTCGGCCGGGATGTCGCCAAAGGTGATCCGGACGGCGCAGAGAGCCTGCGTTTTGGTGCCGGTGCGCTCGTTCATCTTCCGGTTGCCGTATTTGATGTCGCCCAGCACCGGCTTGCCGAGGTAGGCAAGGTGGGCGCGGATCTGGTGGGTGCGGCCGGTGATGAGGCCGATCTTGCAGAGGGCGAAGGGGCCTGCGGTGCGCAGCACATCCACGTCGGTGACGATCTGCTTGCGGCGTTCGTCCTGCGATTGGTGAGCATGGATGCTGACCTTGTTGTTCTTCTCATCGTGCTCCCACCATGCGGTAAAGCGGCCGCTCTGGGGGATGCCGACGGTGATGGTGTAGTATTCCTTCTTGAGCAGGTCGGTGCGGATGATCTCATTCATATCCCGCAGAGCGGCGTAGCTTTTGGCCGCAATGACCAGACCTTCGGTGCCGCGGTCGAGCCGGTTGCAGATGCCGGGCTTGAAGCGGTTCTCGCCGTGGGGGTCGTATTCGCCCTTCTGCGCCAGATACTGAGCAAAGGCGTCCACCAGATTGGCGTCACCGGTGCGGTCGCTGTGGCAGAGCAGGTGGGTGGGTTTGTAGAGGACGGCAATGTTTTCGTCCTCGTAGATGACGTTCACCTTGGGCTGATTCTGCTGCTTTTTGGGGGCTTTGGGGGCGGGCTTGGCTCCCTCGGGCGGGAAAAACTCGTCGTTGATGTACAGCTCGATCAAATCACCGGCTTTGATCCGATCCTCGGGAGCACCCTTTTTGCCGTTGACCTTGATCCGTTTGTTGCGGAAGCTCTTGTACAGCAGGCTGGTCGGGAGATCGCGGGTGACGCTCTGGACAAAGCGGGAGAGCCGCACGCCCTCGTCGTTGGCGGTAGCAGTGTATTGTTTCATAAAGTTCCTCGTATGATTTTAGGCGGCTCGCCCTCTCCGTTGTCGCGCTGCGCCGACAGCTCTCCCAAAGGGAGAGTCAAGACCTGCCTCCCGCGTTGTGGCCAAAGAAGGAGAGCAGCATCGAGCAAAGCGAAAATGCCGGAGAGGGCAAGCCCAGTAAAGGCTTGCATCCATTATAATTTCCAATACCGTTGAAGTCAACGCAGAATATTTTCCCCCCAACCCTTGTCTTTTGGCAAAAATGGGGTACTATTATAGAAAGTACACCCCCAAAGGAGCGCGGCTATGGCAGACGGAACGAAGATTCATCAGGGGCACCGCCAGCGGATGCGGCAGAGGGTCGCCGAACAGGGCTTTGAATCGCTGGCTCCCCACGAGGCACTGGAAGTGCTGCTCTACATCACCAATCCCCAAAAGAACACCAACGGCATCGCCCATGCGCTGATTGAGCGGTTTGGGGATTTTGCCGGGGTGCTGGACGCATCGGAGGAAGATCTGCTCCGGGTGGAGGGGGTCGGCCCGGCCACGGCGCGGATGCTGCATCTTCTGCCCGAAGTCAGCCGATACTATCATCGCAGCCGCACCGGAGAGGGGAGAGCCGTGCGCTCGACCGACCAGCTGGCGGGTTTCCTGCTGGGGAAATTTGCCGGGGCCGACCGGGAGCGCGCCATGCTGGTGGTGCTGGACAGCCGCAGCCGGGTCAAGGCGACCTTCTGGCTTCGGGAGGGCACCAGCAACCGGGTCAGCCTTGCGATCAAGGATATCGTGGAAGCAGCCCTCAAAGGCGGCACGGACACCGTGGCACTCTGCCACAATCACCCCAATGGGATGGCTCTGCCCTCCCGGGAGGACATTCAGGCGACGGAGAATATCGTCCGTGCGCTGGGGATGATCCAAGTCCATCTGCGGGATCACATCATCCTGACCGAGACGGACTATTTCTCGATGCGGGAGGAAAACCGGCTGCCGTTCTACGATTTTGCCACTGGGGAGATGCTGCGCCCCTATTGAATGCAGCAGAATGGTTTACATTATAAAATGATTGTGGTATAATCCGGAGGAAGGATACAACTATTTGTGGTTCTTTACCCAAAGAACCGGAAAGGAGGGGCTGACCATGCCGGAAGAGACCTTCAAGCTGGTGTCGCCCTATGCCCCCACCGGCGACCAGCCGCAGGCCATTGCCGAGCTGGTGGAGGGGGTCAACCGGGGCGACCGTTGCCAGACCCTGCTGGGCGTGACCGGCAGCGGCAAGACCTTTACCATGGCAAATGTCATTGCCCAGTGCAACCGCCCCACGCTGGTGCTGGCGCACAACAAAACGCTGGCGGCACAGCTCTGCACCGAGTTCCGCTCGTTTTTCCCGGAAAATGCGGTGGAATATTTTGTCTCTTACTACGATTACTACCAGCCCGAAGCCTATATCCCCAGCACGGATACCTATATCGAAAAGGACAGTGCCATCAACGACGAGATCGACCGCCTGCGCCACTCGGCGACGGCGGCCTTGTCGGAGCGGCGGGATGTCATCATTGTGGCGTCGGTCTCCTGCATCTACTCGCTGGGCGACCCCATCGACTACCGCAGCATGGTCATCAGCCTGCGGCCCGGCATGGAGATGGAGCGGGATGAACTCTGCCGTCGGCTGGTCAACCTGCAATACGAGCGCAACGACATCAATTTTATCCGCAACAAGTTCCGGGTCCACGGCGATACGGTGGACATTTACCTCGCCTATATGAGCGACCTTGCCATCCGGGTGGAGTTTTTCGGGGATGAGATTGACCGGATCACCGAGTTCAACCCGGTGACGGGCACAAAGCAGAATGTGGTCAAGCACGTCGCCATCTTCCCGGCCAGCCACTACATCGTCAGTGCCGAGAAAAAGGCCGCTGCCATCGAGAAGATCCGCGCCGAGTGCGACCAGCAGGTGAAGCAGTTCACCTCGGAGGGCAAGCTGATCGAAGCCCAGCGCATCCAGCAGCGGACGAATTACGACATTGAGATGCTGACCGAAGTGGGCATCTGCAAGGGCATCGAGAACTACTCGGCGGTGCTGTCGGGGCGTGCGCCGGGCAGTATGCCAACCACGCTGCTGGATTATTTCCCGGAGGATTTTCTGCTCTTCGTGGATGAGAGCCATGTCACCCTGCCGCAGGTGCGCGCCATGTACGGCGGCGATTTCGCCCGCAAAAAGACGCTGGTGGAGTACGGCTTCCGGCTGCCGTCGGCCTTTGACAACCGCCCGCTCAAATTTGAGGAAGTGGAGTCCAAGCTGAACCAGATGATCTTTGTCTCGGCGACTCCCGGCGAGTACGAGCGGAAACACTCGACGCAGATCGCCCAGCAGGTGATCCGCCCCACCGGTCTGCTTGACCCGGTGATCTCGGTGCGCCCGGTGGAAGGGCAGGTCACCGACCTTCTGGGCGAGATCAACGCCCGCATTGCCCGGCAGGAGCGGGTACTCGTGACCACCCTGACCAAGAAAATGGCAGAAGACCTGACGGATTATCTCACCGAGCAGGGCATCAAGGTCAAGTATATGCACCACGAGGTGGATACGTTTGAGCGGATGGAGATCATCAAGGATCTTCGGCTCGGCTCCATCGACGTGGTGGTGGGCATCAACCTCCTGCGCGAGGGGCTGGACCTGCCGGAGGTCAGTCTGGTGGCCATTCTGGATGCAGACAAAGAGGGATTTCTGCGCAGCGAGACCAGCCTCATCCAGACCATCGGCCGTGCCGCACGAAATGCGGAAGGACTGGTCATCATGTACGCGGATGTCGTCACCGACAGCATGGACCGCGCCATTACCGAGACCGAACGCCGCCGCGCCATCCAGACGGCCTACAACGAGGCGCACGGCATCGTGCCGAAAACCATCGTCAAGGCCATCCGGGATACCATCGAGATCAGCGATAAGGCCGAGAATGCCAAGCGGAACACCCGCCGGATGGGAAAGCTGGAGCGGGAAGCGGCCATCGACCGGCTGACAAGGGAAATGAAAGAGGCGGCCAAACTGCTGGAGTTCGAGCACGCGGCCTTCCTGCGCGATCAGATCGACCGGCTGCGCCGGGGCGAGAACCCCACCGTGGATTCTTCGGCCGAGGAAGAGCGGAAACAGAACCATTCACAGACACAAAAAAGAGGGAGAAAACACTTTGGCAAACGATAAGATCGTCATTAAAGGGGCGCGGGAGCACAACCTGAAAAACGTGAACCTGACCCTCCCGCGGGAAAAACTGATCGTGATGACCGGACTTTCCGGTTCGGGCAAGTCCAGCCTTGCCTTTGATACCATCTACGCCGACGGCCAACGCCGCTATGTGGAAAGCCTGTCCAGCTACGCCCGGATGTTCCTTGGGCGGATGGACAAGCCCGATGTGGACGAGATCACCGGCCTGTCGCCGGCCATCTCCATCGACCAGAAGACCACCAGCCACAACCCCCGCTCTACGGTGGGCACCGTGACGGAGATCTACGATTATCTGCGTCTGCTGTACGCCCGGGTCGGCGTGCCCCACTGCCCGGTCTGCGGCCGGGTCATCCGCCAGCAGAGCGTAGACGAAATGGTGGATGCGGTGCTGAAGCTGGACGAAGGCACGAAGTTTCAGGTGCTGGCTCCGGTGGTGCGCCAGCGCAAGGGCACCCAGCAGAAGGAGCTGGACGCTGCCCGCCGCGCCGGGTATGCCCGGGTGAAGATCGACGGCAGCCTGTACGACCTCGATGAGGAGATCAGCCTCGAAAAGAACATCAAGCATACGGTGGAGATCGTCGTGGACCGCCTTGCCATGCGCAAGGGCATCCGGGGGCGGCTGGCCGATTCGCTGGAAACGGCTCTCGCTCTGACGGGCGGCATCGCCGAAGTGGACGTCATCGGCGGCGACTGCATGACCTTCAGCCAGAATTTCGCCTGCCCGGAGCACAATGTCTCCATCGGCGAGCTGACGCCCCGGCTCTTTTCCTTCAACAACCCGCAGGGGGCGTGCGAGAAGTGTACCGGTCTGGGCACCTTTATGCGGGTGGATGAGGAGCGCATCCTGCCCAACCGCAGCCTTTCCATCCGGCAGGGAGCCATCAAAGCCAGCGGCTGGTATTACGCCGAGGGCAGCGTCAGCGAGATGTACTACCTCGGCCTTGGCAAAAAATACGGCTTTACGCTGGATACACCCATTGCGGAGATGAGCACGGAGGCGGTCAACGCCCTGCTCTACGGCACCAACGGCGAAAAGATCGAGATGCACCGCACCAATGAGTTCGGCAGCGGCGTCTACTACAATGCCTTTGAGGGCATCGTGGAAAATCTGGAACGCCGCTTCCGGGAGACCAACAGCGAGTGGATGAAGGAAGAGATCGGCAGCTTTATGTCCGGTGTCGAGTGCCCGGACTGCCATGGCAAGCGGCTGAAACCCGTCGTCCTCGCCGTGACGGTGGGCGGCAAGAACATCAGCGACTTCTGTGAGATGTCCATCCGGGAAGAACTGCACTTCATCGCCGAGACCGAGCCGGAACTGACGGAGAAGCAGAGGCAGATCGGCGGGCAGATCCTGAAGGAGATCCGGAACCGCCTGCAATTCCTGCAGAGCGTCGGCCTCGATTATCTGACGCTGGCGCGCGCGGCGGGAACCCTTTCGGGCGGCGAGAGCCAGCGCATCCGGCTGACGACCCAGATCGGCAGTGCGCTGTCCGGTGTGCTGTATGTGCTGGACGAGCCCAGCATCGGCCTGCACCAGCGGGATAACGATAAGCTCATTGGCACGCTGAAGAACCTCCGCGACCTCGGCAACACCGTGATCGTGGTCGAACACGACGAGGACACCATGCGGAGCGCGGATTATATCGTGGACGTCGGCCCCGGTGCGGGCGTCCACGGCGGCGAGATCGTTGCAGCCGGCAGCGTCAAAGACATCTGCAAGGCCAAGCGGAGCATCACCGGCGAGTATCTGTCGGGCCGCAAGCGGATCGAGGTACCCGAGACCCGGCGGAAAGGCAGCGGCAATTTCCTGCGGGTGGTGGGTGCGCGGGAGAACAATCTGCGCAATATCACGGTAAACTTCCCACTGGGGGAATTCATCTGCGTCACCGGCATTTCCGGCTCGGGTAAATCCAGCCTCGTCAATGAGATCCTGTACAAGACGCTGGCCTGTGAGCTGAACGGTGCCCGCGCCCGCGCCGGAAAGTGCGATGGGGTGGAAGGGCTGGAATTTGTCGATAAAGTCATCGGCATCGACCAGCAGCCCATCGGCCGGACGCCCCGCTCCAACCCGGCGACCTACACCGGCGTATTCAACGACATCCGGAGCGTCTTTGCCGAGACACAGGACGCCAAGATGCGGGGCTACGGCCCGGGGCGGTTCAGCTTCAACGTCAAGGGCGGCCGCTGCGAAGCCTGCGAGGGCAACGGCATCCTGCAGATCGAGATGCACTTCCTGCCCGATGTGTATGTGCCCTGCGAGGTCTGCAAGGGCGCACGGTACAACCGGGAGACGCTGGAGGTCAAATATAAGGAAAAGACCATCTCCGATGTCCTGAATATGACCGTCGAAGAGGCTGTGGTCTTTTTCGCCAATCAGCCCAAGATCGCCCGCAAGCTGCAGACGCTGCTGGATGTGGGGCTGGGCTATGTGACCCTTGGCCAGAGCGCGACGACCCTCTCCGGCGGCGAGGCGCAGCGCGTCAAGCTGGCCAACGAGCTGGCCCGCCGCAGCACCGGCAAAACGGTGTATATCCTTGACGAGCCGACCACCGGCCTGCACATCGCCGATGTCCACCGCCTGATCGAGGTACTGCAGAAACTGGTGGATGCAGGCAACACGGTGATCGTCATCGAGCACAACCTCGACCTCATCAAATGCGCCGACCACATCCTGGATCTGGGGCCGGAGGGCGGCAGCGCGGGCGGCCTCATCGTCGCTGAGGGCACGCCGGAAGAAGTGGCGGCTGTACCGGAGAGCTTCACCGGCCAGTACCTCAAGCCGCTGCTGGAAAAGGACAAAATGCTGCGGGAAACGAAGTAATGCGAAAAACGCATTGCGTTTTGGGCGGCTGTGTGCTATACTTTCCAACGAACTGAATCAAAAACAGCAGGTGCCTTTCGCGCTGGGCAAAGCCGCGCAGAAGGGTCAAAAGGGAAGCGGGTGCAGATCCCGCACGATCTCGTCACTGTGATAAGGGAGTCTGCCGCCAAGGTGTATGGTACACCGGTCACTGAAGCACACGCTTTGGGAAGGCGGCGGCAGGCGTTGAGCTTTCAGTCAGGAAACCTGCCCGCTGTTGGTACGGGGGCCTTTGCCCCAGATCACGAGGAATTGGTTGTACCAAAAAGCCTGAATCGAGAAGGGTCTTTTTGTTCTGCCGTTTCGCAGACGGAAAGACCCTTTTGTGTTGGGTAGCTTGAGCGAGCGACAACCACCAGCTCTGCTGGTGGAGTAGAAAATGCTTTAGCTATAAGATTCAAGCGAAGCGAGATGACAGAGAAATTGTCATCTTAGAAGATGCACTTTGCAACATAGCTCGTTAGAGCGGTAGGGCAGGTAATGCAGATGAAAGATGCTTGCTCGTGGCCCCTTAAGGGGCTTTGCCAGTAAGGTGCCCTTCTAGGGCTTACTCAAGCCACCGGCTCAGCCGGTGGTTTTGACTCCGGCTCTCTTTCCTGTACCCTTTGATTCAGAAAGAACATCCACATACGGGAAAGGACAAAAAGATCATGAGAAAACGCAACATCCAGAAGACCGCAGCGGTTCTGACCGCGCTGGCTCTCTGCGCCGGTGTGATGACCGGCTGCGGTGCATCCGGCAGCACGGCCGCAAGCTCCACCAGCGCGGCCAGCTCTGCGGCTGCCAGCGAAGGGAGCAGCGAGGAGGCAGATGAAGTGGCCGCAAAGAACGTCGCCGACCTGATCGACGCCATCTATGTGCAGGAGCGCAACGACAACACCGACGCGCAGTGCGAAGAGGCAAAGGCTGCTTGGGATGCCCTGACCGATGCCCAGAAGGAGCTGGTCGAGGGCGAGAATGCAGACCCCGACTACTTCGGCCGCGACACCGGCGACGCCTCCAAGGATGACAGCCGCAACGCGGACGAGATCGGCGAGAACGAGCTGCTGGTCGTCAGCTTCGGCACGTCGTTCAACGACAGCCGCGCGGCCGACATCAAGGGCATCGAGGATGCGCTGCAGGAAGCTTACCCGGATTGGTCGGTTCGCCGTGCCTTCACCGCACAGATCATCATCAACCATGTGCAGGCGCGTGACGGCGAGAAGATCGACAATATGCAGCAGGCTCTCGACCGCGCTGTGGCCAACGGCGTGAAGAACCTTGTCGTCCAGCCCACCCACCTGATGCATGGTGCCGAGTACGACGAGATGAACGAGATGCTGGATCAGTACCGCGACAAGTTCGAGTCTGTCGCCGTGGCAGAGCCTCTGCTGGGCGAGGTCGGTGCGGATGCGACCGTCATCAACGCCGACAAGGAAGCCGTCGCCAAGGCGATCACCGCGGAAGCCGTCAAGACGGCCGGTTATGACAGTCTGGATGCAGCGGCTGCGGACAAGACGGCTTTCGTCTTTATGGGTCACGGCACCTCCCACACCGCAAAGGTGAGCTACTCGCAGATGCAGACCGCCATGCAGACCCTCGGCTATGCCAATGTGTTCATCGGCACCGTGGAGGGCGAGCCGGAGGAGACGGCCTGTGAGAATGTCATCGAGGCGGTCAAGGCAGCTGGCTATACCAAGGTCGTGCTCCGTCCGCTGATGGTCGTTGCCGGTGACCACGCCAACAACGATATGGCCGGTGAGGACGCAGATTCCTGGCTGAGCCAGTTTAAGGCAGCAGGCTGCTTTGATGCCATCGACACCCAGATCGCCGGTCTGGGCGAGATCGCAGACATCCAGCAGCTCTACATTGCCCATACCCAAGCCGCCATTGATTCCCTGAACGGCTGATATCATCAAACCCCATTGCCCGAAGGGAGAGATCTTTTCGGGCAATTTTTGATTTTATTCGTCTTTTCCGGTTTTATCGCAAGTTTCAAAACGCAAACTGCTATCAACAAAACAAAGAGGTATTTTTCATGCGCTGCAAACAGTTCCTTTCCCTTTCCGTGGCATCCATCCTGCTGGCAGCAGCCCTGACCGGCTGCGGCGGTTCCGCCAGCTCATCTGCGGCAAGCTCTGCGGCTGCATCGGAGTCGGCGGCTTCCTCCGCTGTCTCGGAGGCGGCATCGGAGGCCGAAGCCGCTCTGCCGGACGGTGTATACACCGCCGACTTTGATACCGACAGCAGTATGTTCCACGCCAACGAAGCCTGCAACGGCAAGGGCACCCTGACCGTCAAGGACGGCAGGATGGCCTTCCATGTCAGCCTTGCGTCCAAGAAGATCGTCAACCTGTATCCCGGTGCAGCGGCCGACGCCGAGGCAAATAAGGCGGATTGGCTGATCCCGACCGTCGATACGGTGACCTACTCCGACGGCACATCCGAAGAGGTGTACGGCTTTGATATCCCGGTCGAGGCAGTGGACGAGGAGTTTGCACTGGCTCTGCTGGGCAAAAAAGGCACATGGTACGACCACACCGTGAGCATCCGGAACGCGGAGCCGAAGGCGGAGACCGAAGTGCCCGCCGACGGTGCGTACACCTGCAAGGTCACCCTTGAGGGCGGTTCCGGCAAGGCCAGTGTGGAAAGCCCGGCGGCTCTGACCGTGGCCGACGGCAAGATGACCGCCACCATCGTCTGGAGCAGCCCCAATTACGACTACATGATCGTGGACGGCGAGAAATATCTGCCGACCAACACCGAGGGCAACTCCACCTTCGAAATCCCGGTGGCTGCGCTGGATACGGCTCTCTCCGTCACGGCCGACACCGTTGCCATGAGCAAGCCCCATGAGATCGAATATACGCTGAGCTTTAGCCTGAATTGATATGATTTCACGTCGTGATTTTTTGAAGGCACTCCCGGCCGCATCGCTTGCCCTGACCGCCTGCGGCAGCAGCAAGACCGCCCCGGCGAATACAGAGAAACTGGTGTTTACCCACGCGTATCCGCTGGACTATGCCACGCAGTTCACCGCTGACTGCTACGAGGGCGGCTACACGATGCTGACCATCCCCGCATCGGGCGACCGATTTCTGGTGATGCCCGAAGGTGCCGCCGAGGTGGACGAACTGCCGGAGGGCGTGACCGTCCTGCGCCAGCCGGTGGATGGGATCTATCTTGTCTCTACGTCGGTGATGGATCTGTTCCTTGCGCTGGACGCACTGGACAGCATCCGGCTGTCCGGCACCCGAGCCGAGGGATGGTATCTGGAGGAGGCCAAAGCCGCGATGGAGGCGGGGCACATTGCCTATGCGGGCAAATACAGTGCGCCGGATTATGAGCAGATCCTTGCGGCAGACTGCGGCCTTGCCATCGAGAATACCATGATCTACCATACCCCCGAGGTGAAGGAACAGCTGGAGCGGTTCGGTATCCCGGTGCTGGTGGAGCGTTCCAGCTATGAGGGCGACCCGCTGGCCCGGATGGAGTGGATCAAGCTGTATGGCATCCTGCTCGGGAAAGAAGAAGCGGCAGAGCGCGTCTTTTCGCAGCAGGTGGAGCGGATCACGCCGATCCTGAATCAGGAGCCTACCGGGAAGACGGCCGCGTTTTTCTCGATCACGGCCAACGATCTGGCCAATGTCCGCAAAGGCGGGGATTATGTGGCGCGGATGATCGAGATGGCCGGAGGCGATTATGTGTTTGCCGATCTGACCGACGGCGGAAACAATCTGTCCACGATGAATCTTCCGCTGGAAGATTTTTACGCCGGAGCCAAGGATGCCGATGTCCTGATCTACAACAGCACCATCGAGGGCACTGTGACCAGCCGGGAACAGCTGGTGGCCAAGTGTGCGCTGCTGTCGGACTTCAAGGCCGTGCAGAACGAGAATGTCTGGTGTACGAGCCAGAGCTTTTTCCAGCAGAGCATGGAGCTGGCCGATCTGATCGTGGATCTGCACACCCTCTTTACGGAGGAAGCACCCGACGAAACCACCCTGAAATTTCTCATCAAAGTTGTCTGAGGAGCTGCTTATGACCAGCCAAAAACGCCTGATCCTTTCCTATAGTGTGCTGGCCGCTGCGCTGGCGGTGCTGTTCGCGGCCAACCTGTTCTGGGGCAGCGTAGCGTTGACGCCCCAAGCGGTGCTGTCGGCTCTGGCCGGTTCCGGGCAGGATGCACTGGCGTTTGGCATCATCACCCGGCTGCGGCTGCCGCGTGCCGTGATGGTGGTGCTGCTGGGGGCGGCGTTGTCGGCGGCGGGCTATCTGCTGCAGACGTTTTTCGCAAACCCCATTGCAGGCCCCTTTGTGATGGGCATTTCCAGCGGTGCAAAGCTGGTCGTCGCACTGACCATGGTGGTCTTTCTGAACCGGGGGCTGCTGACCAACTCATTGACGCTGATTCTGGCAGCCTTTGCGGGGGCATTGGCGGCCATGGCGTTTGTGCTGGCGGTGTCGCGCCGGGTGAACCGGATGAGCATTCTGGTGATCTGCGGTGTGATGATCGGCTACATCTGTTCAGCCGTCACCGACATCGTGGTGGCGTTCGCGCAGGATTCCAACATCGTCAACCTCCACAATTGGTCGCAGGGCAGCTTTTCGGGCATGACGTGGGGCAACGTCCGGGCGGCGGCAGGCATCGTTCTGCCCGCACTGGCGGCGGCCTTCTTCCTCTCCAAACCCATGGCGGCCTACCAGATGGGCGAGCAGTACGCCCGCAGCGTCGGCGTGGATGTGAAACGGTTTTCCCGCGCACTGGTGCTGCTGTCCAGCCTGCTGGCAGCCTGTGTGACGGCCTTTGCCGGGCCGATCTCCTTTGTCGGCATCGCGGTGCCCCATCTGGTCAAGCAGCTGCTGGGCAGTGCCAGACCGCTCTATGTCCTGCCCGGATGCTGTTTGGGCGGCGCGGCGTTCTGCCTGCTGTGCGATCTGATCGCCCGCAGCCTGTTCGCGCCCACAGAACTTTCCATCAGCTCGGTCACGGCCGTGTTTGGCGCACCGGTGGTCATCGGGCTGCTGATCCGCCGTCAGGAGGGCAGACGATGAACGATTCAACCAAGAACGACCGGCAGGATCTTTTGTGCGAGACCCGCGGTCTTGCCATCGGTTACGGCAAAACGCCGCTGGCGCAGCAGATCGCGCTGGGCGTCCGGCGGGGCGAGATCCTGACCCTGATCGGGCCGAACGGCGCGGGCAAATCCACCCTGCTCAAAACGCTTGCGGGGCAGCTGGCTCCGCTGGGCGGCGCGGTGCTGCTGGATGGTCAGGATCTGATCCGCTATTCCGGCTCCGCCCGGGCACAGAAAATGGCTCTGATGGCGCCGCACACCCGCCCGATGGAGCTGACCACCTGTTTCGAGTTTGTTTCGGCCGGGCGCATCCCCTACACCGGGCGGCTGGGCATCCTGTCGGATGAGGATCGGCGGCAGGTGCGGGCAGCACTGGAGCGGGTGGGCGCGGCCGACCTTGCCGACCGGGATTTCAACTGCATCAGCGATGGCCAGCGGCAGCGGATCCTGCTGGCGCGGGCGGTCTGCCAGCAGCCGGAAGTGATCCTGCTGGACGAGCCAACGTCGTTTCTGGACGTGAAAGGCAAGATCGAGCTGCTGACCATCCTGCAAAAGCTGGCGCACGAAGAGCAGCTGGCGGTGCTGGTCAGCCTGCATGAGCTGGAGATGGCGCAAAAGATCTCGGACGCCGTGGTCTGCGTTTCGTCGCAAGGCGTTTCCGGGGTGCAGACCCCGAAAGCGGCGTTTGCCCCCGACAACATCCGGCAGCTGTACGGCCTGAGCGAAGAGCAGTACGAGGCGGTGTTCGGCCGACCGAAGCCGAGAACGCCGAAGTTCGAGCATTTCATCCGGAGCGGGCAAAAGCTGCTGCGGTGCGGGTATACCACGGGCACCTGCGCAGCCCTCGGTGCGGCGGGAGCCGCCCGGCTGCTGCTGACCGGAACCGAGCCGGAGAGCGTGGCACTGCGTACCCCGAAAGGGATCGTGGTGGAGGTGGCACCGCTGTTCTGCCGCAAGACCGGATCCGGTGCAGAATGTGCCATCGAGAAAGACGGCGGCGACGATGTGGATGTGACCACCGGACTGCCTGTGATCGCAGCCGTGGAGCTGCTTCCGGATACGGCGGAGATCCAGATCCGGGGCGGCAAGGGGGTGGGCCGGGTGACCAAGCCCGGCCTCGACCAGCCCGTGGGCGAAGCCGCCATCAACCATGTGCCGCGGCAGATGATCGCGGAGGCTCTCCGGCGGGAAGCCGAAAACGCCGCGTATCCCGGTGGATTTGCGGTGACGATCTCCATCGAGGGCGGGGAAGCGGTGGCAAAGCGCACCTTCAACCCGCACATGGGAGTGGAGGGCGGTCTGTCCGTCCTCGGCACCAGCGGCATCGTGGAGCCTATGAGCCAGCAGGCCATCTTGGACACCATCCAATTGGAGATGAATCAGGCCAGTCTGCGGGCAGGCACCCCCCGCCGCCTCATCCTTGCACCGGGCAACTACGGCCTCGACTATCTGCACGAGACCTACCCGGCGTTTGTGCAGATCCCGGTGGTCAAGACCTCAAATTTCATCGGTGATACGCTGGATATGGCGGCCGCCGCCCAATTTGAGGAAGTGCTGCTGGTGGGTCATGTGGGCAAGCTGGTCAAGCTGGCCGGCGGCATTATGAACACCCACTCCCACACGGCAGACTGCCGGACGGAGCTGTTCTGCACCCATGCGGCTCTCTGCGGGGCCAGCCGGGAGGTCTGCGCCGCACTGATGGCCGCCGCCACCACCGACGCCTGTCTGGACATTCTGGAACAGGTGGATCTGCGCCAGCCGGTGCTGGAACGCCTGCTTGCGGCCATCCAGCTCCATCTGGAACGCCGGGCAGCGGACAGCTTTGCGGTCGGCGCGGTACTCTTCTCAAACCAGCACGGCCCGTTGGGGCAGACCAAAAAAGCGGAGGAACTGTTGAAACGATGGGCGAAGTGAAAACCGGTACGTTTTACGGCGTCAGCGTCGGCCCGGGCGACCCGGAGCTGCTGACCTTGAAAGCGGTGTACTGCATCCGGCGGTGTCCGGTGCTGGCAGTGCCGCAGACGGCGGGGGGTGGGATGCTGGCACTTGCCATCGCCCGGAGTGCCGTGGAGCTCGAGGGGAAGACCATCCTGCCGCTGCGGTTTGCCATGAGCCGGGATCCCGCAGTGCTGCAGGCATCCCATGCAGCGGCAGCGGGTGCGGTAAAGGCATATCTGGATGCCGGGCAGGATGTGGCCATGCTCAATCTGGGCGATGTGTCGATCTATTCCACCTACAGTTATCTGGAAGAGCTGCTGCGGGCAGAGGGCTATGCGGCCGTTCGGATCGCGGGCGTACCGAGTTTCTGTGCCGCTGCCGCCCGGCTGGATCAGAGCCTTACCGGGGGAATGGAACAGCCGCTCACGATCGCACCCGGCCGTCATGCAGAGCAGATCCTTTGTATGCCGGGAACGAAGATCCTGATGAAAACGGGTCGCCAGCTGCCGCAGACGATCGAACTGCTGCAGAAAAACGGGCTGCTGGGGCAAAGCGCAATGGTCTGCAACTGCGGCCTGCCCAACGAAAAAGTCTATCCGACCCTGACCGGGCTGGATCCGGCGCAGGACGCCGGATATTTTGCAACGATACTGGTAAAGGAGCGATAAGATGATCCATTTTGTAGGAGCCGGGCCGGGAGCCCCCGACCTCATCACCCAGCGGGGGGCGGCTTTTCTGCAGGCGGCAGACTGCATCGTGTATGCGGGCAGTCTGGTCAATCCGGCACTGCTGGGGCTGGCAAAGGCAGACTGTGCGATCTACAACAGCGCGGAGATGACGCTGGAACAGGTGCTGGATGTCCTGCGCCGGATGGAAGCACAGGGCAAGACCACGGTGCGGCTCCACACCGGCGACCCCTGCTTATACGGAGCCATCCGGGAGCAGATGGATGCGCTGGACGCGGAGGGGATCGCCTACGATGACACGCCCGGCGTATCCAGCTTTTGCGGTGCGGCGGCAGCTCTGAACGCCGAGTACACCCTGCCGACCGTCAGCCAGACGGTCATCATCACCCGGATGGAGGGGCGCACGCCGGTGCCGGAAAAAGAAAAGCTGGCCAGCCTTGCCGCCCATGGCGCGACGATGGTGATCTTCCTGTCCATCGGCCTCATCGACAAGGTGCAGGCGGCTCTGCTGCAGGGAGCCTACACGGACGAGACCCCGGCGGCGGTGGTTTACAAGGCCAGCTGGCCGGAGGAGAAGATCGTGCGCTGCACCGTCGGAACCTTGGCGAAAAACACCCGGGAGGCAGGCATCACGAAAACGGCACTGATCGTGGTGGGCGACTTCCTTGGCACCCGGTACGAGCGCAGCAAGCTCTATGATCCGGGCTTTACCACTGCGTTTCGCAAAGGAGCCGACCAGTGACCCGCGCCTACCTTGCGTTCACCGAGCGGGGCGTTGCTCTGGCCGGGCGGCTGGCGGAGGCTCTGCCCGGGTCGGTGAGCCGCTGCGGGAAGCAGGGCGTGCCCTTGGCGGCGTGGACGGCGCAGCAGTTTGCACAAAGCGACGCGCTGATCTTTGTGGGGGCTGCCGGGATCGCCGTCCGTGCCATTGCACCCCATTGCCGCAGCAAGGCGGTTGACCCGGCCGTGGTGGTGGTGGACGAGTGCGGCCGCTTTGCGGTGCCGATCCTGTCGGGGCATCTGGGCGGAGCCAATGACCTCGCCCGGGAGCTGGCAGCGGCCTGCGGTGCGGTGCCGGTCATCACAACGGCCACCGACGTCAACGGCCTGTTTGCTGTGGACGAATGGGCAAAAAAGCAGCAGTGTACCGTCCTCGAAGTGGCGAAGATCAAAGAGGTCAGCGGGAAACTGCTGGCCGGGCGATCCGTTGCCTGCTGGTCGGAATTTCCCATTTCGGGTGCGGCACCTGCGGGCGTCCGCATGGCCGGGGCGCAGGAGGACGCCGATTTTGCACTGACCCTCTTCCCGCAGGGAGATGCGCTGCATCTGGTGCCGAAGATCGGCGTGCTGGGCATTGGGTGCCGGCGCGGAACCCCTGCCGAACGGCTGGAACAGGAGGCTGCATCCTTCTGCAAACAGCACGGCCTTGCGCCGCAGGCCATCGCTGCGGCGGCCAGCATCGACCTGAAACAGAACGAGGCGGGGCTGCTGGAATTCTGCGAAAAACAGCATTGGAATGTGACCTTTTATTCCGCGGAACAGCTGCGGGCTGCACCCGGGGCGTATACGCCCTCGGCCTTTGTCCGGAGCGTTACCGGGGTGGACAACGTCTGTGAGCGGGCGGCAGTGCTGGCCGCAGGCGGGGCACTCCGGCTGCGGAAATATGCCGCCGGAGGGGTGACCTTTGCACTGGCGCAAATGCCCTACCTGCCCGATTGGAGGAAATGATATGCCGGAAACATCGCGCAACATCGTCTATGTCGTGGGGCTTGGCCCGGGCGACCCGAACTTTTTGACCGCACAGGCGCAGAGTGCCTTAGCATCGGCCGAGGTGCTGTGCGGCTATACGGTCTATCTGGATCTTGTCCGGCCGTTTTACCCGGAAAAAGAGTGCTACGCCACCGGGATGACCAAGGAGATCGACCGCTGCCGCTGGGCGTTGGAGACGGCGCGGGGCGGCAGGCCGGTCGCGTTGGTCTGCTCGGGCGATGCGGGGGTGTACGGCATGGCAAGCCCGCTGCTGGAGCTGGCGGAGGAATACCCGGACGTTGCGGTGGAAGTGGTGCCCGGCCTGACGGCTGCATTGAGCGGCGGCGCGGTGCTGGGTGCGCCGCTGGCGCACGATTTCTGCGTGATCTCGCTGTCCGACCGGCTGACCCCATGGGAGGTCATTGAAACGCGGCTGAAGGGTGCGGCCATGGGCGATTTCTGCATAGCATTGTACAATCCGTCCTCCAAAGGTCGCCCGGACTATCTGGCCAAAGCGGTGCGCATTCTGCTCCAAAACGGCAAAACGCCCGAGACGATCTGCGGCATCGTGCGGAACATCGGCCGCGCCGGGCAGGAGAGCAGAGTGCTGCCCCTTGCCCAGCTGGAAGCGACGCCGGTGGATATGTTCACGACCGTCTACATCGGAAATACCGCCACCCGGGAACTGCGGGGGAAGATGGTCACGCCGCGGGGGTACCGGGTATGAGGACTGTGGTATTCAGCGGGACCACCGAGGGGCGCGTATTTTCCAAGCAGCTTGCCGCGGTGGGTGCGGAAGTCCTCGTCAGCGTAGCGACGCCGCTTGGAGCCGAGGAGCAGGGGGAGATGGAGGGCATCACCGTCCACTGCGGGCGGCTGGAACCGGGCGCGATGGCCGCACTGCTGCGGAATGCAGACCTCTGCGTGGATGCGACCCATCCGTATGCCGTGGAAGCGACCCGGAACATCCGCTCTGCCTGCGGGCAGGCGGGGGTGGAATACCACCGTCTGCTCCGCCCGGCCAGTCCGCTGCCGGCCGGAAGTGCCGTTTTTGCGACTGCAGGGCAGGCGGCGGAATATCTCGCTAAGACCGAAGGCGGCATCCTGCTGGCGACGGGGGCAAAGGAGCTGGCTGTTTTTGCGGGCATCGACCCGGATCGGCTCTTCCCGCGTGTTTTGCCGACGGTGGAGGGGATCACGGCCTGCGAAAAGGCCAACATCCCTCACAGAAACATCATTGCAATGCAGGGGCCGTTCTCCTATGCCCTGAACGCGGCTCTGCTGCAGCAATTCCACATCCAATTCATGGTCACAAAGGACGGCGGCGCGGCAGGCGGATTTGCCGAAAAAGTACAGGCGGCACAGGCCTCCGGCGTACAGCTGGTGGTCATCCGCCGCCCGGAGGAACAAGGAGAAACGGCAGAGGAAATTCTGCGCCGATGCAAGGAGATGCTGGCATGATCACATTGATCGGAATGGGGGCGGGCACGCCCGAAACGCTGACGGCGCAGAGCCTTGCGGCATTGCAGCGGGCGGACTGGATCTTTGGGGCAAAGCGGCTGCTGGAACAGCTGCCCGCAGGCTGCACCGAACAGCGGAAAGCCCTCTACAAAGCCGAGGAGATTCTCGCATGGATCGCCCAGACCAAGGCGGAAACACCGGTGGTGCTGTACAGCGGAGACACCGGGTTTTACTCCGGTGCAGCGGGTCTTCTGGAACAGCTTCGGGTACAAGGCCAAGAAGCGACCGTTCTGCCGGGGCTTTCCAGCGTGCAGCTGCTGGCCGCTGCCCTCGGGCGTCCGTGGCAGGATTGGAAGCTGGCCTCCGCCCACGGCTGTGCCTGCGACCCGGTGGCAGCGTGCAGTGCGGGGCAGCCGGTGTTCTTCCTGACCGGCGGCGCAGAGACGCCGGACACCCTCTGCGCGGCTCTGGTACAGGCCGGTCTGGGAAAGACGGCGGTGACCGTGGGCGAAGATCTCGGCACGGCCGCACAGAAGATCACGCAGGGCACCGCCGCGGAGATCGCGGGGCAGAGCTTTGCATCGCTGAGCGTACTGCTGGTGGAAGCGGCGCCGGTGCCGATCCGCCGGACGCCGGGGCTCCCGGACGAAGCGTTTCTCCGGGGTGAGGTGCCGATGACCAAGCAGGAGATCCGTGCCGCTGCCCTCGCCAAGCTGGGGGTGCAGCCGGAGGAAACGCTCTGGGATGTGGGCGCAGGAACCGGGAGCGTCAGCGTGGAGCTGGCTCTTGCCGCACCGCGCGGCCGGGTGTACGCCGTGGAGTGTGAACCGGATGCCTGCACCCTGATCCGAAAAAACCGGGAAAAGTTTGCGGCGAAGAATCTGATCCTGATCGAGGGGCGGGCACCGCAGGCGTTGGAAGCCCTGCCCGCGCCGGACGCCGTGTTCATTGGCGGCACCAAGGGGGGCATGGCGGCGGTGGTGGATGCTGTGCTTGCCAAGAACCCCCATGCCCGGATCTGCATCTCGGCCATCGCGCTGGAAACGCTGAGTGCGGCCATCGCTGCGCTGACGGCGCAGGGGCTGTCGGCAGAGGTGACCCAGATCGCGGTCAGCCGAACCCGGCCTGCAGGCCGTCTCCATCTGCTGACGGCCAACAACCCGATCTTTCTCATCACGGGGGAACGCAAATGATCCAACTTCTCATCGCAGCCCCGCGCTCCGGCAGCGGAAAAACGGCTCTGACCTGCGCATTGCTGGCACTTCTCAAACGGCGGGGGCTGGACCCCTGCGCCTTCAAGTGCGGGCCGGATTACATCGACCCCATGTTCCACCGGGCGGTGCTGGGCGTTGCCAGCCACAACCTCGACCTCTTTTTTGCGGAGCCGGAGACGGTGCGGACGCTCTATGCGTCTCATGCGGCCCGCCACGGCGCGGCGGTCTGCGAAGGTGCCATGGGCTTTTACGATGGGCTGGGCGGCGTCAGCGACCGGGCCAGTGCATGGCAGACGGCAGACACCCTCGGGCTGCCGGTGCTGCTGGTGCTTGAGCCCAAAGGAGCCAGCCTGACGCTGGCGGCACAGGTGAACGGCTTGAATCACTTCCGGACGCCCAGCCATCTCGCGGGCATTCTGCTCAACAACTGCCCGCCGCATTTGTACGATCTGCTGGCTCCGATGCTGGAGCGGGAGACCGGGCTGCCGGTGGTGGGGTACCTGCCCCATCTGCCGGAGGCGGCCATCGAAAGCCGCCATCTGGGGCTGAAGACCGCGGCCGAGATCGGCGATCTGCAGCGAAAGATCGCGGTGCTGGCGGATGCACTGGAAAAGACGCTGGACTGGGAACGGTTTCGGCAGGGGTTTGACGCCCCGGCTCCGGCAGAACCGGAAACGCCGCAGTGCAAACCACGGGTCCGGATCGCCGTTGCGCAGGATGAGGCATTTTGCTTTGCCTATGCCGAGACGCTGGAAGCGTTGCAGGCAGCGGGGGCAGAGATTGTGCCCTTCAGCCCGCTGCACGATGCCGCCCTGCCGGAACGGATCGCCGGGCTGTACCTGCCCGGGGGCTATCCGGAGCTGTACGCCGAGGCACTGAGCCGGAACGAGACCATGCGGGTCATGCTCCGGGCTGCGGTGGAAAACGGTCTGCCGACCGTGGCCGAATGCGGCGGCTTTCTCTATCTGGGGCAGTCGCTGGAAGATGCCGAAGGCCGGAGCTTCCCGATGGCGGGGGTCCTGCCGGGCGAGGGATTCAAGGTCGGGCGGCTGGTGCGGTTTGGGTATGCCGCGCTGACGGCGGAAACCGACAGTATGCTCTTCCGGGCGGGAGAGACCCTGCCGGTGCACGAATTCCACCATTGGGATTCGACCGCCAACGGCACCGATTTTACCGCCCGCAAAGCCAACGGGAAAAGCTGGCTCTGCGGCGTTGCAAACGAGCATTTCTATGCGGGTTTCCCGCATTTGTACTGGGCGGGCACGCCCCTGCCGGAGCGATTCGTCGAAGCGGCAGAACACGATCAAAAGCAGAAGGAAAACGACCATGACGGAATCTGAATTGTACACACTCCTGTCGAAGATTACGCCGCCGGACGAAACGGCGCGTGCTGCCGCCCATGCGCATTGGGCCAGCCTTGCAAAACCGCTGGGCGGATTGGGGCGGCTGGAGACCCTGCTGGAGGATGCCGCAGCACTGACCGGCTCGGCGCAGCTGGAGATCTCCCGCCGGACGGTTCTGGTGCTCTGCGCGGACAACGGCGTGGTGGCGCAGGGCGTCAGCCAGACTGACCAAAGCGTGACCCGGGCGGTGGCTGAAAATCTTGCTGCCCGGCGGACGAGTGTCTGCCAGATGGCGAAAACGGCGCATTGTGCCGTTCTGCCGGTGGATATGGGCATTGCAGGCGACCCGGTGCCGGGCGTGCTGGACTGCCGCATTGCGGCCGGAACTGCCGACTTCACCCAAGGGGCGGCCATGACCCGGGCACAGGCGGTGGAGGCCATTGCAAAGGGCATCGCGCTGGTCAAACGGCAAACGGAGCAGGGCGATACGCTGCTGGCCACCGGAGAAATGGGGATCGGCAATACGACGACTTCCAGCGCGGTCGCGTCGGTGCTGCTGGATCAGTCGGCAGAGGTCATGACCGGACGCGGCGCAGGGCTTTCGGATGCAGGGCTTGCCCGGAAGATCGACGCCATCCGGAGAGGAATCGCCGTGAACCAGCCGGATGCTGCCGACGTTCTGGACGTGCTGGCAAAGCTGGGCGGGTTTGATATCGCCGGGCTGTGCGGCGTGTTCCTCGGCGGTGCGCTGGAAGGGGTGCCTGTGCTGATGGATGGCTTTATCAGCGGTGTGGCGGCTCTGTGCGCGGTCCGGCTCTGCCCGGCTGCGGAGAAGGCGGTGTTCGCCAGCCACTGCTCCACGGAACCGGCGGCCAGACTGGTGCTGGAGGCTCTGGGCAAAGCCCCGCTCCTGACGGCAGGGCTGCACCTTGGCGAGGGCACCGGGGCGGTCGCGTCAATCCCGCTCTGGGATATGGCATTGGCCGTGTACGACCAGTGTTATTCCTTCACGGAGGGCGGCATTGCGCCGTATATCCCCCAATGCTGACGCTGGTGCTGGGCGGTGCGGCCAGCGGAAAAAGCGGCTATGCCGAGAGCCTTGTGCTGAAAAGCACGCTGCCGCGGTACTACCTTGCTACCATGATGGTCTGGGACGACGAGTGCGCCGCCCGGGTCGAAAAACACCGGAAAATGCGGGCGGAAAAGCACTTCGAGACGGTGGAATGCCCGCTGCACCTCGGGCAGGTCGTCCTGCCGCAGCGGGGCGTGGCTCTGCTGGAGGATCTCGGCAACCTGACCGCCAACGAGCTGTATGATCCAAACGGGGCCGGAATCCGCACCGTACCGGCCATCTTAGCCGGGGTCGAGCATTTGCTGACCCAGTGCGAAGAGGTCATCCTTGTGTCGAACGAGGTGTTCAGCGGCGGAGCCGACTATGCCGGAGATACGGATCGGTATCTGAACGCGCTGGCACAGGTGAACAACCGCCTTGCAGCCCGGGCGGACGCCGTGATCCGGGTGGTCTGCGGCATCCCGGTTTATTACAAAGGAGAAGCGATATGATCGTATTCCAGACCATTGCGGTGGCGTTTGCCATGTTTTCGGCGATCCCGGTGCCGCAATTTGCGTGGAACGAAACCAATATGCGGTACGCGCTGTGCGCCTTTCCGCTCATCGGCGGGGTCATCGGCGGGCTGTGGTGCATCTGCGGGGCGTTGCCGCTGCCCGCACTGGCAAAGGCGGCAGGGTTCTGCCTGCTCCCAGTCTGGGTCACGGGCGGCATCCATCTGGATGGCTACGCCGATACCTGCGATGCGCGGTCCAGTTATGGCGACCGCGAAAAGAAGCTGGAGATCCTGAAAGACCCGCACTGCGGTGCCTTTGCGGTGATCCGGCTGTGCAGCTACTTTGTGGCGTACTTTGCGCTCTGCGCCGGTGTGGGCTTTTCCCCGAGGATCGGCCTGCTCTGGACGCTGGCTCTTGTGCTGGAGCGCACGCTCTCCGGTCTGGCAGTGGCGGCGTTCCCCATGGCAAAGAACACCGGCCTTGCACACACCTTTGCATCGGCGGCGGATCGACAGACCGTCCGGCGGGTTCTGGCGGTGGCCGCCGTCCTGCTCAGCGGCGGGATGCTGGCACTGGGCGGCTGGGCGTTGGTGCTGGCGGCATGGCTGGTCTTGGCGCGCTACCACGCGGTCGCGCAGAACCAATTCGGCGGCATCACGGGCGATCTGGCCGGGTGGTTCCTGCAGAAAGCGGAGATCTGGATGCTGGCGGCTCTTGCGGCCTGCCAGTGGGGAGGGTTGTTATGATCTTTATCACCGGGCCGCTGTACAGCGGCAAGCGCACCTTTGCGCAAAAGCTCCCGGGGCGGCGGATCGCCGATGTGCAGGAGCTGGCGGCAGAAGCCCCGGAGCTGGACAAGCTGGCGGATCGTCTCGCCGCGGAATATGAGGTCATCCTTGCCACCGAGGTGGGCGGCGGTGTGGTGCCGATGGAGGCGCAGCAGCGGGCTGCGCGGGAAGCAGCAGGCCGCTTGGCCTGCCTGTTGGCGGCTCGCGCCGACTGTGTGGTGCAGATGTTCTGCGGCATCCCCACGGTGTTGAAAGGAGAGCTGCCGGAATGCTGATCTATCTTTTGCGGCATGGGCAGACGGCCTACAACGCCGAAAAACGCTATCAGGGCAGGGGAGACATCCCGCTTTCGCCGGAGGGCAGGGCACAGCTGCGGCGCGCGGCATTTGCCCCGGCGCGGGTCTACATCACGCCGCTCAAACGTACCCGGCAGACGGCGGAGGTGCTCTTCCCACAGGCGGAGCTTGTGCCGGTGGCCGGGCTGCAGGAGATGGATTTCGGCCGCTTTGAGGGGCGGAACTATCTTGAGATGGAGCACGACCCGGAGTACCGCGCGTGGGTGGATTCGGGGTGTGAAGCCCCTTGCCCGGGCGGAGAGTGCAAAGCGGCGTTCTCGGATCGGGTGTGCGCGGCCTTTTCCGCACTGGTGGACACCGCCTTGGCCGAGGGGGAGACGCGGCTGGTGATCCTCGCCCACGGCGGCACCCAGATGGCCGTGATGGAACGCTATGCCCTGCCGAAGAAGCCCTACCATGCGTGGTGCGGCCCCAACGCAGGCGGATTTGTTCTGGATGCCCGCGACTGGGTCGAAAAACGGGTGCTGCACCTTGTGGAGACCGTACAATATACCAAGGAGGGAGCCGAATGAGCGCAGGGATCGGGATGATCGGAATGGCAGTGCTGGGCGGTTTTGTGCTGGACAGCGTCTTTGGCGACCCGGCATGGCTGCCCCACCCGGTGATCTGGATGGGAAAGGCCATCTCCGCACTGGAAAAACGGCTGCGTGCCCGCCTGCCCCAAACGCCGCAGGGCGAACTGCTGGGCGGCGGCATCGTGGCGTTTACCCTGCCGGCGGCAACCTTTCTACTGACCAGTCTGGTCTGTCTCGGCGCGGCAAAGCTCCATCCGGGGCTGGGGCTGGCCGTCCAGATGTTCTGGTGCGGGCAGGCACTCGCGGCCAAGGGGCTGGCGCAGGAGAGCCGGAAGGTCTACCGGGAACTGCGCAAGCCCGATCTGCCGGCGGCCCGCAAAGCGGTGAGCCGGATCGTCGGGCGCGATACCCAGAATCTGACGGCTGAGGGTGTGACCAAGGCGGCGGTGGAGACCGTGGCCGAAAATGCCAGCGACGGTGTGATCGCGCCGCTGTTCTATATGCTGATCGGCGGGGCACCGCTGGCGTTGACCTACAAGGCCATCAACACGATGGACAGTATGCTGGGCTACAAGAATGAAAAATACCTCTATTTCGGGCGGATCCCGGCCAAACTGGACGATCTGGCAAACTACCTGCCCAGCCGTCTGGCCGGTCTGCTCTGGTGCGCGGCGGCAGCCCTGACCGGGAATCGTGCCGCCGGTGCGTGGAAGATCTGGCGACGGGACCGGCACAACCATGCCAGCCCCAACAGTGCGCAGACCGAAAGTGCCTGTGCCGGTGCGCTGGGCGTCCAGCTGGCCGGGCCTGCGTATTATTTCGGGGAGTATTACGACAAACCGACCATTGGCGACCCGCTGCGGCCGATCGAGCCGCAGGATATCCTGCGGGCCAACCGCATGATGTATGCGGAAAGCCTGCTTGCGCTGGGGATCGGATTGCTGCTGCGGATGTTGTAATGCCCTCTCAGTCTGCGAAGCAGACTGAGAGGGTGCGGAAGGAGAAGTTTGGATGGAATTGTTGATACACGGCGGCGACTGGGCGGGATACCGGGCGCAATTCGGGCGGGATGCACTGGATTTTTCCGCCAATGTCAGCCCGCTGGGATTGCCAGCGGGGGTGGCAAATGCCATCGCCGCGGCCTTGCCGACCGCCGACCGCTACCCGGATCCGCTCTGCCGGGAACTCCGGGCGAAGCTCGCCAAAGCGGAGGGCGTTCCGGCAGAACAGATCCTCTGCGGCAACGGTGCGGCAGACCTGATCTTCCGGTTGGTGCTGGCTAAAAAGCCCCAAAAAGCCCTTCTGCCTGCGCCGACGTTTGCCGAATACGCCGCTGCACTGGAAACAGTGGGCTGCACCCTCAAACGGCATTTCCTGCGGGAAGAACAGGATTTCGCGCTGACGGAAGCGTTTGTGGAGGACATCGACGAACAGACGGATATGGTCTTCCTCTGCCAGCCCAACAACCCTACGGGTCAGCTGGCAGAACCTGCGCTGGTGCGGAAGATCCTGCACCGTTGTCAGGAGTGTGCTGCGCTGCTGGTGGTGGACGAATGCTTCCTCGATTTCCTGCAGGACCGTGAGGACTGTTCCGCAAAAGAGCTTCTCAGCGCAAACAATATCGTGATCCTGAAAGCGTTCACCAAGCTCTACGGCATGGCGGGCGTCCGGCTGGGCTACTGCCTGTGCAGCGATGCCGCTCTTCTGGGGCGGATGCAGGCGGCAGGGCAGCCGTGGGGGGTGTCCAGCCTTGCGCAGGCAGCGGGGCTTGCGGCACTGGACGAGACGGAATATGCAGCGCAGGTGCGTGCGTTGATCGCGCAGCAGCGGCCGATCCTGCGCGAAGGTCTGCGGTCGCTGGGGCTGCGGGTACTGGAAGGAAAAGCCAATTATCTGCTGTTTCAGGCACCCGAAACGCTGGGAGAGAGCCTGCGGCAGAAGGGGATCGTCCTGCGCAGCTGTGGCAATTATCCCGGGCTGGACGGCAGCTGGTACCGCACCGCAGTGCGGACGGCACCCGAGAACGCATCCCTGCTGAAGACCCTTGAGGAGGTGCTTCGATGAGCAAAGCCAGATGTATCATGGTGCAGGGCACGATGAGCGGCGCGGGCAAAAGCCTGCTCTGCGCAGCCCTCTGCCGCATTTTTGCGCAGGATAGTTACCGGGTGGCTCCGTTCAAAAGCCAGAATATGGCTCTGAACAGCTTTGTCACCCGGAACGGGCTGGAAATGGGCCGGGCACAGGTGGTGCAGGCACAGGCGGCGGGCATCGAGCCGGATGTCCGGATGAACCCCATCCTGCTCAAACCCAGCAGTGATGTTGGCAGTCAGGTCATCGTCAACGGCGAGGTCCGGGGGCAGATGCCTGCAGCAGACTATTTCAAGATGAAAAAATCACTCATCCCGGATATCCGCAGGGCCTATGACAGCCTTGCCGAAGAGGTGGACATCATCGTGATCGAAGGGGCGGGAAGCCCGGCGGAGATCAACCTGAAATCAGACGATATCGTCAACATGGGTCTTGCAAACTTGGTGGATGCACCGGTTCTGCTGGCCGGTGACATCGACCGGGGCGGCGTGTTTGCACAGCTGTACGGCACGGTGGAACTTCTGGAACCGGAAGAACGGGCACGGATCAAGGGACTTATCATCAATAAATTTCGTGGAGACGTCGAGATTCTGCGCCCGGGTCTTGGAATGCTGGAAGAAAAGACCGGACTGCCGGTGCTGGGCGTGGTGCCCTACCTGAAGGTGGACATCGAGGACGAAGATTCGCTGTCGGAGCGGCTGTGTGCGCAGAAAGGGGTCCAACCTTTGGACGTGGCCATTGTCCGGCTGCCGCACATCTCCAACTTTACGGATTTCATCCCGCTGGAGCAGCATTCGCTGTTGGGGGTGCGGTATGTACAAAACGCCCGCCAGCTGGGTGCGCCCGATCTGCTGATCCTGCCCGGCACCAAGAACACCATCGACGATCTGCTCTGGCTGCGGCAGTCCGGGCTGGAAGCAGCGATCCTGAAATATGCTGCATCCGGCGGGGTGGTATTGGGCGTCTGCGGCGGCTACCAGATGCTGGGCGAAGCACTGGACGATCCCGAAGGCAGCGAGAGCGGCCGTCCGCAGACGCTGCGCGGTCTGGGATTGCTGCCGACCAGAACCGTCTTTACCGGGCAGAAACGCCGGATCCAGCAGACCGCGGACGTGACGGCGGAACCGTTTGCCGGAGCCAGACTGGAAGGCTACGAGATCCATACCGGGCGGACGACGGTGAAAGGAAAAGCCTTCTGCACAGGAGCAGACGGCCAGCCCGAGGGCTGTGTGCAGGGAAACGTGTATGGTACGTATCTGCACGGGCTGTTCGATACCGGGGAGCTGACCGGGAAACTGACGGCCTTCCTCTGCCAGCGGAAAGGCATGGATCCGGCAGAGGCAGATCTGATCCCGATGGAAGCGTACCGCCAACAGCAGTTTGACATTCTGGCCGACGGGGTGCGCGGCGCACTGGACATGAAGGCCGTCTACGGCGCAATGGGAATGCAGAAAGGGGAGAGCCTATGAACCCACAGCATCATCTGCCCGCCGACATCGAGCGGACGAGTCTTTCGATCATTGCGGCGGAGCTGGCCGAAATGCATCTGACGCCTCCGCCGGAGACGGCTGCTGTCGTCAAGCGGGTCATCCACACGACGGCAGACTTTGATTATGCGAAAAATCTGCACTTTACGCTCGGAGCAGTGGCGGCAGGCGTGGCGGCACTGCGCGCCGGAACGCCCATCGTCACCGACACCAACATGGCGTTGGCAGGCATCACCAAGCCCGGTCTTGCCAAGCTGGGCGGCAGTGCGGTCTGTTATATGGCAGACCCGGAGGTGGCCGCCATCGCCAAGGAGACCGGCACCACCCGCGCCGTTGCTTCCATGCACCGGGCGGCGGCAGAGCATCCCGGGGCGGTTCTGGCCGTCGGCAACGCACCCACGGCCCTGCTGACCATTGCCGATGAGATCGAGGCCGGTCTGCGGCCTGCGCTGGTCATCGGTGTGCCCGTGGGCTTTGTGAATGTCGTGGAAAGCAAGGAACATCTCTTTGCCGTCTGCAAGGCGCACGGCGTACCGACCATTGTTGCCATGGGGCGCAAGGGCGGCAGCAACGTCGCCGCCGCCATCTGCAACGCATTGATCTATTCCGCCGCAGAGATGCTGGATCCTACCGCAAGAGGGTGGAAATGACCGATAAAGCAAAAGACGCTGATTCTGAACGAATCAGCGTCTTTTGTTTGTGGTGGAGCATAAACAACCTTGTACGAACACACAGGGTTCGTCTGGTTCACGTTTGGTGGATAAACTTTATGCTTTATACTTCAGCATATTCAATCCTATTCTGCATTTCACTTGCACAAAAGATTTTATGATAGGGTATATTTTTTCTTCATTCCGTTATGCCAGCTATACGAAATCAAGCCTTCATTTTGTAAACGACCTACAACAATGCCTTCATCGATTTCACATTTGTTGGCAAAATGACGAATTGAGTCGACATCAAATTGTCCTTTATGAATGAAAGCCCAATAATCAGATGGCTCAATCAAAATATCCGCAGCCATCTGATCCGCCTGCTTTTCATCATTTGCATCTGCACCTTGCTCTTTATCAATATGACCTTCCAGTATATGCGAAATCTCGTGGAAAAGACTGAACCAGAACCGATCCGCGTCTTTGCCGCGTACAGTTAGACCCATAACAACTTTTTTGCCATCATAGAAGGTTGCACCGTGAAGAAACGATCCGCTTATATGTGGCAAAAAGACAAGTGCAACTCCACATTCAGACAAAATCTCTCTCAATCTTGGGCAGAACACCTCTGGCCGTTGAGTTGTCATTCGTCGAATTTCAGGAAGAGCATCCCTTAATTTTTTTCGATTGAGCGGCATTACCGAAATTTCTCTTGCTTCACGCTTTGCCTCTTGTACCCAAGCAATCAGAGCAAAATCGCTTTTTTCTGTCATCCCAAGTTTTCTGCATGCTATCTTTTGAAGTTCTGTGTCTTGCAAATATTTCAGTCGTGCAACTTCAAAAAACTTTCGTAGATTGACGATTTTATCTTCCGTAGTTTTTGCTTCAGGAACCCATTGCTCTTTTTCAAGTTCTCTATAAGGAAACTTTTTGCAGACCTCTTTTTCTTCATCCATCTCATTTTCGGCCTGTGCTTTTATCAATTTTTCCTGATAAATTGCCTCTAGGTTGTTCCAAAAACGGGCCGGAATTCCAAAAACCATTTCTAATTTTTCTGCCGTTTCAGGAGTGAGCCGAACATCTCCATTGATAAGCTGACTGATGTGTTTTTCCGACATTCCCATCCGAACAGCAAAATCCTTCTGCGTCATCCCGCGATCTTCGAGTTGTTCTTTTATCGTGGTTCCCGGTGGCGTTGCAATTATACTTTTACTCCTAAGCATCGTTTCAAGCCTCCGAATCAACTGATACTTTTAATGATAGTCAACAATTTCTTTAATATACGCAATTTGGATGTCTTCGCCATGCTTCTCAAACACAAGCCGGTATGGATGTACAAGGTCGACCGCATACTCGCCATCCCGATCTGCATGTAACGCATGACACCTACCAATATGATATTGAATCATCATCTCTACCGTATCAATCGATGCGATTTGGTCTATTCTTGTGTGAATGACCTCTGCCATCCTGCGCCCATGTTTCCGCTCAGCAGCAGAAGCGTTTGTGCATATCTTTTCAATTCCCTTGTTTTTATAGGTTATTTTCAAGACCCAGCCTCCGCTGTTAAATCGATTTCTTACACTTGTACATCATTTCCACAATTATATTATACCACAGGCATTTTCATTTTTCAATCGCCAAATTTACCAGATGGGTAAATTTGGTCGTTTATCTTGAATGCTTCCGGGAAGTAACGTCTTCCGTAATACCATGCTTTTCTCTGTATCCTTTTACTTTACGCCAGAATGTCGCAGGCTTCAGGTTTAACTCATTCATCATTATTTTTGGTGTGCTTTTTCCAGCTTGCCATGCATTATACAACAGCTCAAATCGTTCTTCATCCACGTCGATTGCCTTTCGTCCTTTATATTTTCCTTCAGACCTTGCTAGCTCTATTCCTCTTCGCTGCCGTTCCTTCTTTATATCATAGTCGAATTGAGATATTGCTGTAAATGCATTCATCACCGCACCCCCACTTGGTAGAGATGTGTCAATCTTTTCTTTCAAGCTAACAAAGCCGACCTGTTTTTGGGCAAGCTCCCTCACAATACTCAAAAGTTCAGCCGTTGAATTCGCAATATCTGCAAATTCCTTTACTACAAAAACGTCGCCAGTTCTAAGGTACTCCAACGCTTTCATCAGCTGCGGTGACTCATTGTTTTCTTGATTGCTTTTCTCAATAAACGCCTTTTCTACGTTCAGCTTCTCTACTATCCCAGTATGCACATTTCTGTTTCCACTATTATCCTGCACTCGCAAATATCCAACTCTCATAATATGCCCTTTCATAGCACTCTAAGTATTTATATATACTATTCATAGCTATTATAAAACAAAATCCCGCAGAAGACAACGATTGTTCGTCGTCTTCTGCGGGTTCTACCGCATTGCGGTTGGTGGAGGCGATGGGAGTCGAACCCATGTCCGAAAAGAGTTCAGCGTAGGTGTCTCCGGGTGCAGGCGATCAACAACATTCCCTCCGCGTCACGCCGGTCGCCAGGCTAACGCATTGGTAGCTTCATGAGTTCCTGCCGGTCCGCAAAGCTTAGGTCCGTTCAGGTGCTGTGTCTAAAGGACGCCCCGACCCCACACGACACAAGAGTGGGCGGAACGCGCAGCACTCAGGCTGCGAGCAACTGATAATTATTGTTGTCAGTTAATTTTTTGGAGGAGTTTTGAGCAGTTCCCCCGCTGCTACCCGCTGCCCAGGCCTCGCTCCCCCCGTCGAAACCTTTACGCCCCCTTGAAAGCACACCTTGCAGTGTGCGTAAAGCGTGGTTTTGCCGGAAAAGCTGCCCGGAAGATCAATAGAATTTGCCGTTGGACTTGACGGCGCGGTCGATGGAACGTTTTGCATCTCGCTTTGCGGCGTCCGCACGCTTGTCGTAGAGCTTTTTGCCCTTGCACAAGCCCACTTCCATCTTGACGCGGCCATGCTTGAAGTAAAGCGAAAGGGGAACCAGCGTGTATCCCTGCAGTTTGCACTGCTGGTGCAGCCGCCGGATCTCGCTCTTGTGCGCCAGCAACCGCCGAACCCGCAGCGGATCCTGATTGAAGATGTTGCCGTGATCGTAGGGGGTGATGTGCATCCCCTTGACCAGCAGCTCGCCGTCCTCAATATCGACCCAGCTGTCTTTCAGGTTGACGCCGCCGGCACGCAGGCTCTTGACCTCGGTGCCCTTCAGCTCCACGCCAGTCTCCAATGCTTCCAGAACAAAGTATTCGTGGCGCGCTTCGCGGTTTGTGGCAATCGTCTTGGTTGCCGGACGTTCTTTGGTCGGTGCCATGAAACGCGCCTCCTTTCTCTGTCAGGCTTCGTTTTGTTAGTATATCATATTTTTGCGGTTTTTCAAGAGCGATTTTTGAAGAAAGTGTAACACTTTTCCAAAATCAGACCGGAATCGGGTCAGTCACAGCTCACCGCGGCCCGAAAGTGCCCGGTAGAGGGTGCTTTCGTCGGCGTATTCGAGGCTGGAACCGGTCGGCAGGCCGTAGGCCAGCCGGGTCGCCTTGATCCCCATGGGTTTGATGAGCTTGGCCAGATACATCGCCGTAGCGTCGCCTTCGACGGTGGGGTTCATGGCCATGATGACTTCCTTCACCGTATCGTCGCCCAGCCGGGCCAGCAGTTCCTTGACCGTCAGCTGCTCGGCGGTGATGCCGTCCAGAGGGTTGAGCAGACCGTACAGCACATGATACAGCCCGTTGTACTCCCTTGTCCGTTCGATGGCCTGTACATCCCGCGGGTGCTCCACCACGCAGAGGATCGACCGATCCCGCTTGGCGTTGGCGCAGATGCTGCAGACGTCGGCGTCGGTATAGTTCTGGCAGATCCGGCAGCGGTGGAGTTTGGTGTGGGCGTTCTGGATGGCACCGGCCAGCGATGCGGCGTCCTCGTCCGACATACTCATGACCTGATAGGCCATCCGGGTCGCACTTTTGCGGCCAATGCCCGAAAATTTGCTGAACGCTTCGATCAGCTTTTCGAGCGGGGCAGCAGTGTACTCCATAGCGGCTCCTCCGTATCAGAGGCCGGGGATGTTCATGCCGCCGGTCAGTTTGCCCATCTCGGCCTCGGCCGTCTCATCGACCTGCTTGACGGTGGCGTTGATGGCGGCAGCGACCAGATCTTCCAGCATCTCGATGTCGTCGGGATCGACGGCCTCGGGCTTGATGGTGATGGACAGCACCTCATGTTTGCCGTTCATCTTGACGGTGACCATCTCGCCGGAGGCACTGCCGGTGTACTCGGCGGCTTCCAGCTCGGCCTGCTTTGCCTTCATGTCCTCCTGCATCTTCTGTGCCTGACGCATCAGGGCGTTCATATCGGGGCGGCCGAAGCCTGCGGGCATTCTTGCTTTCATAATAGAGATCTCCTTTTATTATCGTTTTTTGCGTTCGCTATCCTCAATCGACACCTCCAAGCCCAGTTTTTCGAGGGCATGGAGCGATTGTTCGGCATTGCTGGCGGCTTTGTGCGTGGTTTTCGGCTCATAGGGGCCGATGGGAACTTTTACGCCCGACACCTGCGCGATCAATTGCTTGATGAGCCGCTGGCTGTCCTTGTTGGTGCGGATGAAATCCCGGAAGGTCTTGCCTCCGTCGATCAGCACCCGGGTGCCGTCGAAGTACCCCTTCGATTTGCGGAGGTAAGAGTAGAGCATGGGGTCTTTTTCCTGCAACAGCCGGATGACCTCGGGCCACTGGGGGAAGGGGTTGATCTCAGCCGCTGCGACGGTGCGGGGTTTGTGCAGCACCGGGTCGGCAGCATACTCCGGTGCGGGCTGTGCAGCCGCAGCGGGCTGCGGCTCCGGAACCGGGTCGGCGGCCTTGGGCTGCACACCCGGCTCCTCCCAAGGCAGGGCACCGGCCGTTTCCTGCACCGGCGGTTCCTCCGGAAGCGGCGGCAGGTCGTCGGATGCGTCGGCCGACGCAGGGGCAGAAGGCACGGGAGCCGAGTCTGGCTGGCCCGACGCGGCCGGAACACGCGGCGTCACCGGCTCCGGCTGAGGAGCAGGGGAAACGGCCGCTGCCGGTTCAGATGCAGCAGGTGCAGCGGGAACGATCGGCTGCGGAGGTTCCGCTGCGCGCGCAAAGGGCTGTACGGGAGCAGCCGCAAAGGGGCGGACGGTTTCTGCCGGGGCAGGCTGCGGGGCGGCTGCACGCGGGGAAACCGCCGCCGGAACGACGGACTGCTGGGGCGGCTCCGACAGGCTGAACAAGGCGAGCTCCAGCTCGATCCGCTGGTCGCTGCCGCGGGTCATGTGCTCCAAGGCGTTGCCCAGCGTCCGGATGGCGCGGATGGCTTCCCGCTGGCCGAGGCGCGGCCCTTTGTCGAGATACTGTGCTTCTTCTTCGGGAGAAACGCCCGAGAGCAACGCCTGACCGCCCGGCAGAGCTGCCAGCATCAGGGCACGGTAGTGGGCGATCAATTCTTCGGTCAGCCGTTTTACATCCACCGACTGCTGCCGCAGTGCGGCCAGCTGTGCCAGTGCGGATGCACCCTCCTGTGCTTCGATGGCGTCCGAAATGCGGAACAGATAGCTCCGGTCGGTCACGCCGGCCATCCGGCGCACCACGTCTGCGTCGATCTTGGCCGTCACACCGGCGCAGGTGTCCAGAATGGAGAGGGCATCGCGGAGCGCACCATCGGCAAGCCGGGCGATCAGCTCGGCACCGTCAGGGGTCAGCTCCAACGATTCCTCTCCGGCAATGTATTCGACCCGGCGGGCAATATCCTCGGGGCCGATGCGGGTGAAATCGTACCGCTGGCAGCGGGAAAGGATGGTGGCCGGAACCTTCTGGATCTCGGTGGTGGCAAGGATGAAGATCACATGGGCGGGCGGCTCTTCCAGCGTTTTCAGCAGGGCGTTGAAGGCCGCCGTGGACAGCATGTGTACCTCGTCGATGATATACACCTTGTACCGGCAGGCACTGGGGGTGTAAGCCGTTTCATCCCGCAGGTCGCGGATGTCATCGACGCCGTTGTTGGAGGCGGCGTCCATCTCCACCACGTCAAGGATGCTGCCATTGTCGATGCCTTTGCAGATCTCACACGCGCCGCAGGGGTCGCCGTTCTGCGGATGCAGGCAGTTGACCGCCTTGGCGAAGATCTTGGCGCAGGTGGTCTTGCCGGTGCCGCGCACGCCGGTGAACAGGTAGGCGTGACCCACCCGCCCGGCGGTGATCTGGTTTTTCAGCGCGGTCACGATGGCACGCTGACCCACCACATCCTCAAACCGCTGCGGACGCCATTTACGGTAGAGCGCACGATACATCTGCGTTTCCTCCCCTTTGGAAAAATCGGACAAAAGAAAAACGGACAGCGCGGGAAACCTCCCGGCTGCGTTCCTCGGCATACGGATGCAGGCTGACTGAAACGCACGAGCCACGCCGCTTAAGGCTGCTTGGTTCCCCACCTGACCTGGTTCACAGCGGTCCCATCGTACAGGGCCCGCATCCGTATGCCGAACCACGCAACAAACGCTGTCCGACAAGGCATACCTTTTGTATGCCTGAATAGTATACCACGTTTTTGTGCAGAATGCAAGCGGCGGAGAAAAAAAGACCCCCCGACCGGTCACCCGGCGGGGGGCAGAAGTGCTAAAGGATCGGGGAGATGCTCACACTCAGGACTGGCAGGCGGTGATGAGGCTCATCTTGTAGACCTCGTCGGCGTTGCAGCCGCGGGACAGGTCGTTGATGGGAGCGTTCAGACCCTGCAGGATGGGGCCGTAAGCGGCATAGCCGCCCAGACGCTGTGCGATCTTATAGCCGATGTTGCCGGCTTCGATGCAGGGGAAGATGAAGGTGTTGGCCTGACCAGCGACCTTGCTGCCCTTGCACTTGACCTGTGCGACCTCGGGGGCAACGGCAGCGTCAAACTGCAGCTCGCCATCGACGGCCAGCTCGGGATCCATCTCCTGTGCCTTGATGACGGCGTCGTGGCTCAGAGCGACGGTGCCGCCCTTGCCGGAGCCCTTGGTGGAGAAGCTCAGGACAGCGACCTTCGGGTCGATGCCGAACAGCTTTGCGGTCTTGGCAGTCTCGACTGCGACCTCTGCCAGCTTGGAAGCGGCAGCAACCTTGACCTCGCCGGTGGCCTTATCGACGGTATCGGTGTAATCAATGTTGACCGCGCAGTCGCCCATGGCAATGCGCTTCAGGCCTTCTTCGCCGCAATCGCGGTCCAGAATGAAGCAGGAGCTGACCAGATGTGCGCCCTTCTTGGTCTTGACCAGCTGCAGGGCGGGGCGGATGGTGTCGGCGGTGGAGTAGGTCGCACCACCCAGCAGGCAGTCGGCCTTGCCCATCTTGACCAGCATGGTGCCGAAGTAGTTGGACTTCTTCAGCAGAGCGGCACATTCTTCTGCGCTCTGCTTGCCCTTGCGCAGCTCGACCATGGTGTTGACCATCTCGTCAAAACCGGCGTAGTTCTCCGGGTCGATGATCTCTGCAGCGGAAATATCAAAATTGCCAGCGGCGGCAGCAGCCTTGCACTCTGCCTCGTTGCCGACCATAACGACTTTCAGCACGCCCTCAGCCAGCAGCTTGCTTGCGGCCTCCAGAATGCGGGGGTCATTGCCCTCGGTAAAAACGATCGTCTTGGGGTTCGCTTTCAGCTGTGCTACCAGCGGTGCAAACATATCAGCCATTGTGATTACCTCCGAAATTACTTTGCAATTATTCCCGGGCACCACAGATGTGCCCTTCCTTTTTATTCTAGCACAGAGTTGGAAAACTTCAAGACAAATCCGCAATTTTGTGGTATATTTTATCCAGAGAAACCATTCGCACGATTGTGAAGAATTTGTCATTTTATTTGTGAGAGGATTAACGAAGTGATGGACTTGGAAACACTGCGCACCGAGTGTCTGGCCTGCACCCGCTGCCCGCTGCATGAGACGCGCACCCATGTGGTGTTCGGGCAGGGCGTTGCAGATGCCGAAGTGCTGTTTGTGGGCGAAGGCCCGGGGCAGAGCGAGGATGAGCAGGGCCTGCCCTTTGTGGGGCGGAGCGGCCAGCTGCTGGACAAATACCTCTTTGCCATCGACCTTGACCGGGCGAAGAACTGTTACATCGCCAACATTGTCAAATGCCGTCCGCCGCAGAACCGCGACCCGCTGCCGGCTGAGAGCGAAGCCTGTATGCCGTGGCTGCGGGAGCAGTTCCGCCTGCTGCAGCCCAAGATCGTGGTCTGTCTGGGCCGCATCGCTGCCCAGCGGATGATCCGGGCGGATTTTTCGGTGACAAAAGAGCATGGCGTCTTTCTCGAAAAGAACGGCGTTCTCTTTATGGGTACCTTCCATCCGGCGGCTCTGCTCCGCCAGCCCCAGAACAAACCCGAGGCTTTCGCGGATTTTGTGGCACTGCGAAGTAAGATCGAAGAGGTCTGCGTGAGGACTTATTGAGGGCTTGCCCTCTCAGTCTCGCTCCGCTCGCCCAGAGGGAGAGCCAAGTTTATCGCAATTTTCAAAAATAGTGCCTATCGAAACGGCATATTTGCGATATGCAGTTTGCGGATGTTGCTTGTGCATTAAAAACGCAAACTGCTATAGTATCATCTCTCCGCGTTTTTGCATACGTTGAAGCAAAAGCGAGGTGTTTTGATATGGAATACAGATCCTGTGATTTCTTTTTGGGGGCAACGACGCCTGCGGGGTTCAAAGGGTATTTTGAAGCATTGCGGAACGAGCCGGATCTCCGGATGTACCTCATCAAAAGCGGGCCGGGCTGCGGAAAATCGACTCTGATGAAGCAGCTGGCACGCTGCGCTGAATCCAAAGGCGAAGCCATCCAGCGCATCCATTGCGCTTCCGACCCGGACAGTTTGGACGGCGTGATCTTCTGCGGGCAGAAGGCGGCCATCGTGGATGCCACCGCGCCCCATGTGGTGGAGCCGGACGCCCCGGGAGCCGACGAGGTGGTGGTCAGCCTGTACCACACCATCCATACAGAGACGATCCACCCCCACCGGGATGCGGTGAAAGAGCTGTTCCGGCAGAATGCGGTCCTCCGCAGCCGGGCATCCCGGTACGTGGCCTCGGCGGGGAGTCTGCTGCTGGACAGCCGCCGCGCCGAGGCTTGCAGCACAAACTTCGAGAAAGTGCGCCGCTACGTCAAACGGCTCTGCACCCGGCTGCTGCCCCGCACGGAGGGAACCCCCAGCGAGGAGCTGCGCCTGCTTTCGGCCATCACCCCCAAAGGGATCGTGTTCTATCAAAATACGATCGAGGCTTTGGCCGACCGCACGGTGGTCTTTCACGACGATCCGGGGGCGGTATCCCGGCTGCTGCTCGAGCTGATCCGCGCCGAAGCACTGGCCCGGGGCTATCACATCATCACCTGCCCCTGTGCCATGCACCCGGAGGATAAGATCGACCATCTCTTTATCCCGGCTCTTCGGCTGGCCTTCCTCACCGACAACCGCTGGCATCCGGTGCGGATCCCGGGGGTGCAGGCGGTGCGGTGTACCCGGTTTGTGGATCGGGAAAATCTGTCGGGCTACCGTGCCCGGCTTCGGTTCAACGAGCGTGCCGCCGCTGAACTTTTGGAACAGGCGGCCGCGCTGATGGCGCAGGCCAAGAGCTGCCACGACGAACTGGAAACCTATTACCGCGCCGCTGTGGACTTTGCACAGGTGGAGCAGGCTGCGCGGGAATGTGAGAAGATGCTGGGATTGTCGCAGTAACACCGCACACAAAACGATCCGGGAGGGGAAAACGATGCCGAAGCTCTGTCTGCCGATCCGCCAGTTGGTGGAATTTCTGCTTCGTACCGGCAGCATCGACAGCCGGTTTACCGGGTTCGACCGCGCCAACGAGGGTGCGCGGATCCACCGCAGGCTCCAGAAGGCGGCAGGCGAGGGCTATCAGGCCGAAGTTCCACTTTCGGCGGAGCGGACGGTGGACGGCATCGCCTACACCATCGAAGGACGTGCCGACGGCATTTTTACGGCAGAAGACGGCACCGTGACCCTCGACGAGATCAAAACGACTGCCCTCCCGACGCAGGAGATCACCGAGGACGGGAACCCCTGCCACTGGGCGCAGGGGATGCTTTATGCGGCGATCTACGGCCAGCAGAAGGGGCTGGAGCGGCTGGCCGTCCGGCTGACCTATTACCAGATCAATACCGACGAGATCGTGCGGTTTACCCGCGTGTTTTCGTACACGGAGCTGGAAGCCTTTTTCCTGGATCTGCTGCATCGCTATACGCCGTGGGCGCGGCGGCAGCTGGACTGGAACACCCGGCGGAACCAGAGCCTGACGACGCTGCCATTTCCGTTTCCGGCCTACCGCCCCGGCCAACGGGCACTGGCGGGGGAAATTTACCGTGCCTGCGCCGCCGGAAAGAACCCGGAACACAAGGGCGGAACCCGCCTGTTCTGTCAGGCACCCACCGGCATCGGCAAGACCATGAGCGCGGTTTTTCCGGCGTTGAAAGCCATCGGTGCAGGAAACGGAGAAAAGCTGTTCTACCTCACCGCCCGCAACACAACGCAGGCTGCCGCCGAAGATGCGGTGGCTCGCCTGCGTGCCGCATCGCCGGGGCTTGCACTCCGCAGCGTGACTCTGACGGCCAAAGAAAAAGCCTGCCTCTGCAAAGACGAGGAGGGGCACCCCGCCTGCCTGCCGGAAGCCTGCCCCTATGCCAAGGGCTATTATGACCGGGTGAAAGACGCGCTGGCCGCCCTGCTGGATGGAGACGGAAGTTTTTCCCGGCAGACCCTGACCGACGCGGCAAAACGCTTCCGGGTCTGCCCCTTTGAGCTGGGGCTGGATCTGAGCGAATGGTGCGATCTGATCATCGGGGATTACAACTATCTCTTCGACCCGGTGGTGCATCTGCGGCGGTTCTTTGACGGGGCGGGGGAGTGGCTGTTCCTCATCGACGAGGCACACAACCTGCCCGACCGGGCGCGGGCGATGTACTCGGCGTCTTTCCAGAAGAGCAGCCTCACCGAAGCAAAACGGGCACTGGGCCGGGGCAAAAGCAGCCTGAAAACAGCTCTGACCAAGGCGGACAAAGCCTTTCTCGCGGCGCGGCGGGCGGTGGCAAAGCTTGCACCCCGCCGGAGCAGAGTGCTTCCGGCGGCCTCCGAAGCGGCAGAGGCCGAACAGACCAGTCTGTTGGACGAGACCGCTGCGCAGGAGGAGATCGCTCTGCCGGAACCGCTCTTTGCCGAGAACGGAACGGTCTTTTTCCGGGAGCTGCCGGACGCACTGCGCAAGCCGCTGGGGGCGGTGCAGGCTCCTTTGCAGGCGTGGCTTGAGGACAATCCGGACGACCCGGCACACAGCCAGCTTCTGGAATTGTATTTTGCGGTGCAGGACATCACCCGCGCCGCCGAGCGGTACGACGCCCATTTCGTGACCCAGCTGACCGCTTCTGGCAGTGAGCTGGAACTGGCCATCCTCTGCCTTGACCCATCGCCCTTCGTGGATGCAAGCCTTGCCTGCGGCAGGGCGGCAGCCCTGTTCAGCGCGACCCTGACCCCGCCGGGCTATTACCGGAATGTGCTGGGCTGCCCGGATGCCCGGGCCGTGGCACTGGAAAGCCCTTTCCCGCCTGAAAATCTCGGTCTCTACTGCCTGCCGGTCTCGACCCGCTATCGGGATCGGGAAGCCAGCGTCTCGGCGATCTCCGATGCACTGGCGGTGCTGGCACGCGGCAAAGTGGGAAACTATCTGGCGTTTTTCCCGAGCTATGCCTATCTGAAACAGGTCTGGGCGGATCTCTCGACCCGCTACCCGGAGATCGAGACGCTGGTGCAGGAGAGCGGCCTTGACGACGCAGCACGCACGGCATTTTTGGCAAAATTTACGCCGAACCCCACAAAAACGCTGCTGGGGTTCGGCGTGATGGGCGGGATCTTTGGCGAGGGTGTGGATCTGACGGGCGACCGGCTGATCGGCTGTGCCATCGTAGGGGTCGGTCTGCCGCAGGTCAACCCGCGGCAGGAGATCCTGAAACGGTATTACGACGCATCGTCGGGCACCGGTTTCGAGTATGCCTACCGCTACCCGGGCATGAACAAGGTGCTGCAGGCCGCCGGCCGGGTCATCCGGACGCAGGATGACCGGGGCGTGGTGCTCTTGCTGGACGACCGTTTTACCCGCAGCGAGTACGCCCGCCTCTTCCCGAAGCACTGGGCACACCTGCGCGTTCTGCGCCGAGCGGAGGCACTGCAAGCAGAGCTGGAACACTTCTGGGCAAAGCGGTAAACATCCGGCTTACCCGGCCTGTTCCCAGCCGGCCTTCAACTGCTCCAGCGCGTGTGTCTCGAGGCGGGAAACGTAGCTGCGGCTGATCTGAAGCAGACGTGCCGTTTCCAGCTGGGTCAGCGGCGGCTGGCCAGCCAGCCCATACCGAAGCAGGATGAGTTTCCGCTCCCGTGCCGGCAGCCCTTCGATGAGCCGCCGCAGCCGGGCAGACTCATCCTGCTTTTCGCAGTTCTCCTCCATGCAAAAGCGATCCTGCAATACGTCCGCTAGGGTCAGTGCGGTGTCGTCCTTCCCGGATTCCAGCGTCTCCTGCAGGGAGACGGTTCCGCTGTTCTTCCGGTTCCGCCGGAAGTGCATCCGGAGCTCGTTTTCGATGCACCGGCTGGCATAGGTGGAGAAGCGTGCCCGGCGGGAAGTGTCGAAGGTGTCCACGGCTTTCATCAGGCCGATGGTACCGATGGAGATCAGGTCTTCCTGATCGCCGGGCTGGGCATAGTATTTTTTGGTGATATGAGCCACCAGCCGCAGGTTGTGCCGGATGAGCTTTTCT
Source organism: uncultured Faecalibacterium sp. (assembly GCA_934533135.1). Lineage (GTDB taxonomy): Bacteria > Bacillota > Clostridia > Oscillospirales > Ruminococcaceae > Faecalibacterium. The sequence goes on from CAKTBG010000002.1 coordinate 182,234, forward strand.
CGCGCGGCCGGGTCGCCGCCCCGCAGTGCGGCAAAGGTTTCGATCTCGTCCTTTGGGGTCAGCGGCCGCGGAAAGCTTCCGGAATCCAGATGGAGCGCGAGATACAGAAATTTTGTGGCAAAAAATTGCAAAAGCGATAAAAACATACCGACCCCTCCCCAAAGCAACAGAAACGGTTACTGTAATTTATGAAGGAGGGCTTGCCCTTTTTCCTGACGTCAGGCAGGAACACCGTCAAAATCGGGCTCCGGGGCGCACCGCGCCGCTTTGTTGTCCGCAAAATACGGATAGGCGTCCTTGTCTGCAAGAAGGTAGACAGGATTCTGCAAAATAGACTTGATGGAAAACCGGGTGAACGAACGCCCGGTTTTTGTTTTGGGTAGCTTGAGCGAGCGACAACCACCAGCTCTGCTGGTGGAGTAGAAAATGCTTTAGCTATAAGATTCAAGCGAAGCGAGATGACAGAGAAATTGTCATCTTAGAAGATGCACTTTGCAACATAGCTCGTTAGAGCGGTAGGGCAGGTAATGCAGATGAAAGATGCTTGCTCGTGGCCCCTTAAGGGGCTTTGCCAGTAAGGTGCCCTTCTAGGGCTTACTCAAGCCACCGGCTCAGCCGGTGGTTTTGACTGATGCCCTGCCGCAGCAGTTCGGTCTCGGTCATGGAATCGTACTGCTCGTAGAGGTCAAAAATGCGGGACTTGCGGGAATAGATGGCAATGGTGTCGGCAGTTTTGGCCATGAGATACTCCTTTCCTGTTGTCCGGTGGC
>CAKTBG010000003.1 GCA_934533135.1 uncultured Faecalibacterium sp.
TGTGGAGGGCTTCTTCAAACCGTGGGTCATGCGGCTCCTCCGGGGTGGCGGGCTTGTAGCGCTCCTGCCAGTCGTGCAGCAGGTCAAGATAATCGGTCAGCACCCGCAGGCAGTAGGCGATGTCTGCCCACTGCTCGTCCGTCAGGCCGCGCTTGGGCGGCGGCAGGGCGATGGCATTGGCGGGCGGCTTGTCCGGGTCAAGCCCGAAGTCACTTGCGAGCTTCTCGGCGGCTTGCCGGGGGTTCAGGTCGAACAGCTTGGCGGTGAGGTCGATGGCATCTCCGTTGGCTCCACAGCCAAAGCAATAATAATAGGTGTCGTTCAGCTTCATGCTGGGGTCGCTGTCGGAATGGAAGGGACAGCACACCATGCCATGGCGGTCGGGTTCCATGCCGTACATCTCTCCCACCTGCCGAACGGTGATGGCGGACTTGATCTTTTGGTATAAACTCAAAATTTCTCCTTTGGTCAAAGGCTCTGGCACGGATCAATTTGATCCCTGCCACGTTCAAAGCCGGTCTCCCTTGCTGCCTCCCGACAGGAAATCTTTTTGGACTCTGTGTCGGCCCCATGCAGGGCGCTCGCTCCCCCGATGGGAGGTCTTGGCGGTCTGGGCAGTTCGGACGGTCATTCTGTTGTCAAGGTCCTGTTATGAAAGATATTTCAGAGGGCTTTCGCGGGAAGCCCTTAATATGTTCGCTGCTGGGGAGTTATATGTTTTCTTTCTGTCTATAGGATAGCACCTCAATGGCCGCTGTGCCGTATATCCATAATGTCGGAAAACAGGTGCAGAATCTGCAAAATTCCACGCTTATGGACAGGAACTGCCGGAAGTGGTATACTGTGCAAAAAACATCGGAGGTGCGACCATGAACATCAAGCTGACACTGGGAGAACGGCTCAAAGACCTGCGTGTGGAGCGGGATCTGAAGTTGGAAACGCTGGCAGAGCAGACGGGTCTGTCCAAATCGGCACTGTCGAAATATGAGAGCGACGATGTGACCGACCTCAGCATTTACGCCGTGACAACGCTGGCTGAGTTCTATGGCGTGACCACCGACTACCTGCTGGGTGTGACGGAAAACAAAAAACGCCCAGATGCAGTCCTTTCGGACTTGCATCTGAGCGATGGCGCAGTGGACGTATTAAGGAATGGAAAATTCAATCATCGGCTTCTGTGCGAACTTCTGGAACATCCCGATTTTTCCCGGTGGATGACCGACCTTGAGATCTGTGTGGACGGGCTGGTCAGTGACCGCATCCGGGACATGAATGCCATGGTAGAAGCCACCAGACAGGAACTGGAAAAGCGATACCATGCCGATACAGAGGACCTGACCATGCGGACGCTGAAGGCGGCGCAAATCAACGAGGATGAATATTTCGGGCGGATCCTCTATGATGAGCTGGCGGCGATCCTGAAGCAGATCAAAGCGGCACATGGGACCGATAAGACTACATCGGACGGCGCAGCGATCGAGCAAGCGAGGAAGCAGCTTGAAAATGCACAGAAGTTTGAAGGTTCTCCGTTGGAAAAGAAGATGAATGTCCTGATGGGACAGATTGGTATCGACTATTCCAAACTGACGAAAGAAGAACAGATGACCCTGCTGCGGGTGTTCAACAAATCCTCTATGTTGAAGCACCGCACAAAGGCAGGGATGCGGGGTAAGCACAGACGCTGATCATTTGCCCTGCGCCTTATGGGAAAAACGCTGCTGCGGCAGGAAGGAGAACGTACACCATTGGTTCCTCTGCAAGCCTGCGCTGGGTGGGCAGAGACCGTTAGCTGCCATGCCCATCCGCGCATCCTTCTGCCGCAGAACAGGTGCTTGCCGCATTTGCTCGCAGCCCCTTTTCCGCGTCAGCCGGAACCAAGGTGTAACACACTAGACTTTGCAAGCAAAGTCGTGTGCCAACGAGCGTTCCGCCGCTCTTTGGATTCTTCCCGGCAGGGCACTGGAAAATGGGGTGCCCTGCGCAGCGCGGCACGTCCGTCATCTCGCACAAAAAATGAACCGCAAGTTTTACTTGACAATTCGCAGAATATGCACTATCATAGCCATAAGATGAATATAATGTTTATAACGATATACTCAATTTGAGGGTGAGGTATTTCATGGCGATCAATGATAGTGCTGTCGTCCCGCTTTACCAGCAGGTTAAGGATGACATCCGTGCCGCGATCGAGAGCGGCAAATACAAAACCAACGAGAAGATCCCCCCGGAGCCGGAACTGAGCGCGGAGTACTCGGTCAGCCGCATCACGGTACGCCGTGCGGTGGAAGAGCTGTGCGCCGAAGGGTATCTGGTCAAAATGCAGGGGCGTGGCACCTTTGTCAGCAAGCCCCGCATCCACCGCAAGTTTTCCAGCGGCAGAGGTACTTCTAGTTTTACAGACACCTGCAAGGAATATGGTATGGTGCCGGGTGCGCGGCTGCTGAACCGTCAGATCGTGCCGGTGCGAAAAGATGAAGAAGCATTCTTCCATGTAGGCCCGGATGCGCTGCTCATTTATGTCCAGCGTCTGCGTACCGCCGATGGTCAGCCGGTCTTTCTGGAAAATCTGTTCCTGCCCTACGAGCCCTACAAGAGTCTGATGAGCGAGAACCTGAATGATGTTTCCATGTTTGACACCATTGAGCACATCTCCGGGCTGCGCCCTGCAACGACCTCCTGCCAGCGCATTGAGGCGGTACGGGCTTCGGCGGAACAGGCACAGCTGCTCAACCTTTCGCTGGGCGAACCGCTGCTGTATCTGAACGCCTACTTCCATGACCAATATGACCACCCGCTGTGCATCGGACGGCAGTATTACATTGGAAGCCGTTATATGTTCGAGTTTTAAGGGCAGTATCCTGTCCCCCAAGAGCGTCTTTTCTACTCAGAAAAGACGCTCTTTTTGTCGTTCTAAGGAGAATTGTTGGTAAAAGTGCAAAAATACGGAGGAAATGCTTTGTGCACTTTAACAAAGTGAAGATTTTTTTGAAAAAACTCTTGACGTCTGCGTGAAATGTGGTACTATGTACATGACGATTATGACGTCTATAACGAGTGAGACGACACAGACGCCGAAGAGATGAAGGAAACACAAGAAAGGTCGTGGATGCGTATGAACCGAATCATTCTTGCTTCGCACGGAGGGCTGTCCGCCGGGATGAAAGACACCGTGCAGATGATCCTTGGTGAGATGCCGAACCTTTATGCACTTGCTACCCTACGGGACGAGACCGAGCCTATCGCAGCAGCGGCGCGCCGGCTGCTGGATGGCTTTGCAGCAGAGGATGCTGTGTACATCGTGACCGATGTGATGGGCGGCAGCGTGAACAACGAGATGCTGACCCTGCTGCCGGAGTATCCGGCTGTGCACCTGATCTGCGGCATGAACGCTTCTCTGGTGCTGACCCTTGCTTCCAACGACGAAGCCCTGACACAGGACGAACTGGCCGAGTGCATTGCAGATGCCAAGGCGCAGATCATTGATTGCAACCTGCTGCTGAAAAACGCAGCCCAAGATGAGGAGGATGACCTATGATCAAATTCGTACGTCTGGATTACCGTCTGCTGCACGGTCAGGTGGTATTCTCGTGGACCGGCCATGTGGGCGCACAGCGCATCATCGTGGTGGACGATGACGCCGCCAACGACGAGATGAAAAAGTCCGCCCTGCTGCTGAGCAAGCCGGCCGGTGTCCGGGTGAACATCTTCACGGTGGACAAGACCATCGCCAAGATGCCCAAGGTGGAGCAGCTGGACGAGAAGATCATGATGATCTTCGGCAACACCGCTGCCCTGCTCAAGTTCTGCCAGGCATACCCCAAGATCAAGGAAATCAACTACGGTGCTGTGGCCAACAAACCCGGCTCCAAGGCTTTTGATCAGTCGGTGTTCCTGACCCCGGAGGAACAGGCCGACACCCAGAAGCTGCTGGATATGGGCATTAAGATCTACAGCCAGCAGACCCCCACCTTTAAGGTAGTACCCATCGATCACATCTGATCGTAAGGAGATAAGAAGGAGGAATTGACCCATGTTTGTTACCGCACTGCTTCTGGGTCTGGTTGGCGTGTTCTGCATTCTGGACTCGCGCATTCTGGGCCGCATGAACTTCGAGCGTCCGCTCATCACCTGCACCATCGTCGGTGCGCTGCTGGGTGATCTGCAGACCGGCCTGACCCTTGGCGCATCCATTGAGCTGATGAGCCTTGGCATCGTGAACATCGGCGCTGCACAACCCCCGGATATGAACATGGCTGCCATCATCTGCGCAGCCTTTGCCATCCTGACCGATGCTTCTGCCGAGACTGCTCTGGCACTGGCCATCCCCATCGCTGTTCTGGGTCAGATGCTGGGCGTAGTGATGCGCACCATCCTGTCCAACCTGACCCACGTTGCCGACCGTGCCATTCAGGAAGGCAAGTTCCGCAAGGCATGGAGTATGCACATCGTCTGGGGCACGGTGCTGTACAGCCTGATGTACTTCATCCCCATCTTCCTGTCCGTCTACTTCGGCACTGATCTGGTGCAGAAGATCGTGGCCTTTATCCCCGCATGGCTGACCGATGGCCTGAACCTCGGCAGTAAGTTCCTTACCGCTTACGGTATTGCCCTGCTGCTGTCCACCATGCTCAACCGCGATCTGACCGTTTACTTCCTGCTGGGCTTCTTCTTTGTGGGTTACCTGGGTCTGGACGTCACCGCTGTGGCGATCTTCGCCGCAATTCTGGCTGTGATCCTGACCGGTCTGAAGTATGGCAAGGGCGCACCCGCCGCAGCCGCAGCCGGTGCAGCTGCTGCCAACCCGGACTACGACCCGCTGGAAGACGACGATGATCTTTGATAGGAGGAAGCTGAAATGAGCAACGCAACCAAGACTGCAAAGCGCAGCGACTTCAAGAAATACTTCCAGTTCATGTGGCGCTCCCTGAACATTCAGGCCTCCTGGAACTACGAACGTCAGATGAACATGGGCTTTTTGTACGGCATCGCTCCCACGCTGAACGAGCTGTACCCCGATGAGAGCGATCCTGAACAGCTGGCGCACAAAAAGGAAGCCTACGAGCGCGAGATGGCGTTCTACAACTGCACCCCGCAGACCAGTGCCTTTACGCTGGGTCTGGCTGCTTCCATGGAGGAGCAGTACGCCGCCGACCGTGAAAACTTCAACCCGGAGACCATCAACGCCGTCAAGACCTCGCTGATGGGTCCCCTGTCCGGTGTGGGCGACTCCTTCTTCCAGGGCACTGTCCGCCTGATCGCTTTTGGTCTGGGCATCTCTCTGGCACAGCAGGGTAACGTTCTGGGCCCCATTCTGGCCATGATCCTCTCCATCGTCCCCGCTGTGCTGGTCACATGGTTTGCCGGTAAGCTGGGCTATACCATGGGCAGCAAGTACCTGACCAAGCTCAACGGCGGCATGATGGACAAGCTGATGTACGTCTGCGGCATCGTAGGCCTGATGGTCATTGGTGCCATGGTGGCAAGTATGGTGGGTCTGACCACCCCCATCACCTTCGCAAGCACCGGTCTGGTGCTGCAGGATGTGCTGAACAGCATTCTGCCGAATCTTCTGAACCTTGGCATCGTGATGCTGATGTACACCCTGATCCGCAAAAAGGTCAAGACCGGCTGGCTGCTGGTCATCTGCATCGTGGGCGGTGTTGCTATCAACGCCCTTGGTCTGTTGGTGTAACCGGATTTCCGGCTTACATAGATATCCGTACGCCTGTAATTTGTGATTCATCAGAACAATAGGAAAATAATTTGGAGGATTGCATTATGTATAACATTGATCTGGCAAACGTCAAGTCCATCGTGGCAGACATCGTGGCAAAGCACAACGTGGAGAACGTGGCCTTTGTTGGCTGCGGCGCTTCCAAGGCAGAGTTGTACCCCGCAAAGTACTTCCTGGCAAACTGCAGCAAGAAGCTGCGTGTAGCACACTACACCGCCAACGAGTTCAACTACGATACCCCCGATTGGCTGGGTGACACCACCGTGGTCATCACCGCTTCTCTGGGCGGCAGCACCCCTGAGACCGTCAAGGCCAACAGCGTGGCAAAGGCCGCCGGTGCAACCGTTGTCAGCGTTACCCACGCTGCCGGTTCTGCCCTGACCAAGGAAGCTGACTACACCATCGTTCACGGCTTTGAGGCAAACTACGCCGCCAAGCTGGAAAAGATGGGCTACGTTCTGGCACTGGCTGTGGAGATCCTGCAGCAGGTGGAGGGCTTTGACAAGTACGACAAGATGATCGAGGGCCTGACCAACGTGTTCGAGGCTGCCGAGAACGCTGCCAACTCCGCCCGCAAGTCTGCCAAGGAGTTCGCTGAGAAGTACAAGGACGCTCCCGTCGTCTACGTCATGTCCAGCGGCGCTTCCATGGAGGTCGCTTACTCCACCTCCATCTGCCTGATGATGGAGATGCAGTGGGTCAACTCCGGCTCCTTCCACAGCGGCGAGTTCTTCCACGGCCCCTTCGAGATCGTGGACAAGGACGTGCCCTTCATCCTGCTGATGAACGACGGCAAGACCCGTCCCGTGGATGCCCGTGCACTGACCTTCCTGCACCGCTTCGATGCTCTGACCACTGTTGTGGATGCAAAGGACTACGGTCTGGGCAATGCTGTGGATAGCAGCGTCATCACCTACTTCAACCCGCTGATGCACACCGCTGTGTTCCGCGTCTATGCTGAGGAGCTGTCTTACGTCCGTCAGCATCCGCTGACCCTGCGCCGCTATATGTGGAAGCTGGAGTACTAAGCGGTCATCCGGGATCAATAGACCCATGCTTGGGGGGGAGGGGCTTGCCCCTCCCCTTTTTTGATGAAGAGGAAAATGAAGAATGATTGAAGCAGTGATTTTTGATATGGATGGGGTGCTGGCGGATACGGAATACTACTACGAGAACCGCCGTAAAAACTTTCTGCTGGAAAACGGCATCCCCATCCCGGAGGGCAACTTCATTGGCTCCAACGAAAAAGCCATCTGGGAAGCCATTGTCCCCAACGACCCTGTGCGCCGTCAGGAGATGCTGATGGCTTACCGGGAGTACCGCAAGGCTCGCCCCACCCCCTACGGCAAGCTTACCGACCCGCAGGCAGAGCCGCTGATGAATGCGCTGCGCAGCCGGGGGCTGAAGGTGGCGGTGGCGTCCTCCAGCGCAGCGCCGGATATCATGAAGATGCTCACGGAGGGCGGGCTGAAAGCGATGGTGGATTTCGCCTTCAGCGGCGAGGACTGCGCCGCCCATAAGCCTGCGCCGGACATCTATCTCAAGGCACTGAAGGCACTGGGGCTGACGGCAGACAAGGCCATTGCGGTGGAGGATTCTCCCACGGGCATCGCCTCCGCAAAGGCGGCAGGCCTGAAGGTGCTGGCACTGAAGCCCCGCCACGGCGAGCCGCTGGATCAGTCCGCCGCAGACTGCATCATCACCCGGCTGATGGATGTAAAGGAGCATCTGGACTGAGATGGAAGCGATCAAGAACGGCCTGCGCAAAAACCTGACCCCGGCACAGCTGTGGAGTGGCGCACGCTTTTTTCTGCTGCTGAATCTGGGACTCGTCATCTATGCAGTAGCACTGAACTTTTACTGCGCCCCCAACCACTTTGTATTCGGCGGAACCACCGGTCTTTCCGTCGTGCTGGCCACCTGCTTCCCCAGTTTGAGCGTCAGCACCTTTATGTGGATCACCAATGCGGTGCTGGATGTGCTGGGCTGCGCATTTCTGGGCATAAAGACCATGGGGTGGACGCTGTATTCTTCCTTTATGCTCAGCTTTTATTCCAGTGTGTGCGAAAAGCTGTTTCCCCTGTCCCAGCCTTTGACGGATGACACGCTGCTGGAATTGTTTTTTGCGGTGGCGCTGCCTGCCATTGCCAGCGGCATCGTGTTCAATATCGGGGCATCCACCGGCGGCACCGAGATCGTGGCTATGATCCTGCACAAATATACCAAGGTAGAGATCGGCAGGGCGCTGCTGCTCAGCGATATCGGCACGGTGCTGTTTGCGGCTTACCTCTACGGCCCGCAGACCGGGATGTACTGCGTGCTGGGGCTTATCGGGCGCAGCACCATCGTGGACACCGCCATCGAGAGCCTGAACCTCCGTAAGGTGTGTACGGTCATCACCTCAAGGCCGGAGCCCATCCGGCGTTTCGTCACGGAAACACTGGGACGCACGGCGACCCAGCAGGACGCCACCGGCGTGTATACCGGCGAGCACCGCACCATGATCATGGTAGCACTGACCCGGCGGCAGGCAGGGCTGCTGCGGGACTTCCTGCGTCGGGAGGACCCGGAAGCCTTTTTGACCATCGTCAACTCCAGCGAGATCATCGGCAAGGGGTTTCAGTCGATCTGAAAACGCAGAATGCCCGCCCATCTGTGGAAAAGCCACAGTGGGTGGGCATCATTTATATGATAGGTGTCTATTTACGCTGACTTTCCGGGATTTACGCTGAAAATACGCTGACTTGGCATGGTTTACGCTGAATTTGCGCTGAAAACGCGCAATCGCGCGAACGAAGCGAGAATAAATCCAGCTGACCGCGAATAAACTGCGAACCAAAATCGTACGGGCGTGCATTCTTTATCTGTGGAAAAGTTCGATGCAAAAGCGAAAAACTGCAAAAATAAACTGTAATACGATTGAATTTTGGAAAAGTGAAATCGCACGCTGGAATGCACGCGTGCAATGTGACCTGAAAGGATTCCTGTGATAAAAACGCGCGCCGCGCGATTAGCATTTTTGCCGCGCGTTTTCTGTGGCTCAATCTTCCAACCTACCGTGGTCACAGCCAAGGGAAAGATAATGCCCCATCTCCCCTCTCAGTACCATTTGCGCATACTCCAAGGGCTTATTGTAGAGCAGCCAGTCCAGCTCTGCCCGCTGCGCCGGGGTGTTGCCGTACTCGTCCTCCACGGCGATGCAGTCGATGGCAAGGATGGTGCCATCCTCAAACCGGGCCTCCACCCGGTTGGTGTCCATGTTGTAGCGGCAGGAAAGCAATTTCGTCATAGTCGTATCCTCCAAGACTTGATTTTTGGTGTGCGGTCACTCGAACCAATGCCGTCAAGTCGTTGTCGGATGAAGTGGTTTTTCATTTGTCCGGGAGTAAGTGCACGGTTTCTGCACGGTTTTTGCACGGTTTCAAAACGTGCAAAGGGTGCAAATCGTTGCAAAATCGGACAAAGGGTGCAGAAACTCGGAACTCAAAACCTGCGATGTACCGCAAAGAAATGGCGTTAAAACGTAACTTCCAAAAATTGAGGGAATCGCCCGGCGTGCGCTACGAATCAGTAGGCCGGGGGTTCGAGTCCCTTCCATCGCACCAAGAAAAACCAGAACACATTCGTGTTCTGGTTTTTCTTTTTTGTCTGCACGATGGAAGGGGCTCGAACAGGGCGGCGGTGCGCAGTGCCGTAAACAAAGCCGCTTTCGTTACAGTCGTACCGGTTGCGTCGGCGGGGATCCCGTCTTATAATAGAAAGGAACGAACCATGCAGAGCGGGGGAAAAGCGGATGAGCGAATTTGCACATTTGAAGAACAAGCTTCTGGCCGAACAGGTCGAGGATCAGATTTACCACTATATTCTGGATACGCCTCTTGAGCCGGGGGCCAAGCTCCCCAACGAATTTGAGCTGGGCGAAAAGTTCGGCGTGGGGCGTAGCACCATCCGGGAGGCTGTCAAGCTGTTGTCCAGCAAGGGCGTTCTGGAGGTGCGGCGGGGCTCCGGCACCTATGTCGTGACCACCACCAAGGGGCTGTCCGACCCGCTGGGTCTGCGCTCGGTCAAGGACAAGAACCGGCTGGCGATGGATCTGGTGAATGTCCGCCTTCTGCTGGAGCCGGGCATTGCGGAGATGGCGGCGCAGCACGCCACCGACGAGGACATCGAGCGGCTGCGGCGGCTCTGTGAACGGGTGGAGACCAAGATCCACGCGGGCGACCGCTACATCGAGGACGACATCGCTTTCCACACCTGCATTGCGGAGAGCAGCAAGAATACGGTGGTCGAGCAGCTGATCCCGGTGATCGACACCGCCGTGATGATGTTCGTCAATGTCACCCACAAAAAGCTGATCGACGAGACCATCATGACCCATCGGATGATCGTGGAGGCCATTGCCAAGCACGACCCCATCGGGGCAAAGGCGGCCATGGTGATGCACCTGAACTTCAACCGCACCTACATCAAGAAACTCTACGACGGCGAGGACCCGGATGACGGCTCGGTCGGCATCGCGGAATTTGTCAAGTGATCCATCCCCTGCACCCCGGGCGGTGCGGGGGATTTTTTGCAGGCAAAGTTGTCTGATGACTTTTGGAACGGATTCTACAAAAAAGGATGGTTTTGGAAGAAAGGTTGGGGAAACTCCCGCCGATTTGGTGGAAACGCTTCATGTATCCAAGATTTTTTGCACATAAAGTGGAACGAATCGGGGACGACTTGCAAAAAGACGTCTGCGGAATTACAATAAAGCCATAAGATGTCCGACAGAAAAAGGACAGCGCAAAGCAAACCAAATCGAGAGAATACAGGAGGAGATTTATATGGAATTGCGTTCCCAGAATGTCCGCACACTGGCACCCGAAAACGACCCGCTGAAGATGGGTATGGGCTGGAAGGTCGAGGACCTTGGAAAGCCCCAGATCTTTGTGGAAAGCACCTTTGGCGACAGCCACCCCGGCAGTGCCCATCTGGATCAGTTCGTCCAAGAGGCAGTGCAGGCCGTCAATGAGCACGGCGGCAAGGCTGCCCGCTATTTTGCCACCGATATGTGCGACGGCATCGCACAGGGGCATGACGGCATCAACTATTCCCTGCCCCACCGCGACGCCATCGTGAATCTGGTGGAGGCACAGGCCAACGCCAGCGTCTACGACGGCGGCGTGTTCATCGCCAGCTGCGACAAGTCCATGCCCGCCATGCTGATGAGCATCGGCCGCCTGAAGGACATGAGCGCCATCGTGGTCACCGGCGGCGTCATGGAAGCCCACACCCTGCCGAAAGAGTATGTGGTCAACGACCCCGCCTGCGCCATCAACGAGCTGCTGACCCTGGAGCAGATCGGCAAGTTTGACGCATGGGAAAAGACCGGCGTCATCCCCAACAGCCAGCTGGACTACTACAAGCACAACGCCTGCCCCAGCTGCGGTGCCTGCTCCTTCATGGGCACCGCCTCCACCATGCAGATCATGGCCGAGGCACTGGGTCTGATGCTGCCGGGCACCGCCCTGATGCCCGCCACCGCCCCGGAGCTGAAGCAGGCTGCCTACGATGCCGGCACACAGCTGATGGAGCTGGTCAAGAAGGGCATCACCGCCAAGGACATCGTGACCAAGGAGAGCTTTGAAAACGCCATCATGGTTCATGCGGCCATCTCCGGCTCCACCAACGCCACCATGCACCTGCCCGCCATCGCCCATGAGTTCGGCATCGAGATCGACGCCGACACCTTTGACCGGATGCACCGCGGTGCCCATTACCTGCTGAACATCCGTCCTTCCGGCGATTGGCCCGCACAGTACTTCTACTATGCAGGCGGCGTGCCCCGCGTGATGGAGGAGATCAAGTCGATGCTGCACCTTGACGTGATGACCGTCACCGGCAAGACGCTGGGCGAAAATCTGGAAGAACTGAAGAAGAACGGCTTCTACCAGCATTGCGACGCGATCCTTGCCGAAAAGACCGCCGGTTTTGCCCGCCCGGTCAGCCGCGAGGACATCATCCACAGCTTTGACAACGCCAAGGGCACCGACGGCAGCATTGCCATCCTCAAGGGCAACCTTGCCCCGGAAGGCTGTGTCATCAAGCACACCGCCTGCCCCAAGAATATGTTTGAAGCCACCCTCCGCGCCAAGCCCTACGACAGCGAGGAGGAGTGCATCTCCGCTGTGCTGCACGGCGAGGTGAAGCCCGGTGACGCCATCTTCATCCGGTACGAGGGCCCCCGCGGCAGCGGTATGCCCGAGATGTTCTACACCGGCGAGGCCATCTGCGCCGACCCGAAGCTGGCTTCCAGCGTGGCCCTCATCACCGACGGCCGCTTCTCCGGCGCAAGCCGCGGCCCCGTCATCGGCCATGTCAGCCCGGAGGCTGCTGTGGGCGGCCCCATCGCACTGGTGGAGCCCGACGACCTGATCCAGATCGACGTGCCGGGCCGCAAGCTGGCCATCGTGGGTGTGAAGGGCGAGCCCAAGACCCCCGAGGAGATGGAACAGATCCTTGCCGACCGCCGCGCCAACTGGAAGCCCAAGGCTCCCAAGTACACCCACGGTCTGCTCAAACTCTACTCGCAGCACGCCGTCAGCCCCATGAAGGGCGCATACATGGAGTAAACTGCTCTGTAAAAACAACAAAAAGGAAACTGCCCGGCACGCATTTGCCGGACGGCTTGAGTCAGTGCAGCTAAAAATCAAAAAACGGAGGAAATCTTATGACAGCAGTTGCAACGCCCGATGCGGTACGGCTGGTATTTGCGGCCGTGGCAGGTCTGATCCTGTTGCTCGTTCTCATCATCAAGTTTAAAGTCCACGCCATGATCTCCATCCTGATCGGCGCGGTCTCCATCGGCCTCGTCGCCGGAATGCCCCTGTCCGATATTGTCGGCTCGGTCAATGAAGGCATCGGCAATACCTTGAAAGGCATCGCCCTTCTGGTGGGTCTCGGCTCCATGTTTGGTGCGATCCTCGAAGAATCCGGCGGCGCACAGACGCTGGCCGTGACCATGGTGCGGAAATTCGGCGACGAAAAGGCTGCATGGGCACTGGGAATCACCGGCCTCGTCGTGGCCATGCCGGTCTTCTTCGATGCCGGTCTGATCATCCTGATCCCGCTGGCCTTCTCGCTGGCAAAGCGCACCAAGCGTTCTGTCCTGTACTATGTCATCCCCCTGCTGGCAGGTCTGGCCGTCGGCCACGCCTTCATTCCTCCCACGCCGGGCCCCGTGCTGGTGGCCACCATGCTGGGCGTGGATCTGGGCTGGGTCATCCTCATCGGCATCTTCTGCGGCACCTTCGCCATGATCGTGGCTGGCCCCATCTGGGGTTCCATCTGCGGCAAAAAGTACATGATCGCTGTGCCTGAGCACATTGCGCAGCAGGAAGACATCGACGAGAGCAAGCTGCCCAAGTTTGGCACCATCGTGGGCATCATCCTGATCCCGCTGGTGCTCATCATCGCAAACTCCGTGGCCAAGGTCGTGCCCGCTCTGGCTGGCATCCAGCCGGTTCTGGCTTTCCTCGGTGAGCCGTTCATGGCTCTGCTGCTGGCGACCATCGTTGCCATGTACCTGCTGGGCACCCGCCACGGCTATAGCAACGCCCAGCTGGAAAAGATCATGACCAAATCCCTCGAGCCCACCGGCATGATCCTGCTGGTCACGGCCTGCGGCGGCGTGCTGCGCTATATGCTGCAGAACTCCGGTCTGGGCGACGTCATCGGCAATGCCGTGGCAAGTGCCAGCCTGCCGCTGGTTCTGGTGGCCTTCATCGTGGCCGCTCTGGTCCGCATCTCGGTCGGTTCTTCCACCGTGGCCATGACCATGGCCGCCGGCATCATCTCCGCCATGCCCGGCATCGGCGAGCTCAGCCCCCTGTATCTGGCCTGCATCACCGCTGCCATTGCAGGCGGCTCCACCGTCTGCTCGCACTTCAACGACTCCGGCTTCTGGCTGGTCAAGAGCCTTGTGGGAATGGATGAAAAGACCACCCTCAAGACCTGGACCATCATGGAAACGCTGGTCGGCGGCGTGGGCTTCCTCGTCGCACTGGTCATCTCCTTCTTCGCTTAACATTGCCCGATCGGGGCTCCCGTGCCCTTCAAGCGGGTGTCCCGTTCCTTCTCCTCCTTTTACAGCATTCTCAATCCTCTGCCTGAACAGCCGCTCCGGTTTTTGCTTTGCCCGGAGCGGCTGTTCTGTTTGTACGGAAAGAAATGACTGAAATCGTGGATATATGCAGCTTGATTGCATATAACAAGAATATATTTACTTAATATTGCATAAATATGCAATGTGAACCAAATCGACGGTCAAAGTCGGGTTCGATTTGGCGGTTTTCCGCATTGACGGAAAAGCCGCGCCGCGTATAATTAAAAGCGTGATACGAAACCGATGAATCGAGTGCCCGGGAGGGATGCCCGGTGCAGAAAAACAAAAGTGTAAATAAAAAAGGAGCATTCATCATGAAAAAGGAAAACATCAAGAAAGTCGTTCTGGCGTATTCCGGCGGTCTGGATACCTCCATCATCATTCCTTGGCTGAAAGAGAATTACAACAACTGCGAAGTCATCGCTGTTTCCGGTGATGTGGGGCAGGGCACCGAGCTGGACGGCCTCGAAGAGAAGGCCAAGGCGACCGGCGCATCCAAGCTGTACGTCCTCGACCTGAAGAAGGATTTTGTGGAGAACTACATCTTCCCCACCCTGAAGTTCGGCGCAAAGTATGAGGACTATCTGCTGGGCACCAGCTTCGCACGTCCCTGCATCGCCAAGGCTCTGGCCGACATCGCCATCAAGGAAGGTGCCGATGCCATCTGCCACGGCTGCACCGGCAAGGGCAACGATCAGGTCCGTTTCGAGCTGACCCTGAAGGCTTTCTGCCCCGATATGGCCATCATTGCTCCGTGGCGTGAGTGGGATATCAAGAGCCGTGACGAAGAGATCGACTACGCAGAGGCACACCACATCCCTCTGAAGATCAACCGTGAGACCAACTACTCCAAGGATAAGAACCTGTGGCACCTGAGCCACGAGGGTCTGGATCTGGAGAGCCCCGCAAACGAGCCCCAGTACAACAAGCCCGGCTTCCTCGAGCTGGGCGTCAGCCCCGAGCAGGCTCCCGACACCCCGACCTACATCACCCTCCACTTCGAGAAGGGCATCCCCACCGCAGTGGACGGCAAGGAGATGGGCGCAGTCGAGCTGGTCGAGTACCTGAACAAGGTCGGCGGCGAAAACGGCATCGGCCTGCTGGACATCGTCGAGAACCGTCTGGTCGGCATGAAGAGCCGCGGCGTCTATGAGACCCCGGGCGGTGCCATCCTGTACAAGGCCATCAATGTGCTGGAGACCATCACGCTGGACAAGGAGAGCGCACACTTCAAGGAGCAGCTGGCGCAGAAGTATGCCGACATCGTTTACAACGGCCAGTGGTTCACCCCGCTGCGGGAGGCTCTGGACGCCTTTGCCGACAGCCTCGAAAAGACCGTCACCGGCGACGTCAAGCTGAAGCTCTACAAGGGCAACATGATCAATGCCGGTGTCACCTCTCCGTACACCCTGTACGATGAGCAGACCGCTTCCTTCGGCGAGGATGAGGATTACAATCAGGCCGACGCAGCCGGCTTCATCAACCTGTTCGGCCTGTCCATCAAGGAGCGCGCAAAGCTGTCCAAGAACTGGCCTGAGGTGAAGTAATTTAACGCTTTATCATCTCCCCCTCGGTGTGTTTTTACACTTTCACACAGAGGTTATCACAAACCGGCTTCGTTGCCGGCGGCACCGCCGCAGGAGCGTTTTCCCCTGCGGCGGCTTTGCCGTTTTATGACCCTCTCAGTCAATGCCTGTCGGCATTGCCAGCTCCCCCAGAGTGGGAGCCAAGAAGCCTGACGGAGAAGTCCTTGCCTCCCACTTTGGGGGAGGTGGCATCGCGCAAGCGATGACGGAGAGGGCGAGCCGCTTATGACATCAAGATAAAAAGGATAAAACAATGGCAGAACAACTCTGGAAAGGCCGTTTCTCCAAAGCGGTCGATTCGCGCGTCAACGATTTCAACTCTTCCATCCGTTTCGACCAGCGGATGATCGCACAGGATATGCGGGGCAGCGGCGTCCATGCCGCCATGCTCGCCAAGCAGGGCATCATCTCCGAGAAGGACTGCGAGGATATCCTCAACGGGCTGGCGTCCATCGCCGACGATCTGGCCTCCGGCAAGCTGGAGATCGACCCCAACGCCGAGGACGTCCACACCTTCGTCGAGCAGACCCTGACCGCCCGGATCGGCGACGCCGGAAAGCGGCTGCACACCGGCCGCAGCCGGAACGATCAGGTGGCCTTGGATATCCGCCTGACCCTCCGGGATTACAGCCATACGCTGCAGGCCTATATCGTCGAGCTGGTCAAGGTCATCTGCAAAAAGGCAGCCGAGAACACCGCCGCCGTCATGCCCGGCTACACCCATCTGCAGCGTGCCCAGCCCATCACCTTCGGCCACGCGCTGATGGCGTATGCTTGGATGCTGCTGCGGGATCTCGCCCGTTTCGAGGACGCCACCGCCCGCATGGACGCCCAGTGCCCGCTGGGAAGCGGCGCACTGGCCGGTACCACCTACCCGCTGGATCGGCAGTTCACCGCCGAGAAGCTGGGCTTTGCGGCTCCCTGCCCCAACAGTCTGGACGGCGTGTCCGACCGGGATTTCTGCATCGAGCTGGCCGGTGCCATTTCCACCTGCATGATGCACCTCTCCCGCCTGAGCGAAGAGATCATCCTCTGGTGCAGCTGGGAGTTCAAGTTCATCGAGCTGGACGATGCGTTTACCACCGGCTCGTCCATCATGCCCCAGAAGAAGAACCCCGATGTCACCGAGCTGATCCGCGGCAAGACCGGCCGGGTCTACGGCGATCTGAACACCCTACTGGTCATGATGAAGGGCATTCCGCTGGCCTACAACAAGGATATGCAGGAGGACAAAGAGGCCATCTTCGACGCGGTGGATACCCTCGAGCTGTGCCTCAAGACCATTACCCCGATGCTGGATACCATGAAGACCCTGCCGGCCAATATGCGCCGCGCCGCCGCCAAGGGCTTCATCAATGCCACCGACTGCGCCGACTATCTGACCAAGAAAGGGATGCCCTTCCGGGATGCTTACAAGCTGACCGGCTGCATGGTGTCCGACTGCATCGCACAGGACAAGACCCTCGAAGAGCTGTCGCTCGACGCATTCAAGGGCTACAGCGACCTGTTTGAAAACGACATTTACGAGGCCATCGACCTCGTCAAGTGCTGCGAAGGCCGCACCAGCTACGGCGGCCCGTCCGAGGCAAGCGTGAAGAACCAGATCGCGCTGGCAGCGGCACAGCTGAATGCGTGGGAGGCGAAAAACGCATGAGCGTCAAAGTGTTCATTGACGGATCTTCCGGCACCACCGGCCTGCGGATCGCAGACCGTCTGGCCGCACGACCCGGGATCGAGCTGTTGAGCATCTCGGCAGAAGGCCGCAAAGATGTAAACGAGCGGGCAAAGGTCATCAATTCGGCCGACCTTGCCTTCCTCTGCCTGCCGGATGCGGCGTCCAAAGAGGTGATGCCGCTGCTCCGCCCGGACGTGAACGTTCTGGACACTTCCACCGCCTTCCGCACCGATCCGGCGTGGGATTACGGTTTCCCGGAGCTGAAAGGCCAGAAAGAAAAGATCAAATGCTCGCACCGCGTGGCCGTGCCCGGCTGCTATGCGTCGGGCTTCATCAGCATTGCGCGGCCGCTGGTCGAGCTGGGGCTGGTTCCGGCGGATTATCCGTTCAGCTGCACCGGCATCTCCGGCTACAGCGGCGGCGGCAAGAAGATGATCGCGGATTACGAAAGCCCGGACCGCCCGCACCACAGCAAGCTGGATGCGCCCAAGAGCTACGGCCTGACCCTTGCCCACAAACACCTGCCCGAAATGCAGAAGATCAGCGGACTGACGCATACGCCGATGTTCGTGCCGGTGGTCTGCGACTACTATTCTGGGATGCAGGTGCTCGTTCCGCTCGACCTCACGGTGGCTGGCACCACCGCCGAGGCCGTGGCCGCAGGGCTGGCCGCATACTACAAGGACGGCGCGACCGTCTCGGTCCACGGCCTGAACGAGCCGCTGCCCGAGAACGGCCTGTACGCCAACGCCCTGTCCGGCAGCGACCGGATGGAGCTGTTCATGACCGTGAATGCAGCAGGTGACCAGATGATGCTGGTCTCGCTGTTCGACAATCTGGGGAAAGGCTCTTCCGGTGCCGCCGTCCAGTGCATGAACCTGATGCTGGGGCTGCCGGAGACAGAAGGATTAGAGTAAGCCATAGGGGGATTTTTTGATGCGTTATACAGAAGTTTCGGGAGGCATCTGCGCCCCGAAAGGTTTTGCGGCGGCGGGCGTCCATTGCGGCATCCGCGCCAATCATTCCGAGAAATACGACCTCGCCCTCATCAAGGCGGATGTCCGCTGTGCGGCGGCCGGTGTCTACACCACCAACAAGGTCTGCGGCGCACCCATCAAGGTGGACCGTGCCCACCTGACCGACGGCTATGCGCAGGCCATCGTCGTGAACAGCGGCAACGCCAACACCTGCGCCGCCAACGGCGTCGCACTGGCAGAAGCGTGCTGTGAGATCGTCGGCAAGGAGCTGGGCATCCCGGCCAAGGATGTTCTGCCGGCTTCCACCGGCGTCATCGGCCAGCCCATGGTCATCGACCCGTTTGCCCGGGGAATCCCGGCCGCCGCCGCAAAGCTGGCCGCGACTGCGCAGGGCAGCGCGGACGCAGCCACCGCCATCATGACCACCGACACCCACAAGAAGGAGTACGCCATCCAGTTCGAGCTGGGCGGCAAGACCTGCACCGTGGGTGCCATCGGCAAGGGCAGCGGCATGATCGCCCCCAACATGGCGACCATGCTGGCCTTTTACACCACCGATGCAGCCGTGTCTCCGGCTCTGCTGGAAAAGGCTCTGAAGACGGTGGTTCCCGGAACGTATAACCAGATGAGCGTCGATCTCGACACCTCCACCAACGATACCCTGATCCTGATGGCGTCCGGTCTGGCCGGAAACCCCGAGATCTGCGAGGAAAACGCCGACTACGAGGCGTTTGTGGCGGCGTTGACCGCCATTGCAGAGCATATGTGTGCCGAGCACGCCGGTGACGGCGAAGGGGCGACCCACCTCATCACCTGCGAAGTCACCCATGCGCCCGACTTGAAGACCGCCCGTGCCGTCTCCCGGAGCGTCGTCTGCTCCAACCTGTTCAAGGCGGCGGTCTTTGGCCGGGATGCCAACTGGGGCCGCATCCTCTGCGCCATCGGCTACACCCCCGGTGATTTCTCCATCGACAAGGTGTGCGTCTGGCTGTCCAGCAAAGCCGGTGAGGTCTATGTCTGTGAGAACGCGGCTTACCATCCCTACAGCGAGGACGAAGCCGCCAAGGTTCTGGCCGAGCACGATGTGCTGGTCAGGGTCGATATGGGCACCGGCGACGCCTCGGCCAAGGCATGGGGCTGCGACCTGACCTACGACTATGTCAAGATCAACGGCGATTATCGGACTTAAAGGTGGGAGAGCAACAATGAAAAACGAAGAAATGGCCCGCCTGTTTTCCGAGGCGACCCCTTACATCCAGAAATACCATGGCAAGACCATGGTCATCAAATACGGCGGCAACGCCATGATCAACGAAGACCTGAAAAATGCCGTCATGAACGACCTCGTCACCCTCACCCTGCTGGGCGTGCGGGTGGTGCTGGTCCACGGCGGCGGCCCGGCCATCAACGAAATGCTGAAAAAGGTCGGTGTGGAAAGCCACTTTGCCAACGGCCTGCGCGTCACCGACGACGCCACCATGGAGATCGTGCAGCAGGTGCTGGCGGGCAAGGTCAACAAAGACCTCGTCGCCAAGCTGCGCGGCCGCGGCGTGGGTCTGTGCGGCATGGACGGCCAGATGCTCCGCTGCACCGAGCTGGATCCCCAGCTGGGTCATGTGGGCGAGATCGTCCATGTGGACACCACCCTGATCTCCAGCCTGCTGGACAGCGGCTACATCCCCGTGATCGCCACCGTCGGCATGGACGATCTGGGGCGCGCCTACAACGTCAACGCCGACACCGCCGCCGCCCAGATCGCCATCGCGCTCAAGGCCGAAAAGCTGGTCTCCATGACCGACATCGCAGGCCTGCTCCGGGATAAGGACGACGAGACCACCCTCATCCCCGAGGTGGAGGTCAGCGAGATCGAGGGCTACAAGTCTGCCGGCATCATCGCGGGCGGCATGATCCCCAAGATCGGAGGCATGGCCGACGCCATTTATCAAGGCGTCCACGAAGCGGTCATCATCGACGGCCGAGTCCCCCACACCGTTCTGCTGGAGCTGTTCTCCGACCGTGGTTCCGGCACCCGGTTCTACCGCCGCAGCCATCGGGAATAAAGGGGTTGCTGAATGAACAGAAACCCCTTATAATGGAAGAAAGCAGCATATCGGTATGCCAAGGCCTCTCCTACTAGGAGAGGTGGCAAAGCCGTCAGGCTTTGACGGAGAGGTTGTACGGAGAAGCCGTCGGGAATACGCTTGTCCAACCTCTCAGTCTGCTCCGCAGACAGCCATTCCCCTTCTGGCACGAATGTGCCACCTCCCCCGGCCGGGGGAGTCTTTCCTTGTAGGGGAGCCTTTGGCAAAGAGAAAACGTTTGGTTCCAAAATGAGGGAGGTTTGCTTACTATGGATTCCGAAAAAGTCATCAAGCGGGACAACGAATACGTCCTGCACACCTATAACCGCAACCCCATCGCCCTTGAGAAAGGCCACGGCCTCTATGCCGAAGGCCCCGAAGGGCAGAAGTATCTCGATTTCACCAGCGGCATCGGCGTCAACAGTCTGGGCTACTGCGACCTGACGTGGGCGGAGGCAGTCTCCGAGCAGGCGCACAAGCTGCAGCACACCTCCAACCTGTACTACACCGCCCCCTGCGGCAAGCTGGCCAAGAAGCTCTGCAAGCGCACCGGCATGTCCAAGGTCTTCTTCGGCAACTCGGGTGCCGAGGCCAACGAGGGCGCGATCAAGGCAGCCCGCAAGTACAGTTTCGACCACTACGGCAAGGATCGTGATGTGGTCATCACGCTGGTCAACAGCTTCCATGGGCGCACCCTTGCCACCCTGACCGCGACCGGTCAGGAGGTGTTCCACAACTATTTCGGCCCCTTCAACGAGGGCTTCCAGTATGCACCCGCCGGAGACATTGCGGCTCTGACCGAGATGGTGGATCGCCACACCTGCGCCGTCATGATGGAGCTGGTGCAGGGCGAAGGCGGCGTGGTCGCGCTGAGCCCGGAGTATGTGCAGGCCGTCCGCGCCCTCTGCGATGAAAGAGACCTCGTCCTGATCGTGGACGAGGTGCAGACCGGCGTAGGCCGCACGGGTACCTTCCTCTGCTGCGAACACTACGGCCTCAAGCCCGATATCGTCACCCTCGCCAAGGGGCTGGGCGGCGGCCTGCCCATCGGTGCGGTCCTGCTGAACGAAAAGACCGCCGAGGGCATGGGCGCAGGTTCGCATGGTTCCACCTTCGGCGGCAACCCGGTGGTCTGCGCCGGTGCCAATGTGGTTGTGGATCGGCTGGACGCCAGCTTTCTTGCCAGCGTCAATGAGCGTGCCGTCCAGCTCCGCACCGGGCTGGCCAAGCTGCCCCGCGTCAAGAGCATTTCGGGCATCGGCCTGATGATCGGCATCGAGTTCCTCGAGGGCATCAAGGCGGCCGACGTGCTGGCCGCCTGCCGCGAAAAGGGTCTGCTGGTGCTGACCGCAAAGACCCGTCTCCGCCTGCTGCCGCCCCTGACCCTGACCGAGCACGACGTCGAAAAAGCGTTGGAGATCCTGGGTCAGGTGCTGGAAGAAATGCAGCCCAACGCGGAGGCAAAGGCATGAAAAATCTGCTGAAAATGAGCGACCTGACCCCCGCTGAGGTGGCGCACATCCTCGATGTGGCCGACCAGCTCAAGGCAGAGCAGAAGGCCGGTGGAAATCCGCCCCTGCTCAAAGGGAAAAGCGTCGCGCTGATGTTCTCCAAAAGCTCGACCCGCACCCGCACCAGCTTTGAGGTGGGCGTGTACCAGCTGGGCGGTCTTGGCAACTACATGAACGCCGCCACCGAGCTGCAGTCCGGCCGGGGCGAGCCGCTTAAGGATACCGCCCGAGTGCTGGGCCGCTACTACGATTGCGTGGTCTGGCGCACCTACCGGCAGCGCGATCTGGAAGAGTTTGCAGAGTATGCGGGCGTGCCGGTCATCAATGGCCTGACCGATTACGCGCATCCCTGTCAGGTGCTGGCCGACCTCATGACCATCCGGGAACGCCGGGGTGCGCTTGAAGCGCAGAAGCTCTGCTTTGTCGGCGACGGCAGCAGCATGGCCAACAGCCTCATCGTGGGCGGCCTGCTGGCGGGCATGAGCGTCACCTGCGTCTGCCCCCGCAATTACCGTCCGGCGGCGGACGTGGTGATGTTCGCCCATAAGTACGGCGACAAATTCCACCTGACCACCGACCCCGCCGAAGGCGTCCAAGACGCCGACGTGGTGGTGACGGCCATCTGGAACACCGCCGCACCCGGCACCCGCGAGAGTGAGGAGCGTCTGCGGGAGTTCGCAGGCTACCAGCTGACCGGCAGCCTTTTGCAGGCCGCAAAGCCCGACTGCATGGTGCTCCATTGCCTGCCCGCCCACCGCGGCGAGGAAATCTCCACCGCCGTCTTTGAATCCCACGCCGATGAGATCTTCGCCGAGGCCGAGAACCGCCTCCATGTCCAGAAGGCCGTGCTGTCCATCCTGCTGGCGGGGAAATAAAACAAAATAACCGATAAACAGAAACAGCGTCCGCCGCGGTTCGTAGAACCGGGCGGACGCTGCTTTTGGTTATAAGATTAGGATTTTCCGAGCAATGTGGCTTCGATGGCAAGAACATCCGGAAAGATCAGCGGAACACCTTTTCGCTGGAGTGCAAGAACGCGCTTGGCTTTCTCGAGAAGTTCTTTCTCAAAGACTCCATCGATCCGAACGGGAACGCGGGTGCGTTTGTCGATGTATTCGTTGACGATGTAAACGGATGTGACCGGACACATATTTTGGATCAGAAAGGCTTTTTCGTAACCGAGGACATTGCCAAAGGCAATGGTGTCACAGCGATGATAACGCTGTATCTTTTTATTGTAGTATGTACGGAATTTGGACACCTGAGAGGAAAACGGGATCATCCAGTAAAGGCCGGTGGATTTTTCCTCGAAAGCATAGAAACAAGGGCGGCCGTGCAACTGACCGTTGATGGTCTCCTTGTTCTGCATCAGATGCGGATCGGGAAAGTCGATAAAGTACTGATCGTCGATGTAGTAGAAATGCCCTTTATCCATCCGTAAAACCTCATAAACAATAAAACAGCCCCATCCTTGCGAATGGGGCGAAACATTTGCACTCGATCTTTTATTAGTCGCATATCGAGAAGCGACAAACATTTGCACTCGGCCTTATTTTAGTTGCGTGCCGAGGAGCAACAAACATTTGAAGATGGGCGATAAAGCTTTTCTTCACTTATAGTATATGCGAGAATGGACGATTTGTCAAGCAATTTGAGCGTTCATTACGCTCCCTTTTCCAGGATTTTATCAAACCGGGTAAAGAAGGTGATGGCGGTGATAGCGGCTGCGAGGACATCGCTGATGGGTTCGGCGAGGAAGACGCCGAGGACGGGGTTCGGGAACAGGTGGGGCAGAAGGAAGATAAGAGGGATCAGCAGGATCAATTTGCGCAGGCAGGCCAGCAGCAGGCTGACTTTGGCCTGCCCCAGTGCCATAAAGCTCTGCTGGCAGGCAATCTGGACGCCAAAGGCGAAGATGCCGGCCATGTAGATCCGCAACGCCCATTGGGTGTAGTCGATGAGGGCGGCGTCGGAGGTGAAGATGCCGGCCACCACGCGGGGGATCAGCATCATGACGACCCAGTAGAGGGTGATGTAGCTGACGCAGAGGATCAGCTGGAAGCGGAAGGCCTCTTTGACCCGCTCTTTTTTGGCGGCACCGAAGTTGAAGCTGATGACCGGCTGACCGCCCTGACAGATGCCCTGCAGCGGCAGGGTGCCGAGCTGGGAGACGCTGGTGATGACGGTCATGGCACCCACGGCGATGTCGCCGCCGTACCGGGCCAGACTGGAACTGAAACTGATGGACAGCAGGCTCTCGGTGGAGAGCATGACGAAGGACGAGATGCCGAGCCCCATGACGGGCAGGATGATGTTCCTTTCCAGCTTCATCTTGCTGCGGCTGAGCTTCAGGTTGGTCTTGGGGCCGGTGAGGAATTTCAGGATCCACACGGCACCCACGGCCTGACTGAGCACCGTGGCGATGGCGGCACCCCGCACGCCCAGCCCGAAGCCAAAGATCAGGAGGGGGTCAAGGATGATGTTGATGACGGCACCGATCACGGTGGTCAGCATACTGATCTTGGCAAACCCCTGTGCCGTGATGAAGGGGTTCATGCCCATGACCAGCAGGACGAACACCGTGCCGAGAATGTAGATGCGGCTGTACGCCAGACCATAGGGCAGGGTGATGTCGCTGGCACCGAAAAGCCGGAGCAGCGCGGGCGCACCGACCCAGAATACGATGGTCAGGATCAGCGAAAAGAGCAGCAGCATGGTAAAACTGTTGCTGAGGATCTTTTCGGCCTGCTCCTTGTCGTCCTGCCCCATGGCAATGGCGGTACGGGGCGCACCGCCGGCACCGATGAGCATGGCGAAGGCGTTCATCAGCATCAGGATGGGCGCAAACAGCCCCACGCCGGTCAGAGCCGACGCGCCGATGCCCTCGATGTGGCCGATGTAAATGCGGTCTACGATGTTGTACAGCAGGTTGACCACCTGCGCCACCACCGCGGGGATCATGAGCTGGAGCAGGAGTTTTTTTACGTCGCCGCTGCCCATGTCCTGTTTTTTCTGTGCTGCCATAAGTGTTTCGCTTCCCTCACTCTCAAATGGTTCAAATTTGAACTAAATATAGCATAGGCTGCCCCCATTTGTCAAGAAGCGGAGCAAAGTCGTCCTTTTTTGCAAAGATACGCTGTCAAAAAGAGCCGCCCGGCTGGGCGGCTCTTTCTCGATGGAGCGGTGCGGAAGGGTCAGATGCCGCACTCGTCCAGAATGGAGCGGAGAGTATCGGCGGACTTCTTGAGGTCGGCGGATTCCTTCTCGTTCAGAGAGATGGGCACCAGCTCTTCCAGGCCGTCCGCACCCACGACGGCGGGCATACTCAGGACGACGTTTTCCACGCCGAAGTCGCCGTGCATCATGGAAGAGATCGGCAGGATGGACTTCTCGTCCCGGATGATGACCTCACAGATCCGCTTGACGGCCATGGCGACGCCGTAGTAGGTGGCGCGCTTCTTCTCGATGATCTCATACGCGCTGTTCTTGACCTTTTCGGCGATGTTCTCCTGCGACTGGTCGTGGTTGTAGTGGCCGCGCATCTCGCAGAAATCGTCCAGCGCGATGCCGGAGACGTTGGCACTGGACCACGCGGCGATCTCGCTGTCGCCGTGCTCGCCGATGATGAAGGCGTGGACGCTCTTGCTGTCCACGGACAGATGCTCGCCCAGCTGATACTTCAGGCGGGCGGTATCCAGCACCGTGCCCGAGCCGATGACCCGGTTCTCCGGGAAACCAGACAGCTTGATGGCGGCGTAGGTCAGGATATCGACGGGGTTGGCCACCACCAGCAGGATGCCGCGGCAGTTCCGCTTGGCGATCTCGGGGATGATGCTCTTGAAAATGTTCAGGTTCTTGTGGACGAGATCCAGCCGGGTCTCGCCGGGCTTCTGGCCTGCACCGGCCGTGATGACGATGATGGCGGCGTCCACGATGTCGTCGTAGGTACCGGCGTAGATCTTCATATTGCCGACAAAGGGGATGCCGTGGCTGATGTCCATGGCCTCACCCTCGGCCTTGGCGGTGTCGGCGTCGATGAGGACGATCTCGGAAAACAGCTTGCTCTGCATCAGCGCAAAGGCGGAGGCCGAGCCGACGAAGCCGCAGCCGATGACGGCGATCTTGCGGAGATTGACGTTGTTCATAAGGGGATCCTTTCTTCCATTCCCTTCCGGGCTGCCGGGTGCAGCCGGTGAAAGGGTCTTCCTGCGTGGGAGTACCAACTTGTATCCCTGCTTGTTAAAAAAATACCGAGCGCACTCTATCCTACCGGAAACCGTGGTTTCTGTCAAGTGCAGGGGCAACAAAAAGTGTGTCCGATTCCAAAATGGAATATACGAACCTCTCAGTCTCGCTCACGCTCGACAGCTCCCCTACTGAGGGGAGCCCTTGGCAAAGAGATTTTGCTTTTCGGGGATTGCCAAGGCCTCTCCTACAAGGAGAGGTGGCATTGCGCAAGCAATGACGGAGAGGTTGGACAAGAAGAATTTACCCTGATTTTTCAAAATTTAGAATTGACAACAAAGTAGCCGTATGTTAAGATAAACACGATTTTGGAAGGATGAGAGTGATCAGGGTCTTTCCGAGAGCAATACACTGGGACCACCCGAACAAGCGGGTCGAGGCCATACGGACAGCCGGGTCCACTGCCGACCGGCGGCGTTTTCGCTGCCATTATTGATGGAGTTTGAAGCTCAAATTTTATAAGTTGGTTTACTTAAAACCAGTTGGTTTCTTACAAACCGAACGGCGCGCGTCGCGCTGGCTTGTGAAACGGTCAATACGAGTAGTAAAAGTAGTAATTGCTATATAGACTCTGACATTTCTTCCCTTCCCAATGAGCGAGATTGCAGAAGGACGGCTGCTTTGCGCTTTGGTGCAAAGGATCTTTGCCGCGCTTTTTGGCAATAGGGGAGCACCTCACGGGCCAGCTGAGACGGTTTTGCACCGTTCAGCTGGCTCGTGCTTTTTTTGTGCAGAAAAAGCGTTTTGGGCTGTGAAGAGGTGAATGGAAATGGAAGAAAAAAAGCAGTCCTCCCTGTCGGAGCGGCAGAGCCATGCGCCCATCTATGAGGCGTTGGAGCGGTTCCGCCAGATGCGGGTGGTCCCCTTTGATGTGCCGGGTCACAAGCGGGGACGCGGCAACCCGGAACTGACCAAGTTTCTGGGGCAGCAGTGCGTGGGCGTGGACGTCAACAGCATGAAGCCGCTGGACAACCTCTGCCACCCGGTATCGGTCATCCGGGAAGCTGAGGAGCTGGCAGCCGAAGCCTTTGGCGCGGCACACGCCTTTTTGATGGTGGGCGGCACCACAAGTGCCGTCCAGAGCATGGTGCTCACGGCCTGCAAGCGGGGTGATGAGATCATCCTGCCCCGCAATGTCCACCGCAGCGTCATCAATGCACTGGTGCTCTGCGGCGCGGTGCCGGTCTACGTCAACCCCGAGATGGATGCCCGGCTGGGCATTTCCCTCGGCATGAAGCGGGAGCAGGTGGCCAAGGCCATCGCCGAGCACCCCCATGCCGTGGCGGTGCTGGTGAACAACCCGACCTATTACGGCATCTGCTCGGATCTGAAAGCCATCGTCGAGATGGCGCACGCCGCCGGGATGCTCTGCCTTGCAGACGAGGCGCACGGCACCCACTTCTACTTCGGCGAGGGGCTGCCGATCTCGGCCATGGCCGCCGGTGCGGATATGGCGTCCGTCTCGATGCACAAGAGCGGCGGAAGCCTGACGCAGTCCAGCTTCCTGCTGGCCGGGCCGAACGTCCATGCGGGCTATGTCCGGCAGATCATCAACCTGACCCAGACCACGTCCGGCAGCTATCTGCTCATGTCCAGTCTGGACATCTCCCGGCGCAACCTTGCCCTGCGCGGCAAGGAGATCTTTGCGCAGGTCAAGAAGCTGGCCGAATATGCCCGGGAAGAGATCAACGCCATCGGCGGCTACTACGCCTTCGGGCAGGAGCTGGTCAACGGCGATTCGGTCTATGCCTTCGACCCCACCAAGCTCAGCGTCCACACGCTGGATATTGGTCTGGCGGGCATCGAGGTCTACGACCTGCTCCGGGATGAGTACGACATCCAGATCGAGTTTGGCGACATCGGCAACCTGCTGGCCTACATCTCCATCGGCGACCGGATTCAGGACATCGAGCGGCTGGTCTCGGCACTGGCCGAGATCCGCCGCCTGTACCAGAAAGATCCCAGTGGCATGATGAGCCACGAATACATTGACCCCGAAGTGGCCGCCAGCCCGCAGGAAGCGTTCTACGCCGACAAGATCAGCCTGCCCCTCCGGGAGACGGAGGGCAAGGTGTGCAGCGAGTTCGTCATGTGCTATCCTCCGGGAATCCCCATCCTCGCACCCGGCGAAAAGATCACCCGGGATATTCTGGATTACATCGAATACGCCAAAGCCATCGGCTGCTCCATGACCGGCCCCGAAGACCCGGACATTGAGCGTCTGAACGTGCTGGCATAAGGGGGAACGGATATGGAATTCTGGTTCAGTGAGCCGCATACCCCGGACGTCAAGCTCAGCCTCCGGGTGAACAAACTGCTGTACAGCGAAGAGAGCGAATACCAGCGGATCGACGTGTTCGATACGCCCGAGTTCGGCCGGGTGCTGGCTCTGGACGGCAACATCATGCTGACCGAGCGGGATGAGTTCATCTACGACGAAATGATGACCCATGTGCCGATGGCCGTCCACCCGAACATCCGCAAGGTGCTGATCATCGGTGCCGGTGACGGCGGCGTGGTCCGGGAGCTGACCCGGTTTGAGCAGGTCGAGCGGATCGACCTTGTGGAAATGGATGAGATGGTGGTGGAAGCCTGCCGCCGCTATCTGCCCGGCAACGCCTGCCGCTTGGACGACGAGCGGGTTCACATCTACTACGAGAACGGCCTGAAATTCATCCGCCGGAAAGAAAACGAATACGACCTGATCATCGTGGATTCCACCGACCCCTTCGGCCCGTCCGAGGGTCTGTTTACCCGGGAGTTCTACGGCAACTGCTACAACGCCCTGAAAGAGGACGGCATTCTGGTCAACCAGCAGGGCAGCCCCTTCTACGGCGAGGACGCCGAGGCCATGCAGCGGAGCCACAAGCGGATCGCCTCCACCTTCCCCATCAGCCGGGTGTATCAAGCGCACATCCCGACCTACGCGGCGGGCTACTGGCTGTTTGGGTTTGCCAGCAAGAAATATCACCCCATCGACGATCTCGACGCTACCCGCTGGAACGGCTATCACCTCCGCACCCGGTACTACACCACCCGCCTCCATGTGGGCGCGTTCTATCTGCCGGCCTTTTTGGAGCAGATGCTGAAGGAAGTGGAGTAAAAGGCTCCCCTACAAGGGGAGCTGTCGAGCGAATGCGAGACTGAGAGGTTGTACAAGATGCGGCTTTGTCTTAACAGCTGCTCTGTCCAACCTCTCCGTCATCGCTGACGCGATGCCACCTCTCCTAGTAGGAGAGGCCTTGGCAAAGAGATAAAAAATCACATCACATATAAAGGAGTATCACCATGAGCAAAGTTCTGATCATCGGCTGCGGCGGCGTGGCCTCCGTCGCCATCCACAAGTGCTGTCAGGTGCCGGAGGTCTTCTCCGAGATCTGCATCGCCAGCCGCACCAAGGCCAAGTGCGACAAGCTGGCCGCAGAGCTGGCACCCAAGACTGCCACCAAGATCACCACGGCGCAGGTCGATGCCGACCACGTGGAGGAAGTCATCGCCCTCATCCGGAGCTACCAGCCCGATCTGGTGATGAACATCGCCCTGCCCTATCAGGATCTGACCATTATGGACGCCTGCCTTGCCTGCGGCGTCAACTACATGGACACCGCCAACTACGAGCCGGAGAACACCGACGACCCGGAGTGGCGTGCCATCTACGAGAAACGCTGCAAGGAGGCAGGCTTCTCGGCCTACTTCGATTACAGCTGGCAGTGGGCCTACGCCAAGAAATTCGAGGAGGCCGGTCTGACCGCCCTGCTGGGCAGCGGCTTTGACCCGGGCGTGACGCAGGCCTACTGCGCCTATGCCAAGAAGCATGAGTTCGACACCATCGACACCATCGACATTCTGGACTGCAACGGCGGCGACCACGGCTATGCGTTCGCCACCAACTTCAACCCTGAGATCAACCTGCGCGAGGTCTCGGCCCCCGGCAGCTACTGGGAGAACGGCCGCTGGGTCGAGATCCCGGCCATGAGCATCAAGCGGGAGTACAACTTCGATCAGGTGGGCGAAAAGGATATGTACCTGCTCCACCACGAGGAGATCGAGTCGCTGGCCAAGAACATCCCGGAGGCAAAGCGGATCCGCTTCTTCATGACCTTCGGCCAGAGCTATCTCGACCATATGCGCTGCCTCGAGGATGTGGGGATGCTCTCCACCACCCCCGTTTCCTTCAACGGGCAGGAGATCGTGCCCATCCAGTTCCTCAAGGCTCTGCTGCCCGACCCCGCCAGCCTCGGCCCCCGCACCAAGGGCAAGACCAACATCGGCTGCATCTTCACCGGCAAGAAGGACGGCAAGGACAAGACCTACTACATCTACAACGTCTGCGACCATCAGGAATGCTACCAGGAAGTCGGCTCGCAGGCCATCAGCTACACCACCGGCGTGCCGGCCATGTGCGGCGCATTGATGCTCCTGACCGGCAAGTGGACCACCAAGGGCGTCCACACCGTCGAGGAGTTTGATCCGGATCCGTATCTGGAGGCTCTGGACAAGTACGGCCTGCCCCGCTCCGAGAGCCACGCCCCGGCTCTCGTGGACTGATGCGGCTGCGGGATGCCCGCCCGCCGTTTGCGGGTCTGGCACGCCTTGCACCGGAAGCCCTTGCCCAGCTGCCGACGCCCTGCTATCTGCTGGACGAAGCGCAGCTGAAACGCAACGGCGAGATCCTGCTGGGCGTCCAGCAGCGCACCGGGTGCAGGATCCTGCTGGCGCAGAAAGCCTTCTCCAACTTCAACTGCTATCCCCTGCTTGCGCCGTATCTGGCGGGCACCGAGGCCAGCGGCCTGTATGAATCCCGCCTTGGCCGGGAAGAGCTGCCCGGCAAGGAGAACCATGTGTTCTGCGCCGCCTACCGGGAGGAAGAATTCGGGGAGCTGCTCGGCTATGCCGACCACATCGTGTTCAACTCCCCCCGGCAGCTGGCAAAATTCGGCCCCCGCGCCAAGGCCGCGGGCAAGAGCGTCGGTCTGCGGGTGAACCCCGAGCACTCGACGCAGGAGGGGCACGAGATCTACGATCCCTGCGCACCCGGCAGCCGCCTTGGAACCACCCGCGCCCAGTGGGAGGCGGCGGTGGCGGAGGATCCGACCCTGCCCGCCCTGCTGGACGGCCTGCATTTCCACACCCTCTGCGAACAGGACGCCGACGCGCTGGCCGAGACGCTGCCTGCGGTGGAAGCAAAATTCGGGGATCTGCTCCCCCGGATGCAGTGGCTGAATTTCGGCGGCGGGCACCACATCACCCGCCCGGGCTACGACCTCAACACGCTGGAAGCCTGCATCCGTGCAATGCAGGAAAAATACGGCGTGCAGGTCTATCTCGAACCCGGCGAGGCGTGGGCGTTGAACGCGGGCTATCTTGTCACCACCGTGCTGGATACCCTGCAAAACGGCGGAACAAACCTTGCGATTCTGGATATGTCGGCGGCCTGCCACACCCCGGACGTCATCGAGATGCCCTACCGCCCGCCCCTTCTGGACGCCGGGGAACCGGGCGAAAAGGCCGTCACCGTCCGTCTCGGCGGGCCGACCTGCCTTGCGGGAGACGTGGTGGGCGATTACAGCTTTGACGCGCCCCTCTCTGAGGGCGACCGGCTGCTCTTCGGCGATATGGCGATCTATTCCACCTGCAAGAACAACACCTTCAACGGGATGCCGCTGCCCGACATCTGGGCGTTGACCGAGGCGGGGGGAACCGTCCGGCTGGCACACTTCGGCTACCGGGATTTCAAAGACCGTCTCGGAACGGAGTGACGAAAAAAACCGATCCATTTCAGCAGTTTTCCCAATTGACAACGGCTGCCGACGCGGGGTACAATGAAGCTGAGCAGATTTCTGCAAACCGGATTCGGACGTACCGACAACAATCGTTTGGGAGGAATGTACCATGAAACAGTTGAAACGATTCCTCGCCCTCGTTCTGGTGGGCGTTCTGGCATTGACCGTGCTGACCGGCTGCGGTGGAAACGCAAACTTTGGCGCAGAGGTCGAAAAGGAGATGCTGGCTGCGGTCAATTCGCTCCGCACCGAAGAAAATGCGCCGCTGACCAATGACAGCGAGCTGAAAGCAAAGTGCGAAGCTGCCCTGAAATATGTGAATGCAGACGGCACGATCCCGCTGTACAAAGCACGCCAGCAGGAAGATACCCGCTCTGCAGATGGGAAGACCCGCACGATTGTTGCCATTGGCGTTGAGACCAAGGACAACTATAAATTCGGCCAGATCAACAGTTCTAACCAGAATCAGCTGGTCGAAGCACTGGCCATCACGCCCGACGAGCTGGCTGCTTACGTGGCAAAGATCCGTCAGGACAGCGACAAGAATTTCTACAACAGTCTGAGTGGCTTTGCGGTGGCGACCCGCACCATCAACGGCAAGACCTATCTTGCCATGGCCATGAAAGTGTCCGTGACGAAAAAGTAAATCCAACGAGCGCACTGCCCCTTCCGGAGATTTCCCGGGAGGGGCATTTTTTTTGCCAAAACCGGCACTCTGTGGTACAATAAACACAGTTGACTTCCGGCAAAACCGCCGGGAAAGAAAGGATCGTTTCGATGCAGCTGTTTGAACTGGTCAGCCCCCGTCTGTTCCGGCCTCTGGCCGGGCCGAACCGGGCGTTTTATGCGGAGCTGCTGCTCCTGCTCTGGGAAGAATGCCGCCATACGGCCGATTACAGCATCTCCCGCGCCGAGGCGGTCTCCCGGGCGGAGGATTACTTTGCGGCGTTGGCAAAACCCCTTGCCCTCGACGCCGACGACGCGGGCGACGAAGCCGAACAGCCCACCCGGGACCCGCACCTGCTGGCGTTGGGGTTCCTGCTCCGGCTGCGGCGCACCGGCTGGCTGGAAGAGCAGCCCGGCAGCTATGAGGAAGAGCCGTCTCTCGCCTTTGTGCCCGAGGTCACCCCCCTGCTGGAAGCCCTCGAAGAAATCCTGAACCCGCGGGTCGTCACCTACACCGGCAAGCTCTACAAGGCATGGCAGCTTTTGCGGAGCGTCGGCGACGAAAAAAGCCCCTACGAAAACGTTCTGCGGGAGGTGGCCGGGGATCTCGACGCGCTGAACAAGTCGCTCCGGGCGTTGAACGCCTCCATCGGCCATTACATCGACCGGCTGACCCGCAACCGCACCCCGCAGGAGGTGCTGGAACTGTTTGACCAGTACGAAGAAAAAGTGGTTGCCGCCGCCTACCACCGCTTCAAGACCAGCGACAACCTGTTCAACTACCGCGCTTATCTCGAAGAGGGGCTGGACGCGTGCGAGGCCAATTACCTGCCGCAGCTGGCTCTCGATTACGCCCGGGTGGAACGCTGCGCCCCCGGCGAAGCGGCCCCGGCGGTGCGTGCCCTCATCCAGAAACAGCGGGATGCGCTGGAAGAGATGAGCGACCTCATCCGGCAGATCGACCAGAGCCACATCCGCTACCGCAAGCGGGCGGTGCAGCGGGCGCAGTTTCTGCTGCTGAGCGACCGCTCGGCACAGGGCAGCGTGACGGCTCTGCTCCGCCGCTATGCCGAGGAGATCAAAACGCCCGACCAGCTCTTCGAGCCGGACGACGGGCCGGTGGCCTCCCGGCTGCGGCTCTACCCGGTGCAGACGTTTGGGGAAAAGTTTCTCTATCCGCCGGTAGCCCCCCGCACGGCTGCGCCGCTGGCTCCGGTGGAGACGGTGTTGCTCGACCCTGCCCAGCTGCGCAGAGAACAGCAGCTGCTGCTGGACTACGCGCGGATGGCCGTCACCGAAGAAAACGTCGAGCGGCTGGCGCAGCAGGCACTGGCTGCCCGCCCGCAGGTGGCGGCGTCCACCCTCGCGGCCGAGTATCCGCAGGATTTTGCCCGGATCATCGGCCTGCACACCTATTCCTGCTCTCCCCGCCGGAAATACGAGATCGTCCTCACCGGCAGATGGGTCGAGCAGAACGGCTTCCGCTTTGAGGATTTTATCCTGACGCGGCACCGGGAACACCAGAACGATGGGGAGGAGAACTGACCATGCCCGAAACGAATCAAATGCTGGAGGAGACCGCAAACTATCTGCTCAACCACTGCTTTTTGCTGGGCGGGGTGGAAGACCAGCGGGCAAAGTACCTCTATGTGCAGGATCACCTGAACGCGGTGCGGGCGGTGTTTGCGCCGCTGGGTTATGCGGTGCTGCTCTACCCGGCTCCCCTGCAGGCGGCGGCTCTGGTCAATGAGCACGAGGGCAGCCAGGCCCGGCTGCTGAAATACGAGAGCATCCTGCTGCTGGTGCTGCGGCTGCTCTACCTGCAAAAGCGCGAAAACCTCTCCGCCAATGCGGATCAGGTGCTGGTGACGGTGGAGGAAGTGCAGGCCGAACTGCAGAAGATGAACCTGCCCCGCCGCCTCGACCAGCCCACGCTGGAACGGCTGCTGCGCACCCTGCGCAGATACAACCTTGCCCGGCCGGTGGGTCGGCTGAGCGGACTGG
Source organism: uncultured Faecalibacterium sp. (assembly GCA_934533135.1). GTDB lineage: Bacteria > Bacillota > Clostridia > Oscillospirales > Ruminococcaceae > Faecalibacterium. The sequence continues at coordinate 34,409 of CAKTBG010000003.1, forward strand.
ACAGTCGGATCGAGGTGTTCCCCACGGTGCTGCTGGCTCTGCCGGACGCCGACCTTGCGGATGCCGCCGCCGAGAGCGGCCGCACCCGCAGCGAGCTTTCCCTTTACGAACGGCCTGACGAGGCAGCGGAGGCAGAAGAATGATCGAACTGAAACGCCTGAAACTCATCAACTGGCACAATTTTGAAAACGTCACCTTCGACTGCGCCCGCCTGACCTATATGATCGGCGTGAATGCGGTGGGCAAGACCACCATCCTCGACGCCATCCGCTACTGCCTGACCACCAACCGCAATTTCAACGCCCTCGGCAACAAAAAGAGCGGCCGCACCCTGCAGGGCTCCGTCCACGCCAAGCAGCGCGGCGAGAACGCCTACCGCCGCCCGGGGCACACCGTGGCCTACATCGGTGCGGAGTTCTGGAACAGCGTCAAGCGGACCAGCTTCGTCATCGCGGTACGTGTCGAGTCCGAAGGTCCCATGCAGGAGCTGCATCCCGGCGACCAGACGTGGTACCTCTCGGAAGAAGGCTGCACCCTCGAGATGCTGCCCTTTCTCGACCCGCGCACCGGTGCGCCCAGCACGAAGGAGGAGTTCAAGCCCAGCGTGGGGCGGCTCTCCTACACCCGCAGCCCCAGCGAGGCGCGGGATCGGATCTGCCGCGCCCTCGGCATCGGCCGTGCCTCCAGCCCACTGGGGAAAAAGTTCAACGAAGTGTTCCAGATGGGCACCAGCATGGACGAGATCCCGAACTTCCGGGAGTTTTTGTATCAGTATATCCTGCCCCAGCCGGAGCTGGATCTGGACGCGCTGCAGGGCGACCGGGTGGAGCTGGAAAACCTCCACGCCATCCTCGCCGAGGCGCAGACCCGCGCCGCCGCGCTGGAAGCGATCGTGGAGGCAGGCCGGGAAGCCTCGGCCAAAGAGACGGACGCCCTCATCAACCGGGGCGCGGCACTGCTGGCCCGGGCGGAAGCCGACGCGGGGGAGGACGCCGTCTGGAAGGACCGCCTTGACGCGGGCGAACGCCAGCGCACTGCCCTGAACGCCCAGTACGAAGCCGCCAAGAACGCGGAGGCCGAAGCCCGCCGCGCCTATCTGACGGCGCACGGCGCAGCCTCGGCCAGCGGGGAAGGCCGGGCATTGGATGCCCTCACCGAGGAAGCTGCCCGCAAAAAGAGCGCGGCGGATGCTGCGGCGCGGAACGCCGCCCGGAGCGAAGAAGCGGTGGCCAAGGTCACGGCTCTGCTCCGGAGCCTCAAGCGGAGCGGGCTGGGCGTGCCCGCCAAGCTCTGGCCGGAGAACCTGACCACCGACACCCGATCCCAGCTGACCGAGGCTCTGCACGCCCTCGAAAAGCCGCTGGAAGAGCGGTATTTTGCGGCGCGGCAGACCGCTGCAGAGCTGGCCGAGGCGCAGAACTGCAAGCGCACCGAGCTGGATGCGGTGTCCGGCGGCAAATGGGTCTACCCCCACGGCGACGCCGCCACCCGGGTGCGGGATGCCGTCAATGCAGAGCTGAAGAGCCGCGGGATGCAGCCGGATGCAAAGATCTTCTGTGAGCTGCTGAGCGTGGCCGACGAGAGCTGGCAGGACTGCGTGGAAGCCTGTCTCGGCGACCGCCGCTTTGACATTCTGGTGCCGCCCGCCCACTACGCCGCCGCCAAGAGCGCGTTTGTGGCGTTGCGGGAGCAGGTCGGCCCCATCAGCCTGCTGGACACCCCGGGCATCCGGGGGGCGAACCGCCGCACCGAAGCGGCTCCCGCCGACAGTCTGGCCGCGCAGGTCACCAGCGAAAACCCGCTGGCGGCGCAGTATGCCGACACCATCCTCCGGCGGATCGTCTGCTGCGACACGCCGGATACGCTGGAACGCTATCCCGACAGTGCCACCCGCGATCTGCTGCGCCATCATCCCTTCCGGCTGGAACGGCTGCGCACGCCCCAGCGGTACATCGGTCTGGACGCCCGCCGCGCCCGTGCCGGAGCACTGCAGGCGGAGATCGAAGTCCTTGGCGGCCGCCGCAAGGCTGCACAGCAGGCCGAAAGCAGCCTGAAAGCGGCCTACGATGCGTTCCAGAACATCCTGCGGGGCAAGACACTCGACGAGCTGGCCGAACTCTGGGGCAACCGAGAAGCCTTGGCTGCGGCCAAGGCCGATTACGCCGCGCAGGAGCAGAAGCTGGCCGACTGCCGCGAGAACCCGCTGCTCCAGCAGCTTTACCGGGAGGAGGAAGCCCGGGAAGCCGCATGGGATACCGCCCGCGCCGCCGTGGAGCGGGCCGGCGGCGATGTCCGGGTCTGCGAAAAGCAGCTGGCCTCCTGCGAGGCCGAGCGCGCCAAGGCCGTCGAAACGGCGCGGCAGAGCCGGGCGAATGCGGAGGAGTTCTTTGCCCGCTATCCCCTGCTGGAGCCGCTGGCGCAGAAACGGTTTGCGGAGCTTTTGGAGGGCAGGAATGCCCGCGCTGCCGCCCAGACCGCTGAGAAAGCACAGGCCAAGCTGGACGACGCACTGCAGGCCTGCCTGACCACTGCGCTGGAACCCGCCCAGAAGAGCTACAATGCGCGGTACGTCTGCGATTATCCGCTGGGGCTGGCCGGGGTCGAGCAGTATCGCGCCCAGTACGACAGTCTGGTGCGGATCGATCTGGAGCGGTATGCTGCCCGGCTGGAACAGGCGCAGAAAGACTGCAAGGACCGCTTCCGAAAGGACATCCTCTTCCGGATGAAGGACGACATCTTCAACGCCCGGCGGCAGTTCCGGGAGCTGAACAAGGTGATGGAACAGCTGACCTACGGCGAGGAGGTCTACCGCTTTGAGCTGGAGCCCAGCCGGGATCCGCAGCTGGCGGCGTTCTATCAGGTCATTGTGGACAAGGGCAACCAGCAGATGACCGCCGGGGATTCGCTGGACAATCTGGCCGCCACCGCCGACCCCGTGTACGAGCGGCAGGTGGACGAGCTGATGGAAAAGATCATGGCCGATGTGGACGAAAACACCCGCGCCCGGCAGGAAGGCCGCCGCCCGGAAAACGTCACCCTCTCGGATTACGTCGATTACCGCACCTACCTCGATTACGACATCAAGGTCACCAACACCGTCTCCGGCCAGCAGGCGTACCTCTCCCGGGTCAGCCGGGATTCCTCCGGCGGCGAGAATCAGGCACCCTTCTATGTGGCCATCTGCGCTTCCCTGCTGCAGATCTACCAGAAGAGCGAAAACAGCATCCGGCTGGTCCTGCTGGACGAGGCGTTCAGCAAGATGACCAGCGACCGCATCCGCCCCATGATGGAGCTGTTCCGTCGGCTGCAATTGCAGGTGCTGCTGATCTCTACGGTCGAGAAGAGCACGGCCATCCAGCCCTACTGCGACATCACCTATTCCATCGTCCGCCATGGCGACGCCAACGCCATCGCACCCTTCTACCGCCTGCGGGACCCGGCAGAAGAAATGACCGCAAAGGAGACTGAACCCGATGAATGAACACTTGGTAAAATTCTGGCTCTTCTGTACCCACTGGATCGAGCTGGATACCTTTGACAACGAAGAAGAACTCCGCGACGAGGTGGAGCTGCTCCACCGGCAGAACCTTCCCACCAAGGTGCGGGAGCGTGCCAAAAAGGAGGGCGGCAGCGAGCTGGTGCTCTACGTCAAGCAGGCCGACCGGGATTATGCCCGCTACTGCACCGGCTGGCGTCCGCCGTTCTGAACACGCTGGTTCTGCACGTCCGTGTATGCCGTCCTTCGGGCGGGGTACACGGATTTTTTTGTTGGGAGCGGAACGCGTTTGGAACGTCTTGCTTTTGTGGAAGCTGCACAAAGGAAGTGACGCTTTTTGCAGCAGGACGCTGGGTTCTCTGGGATACATGGGGAGAACGGAGGCTTGATTTTTGGTAAGATTGCACAAAACATTTTTTGCCATGACTTTTGGTTATACAAAACAGCGGAATCGGCATTAGACATTTATACTTGGCGCGGCTATAATCGAGGCATCAAAACAAACCGCGGTTTTTGATGGACGTATGATGATTCCCTTGGAGAACCTTTGAAAGGAAGAAGTGTTATGTCATTGCTCGGTGTCGCAGGCTTTGCCCTGATGATCCTGATCGTTGCCCTTCTGCTGTGGGGCAAGAGCACGCCTGCGGTCGTGTTCATCCTTTTGCCGATCCTCGTTGGTTTTGCAGTCGGCTTCAGCCCGACGGATATGAGTGAGTACATCAAAGCAGGTGTCTCAAGCGTTTCGACCACGGCGATCCTGTTTATCTTTGCCGTTCTGTTCTTTGGTGTGATGAATGATGCCGGTGTGTTTGACCGCATCGTCAACAAGGTGCTGAAAGTGGTCGGCGGAAATGTCCTTCTGCTGATGTTTGCCACCGTGCTCATCGCCTTCATCGGCCATCTGGACGGCTCGGGCGCAACCACCCTGCTGATCGCCATCCCTCCGCTGCTCCCCATTTACAAGAAGATGAATGTCCGTCCCATCGTGCTGCTCTGCATCACCACCCTGACGATGGGCGTGATGAACATCGTGCCGTGGGGCGGCCCGTGCGGACGCACCGCCGCTGCGCTGGAAGTCGGCACGGCAGACATCTGGAAATACTGCATCCCCGCACAGATCTTCGGCATCGCCATGATCCTGCTGTTCTGCGTGTTCTTCGCTAAGATGGAGAAAAAGCGCGGCGCAGGCTATGTGGACAATGCTGCGGTGGAAGAATCCGCCGAGGAGATCCGGACCGAAAACGAGCTGCACCGCCCGAAACTGTTCTGGTTCAACATCGCCCTCATCGTGGCGGTCGTCCTGATGCTGACCCTGACGAAGGTGGCGACCCACATCACCTTTATGGTGGCACTGGGGATCGGCCTGATGGTGAACTACCCCTCCCAGAAAATGCAGACCGAGCGCATCAAGGCACACGCCACCGACGCCCTGACCATGGCCTTTACCGCGCTGGCTTCCGGCGTTCTGATCGGCATCATGGGCAAGAGCCCGATGCTGGACGCCATGACCCAGATGGTCCTGTCTGCCATGCCCGAGAGCATGGCTCCGCACCTGCACATCCTGTTTGCCGCCATCAACAGCCCGCTGAGCATGGTCGTCCACGGCGACGCGCTGACCTACGGCATCCTGCCCATCGTCAACCAGATCGTTTCCGCATACGGTGTTCCGGCCGCAGCTGTGGGTGCAGCCTTCCTGATCACCTTCGGCCCTGCCATCTACATCATGCCGATGACCGCTGCCACCTATATGGGCCTTGGCCTGACGAATGTGGAACTGAAGGAGCACATCGCCTTCTCTTACAAGTGGGCGTTCCTGCTGGCCGTCGGGATGCTGGCCTTCGTGGTCGTGACCGGGATCATCCCCTTCTAACGCTTTGAAAAAACAGGAGATAGGATTATGAAAACATTGGATCTGACTGCCTTTACCACGGCGGTGAAGGACGAGCAGCTGGCCGTCCGCGGAATGCGGGTCTATCAGAATGGTGCGCTGGTCGCAAGCTATCAGCCGGAGCCGGAACAGCGGCAGAACCAGTATTCCGGCACCAAGAGCTTCACTTCGACGGCCTGCGCCTTCGCCATTCAGGAAGGGCTGTTCTCGCTGGACGATGCGGTGCTGGATCACTTTGCCGCCGACGCCCCGGCGGAACCCTCCGAGAACCTGAAAAAGATGAAGCTCCGCCATCTCATCACGATGTCGATGGGGTTTGAAAACCCGATGCTGATGGGCGCGATGCGCCCCAAGATGGTGGAGAAGGACTGGGTGAAATTTGTCCTGAACGCCAAGGTCGTTCACGAGCCGGGCACGGTGTTCCAGTACAACAACGCCGGACCGTATCTGCTGGGGATCCTCGTCCAGCGCAAGACCGGGATGTCTCTCGTGGATTATCTGATGCCCCGCCTGTTCGAGCCGCTGGGGATCGCGCGTCCGGAGTGCGAGAAGGATCCGCTGGAAAACACCTTTGGTGCGGGCGGCCTGCAGCTGAACGTCTCGGAGTTTGCAAAGCTGGGTCTGCTCTATCTGCAAAAGGGGCAGTGGAACGGCCGGCAGCTCATCCCGGAACAGTGGGTCGCGGAAGCAGGCAGCGCGCAGATCCTCTCCGATCAGGGAGATGACGAGATCGGCCGCCACTATGGATACCTCTTCTGGACGATGCCGGACGGTGCCTTCCGCGCAGACGGCAAGTACGGGCAGTATTGCATCGTTCTGCCCAAGAAGAACGCGGTCGTCGCCATCAACTCGATGCAGATCGAGGACGAAAAAAAAGTGCTCCGCACCGCTGTCCGGACCGTGCTTCCTCTGCTATAATAGAGGCAGGCGGACGCCGGAAAGGATGGATCACCCATGGAACACCGGGAGATGGAATATGTCATTGTCATTGCACAGGAGAAAAACCTCTCCAAAGCGGCCGAACGGCTGTTCATCTCTCAACCTGCGCTGAGCCGCTTCCTTGTCAAGCTGGAACAGGAGCTGGGCACGCCGCTGTTCGAGCGGAAGAACCGGCAGTACATCCCCACGATGGCCGGAGAATTGTATCTGGACACGGCGCGGGAGATCCTCTGCCTGCAGCAGCAGTTTGACGCCGCGCTGCGCTCCCTCATCCAGACCAACCGGGGCGTTGTCTCCATGGGGATCACGCCGGGGCGCGGACACACCATCCTGCCCCATATCCTGCCGGCGTTCCGGGAAGCCTTCCCCGACTATGAGATCCAGGTCTACGAGGAGGACGTCGAGACGCTGGAAGGGTATCTGATGGACGGCACAATCGAGGTCGCATTCTTTACCATGCTGGAAAAGACCCGGCTGGAGCAGAAACGCTATACCTGCGAGCTGCTCTCCCGGGAAGAGATCGTCGTCTGCACGCCCCGCAAGGGCAACTACGAGCTGCTCGCCAAGAGCGAACCGGGGCGCAGCCATCCGTGGATCGACCTGAAATACCTCGAAAACGACTGCTTCCTGACCCTCAAAAAGAATATGCGTCTGGGGCAGTTCGCCGCAAACATCCTCGAAAAATACCAGATCGCGCCGCGGGTGGTCGAGCTGAGCACCATCGACACCGCACTGGCACTGGTGGCGCGTCAGTATGGCGTGGCTTTTGCCAGCGGATACAAGATCGAAGAGCACGAGTATGCGCAGGAGATCAGCGTGTTCTCGTTCGGCGACCAGCCGGAGCTGTGGGATTTTGTCGCAGCCTACAAAAGCGACGCCCAGTGCAAGCAGCCCGTCCGTCAGCTCATCCGTCTGGTGAGCGAGTTCTCCTGAAACAACAGATACGGCTCTGCGTCTCCCGCAAAGGGAAATGCAGAGCCTTTTTGTTTGGAGCGGGCGTCCGCCGGGCGCGAGAAAACGGCACAATCCACAAAAGTTGGCATATTAGTATATCAATTTCGACAAAAAGAGCCGGAAGTTGTTTACAAAGCATCGCGAATATTGTATTCTTTGTACAGGAAAAGGCTGGTGCGCACCTGCTTTGAAATGGATGAAGAATCGTGCGGAAGGAAAGCCGCACGCGAGCAAGGGAGAAAATGCTATGAAACGCCGTAATTTTATGAAGCTTTCGGCTGCAGCGGCACTGGGGACTGCAGTTGCAGCCATGGCACCCGCGGCACTGGCCGCAGACCCGGAGCAGACCAACGGAACGCTGAAGACCACCGTGGACCGCAAGACAGCGGCCATGGGCGTGGGCGAGGGAAAGACCTTTGCCTACGATCCGGAAGACCCCTATCTCAATGTGAACGTCGGCCTGTTCCGGGATGTTCCGGTCACGCTGAACGGCGAGACCGCAGGAACGGCGGTCTATTACCTGCCGGATGGGATGGATCCGTGGGCACCGGCCGCCATCATCCTGACGCCGGATCACACCACCGCCAAAGCGTTTGCCAACTCGGTCACCGGCCACCTGTGGCGTGCAGTCGCGCAGAAAAACCGGATCGGCATTGCCTTCTTCGAGCCGGAGAACGGCGGCGTCTGGAACCTGACGCTGCGTCCGGAAGGCCGCGATGACGCCGCGGCACTGGACAGCCTGTATCAGCTGATGCGCAAGAAGGGAACCAAGCTGAAGGGTGCCTTCTCGATGGATAAATCCCACACGGCACTGGTCGGCTATCGGGAAGGCGGTGCCGCTGCCCTGCTGTTCGGTGCGCGGTGGGCAAGCGATTTCAGCTCCATCTGTGCCGTGGAAGCGACGGAAGTTCCGGCCGCTTCGCTCGCAGCCGTGGGCGGCCAGTACGTCCTGCCCTTCCCGGGCGATACCACCCGCGGTGTGCAGGAAGAGGCCATCGAAGCCCGGACAGTGGATACGCCGGTGTGGTTCATCCGCTCTGCGGCAGAAACCACCAATCGGGCTGCGCTGGAGTATTACCTGCAGGCAAATCAGGCGTCGGCCAAGGTCGGGGGCGTGTATCCCTGCGGACGCACCGGCTCGGCCTCTGAGGTGCGGGTCACGGAAAAAACGCAGTGCCCGGATGCCATCTGGAGCAAGTTCTCTGGCCAGTACAAGCGGTTTATGGCCATGCAGCTTCCCGGCCGTGTGGCCAAGGCCGAGGATTTTGCCCGCCGGGGCTATGATATCCATGAGGAATGGGTCAACGGAGAGCTTCGCCGCTGGATGGTCTATGTTCCCTCCAGCTACACGGGCAGTCAGGAAGTTCCGCTGGTGCTGGTGATGCACGGCTACACCGCCTCGATGTATGCCATTGCAGAGGAATCCCGCTGGTACGACGTGGCCGAGCAGAATGGCTTCATCGTCGTATTTGCGCAGGGTCTGGTGCGCCCGGCCGATCGGATGGGCAACATCCCCACCGCGATGTGGCTGGCAGGGCCTTTTGCTGCACTGGCCGGAAAAGACACCGATCCGGACGTGGATCTGGAATTCATCGGCACCCTGCTGGATCGGATGGAGCACGACTATGCGATCGACAAAGCCCGGATCTATGCCACGGGACATTCCAACGGCAGCCTGATGACCTGGGCGGCGGGATCCCGTTATGCAAGCCGGTTTGCGGCCATCGCACCGGTGGGCTATATGAATCCTCCGCTGGCCGAGATCGACCCGGCCATCCTGCTTCCCGCATGGGCTTTCCTGGGCGAGTACGATTCGGCCGGTGTTCCCGAACTGGTGGAGGACAACGCGACGGTCAAAGCACTGCAGGGCTGGAACCAGCACAATGCCGCCAGCGAGCAGACCGTTGCAGAGAGCACCTCGAACGGCGGTGCCTTTGTGACCAAGAGCTTTGTCGGCGGTCAGGGCGTGCCGCTGGTGCAGTACACGGTGGTCAAGGACACGCCCCATGTGTATCTGCAGGAAGAAAGCACCGCCATCTGGAATGAATTCTTCTCCCGGTACAGCCGCGGCACCGACGGAACTCTGTATTATCAGGGCGCGGCGGTCACGGCCGGGCAGTATCAGCCGGATCCCCGCTGGTACAGCGCAAAGTAAGGCCGACCGGAACTGTCTATAGAGTTGAAAAGCCGCCGCAGCGGTTCGGAATCCCGAACGCTGCGGCGGCTCTTTTTGGGTGGTTCACTCGGCTTTTTCAGAGCGCGTTTTTTCCAGCATATCCAGCTCAGGCATCAGCTCATTGCTGATGATGGTCAGCATCTCTTCCATTTTGGCGGTGTCTTCTTCGGGGAAGCGTTCGCGCACGCGCTCGATGACCGTGTGCAGGTAGGAGTAGCTGATGTTGTAGTACTCGATGTACTTCTGGGTCGGGCGCAGGTGATACTCCCGGCGGTCGGTGGTGGACTGGATCTTCTCGACGTATCCTTTCCGTACCAGACTGCCGATCTTATACGCCGCGTTGGGGGTCGAGATCTGCATCATCCGGGAAAATTCCGCGATGGTGGGCTCCCCCATGGCCATGATGCCCTCCATGCAGAAGGATTCCACCGTGGTCAGGGTCGCTTCCCGGGTGGCGAACCGCTGGAACACGTTCTGATAGAAGTGCAGTTTGAATTTGGTGTATACGTCCTGAAAGGCTTTCTCGAGCATGGTGCATCCTCCGGATCACGCAATTTCCTTTAGTATACCATGGTTTTGCCAAAACGAAAAGAAAAATCCGGCCGGAAAGCAGAAAATCTGCTCAGGCGGCGTTTTTGCCGTGGGGGACCCGGATGCGGATGACGTTCAGCACCACCAGCTCAAGGACGATGGCCGCACCCAGCAGAACCAGAGAGGTCAGCAGGCTGGCGTTGGCCCCCAGAACGGCCTGTGCAAGGCCGGTGATGACATAGCAGACCGCGGAGATGGCGGCGGCGGTCATGGCGTAGGGCAGCTGGGTCGAAACGTGGTTGATGTGGCTGCAGTGCGCACCCGCCGACGCCATGATGGTGGTATCGGAGATGGGCGAGCAGTGGTCGCCGCAGACCGCACCGGACAGGCAGGCGGCAATGGCGATGACCAGCATCTCCCCCTGCGGGAAGGCATGGCAGACGATGGGAACGAGGATCGAGAAGGTGCCCCACGAGGTGCCGGTGGCGAAGGCCAGCCCCACGGCCACGAGGAAGATGATGAACGGCAGCAGGTACTGCAGAGCCGCCGCACTGCCGTGGAGCAGGCTGGCAACGTAGTATTTTGCGCCCAGCAGATTGGTCATGCCCGACAGCGTCCATGCCAGCGTCAGGATCAGCATGGGGCTGACCATGGCCTTGAAGCCCTCGGGGATGCAGGCCGCAAAATCCTGAAAGGTCATCACGTTCCGCACCCGGTAGAACACAAAGGTGAACATCAGCGCGATGCTGCTGCCCAGAACCAGACCCATGGAGGCATTGCAGTCGGCGAAGGCGGTGACGAAATCCACGCCCTCAAAGAAGCCGCCCGTGTAGATCAGGCCGAAGATGCAGCCTGCGATCAGCACCAGCACCGGAGCCAGCAGGTCGATGACGTGGCCGGAAGCGTCGGTGTCGGAAACGGCGTCGTTGCCGTAGGGCCGCTCCTCGGTGGTAAAGAGGTCACCCTTTTTGGCGTTGTCCTCGTGGAGCTTCATGGAGCCGTACTCGGTGCCGGTGAAGATCAGGAACAACGCCATGACGATGGTCAGGATGGCGTAATAGTTGTAGGGGATGGTGCGCAGGAACATGGTAAAGCCGTTGATGTCCGAGCCTTCCGGCACCGAAGAGGTGACGGCTGCCGCCCAGCTGGACACCGGCGCGATGATGCAGATGGGCGCGGCGGTGGCGTCGATCAGGTAGGCCAGCTTTGCGCGGGAGACGTTCTGCCGGTCGGTCACGGGGCGCATGACGGAGCCGACGGTCAGGCAGTTGAAGTAGTCGTCCACAAAGATCATCACGCCCAGCAGCAGGGTGGCAAACTGCGCCCCGGCGCGGGTGTGGATGTGGGTGGACGCCCACCGGCCAAAGGCTGCACTGCCGCCGGCCTTGTTCATCAGAGCCACGAGGGTGCCCAGCATGACCAGAAAGACAAGGATGCCGACGTTGCTACTGTCGGACAGCTTGGCGACCATGCCGCCCTCCTCGTTGAAGAAAAGGGTGTTCAGAGCCAGCTCCAGATTGCCGTTGGCGTAGAGCAGCGCACCGGTGGCGATGCCCACCAGCAGCGAGGTGTAGACCTCTTTGGTGTTCAGAGCCAGCACGATGGCGACCACCGGCGGCAGCAGCGAAAGTGCCGTGCTGTACACGGCGCAGGTGTAGGCGGACGGGTCTGCGAGTTTGCCGGGCGTGGCGGCAGTACACCACAGCAGCAGGGCAAACACCAGCAGCGCCCCCAGCCACGAAAGATTGACTTTTTTCATAGGGGATGATTCCTCTCTGGTTCAGGGTGATTTTTCGGACAGGTCGCGGGCAGACTAACCCCGAATGGTTCCGGAAATGCGGAGAAAGGGGGTGTTGGCTGCGCCGGACTATAAAGCAATGTATCTCGAGCTGTTCCGTGCCAACGAGCGGGCTGCCCGCCTCCTCTGGGAAGCGCAGCAGCGCGCCGAGCAGCAGCTTCTGGACGAATCCCCGCCGCCGCTGCACTTAGACACAGAAAAGCCTGACCTCTCTGCCAAGGGCTCCCCTACTAGGGGAGCTGGCAATGCCGACAGGCATTGACTGAGAGGTTAGCCTTTCTTCGCTTCGGCCTTTGCCGCAAACTTGGCGTCGTTGACGATGAACCGCTCATGGGTGCCGCCGCCGACCGGCCCCTTCTCGTCGTGGAGAGTCACATGGAACACCAGCTTCCGGCCTTCCACGGCGGTCAGCTCGCTTTCGCAGGTCACGGTCATGCCGACGGGGGTGGGGGCGGTGTGCTCCAGCTCCAGCTTGGTGCCGACCGAGCCGCAGCCCTCATCCAGTTCCGGGGCAACGCTCATCCAGCAGGTCTTTTCGGCCAGTGCCACCAGCGCGGGCGTCGCAAACACGTCCAGCGTGCCGCTGCCCATGGCCTTGGCGGTGTTTTCGGGGGTGACGAGCTGGCTCTGCTCGCCATGGATGCCAATATTCAACATCTAAAATACTTCCTTCCTGTGTGGGTATGGGGTTAACCGCCTTATAGAATAACACATTTTGCGCCCGACTGCACCTGTATTCGAGGATTTTTCTGAAAATTCCTCTTTTCATCCGGCTCAAATCGCGCTATGATAGGGCAAAAGGCGGTGAAAAGATGAACGATTTCTGGAAATCGTATGATTTGGTGGAGTTGGAATTGGGTGCAGACCATCAGTGCTATCCCCTGTTCGGGCAGATCCATCGGACCGAGCTGGCGGTTTCAGCCCTGTTGATTGCAGGCGTGGTGCTGTGGTACCGCAGGGCATCGGCGAAAATGAGACGAAAAATTCTGGTGGGCGTGACCGTTTTGCTTCTGCTGGACGAAGCGGCTCTCCTGCTGGGAATGGCTCTGACCGGTCAGTGGAATTGGAGCTATCTGCCTCTTCATCTGTGCAGCATCAATGTGTTCATCTGCCTGTACAACACGGTCTTCAACCAGAACTGGTGCAAGGAAGAGCTGTATGCCCTCTGCATACCGGGTGCGGCACTGGCTCTGCTCTGCCCCAGCTGGCTCTGCATTTATTCGTGGTGGAGCCTCATCAATTTGCACTCCATCTCTATCCACGTTCTGCTGGTGCTGTATCCGCTGCTTCTGGTCGCAGGCGGTTACCGGCCATCGCCCCGCCGCATCCCGCAGGTGCTGGCGTTCCTGTTCGGCTCTGCCCTGCCGATCTACTTTTTGAATAAACCGCTCTGCACCAATTTCTATTTTCTCAACAATCCCTACGGCAACGTCATCACCAGCACCTTCACCGCTCTGCTGGGTGAAAAGTTCTATATCCTCGGCTTCCTGCCCGCCATCGCGCTGGCTTTGTTCATCATGTATCTGCCGTGGGTGAGGAAAGGCAGAGCGCAAGCGAAATAAAGTCGATTGCTTTTGGGTGCGAGTATGTTATACTCGAAGCAGAATAACCGCCAAAGGAGGGCTGTGACATGAAGAAAAACCAAAGTCTCTGGATCTGGAAGGGGCTTGTTCCCCACTGCCTGCGCGGGCAGGAGCTTGCATTGGCGTTGCTTCTGCGGGAAAAGCCGCTGACCGCCGCACAGCTCTGCGCGGCATTGACGGACAAGGGAATGAAGGCCGACCGCAAGTCGCTGAGCAAGACCCTCGCTGCCCTTGAGCGGCTGGAGGTTGTCTCGGTCGAGAACGGTGCATACCTCTGCACGAACAAAAAGCTGGCGGAATATACGGCCAACTATACCGAAGACCAGCTGCTGGATATCGTCGGCATGACGCAGAATACCATCCACGGTCAGTCCTTCTTCAGCGGCACCGGTACGCCCCCAATGAGCGTCAGCTCGCGGGGCAGCAGCGGGGTGTAATATAAGAAATAGAAGAGGCTGTTGCGTGAGGTGTGAAAGCTCTCCGCTACAGCCTCTTTTCTCTGCTCAATTTGCACCCTTTTTGCAAAATATAGCAATTCAACTTTTTAATGCAACAGCAACAGCGTTGAATTGCATATCGCAAATACGCTGTTTGGATGTCGCACTAATTTTTTGACTTGCGATAAAAACGCCGCTTTTTTGCGTTTTAAGGTTGAATTCTGCAATTTAAAAGTTTTGATGTGTTTTTCGCAAAAAAGGATTGACAGGGAACCATCGGCGTGTTATCATGAACACATGAACAGATGCTCATGTGTCGAGACGAGCGAAAGGAGATGCCGAAATGCCGCAGCCGAGCGAAGAAGAAAAAACCGTGCAGGAGCCGGTCGAGATGCCGGACGACGAGGTGTTGTACGAGCTGGCCGACCTGTTCCGGGTGTTTGGCGACTCCACGCGGATCAAGATCCTGTACGCGCTCCACGACACGGAACTCTGTGTGCAGGACATCGCCAATGCGGTGGGTCTGAGCCAATCGGCGGTCAGCCATCAGCTCCGGGTGCTCAAAGACAGCAAGCTGGTGCGGTTCCGCCGGGATGGAAAAACCGTTTTCTATGCACTGGACGACGACCATGTGCGAAGCATCCTCTCGCTGGGGATGGATCATATCGAAGAGTGATTTTGCAGAAAGGCTGGTAATCATTATGAAAAAGAGCTACAAGATCGAAGTGGACTGCGCAAACTGCGCCCAGAAGATGGAGGATGCAGCCAACACCGTCGCCGGTGTTGCAAAGGCGACCGTCAGCTTCATGACCCAGAAGATGAACGTCGAGTTTGCCGAGGGCGCAGACCCCAAGGCGACCATGCAGAACGTCCTGACGGCCTGCAAGAAGGTCGAGGACGACTGCGAGATCTTTGGCATCTGATCCCGCTCCCCTGTGCATCGTTTCGTCGGTTGGAAAGCTCTCCTTTTCAGGGGAGCTTTTTGAAACGGAAGCGGGAAATGTGTGGAAAAATCAAGCGGTTTTCAACATTTTCCACCGGGTTTTCAACACGCTTTGCGGAAAAGGGAAAAAAGAAACGCAAAAAAGTGCGTTTTTTTGGGAAAAGTCCGTGGAAAACCCGGGGGAAAGCGTGGAAAAGCCTTTTTCTTGGGGAAAACGTGTTGAAACTGCGCCCGCCGTCAAAGGTCATGGCGGCCGGAAAAGCCAAAAGGAGACTTTGGAGATGAACAAAAAACAGAAAAAGGTGCTCTATCAGGTCATCGCCGCCGCGATTCTGGTGCTGATCCTGAAGCTGCTGCCCGAATTTCCGAAACCGGTGGAGCTGGTTCTCTACCTGATCCCCTATCTGGTCGTCGGCTGGGATGTCCTGCGCAAGGCACTGAAGGGCATCAAGAACCGCCAGCCCTTTGATGAATGCTTCCTGATGGCGGTTGCCACCGTGGGTGCGTTTGCACTGGGCGATTACGTCGAGGGCTGCGCCGTCATCCTCTTCTACCAGATCGGCGAGCTGTTCCAGAGCGTGGCGGTGGGCAAGAGCCGCCAGAACATCAGCGCGTTGATGGATATCCGCCCGGACTACGCCAACCTCGAGGATGCGGACGGCAAGCTGGAACAGGTGGATCCCGACGAAGTCGAGGTCGGCACCCTTATTGTGGTGCAGCCCGGCGAGCGGGTCCCCATCGATGGTGTGATCGTCGAGGGCACCTCGGCTCTGAATACGGCTGCCCTGACCGGCGAAAGCCTGCCCCGGGATGTCCGGACCGGCGATGCAGTCATCAGTGGCTGTGTCAACATGACCGGTCTGCTGAAGATCCGCACCACCAAGGAATTCGGCGAATCCACCGTCTCCAAGATCCTCGATCTGGTGGAAAATTCCAGCATGAAAAAGGCGCGCGCCGAGAACTTTATCACCCGCTTTGCCCGGGTCTACACCCCGGCGGTCTGCTACAGCGCACTGGCATTGGCCTTCCTCCCGCCCCTCGTTCTGCTGCTGATGGGGCAGCCCGCCCGCTTCGGCGACTGGATCTACCGCGCACTGACCTTCCTCGTCATCTCCTGCCCCTGCGCACTGGTCATCTCGATCCCGCTGAGCTTCTTCGGCGGCATCGGCGGTGCCAGTGCCTGCGGCATCCTCGTCAAGGGCTCGACCTACCTCGAAGAGCTGGCCAATACCGGTGTTGTGGTCTTTGACAAGACCGGCACCCTGACGCAGGGTACATTCAAGGTGGTGGGCGTCCATCCCGCCGCTGGGGTGCGCGAAGACGCGCTGGTGGAGGCCGCTGCCCTCACCGAAAGCTGGTCCAAGCACCCCATCTCCCTCAGCATCAAGGCCGCTTACGGCAAAGAGATCGACCAGAACCGCGTTACCGATGTGGAGGAGCTGGGCGGCTACGGCGTGACCGCCAAGGTGGACGGCAAGGCTGTCGCCGTGGGCAATGCCCGCCTGATGCACAAGCTGGATCTCACCGCCCCCGAGGGGAACGAGGTCGGCACCGTGGTCCATGTGGCCATTGACGGCAAATATGCCGGTTCTCTGCTCATCGCCGACGTGGTCAAACCCCACAGTGCCAAGGCCATCCGGGAGCTCAAGCACGCCGGCGTCCGCAAGACCGTCATGCTGACCGGCGACGCCGAGCCGGTGGCAAAGGCCGTTGCAAACGAGCTGGGTCTGGACGAATACCACGCGGGTCTGCTGCCCGGCGACAAGGTGGATCGGATCGAGTCGCTGCTGGCAGCAAAGCAGCCCAAAGAGAACCTCGCCTTCGTGGGCGACGGCATCAACGACGCACCGGTGCTGTCGCGTGCCGACATCGGCATCGCCATGGGTGCGCTGGGTTCCGACGCCGCCATCGAAGCCGCCGACATCGTCCTGATGGACGACGACCCGGCCAAGATCGCGCTGGCCATGCGGATCGCCCGCCGCACCAAGGGCATCGTCTACCAGAACATCGTCTTTGCGCTGGCGGTCAAGGCCGCCTGCCTGCTTCTCGGTGCCATCGGCATGGCCAGTATGTGGACGGCCATCTTTGCCGACGTCGGCGTGATGGTGATCGCCGTCCTCAATGCGACCCGCGCCCTGTACACCAAGGATCTGGTGAAAAAGAACGAAGCGGCCTGAGAGGGCGAGTTTTTTCTTGCAAAACAGCCAAAACCTGCTATACTACTATATTGGAGGGTTGAAGCGTATGCAGCAAGAAAACGAGATCCATTCGCCTTCGTCCGGCAGCGGGGTACTCCGGGCGTTGAAGGCCGCAGCACCGCAGACGGTGCCGGTGTTTGCCGGGTATCTGGTGCTGGGCATCGGCTACGGCATTTATGTCCAGTCGCTGGGGCTTCCGGTCTGGCTGCCCATGCTGATGGGTACGGTGGTCTACGGCGGCTCGCTGGAGTTTGTACTGGCTTCCCTGCTGCTTGGTGCCTTTTCGCCGCTGTCGGCATTTCTGATGGCGTTGATGATCCAGGCACGGCATCTTTTTTACGGCCTTGCGATGCTGGAGCGGTACAAGGGCTACGGCCTGCGCAGTTTTTACATGATCTTTGCCATGAGCGATGAGACCTTTTCCATCACCTGTTCGGCCGAACCGCCGGAAGGGGTGGATCGGGGCTGGTTCATGTTTTTCATCACTCTGCTGGATCAGCTCTACTGGGTCGCCAGCGCGGGGCTGGGGGCTGGGGTCGGCGCGATCCTGCCCTTCCGCACCGAAGGGGTGGATTTCGTCATGACGGCCATGTTCGTGGTCATCTTCCTCAACCAGTGGGAAAAAGAAACGCAGCACTACGCCTCCCTCATCGGGCTGGCGGTGCCGCTGGTCTGCCTGCGGCTCTTTGGTTCGGGCAGCTTTCTACTGCCGTCCATGGCCTGTATGCTGGTGCTGCTGGTCGCCCTGCGCAGACCCACGGAAAAAGCCGAGGCACGGAACACCGAAAAGGAGGACGCCGCATGAGCATGACAACGCCCCAATTCATCCTCACGATCGCGGTCTGCACCGCGGCGACCATGCTGACCCGGTTTCTGCCCTTTCTGATCTTTTCATCCAAGGAACAGCAGCCGCCGGAGATCGTGCGGTATCTGGGCCGGGTGCTGCCCGCTGCCATCTTCGGGATGCTGATCGTCTACTGCCTGAAAGGGGTCCGCCTGTCTGCGGGCAGCCACGGCATCCCGGAGGCCATCGCCATCGCGGGGACCATCGCACTCCATCAATGGAAGCATCAGACCCTTGTTTCCATCGCAGGCGGCACGCTGTGCTATGTTCTGCTGGTGCAGCTGGTGTTCTGAGCAAAAAAAGCGCGGCTATGCCGCGCTTTTTTGCTCAGTGATAGAATGTATCAAAGTTGACCTGACGGTAGAACCGCTGCTGCAATTGGTCAAAGCTCTCGCAGTTTTGCGCCAGCAGCCACATCACCTTGGTGACGACGGCCTCAATGGTCATATCGTGCGCCTCGAGGAAGCGGAACCGGTTCTGGACCCGTTTGCCGACCTCGTAGATGCCGACGTCGCTGCCCTCGTAGGTGACCTGCGTGGTCAGGATCAGGATCTTGCGGGTCTGGTCGTAATCGCCCAAGCCTGCGGCGAAGGCGTCCATCAGCCGCTGGGGTACGCCGCCTACACCGAAGCTTTCCACAATGATGCAGTCGTAATGTTGAAAGATCTCGGGGATCAGCTCCGGGCCGAGGCCGGGCGTGAGTTTGAGCAGAAAGACCTTCGGGTTGAGGGCGCGGCCGAACTCCACCGGGCCGGTGGGCCACGGCGACGGGATGTACCGCACCAGCCGGTCGCCCTGCACAAGAGCCAATGCCGGGAAATTGACCGACGCAAAGGCGTCGTAGCTGATGGTCTTGTTCTTTTTGGCGCGGGTGCCGGCAATGACGTGCCCGCCGAACACCACCATCACGCCCCGGCTGCCCGGGTCGAGGGCGCAGATCACGCTGTCGCGCAGGTTTTTCTTGGCGTCGGTGATCTCGTTGGAGATGGGCTGCTGGGCACCGGTCAGGATGATGGGTTTGTCGGCGTTCTGGATCAGGTAGGACAACGCTGCCGCCGAGTATGCCAGCGTGTCGGTGCCGTGGCAGATGATGAAGCCGTCGTACAGGGCATAGTTTTCCTGTACGGCCTTGGCCATTTTCAGCCAATGCTCCGGGCCGAGGTCGGTGCTGTCGATGTTGAACAGAGCCAGCGTTTCCGGGCAGCAAAGCTCCTGCAGCTCGGGCAGATGAGCCAGCAGCTCCTCGCTGGAGAGAACGGGCTTGAGCCCCTGTGCGCTCCGGACGCAGGCGATGGTGCCGCCGGTGGTGATGAAAAGCAACCGCTGCTTGGACATGGTCTTCCTCCTGTGGGGTCTGGTTTTGGATCCAGTATAGCACATTTTGCCCCGCATTGGAACTTGGTCACAGAAAAATCGAAATTTTGGAGTATACTAGAAATAGCCCTCTCAGGCCGCTTCGCGTCCAGCTTGTCCTCCCTCTGTCGCTAAACGCGACATCTCCCTCCGGCCGGAGGGCGTCTTTCAAAGGGAGAGCCCTTGGCAGTCCGGTAATCTTTCGATGGAGTCGCCTTCGGCTCCCGAGATGCCGGGCCTTGCGGTCTGGATTCACAGCATCGCACCCGCTATCCTATAACAGCAGGGCCATCGCTTTGGAGGGCAACGCAAGAACTGATCCGATATGCCAATGGCTCCCCCTTTGGGGGAGCTGGCGAACGAAGTGAGACTGAGAGGGTTTATGCCAAACATCATCATCATCGGCTCCGGCCCGGCGGGGGTATCCGCCGCCTTATACACCGCCCGGGCGGGGATCGAAACCACGGTGCTGACCAAAGGTCCCGGCGCGCTGGACCGCGCCGAAAAGATCCAGAATTACTATGGTTTTGCAGAGCCGGTCTCCGGCGCAGAGCTGGAACGCCGGGGCATCGAGGGCGCAAAAGCGGTCGGGGTGCAGTTCGTCACCACCGAGGTGGTGGGGCTGACCTACACCGACCGGCTGACCGTCGAGACGCTGCACGGCGACTACCCGGCAGACGCCGTGATCCTTGCCACCGGAGCTTCCCGCACCGTGCCGCAGATCCCGGGGCTGCCCGGACTGGAAGGGCACGGCGTGAGCTACTGTGCCGCCTGCGATGCGTTTTTCTACCGGGGCAGGGATGTGGCCGTCCTCGGCAGCGGCGAGTATGCCCTGCATGAGGTGCAGGCGTTGCTCCCGGTGGCGGGCAGCGTGACTCTGCTGACCAATGGAATGCCGCTGACGGCGCAGTTCCCGCCCGAGGTGAAGATCTGCCCCCAGAAAGTCCATGCCATCCTCGGGGAAACGCGGGTTTCCGGCGTGCAGCTGACCGATGGCACCGAGCTGCCGGCGGCGGGGGTGTTCGTCGCGCTGGGGGTGGCGGGCAGCACCGCGCTTGCCCGGAAACTGGGAGCCGCAGTGGACGGGAACCGGATCGTGACCGACGAACGCATGATGACCACCATCCCCGGCCTGTACGCGGCCGGGGACTGCACCGGCGGGCTGCTGCAGGTGGCAAAGGCGGTCTATGAGGGGGCTTTGGCCGGTACAGAGGCCGCGAAAGCATTACGAAAGGGATAAATCATGGCGGATATCACAAAAAAGCAGGACGTGAACCCGGAGTGTCTGGCCTGCGCCTTCCCCTTCTGGGAGAAGTTGACGCCGGACGAACAGCAGCAGCTCTGCCGCCAGACCCGGCCGGTATTTTACCGGAAGGGGGAACGGGTCCACAGCCCGGTGGAAAACTGTGTCGGCATCCTGCTGCTCCGGTCGGGGCAGCTGCGCGCCTACCTGCTCTCGGAGGATGGCCGGGATGTGACCCTCTACCGCCTGTTCCAAGGCGAGGTCTGCATCCTGTCGGCCTCCTGCGTGCTGGATTCGGTCAACTTTGACCTCTACATCGACGCCGAGGAGGACACCGAGGCCTACTGCATCGGCGCGGGCGTGTTCCGGCGGCTGATGCAGCAGAACGTGTATGTCCGCTGCTATGCCTACCAGATGACGGCGGAGCGGTTCTCGGACACCATGTGGACCATGCAGCAGATCCTCTTTATGAGCGGCGACCGGCGGCTGGCGATCGTCCTGACCGACGAGCTGGCCAAGACCGGCGGCAGCGAGCTGCGGATGACCCACGACCAGATTGCCCGGTATATGGGGTCTGCCCGTGAGGTGGTGAGCCGCCTGCTGAAATATTTTGCGCAGGAGGGGCTGGTCCGCCTTTCCCGCGGCGGCATCACCGTGCTGGATAAGAAACGCCTGCAGGAGATCGCACGAGGAGAATGAAAAAAGACGCTGTGTCGATCGACACAGCGTCTTTTGCTGCACAAAACGGGAGGCGTTAGCCCTTGCAGCCCTGTTCTTCCCAGTCGCCGAAATCGGAAGCGTCCGCGATCTTGGTCGCATCAAACTTGCCGTTCTCGTCCTTGGGGGCCACGGCGGGGCCGGCCTCGACGGGGTTCGGGTTTGGAGCCTCCGGGTCGAACGCGGGCGTTTCTTCTGCCGTGTCCGAAGCGGGTGCGGCAGCTTCCGCAGCCGGGGTCTCGGCCGCGGCTGGCGTGGTGGAGGAAGCCGCCGTCTCGGGGGTCGCAGCGACAGGAGGCCATGCGCTGCCCGGCTCTGCGGGCTGTGCGGCCTCCCCCTCGGCGTAAGCCACGGCCACCTTTTCGGCTTCGGCGGCGTCCTTTTCGGCTTCCTCGGGGAATTCGACCTGCTCCACATGGAGCGGGTCTTTTTCGTTCAGGATCTTGTCCAGAACCACGATGGCGGCACCGGTGACGGCGACAGCTGCAGCAGTGCCCAGAATGCGGAACAGCGTTTTCATGGGAAATGCCTCCTTGTTTTTTCCGTTTAAGAGAAGGTTACGACATCGTTCAGCGGTTTCTGACCCGGCTCCACCGAGAGGGCGGTCAGCACGGGACCCTTGCCGCGGTAGATGTTGTGGAACTTGTAATTGACCTTGGCGGTCACGACCACCCACGCACGCTGCTCGAGAGCCTTGTAGCCCTCGAACACGCAGGGGAAGCCAACAAACTGGATGTCCTGTACGCAGCAGGTCATGGCGAACCGGCCGGGCACGAAGCTGTTTTTGCCGGCGCGGTTGGTCTGGCAGACCTGTGCGAGGAATTTGACGGTCTTGCCTGCGTATTTTTCCGGCTCATCCTGACAATCCATGTACCAGATGCCGAAATCGTCGTCCGGGATCTCGATGACCGGGGCGTTGATGTCGAAGGGCAGCGGATCGGGGATGTCGTCGTAGGCCACGCTGCCGTCGGCAAACTCGTAGGCGATGTCGCACTTGCGGGAAGCCTGCCGCACCAGCTTGTGCAGCTCCTGCCGGGCATCGTCGTTGTTGACGGCCTCGGCGCGGTTGAAAACGATCAGCTCGCTGCGGGCGATCTTGTCCAGCATCAGCGCACGCATGGAATTGTCGCGGGCATAGGTCAGGGCGGTGGTGCCGTCGGCGGTGGCGATGCACTGGTAGACGATCCAGTTTTCGGGCAGATTGTTGGCCAGATCCTGCAGCATCCACATTCCGTTGTATTCGATGACCACGCGGCCGGCGTCGGCTTCCTTGGCCAGCTTTGCGAGGTGCTGGGGGTTCAGCTCGGCCTTGTCCTCGAGGTTGTAGAGGGTCACGCCCGGGAAGGCGAATTTTTTCGGGCTGTACTCTTCTTCGCCCTCCTCGCAGACCAGCAGCAGGGTCTTGTCGCCGGAGTCAAAGTTGGGGTCTTCAAAGGTCTCCTGAATGAACTTGGTCTTGCCGCTCTCGAGAAAGCCCACAAACAGGTAGACCGGGATTTCATTAGCCATAAATGGTTGCTCCTATTTCCATGATGAATCAGCAGCCGAACAGGGCAGCGATGGCCTTCTCGTCCAGCTTGGAACCGATGACGACCAGCTTGCCGCCGACGTCGGCACCGCGGGCGCGGACTTCCCACTCGCCGGGAACGTAGTCGAACTCCAGCCAGCCCTCTGCGCCGCCGTCCACGATGCCCTTGGAGCGGAGGATCATGCCGTAATTGCCGGTGTCCAGCGCGGTGAGGGCGTGCTCAAGGTCGGCCTTGGAGAACTTGCGGGCCGTCTCGATGCCCCAGCTGGTAAAGACCTCGTCGGCGTCGTGGTCGTGATGATGGTGATGATGGCAGCAGTGGCCGTCGTGATGATGCTCGTCCTCGTCCTCGTGATCGTGGTGATGGCAGCAATGACCGTCGTGATCGTGGTCATCGTCATCCTCATGGTCGTGGTGATGGCAGCAATGGCCGTCGTGATCGTGGTCGTCCTCGTCGTCATGGTCGTGGTGATGGCAGCAGTGGCCGTCATGATCGTCCTCGTCGTCGTGGTGATGATGGCCGCAGCTGCAGACGCCGTTCTCATCGTAATGATGATGGTGATGATGCTCTTCGTCCTCGTCCTCATGGGCGTGCTCGGCGTTGGCCTTGGCCGCCATCTCGATCAGCTCGGCCTTGAAGTCGTCCTTGGTGGACATGGCCTTCAGGATCTGCTCGCCGGTCAGGGCATCCCACGGGGTGGTCACGATGGTGGCGGTGGGGTTCTTCTCGCGCAGCAGGGCGACGGCTGCGGCGATCTTCTCCTCGGTGGCGTTCTGGGTGCGGCTGAGGAGGATGCAGCTTGCGTGGCTGATCTGATCGTCGTAGAACTCGCCGAAGTTCTTCATATACATCTTGACCTTGTTCACATCGGCGACGGTGACAAAGCTGTTCAGCTGGACGTCCAGATGCTCGGCCACGCCCTCGACGGCGCGAGTCACGTCGGACAGCTTGCCGACGCCGGAGGGCTCGATCACGATGCGGTCGGGGTGATACTGCTCGACCACCTGCTGCAGGGCCGTGCGGAAGTCGCCCACCAGAGAGCAGCAGATGCAGCCAGCGTTCAGCTCGTTGATCTGGATGCCGGACTCCTTCAGGAAGCCGCCGTCGATGCCGATCTCACCGAACTCGTTCTCGATCAGCACGACCTTCTGGCCTGCAAAGGACTCCTTGATGAGCTTCTTGATGAGGGTGGTCTTACCGGCACCAAGGAAGCCGGAGAAAATATCGATCTTGGTCATAGTTTAAAATGCCTCTTTCTTTTTCGCAAAGTCCGCAGCGGACTTTTTCAGCAATCAGAGCCGCAGAGTGCTGGCTCATAACGATCTTACACTCCTATTATAACAAGGCTGTCAATGGGATAAGGGCCTTTTTCAAGAAGAATTTGTAACTTTTTTGCGGTTTGGGGGCGGTACGCGGATCCCTGCCCCATCGCCTGAAACGGATTGTAAACCTTGCTGCGGATTTAAAGTTGACCCATCCGGGCTTTTCTGGTTTAATCGGAGCGTGATCTGCGGCTCACCGACACAAGAGCCGCCATTCGAGGAGGATATTTTCAGTATGAATCAGTCCAACAAATTTTCGGTACGGGAGATCTGCTACGCAGGTCTTTTTGCTGCCGTCATCGCGGTGATGGCACAGATCTCCATCCCCATGCCGTTGGGTGTGCCCATGACCATGCAGACCTTCGCCATCACGCTGGCGGCGGTGGTGCTGGGCTCCAAGCTTTCCGCCATTTCCACGCTGGTCTACGTCCTGCTGGGTGCCGTGGGCGTGCCGGTGCTGGCCAACTTCTCCGGCGGCATCGACAAGCTCGTTGGGCCTACCGGCGGCTTCCTGCTCTCCTTCCCACTCATGGCCTACCTCATCGGTCTGGGTGTGGAGCATAAAGACGATTTCAAGGGTGCGTTTGTGGTCTTCCTCATCCTTGGCACCGTTGTCAACTACGTTGTCGGCGTGGCCATGTTCGTCGTGGTGGCGCACAGCACCGTGGCCGTGGGGATCTCGGCCTGTGTGCTGCCCTTTATCCCCACCGCGATCCTCAAGGCGGTGCTGGCTTCCCTGCTGGGTCTGAACCTGCGGAAACGGATTCCCGGGCTGAAGACCGCATGAGCATCGTACTGCGCCCGCATCACCTGCTCTGCACACAGGGCTACTCCGGCCACGGCTACGATGATGCGTTTGTCGCCCATATGAACGAGATCGTCCATGCGCTGCGCGAGGTGCCCGGCACCAAGATCCAGCTTACCTTTTCCACAGATACGCTTTGCTCCTGCTGCCCCCACAAAAAGGGCGAAGATCTCTGCGACACGCAGGAAAAAGTGAAACGCTTCGACCGCAAGACGGTGGAATACTTCGGTCTGGAAGAGAAGGAATACGTCTATCAGGATCTCATCCGTGCCATCGACGCAAACGCGACCCCTGCGATCTTGGCGGATATCTGCCGCGATTGCAGCTGGTTCCCCATCAGTGCCTGCTGCAAGAACATCTGCTCCGGACGCTACGTCAAGTGAGCGGCTGCTTCGGAGATAAAAAAAGAGAAAAAGGCTGCTCGATGCGATAAAACGCACCGGGCAGCCTTTTTGCGCCGCGTTATGCAGGAGCGTGAAGCCGCAGCCATTCTGCGATCTGCCGGGTCTGTTCGGGGGTCTCGGCGGTGAACCAATAGGTTCGACTTTCTGTTTCGATGCGGAGAAACACGGGGGCGGTGGGGTCAAGGCAGAATTTCGCCGCGCCCTCCCCCGAAACGGAGAAATCGCCCTCGAGGTAATGGGGCAGCCCCACGCCGAAGACACGAGAGCTTCCGGGCAGAGAATCCCGAAGCTCGACCTCCGTGATCTCATCCAATGGGATGGTGTACTTCTCCTTCGAGCCGTGGAGGGAGACAAGGGTGTTCTCGCTGGTGACTTCCAGCGCGGGCGGGTCGGAATCCACCATGCCGAGGATCGGCCCGATGAGCAGGCAGAGCAGCAGAACCGCTGCCACGGAGATCAGATAAAGTTTGCCGCCCTTCGTGGCGAGGTTGACCGTGGTGCCGATGCCGAGACGCTTGGCGACCATGGTGCGGTTGTCGGACGGGTTATAGTAGAGCACACCGCCCAGCCATGCGTCGTCTTCGTCCGCGAGGATGTCCGCACCGGCGGTCAGGTGCTCCTGTGTGCGGCGGAGGGAGAGCTCCATCCAGAGCGACCCGGCGAGGATCACCACAGTCAGCAGCAGGAGGACGACCAGATAAAAGCGGGAATTCTGGAAGATTGCCATACACAGATTCAGCACGCCGCACGCCCAGAGGTTGAACCGCCAGAACCGATCCCAGTAAAGCCGCCGCACCCGGACAAGCGTTTGGTTGCGGGCAGAATCGCTCGTTATCATATCGGCACGGCGGCGGAAGAGCCACCGCCCGCAGATCCAGAGCAGAACCAGCGAGAGGGCGTCGGCCAGATAGACCCCGCGCAGCACGACCGGCTGCCCGGGAACCAATGCCGGGAGAACGCTGAGTACCAGCGGCAGGAGCAGCGTCCAGAGGCCGATGGGCTTCGGGAGAGAACATTCCGAAGCAGCCGTGTCCACGATCCGCACTGCGGGCGTGACCGGCCATTGCTGCTCCTTTTTAAGGGCTTTCAGCTCCCGGTTCGCCTTGAGGTAGGGCAGATAGGGCAGGAACATCATTGCGAGCAGCCAGACGATCCACAGCGTCATGGAGACCATGATATTCTGGATGAAAAACAGCGGAACGCTGATAAGGATCAGCAAAACACAGACAAGATCCAGCCGCCTCCGGAATGTCCGCACGGTCTGCGAGACCTCCGGCAGAGCGTCGGCTTCCTCGGGCAGAGTGACGCCCAGCAGCAGCCCTTTCTGGTGCCGGGTCTGGTTGCGCAGTTCCGCATAGACGAGAACCAGACAGCCGTAAAAACAGACGGCCATGATAAGGTTGAACAGGAACATCGTTATCCCTCCATTTCAGAGAACGCGGCTTTGCACTGAGCGAGAAATTCCTCCTGTGAAAGTCCGGCGGCTTTCGCCTCGCCTGCCAGCAATCGCAGCTGCGCGAGCTGCTGGGCAGACAGGCATTTGCTGCCCGGCGGGGCGCAGACCACCGCACCGTTCCGGCGGTCGGTGACGAGATAGCCCTCGCTCTTGAGCAGCTGATACGCCTTGCTGACGGTCATCACGTTGACGCCCGCATCCTCGGCCAAAGCCCGGGTCGTCGGCAGACGCTCCCCGGGCAGGAGCTGGCCGCCCGCCACGGCCAGCACCACCTGATCGCGGATCTGTTTGTAAATGGGAACATCGCTTTGGAAATCCAAGCAGAAGAGCATTTGGCTCACCTCTTTCTGTATTATAGAGAATAATACAAATGATACAAAATGTCAAGGCTGTTTGCGGATTGCATTCTTGCAGCAAGGATGCTACAATAAAGTACAGCAAACCACCGCCGCCGGACGTTTTTCCGGCAGAATAAGAAAGAAGGTTCGTTCTATGAGCATGAACACGGTCAACGAGCGTATTGCTGCACTGCGTGCCGCAATGGAGGCACAGGGCTGCGCCGCCTATATCATCCCCACCGGCGACCCGCATTCCAGCGAGTACCTGCCGACCCACTACAACTCCCGCGAGTATTTCTCCGGCTTCACCGGCGAAAACTCCAATCTGGTCGTCACCCGCACCGGCAGTGCGCTCTGGGCAGACGGCCGTTTCTTCGTGCAGGCCGAAAAGCAGCTGGCCGGTACTGAGATCGCGCTGCAGAAGATGGGCGAGCCGGGTGTGCCGACCGTGGAAGAATACTGCGCCAAGGCTCTGAACGAGGGCGAGGCACTGGGTCTGTGCGGCTTCACCGCCGCCTGCGGCTTGGTGCGCAGCCTGCAGAAGGCTCTGGACGCCAAGCACTGCACCATCAAGACCCTGCATCTGGAGGATGAGCTGTGGACCGAGGGCCGCCCGGAGCTGCCTGCAACGCCCGCATGGATCCTGAGCAAGGAGTATGCCGGGTTCTCCCCCGCCGAAAAGCTGGATCAGCTGCGCACCAAGCTCAAGGAGCTGGGCTGCACCGCGCAGTTCGTCGGCAAGCTGGACAATCTGGCATGGCTGCTGAACCTGCGCGCCATGGACATCCACTGCACCCCCTATGCAATGGCTTTCTGCTATGTCACCCCCGACAAGGCAATCCTCTTCATCAACACCGCCCGCGTCACCCCGGAAGCCGCTGCAGAGCTGAAGGAGAACGGCGTCGAGCTGGCCGAGTACGATGACGTTGTGCGGTACATGGCTGCCGTCACCGAGCCGCAGACCGTTCTGGCAGATCCGGCCAGTGTCAACTACGAGGTCTACAAGACCCTTGCCGAAAACGCTGCCCTGACCGTCAAGGACGAGGCCGACCCCCTGCTGCCGATGAAGGGCATCAAGAACGAGGTCGAGCTGGCGCACACCCGCGAAGCCCACATCCGCGACGGCGTGGCGATGGTCCGCTTTGAGAAGGAGCTGGAAGAGCGGATGGCTGCCGGCGAAGAGCTGACCGAGCTGACCGTGGACGAGATCCTCCACAAGCACCGCAGCGCACAGGACAAGTTCCTTGTGGAGAGCTTCAACACCATCGCGGCTTACGGCCCCAACGCCGCCATGATGCACTACCATGCGACCGAGGCCGACCACGCCAAGCTGGAGCGCAAGGGCTTCCTGCTGGTGGACAGCGGCGCGACCTACATGGACGGCACCACCGACATCACCCGCACCTATCCGCTGGGCGAGCTGACCGAGGACGAGCGGCTGTTCTACACTTGGACCCTGCAGAGCCACATCGACATCGCCAAGGCAGTCTGGCTGGACTACTGCGACGGCCATATGCTGGATACCATCGCCCGCGAACCGCTGTGGCAGCATCTCATCAACTACCGCTGCGGCACCGGCCACAGCGTCAGCTTTGTGGGCAATGTCCACGAAGGCCCGCAGGCTCTGAACGGCCGCAACACCGTGGTCTTTAAGCCGGGCATGATCGTTACCGACGAGCCGGGCGTCTACGAAGGCGGCGTAGTCGGCATCCGCATCGAGAACGAGCTGGAGTGCTATCACAAGGCCTCCAACCAGTACGGCGAGTTCCTCGCCTTCCGGCCGGTGATGTATGTGCCCATCGACACCGCCCCCATCGTGCCGGGCATCCTGACCCGCGACGAGCTGGATTGGCTGAACGATTACCATCGTCAGGTCTTTGAGAAGCTGGCTCCCCGCCTGAACGACGAGGAGCGCGACTGGCTGGCCAAGAAGTGCGCCGCCATCGGAGCCTGAGCACGGGAGATCCTGCGCTTTGGCCGGGCAGATCCGGTGAGATCGGAAATATCAGAAAGTAAGAAAGCCCCCTGTGCAGAAGAAGGTACAAACTGCACAGGGGGCTTTCTGTTTATGGCTGAAACGAAAGACTCTACACAATTCCGCAAGGAAAACTACGGAACTTAGTGGATGAAGATGCTCAGGATGCAGATGAGGATCGAGCCGAAGACCGGAACCAGAATGGAGCCGATGGTCCAAGTCTTCAGGCTGGTCTTGATGTCCATTCCGCTGAAGTTGGTCACGACATGGAAATAGCTGTCGTTCAGGAAGGACGGGCACATGGAGGTCAGGCAGACGGCCAGACCCGCCAGATAGGGGTTGACGCCCAGCGTCGTCAGCATCGGAGCGATGATGGCGGAACCGGTGATCATGGCCGTGGTGCCGGAACCCTGCGGGAAGCGCATGATGGTGCCGATCAGAAGGGGAACCAGAATGCCCGGGATGCCCAGAGCCACGATGCCGTCGGCCATCATACCGGCTGCACCGGTGGCCTTGACGACTGCGCCCAGAGCACCGCCGCCTGCGGTGATCATGCAGATGGGGCCTGCGTCACGCAGAGCCTCGTTCATCATGTTGACAACGGTCTTGTTGTCCAGATCCTTTGCCAGCAGGAAAGCACCCAGACAGAGGGAGATGAACAGTGCGATGACGGGGTTGCCGAGGAAGGTGATGATCTGGCCGATCAGGACGCCCTTGAGGGCCGTCTGGCTGACCAGCGTGTTGGCAAGGATCAGGAAGACGGGCAGCAGCAGGATGGTGAACGACAGACCTGCGCTCGGGAGCTTTTCGGTGCTCAGCAGCTCGGTGAAATCCTCGTTCTCCAGCTCTTTGCCGGCCTTGATCTTGGCGTCGATCTTGTCCAGAACCTTCAGCTGTGCTTCGGTGTACTTGCTGCGGTCGATCTCATAGGGAACGACGAACTGGGGGTATTTGTTGCCGAACCAGCGGAACAGATAGACCGAGAAAACGAACAGCGGGATCGAGAAGAGCAGACCGGCGATGATGAACAGGCCGAGGTCGATCGCAATGCCGTCCTTCTGGAAGGTGCTTACCACGGCCAGAGGGCCGGGCGTGGGGGGAACCATGAAGTGGGTGATGTACAGACCCATGCCAAGGATGCCGCCCAGACCGACCATGGATTTCTTGGTCAGACGGGAGAACTCTTTGGCCAGAGAGGACAGAATGACAAAGCCGGAATCGCAGAAGACCGGGATGGAGACCACAAAACCGGTCAGACCCAGAACCACGTCTGCGCGCTTGACGCCGACCAGTTTCAGGATGGTGATGGCCATCCGCTTGGCGGCACCGCTCTTTTCGAGGAAGATGCCCATGATGCAGCCGAAGCCGATCACGATGCCGATGCTGGTCATCGTGCCGCCAAAGCCGCCGGTGACGGTGTTGATGGCGACGCTCAGCAGGTTGCCGCCCTCATTTCCAGTGCCAGCCAGCAGGTAGTTGCCGGAGAGAACCGCAATGAGGATCGCAGAAATGATCAGAGAGGGAAAGGCGTGCATTCTTGTGCAGATGATCAGAACCATCATGACGACAACGCCGATCAGCATTGCTATGACTGGATTCATACAGAATCCTCCTTATCTTTTCTTCGGGGTGAACAGTCGGATGGGAAATGTGTAGAGAAAAGGTGCAAATGAAATTCCGGGCTCAGATGACCGGGCCGAGGCAGTGGATGTCGATGGCACTGAAATACTGGATGGCCTCATTTTTGGTCATTTCACCGCTCAGCACCCGCAGCAGCTTGGCAAAGGCTTCCTCGCCCACCTGCTCGATGGTCTTGTCGCCGGTGATGATCAGACCGGCGTTCAGATCCATATCGTTTTCCATCCGCTGGTAGGTGTTGGGGTTGCCGCAGATCTTGATCACCGGCATACTGGGGAATCCCTGCGGTGCGCCCCGCCCGGTGGAGAAGAGCATGAACTGTGCGCCGGTGGCGGCCATGCCGGTCAGGATCTCCGGTTCGCGGCCCGGGGTATCCTTGATCCACAGACCCTTCTGGTCGGTGACGTGCTGGGGGTATTCCAGAACGCCCTGAATGGGGCGGGTGCCGCTCTTGACGATGGCACCCAGACTCTTTTCCTCAATGCTGGACAGGCCGCCGGCGATGTTGCCGGGGGTGGGCTGGCCTTTGCGCATATCGCAGCCGATGCTCTTGGCACGGTTTTCCATGTTGTTGACGATCTCGTAGATCTTGTCGGCCACCTGCTCGTTGACCGCACGGCGGGCCAGCAGATGTTCGCCGCCCAAAAACTCGGTGGTCTCGCCAAAGATGACCGTGGCACCCAGATCCACCAGCTTGTCGGCCACATACCCGATCACGCAGTTGGAGGCCATGCCGCTGGTGGTGTCGGAAGCACCGCACTTGATGGCCATGACGATCTTCGAGACGTCCACCGGCTGCCGCTGCAGGCCGGAGATCTCGATGACCAGTTTGCGGGCAAGGTCGGTGCCCAGCTGGATGGCCTTGCTGACGCCGCCCAGCTCCTGAATGTGGATAATCTCCACGTGCTTGCCGGTGGCCGACAGCTCCCGGTACATCCGCTCATGGTCGGTGCCTTCGCAGCCAAGGCTGACGATCAGGATGGCACCGACGTTGGGGCTCATGCCAAGGCTGATGAGGGTATCGGTGACCCGCTCCAGATCCGGCGGCATCTGGCAGCACCCCTGATGATGCAGGTAGGTGATGGTGCCCTGCACCTGATGGCAGATGGCGTTGGCCACATCGTTGGCGCAGGTCACACTGGGGATCACAGCAACATAGTTGCGTGCGCCGACTTTTCCGTCGGGGCGCACATAGCCCATAAACTCCATGATGAACTCCTCCTTACTTGCCTTCCTTGGCCCAGTCACCGCGGCCGCGCATACTGTCCAGATTGTGGACGTGTACATACTCGCCCTTGCAGATGTCTCGGGTGGCAATGCCGATCTCTTCGCCGTATTTGTTGATGAGCTCGCCCTTCTTGATCTCCCGGACGGCGATCTTGTGGCCGTAGGGCACATCGCCGATCACGGTGACGGTCTCCGAATTGCCCTTTTTATCCCGGATCTCCACCTCCGTGCCGTCGGTGATGCCGTTGGCAAAGATCGTGGCGACATTGTCCTTGTCGTTGACCTTCAATGCCAGCTTTAATTCCATTGCGTTCACGCTCCTTTATCCTGTAAGATCGTATGAAATGGCACCCTGCTGCGCCATTGTGGTACAAGATCAGTCCTTGACCGCCAGCACGCTGACGCCGTCGGGGATCACCACGACGCTGGCATTCCGCCCCTTCATCTGGTAGGCGATCTCCAGAGCTTCGTCCGGGGTGGAGGCGGGAATCATATTGGCCTTCCGCACTTCCTCCGGCGAGAGATAGGTGGTGACCAGAATGACCGGATGCTTTTTCAGGATGCGGGCATAAATCTGCGGGCACCACTGCTCCGGGATGGTCTCCTTGGGCGGGATCTTGGACAGATAGCCGTCGATCTCATCCACCGAACCCATGGTGATGAGCTTCTCGAAATGGGTGCCGCCCATGCCGTCCACACAGCTGCAGCACATGATGATGACGCCGTCCTCTCCGGCACAGGCCTCGGCGGTGGCTACGGCCTTGGGGCTTTGGTAGAGGTTCTGATCCAGCGGGTAACCGCCGTTGCTGGTCACAACGATGTCGGCCGAGAGGCTGGGGCACTGGCTCCATTTGCGGATGAAGGCCACGCCCTCGGCGTGCGCCTGCTCCAGATCACCGGCCCAGGCTGCGATGACCTTCTTTTGGCCGTCCAAGGCCACGTTGAAGATGAATTGGACGTGGACCATCCGGGCCGCCGCCACCATGTCTTCGTGGATGGGGTTGTGCTCCAGCACGCCGGTGTTGGCATAAGGGCTGGCGATGGCTTTGTAGCTGTGGTTCTCATTGACGGTCTCCTGCGAGCAGATGCCGGGCAGGATGCTCTTGCGGCCGCCCGAGAAACCGGCGAAGAAATGGGGTTCGATGAACCCTTCGGTCACCAGCAGGTCACAGTCCACAGCCAGCTTGTTGACGTTGAAATCCGCCCCCGAGGGCAGCACACCCAGATGGACGAACTGTGTGGGGTCAAAAGCGTTGTTGATGGCGATCTTCTCGTGATCCACAATGGCGTCGCCGAACATCCGACGCTGCTCCTCCTCCGTGGTGGGGCGGTGCAGACCGGTGGCGATCAGGATGGTGATGTCGGCGTCCGGGTTGCCCTGCCGGATCTCATCCAGCAGGATCGGAAGAGTGATCTTGCTGGGCACGGCCCGGGTGTGGTCGCTGGTGACCAGAACGACCTTGTTCTTTCCCTTGGCCAGCTCCCGCAGGCGGGGCGTGCCGATGGGGTGCTCCAGTGCGTCGTGGATCAGTTCCACTTCGGTCTTGTCGGCCTTGTAATCGTGCATTTTGGCGGTGACGACCGCTTTCAGGTTTGCCTCGTCCACATGGAGATCCAGCGTGGATGTGTAATAGGGAATGGAAATGGTTTTCATGAGATGACCTCCTTGGCGGATCCCTAACGGGAATACAGTGGAATGAATTCCGTATACTGTATACATTACACTTTCGACAAGCTCATTCTATCCTTTGTAATGGGAAAAGTCAACAGTATTTTTCTGATTTTGCACCCTAATACAGGACGATTTGTGCAATGATACGGAAAACCCGTTCACAAATTGTTTAAATTAACATGGGATTGAAACTAATATACTGAAGAAGTGGATTTCACTTGCACGGGAGTATCGCACGGAAGCAGGCTGCAGTCAATGAAAAAATGCAAAATTTGGATGTTCTGTCAAAAAATAAAACCCGCAGAGCCGTCAGCTTCTTGCAGGAAGAGGACAGCTCTGCGGGAATGGGTCGGCCGTAAGGGGTCAGTTTGCCCGGATCAGCGCGACCGAAACGTCGTTGACGTTGGTTCCGGTGGGGCCGGTGAGGATCAGGCCGCCGCATTTTTGGAGGGCATGGTAGGCGTCGTTGTCGGCCAGCGTCGCAAAGATATCGCAGCCCTGTGCGCGCAGCTGCGCCTGCGTCTGGCCGTCCACATAGCCTCCGGCGGCATCGGTGGGGCCGTCGGTGCCGTCGGAACCCACCGAGAAGACGGCGCATCCGTCCAGCCCGGCAATGCCGGGAGCGGCGGCCAGAGCCAGCTCCTGATTCCGTCCGCCTTTGCCGTGGCCGGTCAGGTGGACCACCGTTTCGCCTCCGGCGATGAGGGCGACCTGCTTTCCGGTTTTTTGGGTGTAGCGCACCATGTTGGAGAGGAAGACACCGGCCTCCCGTGCTTCGCAGCTCAGGCAGTCGGTCAGGATCAGCGGCTCGTAGTGCAGGCTGCGGGCGGCGTCGGCGGCAGCCGCACAAAGCTGGCGGACACTGCCGGTGATATGCGTCTCCACATTGTCCAGCGTTTTTGGGGTCTCCTGCGCCAGCAGCTGCCGCATGGTGTCGGTGAGCGGCAGCTGGTATTTTTGGGCGATGGCCTGCGCCTGCGCCGCCGTGGAGAGATCGGGGTAAGCCGGGCCGGAGGCGATCATATCCAGAGGATCGCCCAGAATGTCCGACAGAACGATGGAAAAAACGTGTGCCGGAGCGCAGAGCTGAGCAAACCGTCCGCCCTTGACGGCGGAGAACCGCTTGCGCAGGGTGTTGATCTCCACGATGTCTGCGCCGCAGGTCAGGAGATTCTGGGTCAGCTGCTCGAGATCCGCCGGGGGGATCAGCGGCTTTTCAAACAGAGCCGAGCCGCCGCCGGACAGCAGGAAGAGGACGGTGTCCTCCGCCTTCAGCCCCTGCACCAGATCCAGAGCTTTCTGGGTGGCGGCAAAGCTGTTTTCGTCCGGAATGGGATGCCCCGCCTCGCAGAGCGTCAGGTTGGCGATGGGGCCTTTGCAGTGGCCGTATTTGGTGATGACGATGCCGGTGTCGATCCGGCTGCCAAGGAAGCCGGAAGCGGCATGAGCCATCTGCCATGCCCCCTTGCCCGCGGCGACCAGAACCACCCTTCCGGAGCCGAAGTCTGCCCCCCGGAGAGCCTTTGCCACCGCTTCATCCGGCTGCGCTGCAGCGATGGCAGCGGCCACAATGGTGTCGGCTTCTTTGCGGAGATCTGTCGGGAATGCCATACTTGTCACACTTCTTTCTTTGTCCGGCGCAAGGCGAGACCGCTTCTGGCCGGGGATTCTGATTTCAGTTATAACACAGATTGTATACACAATGCAATCGACGGAACCCACAGAATTCCGCTGGAAAATTTGGCGGCACAGACAACCGAAGTCTGCCCCCGGCCGGATCGACGCAGAGAATGCAGATCGGATCCCGGAACAGAACAAGACCTCTCCCCTGCGGTTTTTGCGGCCGAAAGGAAGAGGTCTTTGGAGGGTCGGTCACTTGGTGTGGAGCGGCTCCCCGGACAGAGAGGCATAATATTCTGCCATGGCACTGTGGTCGGCCTGCCCCTTGCCGTGGTCGTGGAGCCAGTTCAGGATCCGGATCGTCTCGTCGGTCAGGGGAACCGGCGCACCGACGGTGCGGGCGCAGTCCAACGCGTTGTTGAGATCCTTGATGTGGAGATCGACCTTGAACCCGGGCTTGTCGCTGCCCGCAAGCATCATGGGAGCCTTGGCGTCCAGCACGGTGGAACCGGCCAGACCGCCCCGGATGGCCTGATAGACCAGAGCCGGATCCACACCGGCTTTCCGGGCGAGGGTCAGAGCTTCGGCTACGGCCTGAATGTTTGCGGCAACGATGATCTGGTTGGCCAGTTTGGTGGTGTTGCCCGCGCCGATCCCGCCGCAGCGCACAGCCGAGGATCCCATGGCCAGCAGCACCGGCCGGAACTCCTCAAAAACGGCCTCGTCGCCGCCGACCATGAAGGACAGGGTGCCGTCGATGGCTTTGGGTTCGCCGCCGGAGACCGGGGCGTCCAGCATCCGGATCCCACGGGCGGAAAGCTCTGCGGCGATCTCTTTGCTGGCGATGGGGTTGAGGGAGGTCATGTCGATGAAGGCACTTCCGGGCTGCATCTGCGCTGCAACGCCGTGTGCGCCCAGCATGACCTGCTTGACCTGCGGGGCATTGGTCAGCATGGTCAGCACGAGGTCGCAGGTGCGGCCGATCGTGGGCTGGTCGGCGGTCTTTGCGCCGCAGGCGGCCAGCTCTGCCGCAGCTGCCGGAGAGTGGGTGTCCACCGTCAGGTCATAGCCCGCTTTGAGAAGGTTCTTGGCCATGGGGCGTCCCATGATGCCCAGACCGATAAAGCCGATTTTCATGTGGGTCGATCCTTTCTTTTTGCAATAAATTGTAAAAACTTTTTCGGATTTCCTGTTTCAGGACATTGCGGAAAACAAGCCGTGCGCAGAGCGGAATTTCCGGGGAAGTTTCCGGGAAAGGAAGAGGGCTTTTGATTGCATCCCGCGGAAAATCATGGTATAATATCGCTGCTGCGACAGTTGATTCCCTGTGACGGGTGCAAGACGCAGAACAGAGGGAAAGACACCCTTTGGGAAGGGGAAGAATATGGAACGCCGTTCAATCAAAACGATCCGGAATCAGGTCTACGAGATCCTGAAAGAGGACATCTGCGCCGGGCGGTTTACGCCGGGGCAATGGCTGCAGGAGAACGAGCTGGCAGAAAAACTCTGCGTCAGCCGCAGCCCGATCCGGGAGGCACTGCGCCAGCTGGCCGCTGACGGGCTGGTGGTGGAGATCCCGAACAAGGGGGTCTTCGTCAAGGAATTCACCCGGAAGGACATTGCAGAGATCTACGATCTCCGGGTTCTGCTGGAAAACTACGCCATCGAAAAACTGCACGACAACATCACGCCGGACAAGGCCGAACGATTGATGGACTGCCTGAGCCGGATGGAGCGGGTACACGCCGAGAACGACCTGCAGGCGTATATCACCATCGACACCGAGCTGCACAACCTGTTGGTGGAACTGTGCGGCAACAGCCTGCTGGAATCCATGTACGCGAAGATCTATTCGCTGATGCAGCAGTTCCGGATCTATTCCCTGACCAGCGTCCAGCGGTTCGATGAATCGCTGACCGAACACCGGGATCTGATCCACTGTCTGCTGAGCAACAACACCGCGGAGGCGCAGAGGATCAACCAGCAGCATCTGCGCCTTGCCCGGGAAAAGATCCTCCAGCACTTCTTTGAGCAATCCCGGCCGGAAGACCCGGCCGACGGGCTCCCCGCTTCCCGCTGAGCGGGAGCTACGGGGGAGCTGCCCGGAGCACGGCCGCCAGTCACTCCTCGCTGCGGTGCTCGTTCCAGTAGGCCTTTGCCTCGTCGATGAATTTCTTGAACGGGCCGGAGGGATAGGTGCTTTCCGCGATGTCCACAAGGAATTTGTACAGCTGGGGCCGCACTTCTTCGTACATCCCGAGGCGGGTGTAGAGATCTTTGTAGTAACGGAATACCTGCAGTTTGTTCTGGACGAGGGTGGCCGGGTTGATCTGGGTGTGGCAGATGCTCTGAGGGTTCTGGACATAGTAGTAGCCCGGCTGGTCGATGGAGGCAAATACCGCGGCATACTGGATATACTGCATATTGAAGACCAGATCCTCCGCCCAGCGGACTTCGCTGGTAAACTGGATGTTGTTGTCCACCAGCAGAGCGCGGCGGTAGAGCTTGTTCCAGAGCACGCTGTAAAAGTAGGAAGCGGGCTTGTCCATCAGCCGGAGCGCAAAGGTGTCCTTGTCCATGACCCCGGCGGGCAGAAAGCCGTAGGTCCGGATCTCGGGCTGCTTTTTCTCCGGCTCGATGCCCAGCTTCTCCTGCAGCTTCTCGATGGCCTGCCCGGGTTTTGTGGCCTCGGGGGTAATGACCATTTTGTAGGGCGCGATCACGAAATCGGCGTGGGCGTGCTCGGCAGCGGCGACCAGATGCTCGGTGTAGTCCGGGTCGATGTAGTCGTCGCTGTCCACAAACTGGATGTATTCGCCGCCGGCCAGACGCAGACCAAGGTTCCGGGTGTCCGACACGCCGGAGTTGGCTTTGTCCACCAGCAGGATGCGGGGATCCTTTTTGCGGTATTCCTCGCAGACCGGCAGGCTGTTGTCTTTGGAACCGTCGTTCAGGAGGATGATCTCGAGGTTCTGGTAGGTCTGGGCGCAGATGCTCTCGATGCAGCGGGCCAGATGGCTCTGGGCATTGTATACGGGCAGGATGATGCTGACAAGCGGCTGGTTCATGGCGGCGTCTCCTTTTCGATTTTCAGTGGTTTTTCTGTTATGATACTCCCGCCGGGCGCAAAAAGCAAGCGTTTGGGCGGCACGCCCGAAGGAGGGGCGAAGATGGTCTTTCACATTGCGGTATGTACGCCGGATCCCCTGTTGTTCAGCCGGATCCAGCGACAGTGCATGGAATATTATTCCCGCCGGGCGGATGCCTGCATCGTGGTGCAGATCTATGGCGCAGAAGCCCTGCTGGAACGGGATGCCGCCGGGGAGCGGTACGAGCTGTATCTCCTTGAGCTGACGAACGAGGAGGCACCGGCGGATCTGCGGACGGCGGCGGCTCTGCGCAGCCGCGGCCGCCGGGCACCGCTGGCATTTCTGGCGCATACACCGGCGTATGCCTACAACGCCTACCGGGTGGATGCGATGCAGTATCTGCTGCTTCCCTTCCGGCCCGAACAGCTCTTCGCCCTGC
Organism: uncultured Faecalibacterium sp.; assembly: GCA_934533135.1. Taxonomy (GTDB): domain Bacteria; phylum Bacillota; class Clostridia; order Oscillospirales; family Ruminococcaceae; genus Faecalibacterium. The sequence continues at coordinate 73,023 of CAKTBG010000003.1, forward strand.
TCGACCGCGCCACCGAACCCGAGTACGGCCCGGTGGTGCCGGTCACGACGGCCGCCGGGCTGCGCGCGCTCCCCTTTGCGGACATCGAATACCTCGAGTGTACCCATCATGTCGTGCATTTTCACCTTGGCAGCGGCGAGGATGTGGCGTCGCTGTCGCTTCGGGTGCCCTTTTCCGAGGTGGCAAAACCCCTGCTGGCGGACGAACGCTTCGTCCAGCCCCACCGCTCCTACGTCGTCAATCTGGCGGCGGCGGTGCAGCTGACGGCGGGCGAGTTCAAAATGCGCAGCGGAGCCCGGGTGCCCATCCCCCGCGGCAAGGAAGCGGCTGCCAGAGCCGCGTTCCGCGGGTGGCTGGATGCACACAATGGAACGTGACCCTCTTCGGCCTTGGCTCTCCCTTCGGGAGAGCTGGCAAAGCCGGCAGGCTTTGACTGAGAGGGCAAGCCTGCTGACAAACAACACAAAACGCAGCGATACCATGCTTCTCTAAAAGAGTCATCGTATCGCTGCGTTGTTTTACTCCGATTTTAGCGGCCTCACCCTCTCAGTCTCGCTGCCGCTCGACAGCTCTCCCGAAGGGAGAGCCAAGAGAACGAGATCAAATCTTCTCCCAGTCCAGCTGCCGCCAGTCGGTCACGAACTGGTCGCTGATCCGGCGCAGCTCCGGTTCGTCGTCTTTGCTGCAGAAGTCGGCGATGGTCAGCAGGCGGAACCCGGCGGCGTGGGCGGTGCGGGCCGAATAGACCGCGTCCTCGCAGACGGCGCAGGCGGCCGGATCTTCGCCGCCCAAGCGGTGCAGTGCCTCGAAGAACACCGCCGGGTGATGTTTGCTCTTCTCGCCCTGCGCGGTGATGTAGAACTCGAAATAGTCCGCGATGCCAAGGCGGGTCAGAACCGCCCGGCACTGCGCCTCCCATGTGTTGGAGCAGATGCAGCAGCGGGCACCGGCGGCGTGCAGGTGTTCCAGCAGCTCCCGCACGCCGGGCTTCAGCTCCACGGTCTCATACAGCTGGCTTACCGTCTCGTGCAGGGCGGCGACATAGCCCGGTTCGTCCAGCGGGAGCTGGTAGTGGGAGATGAGATATTCCGCGCTTTCCTGCAGCCCCAGCGGGAGCAGGATGTCGTGGAGATCCGGCTCCGGCGTTTTGCCGAACCGTTTCAGCAGTGCCATGGGCGCGTTCCGCCACACGGCTTCCATGCTGTCGGTCAGGGTGCCGTCCATATCAAAGATCCAGTATTTGCAGCGCATGGGTTGCCTCCTGTTTTCATGCCTGTTTTTGTATTAGAATAACACCAAAATTATACCATGTTTTTTGTTACAAAAACAGGGAGAAATTTCCTCGGGAATATGGTATACTCTTGAAAAAACCGGTTCGTTTCCGGGAGAGTTCCGGATCCGCAGAGAGGGAGGCGGCACAGATGGCGCAAAACACAACAAAAGCTCTGGTTCTTGCAGGCGGCGGCGCACGCGGCAGCTATCAGGTGGGCGTCTGGCGCGCTTTGACCGAGCTGGGCTGGCGGCCGCAGATCATCACCGGCACCAGCGTCGGCAGCCTGAATGGTGCGATGTTTGCGCTGGATCTGTACGAGACGGCGCGGGATATGTGGCTGACCATCCGCAGTCAGGATGTGATGGAGCTGCCCGAGGAGCACGCCGACCTCTCGGAGCTGCACGCCTTTCTCCGGGATGCGGTGCGGGCCGGCGGCATGGATGTGACCCCGCTGGAAGAGATCGTGGAGCGGGTGCTCGACGAGGACAAGCTCCGCGCCTCCCCCATCCGGTTCGGCCTTGTGACCGTGGAGCAGAAGGGGCTGAAAGCCCGGGAGCTGCCGCTGGAGGAGATCCCGCAGGGCAAAGTGAAGGATTACCTGCTGGCGTCGGCGGCCTGCTTCCCGGCGTTGCGGGCGCGGCAGATCGACGGGGTGAAATTCCTCGACGGCGGATACAGCGACAATATGCCCACCGGCCTTGCCAAGACCATGGGAGCCGATGAGCTGGTCTGCGTCGATCTGGAGGGGGTCGGCATCACCCGGCCAAACCGCACCGGCCTGCCGACGACCCTGATCAAGAGTTACTGGGAGCTGGGCGACATCCTGCATTTCGACCCGGATACGGCCCGGCGGAACATCGAACTGGGCTATTACGATACCCTGCGTGCCTTTGGCAGGCTGCGCGGCTGTGCCTATGCGGTCGCATCGGATCCCGAGAGCAGTGCGGACGCCGCCCGTTTCCGGGCAAAGTTCGACGCCCTGCAGCGGATCGTCAAAGCAAAATATCCGGTCACCCTGACCGCAGACGCGGCACTTCTGCTGGCAAACATGAACGATCCGGAGCTTGCGCCGCTGGAAGCCGCCGCCGAGGATGCGGGCGTGGATCCGACCCGGTATTACACGACCCGGTCGCTGGGCGAGGCTTTCCTCGCAGCCTGCGACAAGCCCCGGGTCGAGCGGTTTGCCCCCTTGTTTGCAGGCAGCGGAAACGCCGCCGATGCTGCCCGCGCCGCCCTGCTGCCCAATACATTTTTGCAGGCACTGGTCTATGAAACGCTGACCGGGTCTGTCGTGCCGGAGGTGATCGAGGAATGAAAGTCTACAAAGGCCATTCGGCTTCGTCCGGGCTTGCACTGGGGCAGGTCAGCCGTCTGGAACGGCACTTTGAGCCGTTTGAGTCCGGCCCGTTCAACCCGGAACGGGAGCAGCGGCGGCTGGATGCGGCCATCTGCGTCGCCCAGCGGGAGCTGAACGAGATGATGGAAAAGGCCGGGCCTGCCGAGGAAGCGATCTTTCTGTTCCAGAGCATGATGCTGGAGGACGACGGCTTTATGCGAGAAGTCCACTTCCAGATTCAGGCGGGCATCGGGGCGGCAGAGGCCATGTATAAGGTAGGGCACCGCTACGCCGACCAGCTGGCCAATCTGCAGGACAATCCCTATCTACAGCTGCGCAGCGTCGATATCCTCGACGCCGCCAACCGGGTCATCAATGTGCTGTGCAACCGTCCGCGGGTCTGGCTGGCGTTGGATCACCCGGTCATCATTGCGACCGATATGCTGATGCCCAGCGACCTGTTTAGCGTTCCGTCCGGCATGATCCTCGGCGTCATCACCTCCGAGGGCAGCGGACAGAGCCATGCGGCCATCATCGCCCGGGCGATGAAGATCCCGGGGATCATTCAGGTGGGCGAGGAGTTTCTGGACGACTGCGATGGCCGCACCGTGATCCTCGATGCCGACAAGGGCGAGTGCATCCTCGATCCGGACGGTGCGACCCGGCAGCAGGCTGTGACCCGGATCTGCGAGATCCAGCGGGAAAATGAGGAGCTGAACGCCCTGTGTGCCCTGCCCTGCCGCACCAGCGACAATCAGGAGTTCGAGCTGCTGGCCAACAGCTTTGGTCCGGAGGACGTGGCAACCGCTCTGCGGTCGGGTGCGCAGGGCATCGGCCTGCTGCGCAGCAGTTATATGCTGATGCCCGGCCATGTGTTGGATGAGCAGGAACAGTATGTGTTCTATTCGGCCTGCCTTGCCGAGGCCAAGGGGCACCCCGTGACCGTCCGTACCTTTGATTTCGGCGCGGAACGGATGGTGGCCGACGCTTTTCAGGGGCTGCAGTCCTCCAAGCTGGGGCTGCGCGGCATCCGGAGCAGCCTGCTCCGGCCGCAGCAGTTTGAGACGCAGATCTGTGCGTTGCTCCGTGCCTCGGCCAACGGCCCGGTGCGGATCATGTTCCCGATGGTGACCGATGTGGAGGATTGGGATGCCGCCATGCGTCTGGTAGCGCACTGCAAGGAGAGCCTGCGGGAGCGGGATCTGCCCTTCGACGAGGATACCCCCTTCGGCGTGATGCTCAGTGTTCCGGCGGCCTGCCTGACGGCCGAGGACTTCGTGGTGCATGGCTGCAAGTTCTTCGTGATCGGCACCAACGACCTGACCCAGTATACCCACGCGGTGGATCGCGAGATCGCCATGGTGGAGCACTATTACCGCCCGGCCAGCCCTGCCATGAAACGGCTGATCGCCATGGTTCTGGACGCGGCCAAAACGGGGAACATTCCTGTGACCATCTGCGGCCTCGCCGTCGGCAACCCGGCCAACGCCGTGCAGTACCTCCACATGGGTCTGCGCAGCTTTTCCATGAGCCCGCAGACCCTTCTCGAGACCAAAAAGGCTCTGCGGGAAGCCAGAGCGGAGTAAAAGCTGTCATAAAAACAGAACAGGCCAGCCGTCTGCAATGGAGGAAACGGCTGGCCTGTTTGCTGTCTGTCCAAAATCTTGTGCTTTCGCCAAAAGTATGATACACTAAAAACGCCGCTGAAAAGCGGCAAGGTGCTGCCTGCATTGATAGGTGGTCATGCTCCCGTACCCGCGTGCTGAACCATTCCACGGAATGAAGCAAGCACCGGGAACGGACTTTTTTGAAAGAAACTTCCCGGAGCCTGTGGGCGAAGGGAGGGATGTCAAATGAATCTGATGGAGACTCTGACGCTTCTGATGGTCATTTTCAGCTTGCTGGGATTGATCGTCGATGTGATTCGTCTGACCTTCGAGGTTACGACAAAGACTTCTCAGAAACATAAGGACAACAAAAAAGCTTGATCACCCCAGCGTTCCAAACCTGATGATCAAGCTCTTTTTGATTGACGGGTACGGGAGCTGACCCTTGCAGTCAGCACCTTTTTCTATGCTCATTATAGCCGCTCCCCGGATTTTTGTCAAGGGAGCGGTTTTCTTTGCCCGGGCTACAGCGGCGTTCTGGTTGTGTCGGTCAAAAAACTTGTGCTTTCGTCAAAAGTGTGTTACACTAAACCTGCCGCTGAAAAGCGGCAAGGTGCTGACCCAAACGCAGGCGGCTGCTCCTTACCGGTACCTGAGTGCCGGGCAGGGCAGATTTTTCTCTTGAAGTATCGCGCTCCCCCGGACGCTTAAGGGCGGAAAGGGGGGATCTGACCATGACGTTTGAAGAAGTTGCGATTCTGCTCACCCTTCTTGGGGGAGCGATCTATGTGACGTTCCAGATTACATGGACTGTGTCTCACGGCGATGATAAACGCAAGAAAAAATGACCGCCTCACGCTTCCCCAAGCTGACGGTCAATTTTTCTGACATAAGTTGGTAGGGAGCTGACCCTTGCAGCCAGCACCTTTTCTATGCTCATTATAGCCGCTCCCCGGATTTTTGTCAAGGGAGCGGTTTTCTTTTGCCCGGCACAGAGGGTGCGGCGGGAAAAATAAAAATGGAGCGATGATGGCTCCCAAAAGACGGACTTGTTTCTGCTGTTGTATACAAGACTTCAAAAAACACTGTCCAAATGGACAGGTTTTTGAAATTTGCCTCACATCCTACAATGTATATTTTAAAAATTGCGCAAAATCATGCAAAACGCCCAAAAGAACGCTTGCAATCTCAAAAAATTCCAGTATAATAAAGGCGAGAAACCCAACCGGACTTCAACGGATATTTTTTGGAAAGAGGTGGAACTTATGTATAAAAAGCGTTTTCTGCGTCTTGTCAGCGCGGTGCTGGCTCTCTGTATGATGGCCGCACTTCTGCCCACCGCGGCGTTTGCAGATGCCGCAACGAGCAATGAGTTTTCGTATGAGCACAAAGGCCAAACTCTCAAGTATACCGTCAACGCCGACGGCACTACCGTTTCGGTGGCGGCGCAGGGGAAGGATGCCGTTTCGGGCGATGTGGTAATTCCTGCGACAGTAAAAGACGGAGAGAATACATATAATGTCACCAGCATCGGAGACCATGCGTTTTCTTCGTGTGAACGGCTGACAGACGTAACATTTGAAGCAAACAGCCAGCTTGCCAGCATCGGAGCCTATGCGTTTTCTTGGTGCATATCGCTGACGAGTGTTACGATTCCATCCAGCGTCACCAGCATTGGGGATCGGGCGTTTTACGATTGTTATCAGCTGACGAGTGTTACGATTCCATCCGGCGTCACCGGCATCGGAGCCTATGCGTTTTCTTCGTGTGGACGGCTGACAGACGTAACATTTGAAGCAAACAGCCAGCTTGCCAGCATCGGAGCCTATGCGTTTTCTTGGTGCAAATTGCTGAAGAATGTTACTTTTGCCGATAACAGCCAGCTTGCCAGCATCGGAGACAGTGCGTTTAATGAGTGTTCCGCGCTGGAGAGTATCGTGATCCCAGAGGGAGTTGAAACGATCGGTAATTATGTGTTTCAGGGGTGCAGTGACTTGCAGACGGTAACGATCCCTGCCAGTGTGAAGAGCGTCGGAAGCGATATTTTTGAGTCTGCGAACCAAGCCCTAAAAATCACATACGACGGCACAAAGAAGCAGTGGGGGGAATTGGGCGTTGTGTGGCCAGACAGCTCGAGCGTTACCTATGGTAAGGTCTCGGTAACTTTTGACGCCAACGGCCACGGCACGGCACCGAAAAACGTCTATGTGAAAACAGGTGAAACGATTCCGACGAACAAAAAGCCTGCTGACCTGACCGAAACCGGCTACACCTTCAAGGGCTGGTACTACACGGAGAACGGCGGTGAAAAAGAGTTTAAGTTTGGTGAGAGTGGTACAAAAGTCACCAGCAGCATGACGCTGAAAGCCAAGTGGAGTCCGATTCCCTACCAGCTGACCGTGAACAGCGAAGACAGGGGCTTCCATGATTATGACACTGAAGTGACGGTTGACGAGCCGACCAAGGAAGGTTATACCTTTGCAGGATGGACGGTCGAGACCAAAAATGTGACCCCGAAAAAGGGCGACGACGGCGAGTGGCACTTCAAGATGCCTGCGGGCAATGTGACCCTGACCGCCAAGTGGGAGATCAACCGCTACACGGTGAAATTTATGAACGGCGAGGATGAAGTGAAGAGCATCCCCGCGGACTATAACAGCACCATTGCAGTCAACGATGCACCGGTTGCCCCGGTCAAAGAGGGCTATGCGTTCGGCGGCTGGTACAACGGCACAGAGAAGTTCGTCTTTGACGAGACCAAAGTGACGAGCGATCTGACCCTGACGGCAAAATGGACCAAGGGCAGCTATACGCTGACCGTAGACGGCAGTGCCGAGGGTCATGATTACGACGAGGAAGTGACGGTTGACGAGCCGACCAAGGAAGGCTATACCTTTGCAGGATGGACGGTCAAGACCGAAAATGTGACCCCGACGAAGGGCGACGACGGCAAGTGGAGCTTCAAGATGCCTGCGGGCAATGTGACCCTGACGGCAGAATGGAAGATCAACGAATACAGCGTCGTCTTTGTCACCGCCCACGACAACACCCCGAACTCCCTGACCGTGAAGCACGGCGAGACCATCTCGGGCGACCGCATCCTGAAAGCCGACGGCTACGCGTTCGGCGGCTGGTACAATGGCACAGAGAAGTTTGTGTTCGGCGAGAACGGCACCAAGGTGACGGGCAACCTGACCCTGACCGCCCGGTGGACGGAGGCCAAGAAGCCGGAACCCAAACCGGAGCCGAAGCCAGAGCCTAAGCCGGAACCGAAGCCCGATCCGGAACCGGTGGTCTATGAGATCGTTGTGGACAACGGCACGGCCTATCTGGACGACGGCGCAACGGCCATCCACACCGCCGAAGAGGGGCAGACCGTGATCCTCAAGGTCAACCCCGAAGCCCTGACCGAAGGCTTTGCATTTGACAAGTGGGAGATCGTCTTCGGCGACGTGAAGCTGGCCGACGAGACCGCCTCCGAAACAAGGTTTGAAATGCCCGCTTCCGACGTGGAGCTGAAAGCGACGGTCAAGGCCGTTGAGATCCCTGCAGCACCGGCAGCGATCAACCCGGCCTCTGTCATGGCTGGCACGGTCGTATTGGGCGTGGGCGCGGTGTCTGTGGGCTGGTCGGCCTATCACATTGCGACCGAACTCTACCTCAAGTGGGTGCTGCCGCAGGGCGTCATCCCCACCACCCGCGGCCAGTTGGCTCTGCTGCTCTGGAATCAGGCAGACAAACCCGCTGCCGAAAGCACTGCCCTCTACACGGACATTGATGCTTCCGACGAGCAGACCGCTGCCCGCTGGGTCATCGAGAACAAGAAGATGGAACTGGTGAACAGCGACGAAGCGGATGTCTTTGAGCCGGATCTCCCGGTGGATATCTTTGCGGTCGCCAAGGCGTGGAGAAAAAAGTAAGCGGAAACGACAAAAAGGCTCCTCCGGGCAAGGACGCTGACAAACAAATAAAATAAAAGCACTGCGATCCGATGCAGCTCCGAAAGAGCCGTTGGATCGCAGTGCTTTTTGTTTGCAGGGGGGCGGGCTCCCCCTCTCAGGCAAAGCCTTGCGGCTTTGCCCGCTCTCCCGCAGGGAGAGCCAAGAAGGGGCGCGGGTTATTCCAGATTCCCCGTCAGGGTCATGACGGCGGAAAGGACGGCGAGGGGGGCTGTCTCACAGCGGAGGATGCGGGGGCCGAGGCCGATGGTCTTAGCCCCGGCGTTGGCGGCGGCAGCGGCTTCTTCGGCAGCAAAGCCGCCCTCGGCCCCGGTGATGAGGGCGATCTTCGGTGTTTTGCCAGCGGCGCGGGGCAGGTCGGCCAGCAGGCTGCGGAGCGGCTGGCCGCCGCACTCGTAACAGAAGAGCACGAGGTCGTATTCCCCGAGGGTGCGGCAGACCGCCCCGAAGTTGGGCAGCGGCAGTGCCACGTCCGGCAGGATGCCCCGGCCGCACTGCTTGGCGGCTTCAAAGGCGATGCGGTTGTACCGCTCGTTCTTCTGCTCCTCTTTTTTGGGGGCGGCCACGCAGTACCGGCTGAAAAACGGCACAAAGTGGGCGCAGCCCAGCTCGACCCCGTGCCGGATAATCTGCTCCAGCTTGTCCTGCTTGGGGTAGCCGACCAGCAGAGTCACCTCGACGTCCGGCTCGGCGGCACTGGGATAGCCCTCTTCCACCGAGAACTCCACCGTCTCGTCTCCGAACCCGGTGATGACGGCGGTGTATTCGACGGCGTTGCCGTCACATAAAATGACGGTGTCTCCCAAGCGTGCCCGCATGACCCGGGACAGGTGGTGGGCGTCTGCGCCGCGCAGCACGGCCGTGCCGTCGGCGATCTCTTTGGTAAAGTAACGATGGGGCATGGTATACTCCTGTTTATCTGACTCGAAACATTTGCAGTTTGCAGGAACTGTCTCGATTGGCCAAGGGCTGAGAGGGTCACTTCTTGCAGAGGATGCACTCCCAGCCGCGCTTCTCCTTGACTTCCTGCACGGTCAGCCCGGCGGCTTCCAGCGCAGCGATCACCTCATCCTTGCGGCTGTCGATGATGCCGCTGGCGATGAAGGTGGCGTCCTCGGCCATCAGGCCGGGCACGGCGGGTGCAAGGCTGATGATGGCGTTGGCCACGATGTTGGCGGTGATGAGGTCGTATTTGCCGCTGGCCTTGTCGGACAGGTCGCCCACCAGAACGGTCAGCTGGTCGGCCACGCCGTTCAGGGCGGCGTTCTCCCCGGCGGTGCGGACGGCGACGGGGTCGATGTCCACGCCCTCGGCAGAGGCTGCGCCCAGCTTGAGGGCGGCAATGGCGAGGATGCCGCTGCCGGTGCCGATGTCCAGCACCCGCTCGCCGCCCTTCACCCGCGCATCGAGGGCTTCCAGACACAGGCTGGTGGTCTCGTGGCCGCCGGTGCCGAAGGCCAGACCCGGGTCGAGGATCAGCTTGACCCGGTCGGTGTCGTACGCCTGCCACGAGGGAACGATGGCCAGACGCTGGCCGATGTCCATCGGGTGGTAGTATTTGCGCCAGCCGTTCTGCCAGTCTTCCTGCTCGACGCCTTCGGTCTCGACGGTGTAAGCGATGCCGGCGGCTTCCATCCGGGCGGAAAGGAGAGCCAGCGTCTCGACGGGCGAGGCACCCGGCTCGAGGTACAGATGGATGATGACGGTATCCCGGGGCTTGTCCAGCAGCTCCTGCTCGATGAGATCCACATGGGCGATCTCGGCGACCTGCTGCTCGATGTCGCTGTAATCTTCGATGTAGATGCCGCCCTCGGCGATCATGGTGGCAACGGCCTCGGCGTTGTCGGCATCGGCCTTGGCGACGGTGAGGCGAATATCAGTCCATTCCATTTGGAAAATCCTCCCAGCATTCTGCTTTTCTCTTTAATAGTATAGTACCCGATTTGCCTCTTGGATGCAAGTGTTTGAAGCAATTGCATGAAAAAAGAAAACGTTTTTCATTTCTGGACGGACTTTTTGACACGAGAACCAAAATCTTTTTACAGATTTGACCATAAACAAGGACTTTTGAAGCAAAATGGCGAAAACGAGCCGAAAAGGGGTTTCTTTTTTTGCAAAAATATGTTAAGATAATGTTACGCAATTATGGACGGTTTTCAACCAGAGCCGCCATAACAAGAAAACATTCTTTAAGGAGGAATGTGTTTTATGATGAAGTATCTCCAGAAACTGGGCAAAGCTCTGATGCTTCCTGTCGCTGTGCTGCCGATCTGCGGCATCCTGATGGGTCTTGGTTATGCCTTTGCTCCGGGCGTCATGGGCGTTCCCGGTGCACCAACCTCCGGCGCAGCTTATACCGTTGGCTTCCTGCTGGTCAAGGCAGGCGGCGCACTGATCGACAACATGGCTTGGCTGTTCGCCATCGGCGCAGCCGTCGGTCTGGCAAACGACCATGACGGCACCGCTGGTCTGGCCGGTCTGGTCAGCTATCTGATGATGCAGCAGCTGCTGAGCCCCGGCGTGGTCGGCATGGTGCGCACTCTGGAAGAGGGCACCGCTACCTACATCGCCTTCCAGAAGGTCGCCGGCAACTCCTTCATCGGCATTCTGGCCGCTGTTGTGGGTGCTGCCTGCTACAACAAGTTCAAGAACACCCAGATGCCTGACTGGTTGGCCTTCTTCTCCGGCAAGCGGTTCGTCGCAATCGCCACCGGCCTGATCTCCATTCTGGTCTCCGTTGTCCTGCTGTTCGTCTGGCCGCTGATCTTCGGCGCACTGGTCGCCATCGGCAACGGCATCGCAGGCATGAGCGGCATCGGTGCTGGTCTGTACGCATTCCTGAACCGTCTGCTCATCCCCACCGGCCTGCATCACGCTCTGAACAACGTGTTCTGGTTTGATACCATCGGTCTGGGCGACCTGTCTCACTTCTGGGCAGGCGAGACCTCTGCGGACGTGGGCTGGAGCCTCGGTATGTATATGTCCGGCTTCTTCCCCTGCATGATGTTCGGTATTGCCGGTGCTGCACTGGCCATGGTCAAGACCGCTAAGAACAAGAAGGCTGCCATCGGTCTGGTTCTGTCCGCTGCCATCTGCGCTTTCGTCTGCGGCGTTACCGAGCCGTTCGAGTTCGGCTTCATGTTCCTGTGCTTCCCGCTGTACGTTGTGTACTCTGCTCTGTACGGCATCTTCACCGTCATCACCTACTACTCCGGTTTCCGTGCTGGCTTCTGCTTCTCCGCTGGCGCGACCGACCTGGTCTTCTCTGCATCTCTGCCTGCAGCGGCTAAGACTTGGATGATCATCCCTCTGGGCATCGCCGCATTCTTGGTGTTCTACGCTGTCTTCTACTTCGCCATCACCAAGTTCGACCTCAAGACCCCCGGCCGTGAGGATGACGATGAAGAGGCTGAGAAGAAGGTCGTTCTGGCCAACAACAACTACACCGAAGTGGCTGCTGGCGTTCTGAAGGCCATCGGCGGCAAGGAGAACGTTGCCAACGTCGATTACTGCGCGACCCGCCTGCGTTTCGAGATCAAGGATTACACCGCAGTCGATGAAAAGGCTGTCAAGGCCGCTGGCGCAGCCGGTGTCATCCGCCCGAGCAAGAACGCTTGCCAGGTCGTCATCGGCACCAAGGTTCAGTTCGTCTACGATGAGCTGAAGAAGATGCTGTAACACCGTTCTTCGCACAACAAGCAATGACCGGAAAAGACTGGTTGCTTTCCCGGTAGAATGAGAGCCGCCGGGGGCGGGCGTTCGCGCCCGGTCCCGGCGGCTTTTTGTTCATACAAAGGGCTATTTTCCCGACGGAAAACATGGTATACTAATAAAAACAGCCCCTATCGGGCGAAGGGTAAGAAAAAACAGGAGGTTTCCAACTATGAAGATCATTCGTGCAAAAGACTACAAGGATATGTCCCGCAAAGCGGCGAACATCATCTCCGCGCAGGTCATCATGAAGCCCAACTGTGTGCTGGGTCTGGCCACCGGCGGCACCCCGGTGGGTGCCTATGCACAGCTGGTAGAGTGGTACAACAAGGGCGACCTCGATTTCTCGGAGGTCACCACCGTCAACCTCGATGAGTACCGCGGCCTGCCGAAAGAGCACCCCGAAAGCTACTGGAGCTTCATGCACCGCAACCTGTTCGACCATGTAAACATCCGCCCCGACCACATCAACCTGCCCGACGGCACCGACCCCGATGCGGTCAGGGCTTGTGAGAAGTACAACCAGATCATCCATTCGCTGGGCGGCATCGACCTGCAGCTGCTGGGTCTTGGCCCCAACGGGCACATCGGCTTCAACGAGCCGGGCGAGGCCTTTGAGCTGGAGACCCACTGCGTCGATCTGACTCCCGCCACCATCGAGGCCAACAAGCGGTTCTTCGACGGCAACGAGGATCTGGTGCCCAAGCAGGCCTATACCATGGGCATCAAGACCATCATGCAGGCGCGCAAGGTGCTGGTGGTGGCCAACGGTCTGGCCAAGGCACAGGCAGTCAAGGCCGTCGTGAGCGGCCCCGTCACCCCCGAGTGCCCGGGTTCCATCCTGCAGATGCACCCCGACTGCACCCTCGTGGCCGATGAGGAAGCACTGAGCCTGCTGTAAGCAAAGAAGGGCATCGCTATGATTTTGAAAAATGCACTGGTCTATACCCCCCGCCACACCTTTGAGACGGGAAATCTGACCATCCGGAACGGCCGGATCGTTCCCTTCGCCCAGCCGGAGGCAGGCGAGGAAGTGATCGACGCCGAAGGGCTGTATGCCCTGCCCGGCTTGGTGGACATTCATTTCCATGGAGCCATGGGCAAGGATTTCTGCGATGGAACCGAAGAAGCCATCCAGACGCTGGCCGATTTTGAGGCCAGCAAGGGCGTGATGGCCATCTGCCCCGCCACCATGACCTTCTCGGAAGAGATCCTGAACGGCGTCATGGACGCTGCTGCCGCCCACAAGAACGGCCGGGGCGCGGATCTGGTGGGCATCAACATGGAAGGCCCCTTCATCAGCCCCAAAAAGGTCGGCGCGCAGAACCCTGAGTACGTCCACACGGCGGATATCGGGATGTTCCGCCGCCTGCAGGAGCGGGCGAACGGCCTCATCAAGCTGGTGGATATCGCACCCGAGGAGCCGGGCGCACTGGAGTTCATCCGGGAGTGCCGCGACGAGGTGCGGATCTCCATCGCCCACACCTGCACCGACTACGACACCGCAAACGCGGCCTTCGACGCGGGTGCGACCCACATGACCCACCTGTACAACGCCATGCCCGGCATCACCCACCGTGCGCCCGGCCCCATCATCGCGGCTCTCGAGCGGGGGGCGGAGGTCGAGCTGATCACCGACAACGTCCACATCCATCCGGCCATGGTGCGGTTCACCTTCCGCACCTTCGGCGACGACCATGTGATCCTGATCGCCGACAGCATGATGGCCTGCGGCCTGCCCGACGGCCAGTATTCGCTGGGCGGACAGGCGGTCACCGTCTGCGGCCCCCGTGCGACCCTGACCGAGCAGCCGGGCACCATCGCGGGCAGCGCGACCTGCCTGTACGACTGCATGAAGCGTGCCGTCCTCGCGATGGGCGTGCCGCTGGAAAGTGCCGTCCGCGCCGCCAGCGAGAACCCCGCCAAGAGCATCGGCATCGACAACGATTACGGCAGCCTTGCTGCCGGGCGTTACGGCAATGTCATCCTTGCCGACCGGGAGCTGAACATCAAGGCGGTGTTCCAGAAAGGGACCCGCATCGTATGAGCCGGAACCTGACATGGCGTCTGTTGACCGCCGACGCGCTGACGCGGGTGTATCTGGACGAAATGCGCCGGGATTTCCCGCCCAGTGAGCTGAAACCGCTGAGCATGATCCTGAACAGCGAAGCCGCCGGAAACGCCCATACATGGGGTGTGTACGAGGGCGAAACGCTGGCGGCCTACCTGCTGATGGTGCGGCCGGAGGGCTGCACGGCCAGCCAGCTGGATTATTTCGCGGTTCTGCCGCAGTATCGGGCAGGCGGCCTTGGTGCAAAGCTGCTGGCCGAGCTGCCGACCCACGAGGGCGATGCAGCCGCCATCCTCATTGAGGCCGAATGCCCCGAAAAGGCAGACGACGCAGCCATGGCTGCCCGCAGGCTTGGGTTTTACGCCCGGTGCGGCGCGGTCGATACCGGCTGGACAGAGCGGCTTTTCGACGCATGGTTCCGCATCCTTGTGCTCCCCTGCCCGGGCAGCGACGCCCCGGACGCGGAAGCATCAGTCGCCGCACTGGTGGACTGCTACCGCCGGGTGATGGGAAGCCCGCAGTACCGCAAGTATACGGACTTCTACCGCCCGGATGGGGCAAAGCAGGCGTTTTAAATCATTGCACCCACAGCCGCCCGGCACAAAACCGGGCGGCTGTTTTTTGATGGCTGGCCCTCTCAGTCGCCTGCGGCGACAGCTCTCCCGAGGGGAGAGCCAAGACTTGCCTCTCACTCCGGGAGAGGTGGCATTGCGAAGCAATGACGGAGAGGGCGAGGCCGGTCATGTTGGCGCACAAAGATTAAACTTTTGCGAAAGTGAAATTCCGACGCTTGACAGCAAAACTGGATGTGGTAACATTAGGATAGGAATCTGACAATTTTTAGGAGGGTTTTGCTATGGTATCCAAAGTTTCTCGCCGCAATTTCCTGAAAGGCGCAGCCGCGATGACCGTGGCGGCCGCTGCCTCGACCCTGCTGGCCGGCTGCTCGGGCAACGGCGGCAATGATGTGCCCGATCCCAACACCGTTATGCTGGGCGATTATAAGGTGAAGGTCATCAAAGTGACCGGTTCCCAGAATCAGGAGCTTGGAAGCGAAGATTTGACCGGCAGTGTGATCCCGGAGGTTTCGATCGCCTATTCCGGAACGGGTTTCACGGGTCTGTCCTATAAAGATGTGTTCTCTGCCACGATGGGCGACAAAGAGATGAAGTTGAATAAGGCTGGCATGATCCTGTCGAAGGATTTCGGAAGCCTGAACGGAATGCTGAGCAGCTTTGTTTCTTACAAGCCTGAATTTAAAATGACCAATACGGAAACATATAAAAACTTTGTCAGCGGCAAAGCAGATATGAAGCTGAAGGTGACGCTGGACAAAGAGTCTGCGGTGTTTACCATCAAATACAATGGCACGATCACCGTGGCGAAAGCCTGATAGGAGGAACGAACTATGGAAAACATTTCTCGCCGTAATTTTATGAAAGGCGTGGGTGCGGTGGCTCTGGCCACTGCTGCCACCGGTCTGCTGAGCGGCTGCGGGGATAACGGCCTGATCGTGGATGCAAACGGCCTGAACGATACCGCAAATCTCAAGGGCGTTAAGATGACGGTTCGCAAGCTGTGCTATGCAACGGACAGTGCTGAAAACTATTATATTATTCCGGAAATTCTGATTCGGAATGAGACACCGACCAGCCTGCCCGTTTATCCGACTGGAGGCAGCTTTGAAGTTCGACTGAACGGCTCGACCCCGCTGAATATTACCGACGAATCTATGGCACGTTTGAACAACAGCAGCGATATGAGCAAATTGGAGAAGCAGACGCTGGCTCGTAACCAGCAGGACAAGGGCTGGATCTGTGCAAAGGGCAATGTGAGCACCCAGTTCAACTATGTCTATATTATCTATTATCCTAACCCTGATGATAAGAAAACGGCTCTGCGCTGCAAGATCTCTTCCAGAGATGCAAAGCCTGTATTTCTGGGCAAGGCCTAATACCAAATTATGAACCCAGCCGCCCGGCGGCACTCGCAAGAGTGCTGCCGGGCGGCTTTCTGCGTTTACGGCTTTTTTACATTGGGGCAAAACCATGTCGAAAAGATTTACCTCGATTTTGCGCGTCTGTGGTCGCAGGGGATCCGCGAGTGGGATACAATAGAGCCGTTCCCAGAGGAAAAGAGAAAAACCAAAACAAAAAAAGAAAACACGATACAAGACCCGGGAACACCGGGTCACGGTTTGGAGGAAAACAGTATGAAAAAGATCACGCGTCGTTCGTTCCTGACGGTTTGCGGTGCCGTTGCCGCTGCTGCTGCCCTGACTGCCTGCGGTGGTTCCGCTTCTTCTGCGGCTGCTTCCAGCACCGCCTCTTCCGCTGCTGCCTCTTCTGCCGCAGTATCTGCTGCCGGTACCCTGTCCGGCAATGTGGCGACCGGCGGTTCCACGTCCATGAAGAACGTCATCGCCGCGCTGACCGAGGGCTTTGCCGAGGTCGAGCCGGGCGTGACCGTCAGCTATGATCCGACTGGTTCCGGCGCAGGCATCACCGGTGCCACCGATAAGACCCTCGACATCGGCCTGTCCTCCCGCGCCCTGAAGGACGAGGAGAAGAACGATGTGGACGGCACCACCATCGCACTGGACGGCATTGCCATCATCGTCAACAAGGAGAGCGCAGTGGCCGACCTGACCGTGGATCAGCTCAAGCAGATGTTCACCGGTGAGATCACCAACTGGAAGGACGTCGGCGGTGCCGACGGCGAGATCGTCCTGATCGGCCGTGAGGCTGGCTCCGGCACCCGCGACGGCTTCGAGAGCATCGTGGACGTCAAGGACTCCTGCAAGTACGCACAGGAGCTGACCGCGACCGGTGCTGTCATCAGCGCAGTGGAGGCCAACCCCCTTGCCATCGGCTACGCTTCCCTGTCCGCTGTGGGCGACACCGTCAAGATGGTGACCGTCGGCGGCGTGGAGTGCAGCGAGGAGACCGTCAAGGACGGCAGCTACGAGGTGCAGCGTCCGTTCGTGTTCGTCACCAACAAGTCCGTCACCCTGTCGGAGCAGGCACAGGCCTTCTTCGACTTTGCCACCAGCGCAGACGCAGCGGATCTGATCCGCACCGCCGGTGCGGTTCCGGTGAACGAGTGATCGGTGCGCAGAGATCTGCGAGAAGCGTATGAAGAAAAAAGCATTTGAGCTGCCGCACAATGCCGCCGGATGGATCGAAGCCATCATGAACTTCCTGTTCTTCCTCTGCGGCATTCTGGCGGTGGGCTGTGTCATCCTGATCTCGGTCTACATGATCGCCTCGGGCGTGCCGGCCATCGGCAAGATCGGCCTGTTTCAGTTCCTGCTGGGGCAGGAGTGGGCGTCCACCGCGGCAGACCCGAAATACGGCATCCTGCCGTTCATCCTGTCCAGCATCTATGGCACGCTGGGGGCGACCCTCATCGGTGTTCCCATCGGCCTGCTGACGGCGGTGTTCCTCTCGAAGGCCGCGGGCCCCAAAGTGCGCACCGTGGTCGTGACGGCCATCGAGCTGCTGTCCGGCATCCCGAGCGTCGTGTTCGGCCTGCTGGGAATGCAGATCCTTGTTCCGGCCGTCGCCAAGACCTTCGGCAAAGCATCGGGTGCCTGCCTGCTGTCGGCCATCGTGGTGCTGTCCATCATGATCCTGCCCAGCATCGTGTCGGTGTCGGTGACGGCCCTCAATGCCGTGCCGCCCGAGTATGAGCAGGGCAGTCTGGCTCTGGGTGCCACCGATACCGAAACGTGGTTCAAGATCAGCGTTCCCGCAGCCAAGAGCGGCATTGCCGCAGGCATCGTCCTCGGCATCGGCCGCGCCATCGGCGAGGCCATGGCCGTTATGATGGTGGCGGGCAACAGCCCCAATATGCCGGACAGCCTGTTCCGGAGCGTGACCTTCCTGACCACGGCCATCGCCAAGGAGATGAGCTATGCTGGCGGCCTGCAGCGGCAGGCGTTGTTCAGCATCGCGCTGGTGCTGTTCGTCTTCATCATGCTCATCAATGTGGTGCTGAACATCGCGTTGAAGGGAGGCAGCCGGAATGAAAAGTAACTTCTCCCCTGCCCGCCGTGCATGGAACCGCTTTTTCACGGCGGCGGTCTGGGTCGCAGCCGCGCTGGTCATCGTGCTGGTGGCGGGCATCATCGGGCTGGTGCTGGTGCGGGGCGTCCCCCACATCAGCTGGGAATTCCTGACCACCAAGGCCAGCGTCCTGAAAGGCACCGACGGCATCCTGCCGGCCATCCTGAACACCCTGTATGTCATCCTGCTCACCCTGCTCATCGTGCTTCCGCTGGGCGTGGGCGCAGCGGTCTATCTGACCGAGTATGCCTCCAACCGCCGCCTCATTGAGATCATCGAGTTTACCAATGAGACGCTGGCCGGGATCCCCAGCATCATCTATGGTCTGGTGGGTATGCTGGTCTTTGCACAGGCACTGGGTTTCCAGACCTGCCTGCTCTCCGGTTCGCTGACGCTGGTGGTCATGAACCTGCCCACCATCATCCGCACCACGCAGGAATCCCTCAAGACGGTGCCGCAGGGCTACCGGGAGGGTGCAATGGGTCTGGGTGCGGGAAAGTGGCACATCATCCGCACCATCGTCCTGCCCTGCAGCATCGACGGCATTGTGACTGGCTGCATTCTGGCGGTGGGTCGTATCGTGGGCGAGAGTGCGGCACTGCTCTTCACCGCAGGTGCGGCGGAGGTCATCGCCCAGAACGTCGTGAAAGCGTACGCCTCCAACGGTGCGACCCTCTCGGTGCTGCTCTATCTGCGTGCCTTTGAGGATGGCGACTTTGATTCGGCATGGGCCATCGGTGCGGTGCTGCTGGTACTGGTGCTGGCCATCAACATGGCCGCACGGCTGGCAAAGACGAAGTTGAAGCAAAAACAGTGAGGAATATCTATGACAGAACCTGTGATTACAGCCAAGGACCTGAACCTTTGGTATGGGGACTTCAAGGCTTTGAAAAATATCTCGCTGGACGTGGGCGAAAAAGAGATCACGGCCCTGATCGGGCCGTCCGGCTGCGGCAAATCCACCTTTCTGAAAACGCTGAACCGGATGAACGATCTGGTGCCCGGCGTCCGAATCGAGGGCGACGTCCGCCTGAAAGGGCAGGACATCTTTGCCCGGGAAATGGAGCTGACCGATCTGCGCCGCCGCGTGGGGATGGTGTTCCAGAAGGCAAACCCCTTCCCCATGAGCATCTACGATAACATCACCTACGGCCCCAAGCTCCACGGCGTCCGCAATAAGGCAGAGCTGGATGCGCTGGTCGAAAGCTCCCTGCGGGGGGCTGCGCTCTGGGATGAGGTGAAAGACCGCCTCAAGAAGAGCGCGCTGGGGCTGTCCGGCGGCCAGCAGCAGCGTCTCTGCATCGCCCGTGCGCTGGCGGTCAAGCCCGAAGTCCTGCTGATGGACGAGCCCACCAGTGCGCTGGATCCCGGCTCTACCATGAAGGTGGAGGAGCTGATGAGCGAGCTGAAGAAGAACTACACCGTCGTCATCGTCACCCACAATATGCAGCAGGCGGCGCGTATCAGCGACCGGACGGCCTTCTTCCTGCTGGGCGAGCTGGTGGAAGTCGGCCCGACGGCAGCGATCTTCAGCACGCCGCAGGACAAGCGCACCGAGGATTACATCTCGGGCCGCTTCGGTTAAGGAGGATGTTCATGAGCTTGCGCACACAATACGATTCCGACCTTGAGGCTCTGAAAGCCGCGCTGGTCGAAATGGGCAAACATGCGGCTGACGCTGTGGAGGATGCGCTTGAAGCCCTCTGCACCGCCGATGCCGAGGCCGCTGCCGCCATCGTCAAGGGCGATGGCCGGATCAACAACATGGAGCGGGATATCGAGCACCGCTGCATGACCCTGCTGCTCCGCCAGCAGCCGGTGGCCGGCGACCTGCGCCGGATCTCGACGGCCATGAAGGTCGTCACCGACGTGGAGCGGATCGGCGACCACGCCGCCGACATCGCCGAGATCATCCCCCACCTCGTCACCGTCCGCAAGGAGGGCGACCCGGCCATCAGCCAGTCCATCGAAATGGGACGCAAGGCCCACCAGATGATTCTGGACGCGATGGAATCCCTCACCCGTGAGGATGAGAATGCCGCCCGCAGGGTGATCGCCGCCGACGACGAGGTGGACTACGATTTCAACGCCATCAAGCACACGCTGGCCGAGGAGATCGCCGCCAACCCCGCCCGGGTGGATGCAGCACTGGATGTGCTGATGGTCATCAAGTACCTCGAGCGGATCGGCGACCACGCCGTGAACGTGGCCGAGTGGGTCGAATTCGTCCGCACCGGCCGGTACCACAACGAAAATATGTTCTGAGTTTCTCCCGGATGGGTTTCGTGTTTTCCTCACAGTTCTCCGGAAAAAGCCGCTGTGCCGCTGTTTTGTCGCGCACCGCGGCTTTTTTGGTAAATTTTTTGAAATTTTTGCAATCTTTTCCCGGCCTGCATCGTATACAGTACAGAAAGGCTCTTATTTCAGGGTCTGCTGAACCACAAGGCAGAACGGGCGTCCGGCTTCCCCCAGTCCCCGCCCGTTTCTGCCGCAAGGGAGGATTGGATTCTATGGCAATCAAGAATTTTCCGCTGGAAGCGCGGGGCGAGACCGTCAGCCGGGATGCCCTTGTGCAGGCGGCTTTGACCGAGATCACCCAGAATTACCGTGAGGCCAGCCTGTCGAATGTGGCGCGTGCCTACGGCGTTTCGCTGGCCTACGTCAGCGAGTGCGTCCGTGCCCAGACCGGCAAGACCTACAAGGAACTGCTCCAGAAGCACCGGATGGAGACCGCAGCCCGCCTGCTCCGCCGCAGCGATCTGAACATCCAGCAGATCATCACGCAGGTGGGCTACGAGAACACCAGCTACTTCTACCGCCTCTTCCACGAACGCTATGGCCAGAGCCCCCGGGAGTACCGCCGCAGCCGGATGATGCGGACCCGGGCATAAACACAAAAGGGAAAGATGATAAAAATGGCGGGTGTGGAATTTTCTGCCGGATTGTGATACAATAGCCGTATCACGTTGCACGCCCCTCGGCGGGGGTGCAGAAAGAGAAGGTGGATGAGGATGTTTCGTGGAGCGACCCGCTCTGATCTGGAGCAGATCATGCAGATCTATGCCGGTGCGCGGCAGGCGATGAAAGAGTCCGGGAACCCGACCCAGTGGGGCGAGCATTTCCCCCCGCAGGAGCTGATCGAGGACGACATTGATACGAACCGGCTGTTTGTCTATCTGGTCAACGGGCAGATGATGGCCGTGTTTGCCTTGATCCTTGGGCCGGATCCGACCTATGCCAGGATCGAGGACGGCCAGTGGCTGAACGATACGCTGCCCTACGGCACGCTCCACCGGCTGGCGTCGGCCGGCAAACGGCACGGCGTGGCGACCGAGGTCATCAACTGGTGCCTCGAGCACTGCGAAAGCCTCCGCGCCGACACCCATGCAGACAACAAGATCATGCAGAGGGTGCTGGAAGAAAATGGCTTTACCAAGTGCGGCATCATCCATGTGGCCGATGGCACGCCCCGGATCGCCTACCAGAAGATGTCTCTGACGCTCCCGGCGAGCCGCTGAACGATCCATACGAAATCCGTACAGCAGACTGTCGAAGAACCGTTTTTGGACGGTTCTTCGACAGTCTGTTTTTGTTTGCAGGAGACTGTTCTTGTACCGAGGACGGTGAAAAATCTTCGCCTTTGGACATTTTTGGATGAAAAAGCCGGAAAAACCAGCAAATCCTTTGACTTTTCGACCCAGAGAGGCTATAATAGCACTTGTCTCCGGTAGAGGAATGGGGAAAACTGTACGTCGTAAGAGTACAGGATTAGAGGGAGTGTTTTGATATGAAAACGTTGAAACAGGCTGCGGTGTACTACAACGGAGTCAGCCTGATCGTCCGGATCCTGATCGGTCTGGTGATCGGTGCAGTGCTGGCTCTGGCGGTGCCCGGTGCGGGCTGGGTGGCCGAGCTGGGCACCCTGTTCGTGGGTGCGCTGAAAGGCATTGCGCCGGTGCTGGTGTTCGTCATTGTGGCGAGTGCGCTGGCACAGGGCAGCTCCAAGCTGGACCGCCGGTTCGGTACGGTCATCTGGCTGTATATGCTGACGACCTTTCTGGCCGCAGCCATTGCCGCCGCTGCCAGCTTTCTCTTCCCCCAGACGGTCGTTCTGGCGGAAGCCGCGCAGTCGGATGTGGTGCCGCAGGGTCTGGGCGAGGTGATGAATACCCTGCTGGCGAACTTTGTGGCCAACCCCATCAGCTCCATCATGAGCGGCAACTACATCGGCATCCTGTTCTGGGCCTGCCTGTTCGGTCTGGCCATGAAGAAGATCGGCGCGGAGAGCACCAAGGTCTTCCTTGCCAACACCGCCGATGCGGTGTCTCAGATCGTGCGCTGGATCATCAATCTGGCTCCCTTCGGCATCATGGGTCTGGTCTATTCCAACGTTTCCAGCAATGGTCTGTCCATCTTTACCCAGTACGGCAAGCTGCTGGCACTGCTTGTCGGTACCATGCTCTTTATGGCGTTGATCGTCTCGCCGTTCATCATCTTTGTCTACCTGCGCTGCAACCCCTATCCGCTGGTGTTCCGCTGCCTGAAGGAGTCGGGTCTGACGGCCTTCTTCACCCGCAGCTCGGCCGCGAATATCCCCGTCAATATGACGCTCTGCGAGAAGCTGGGGCTGGATAAGGATATGTATTCCGTCTCCATCCCGCTGGGTGCGACCATCAACATGGACGGCGCGGCCATCACCATCACCATCATGACGCTGGCCGCCGCCAATACGCTGGGCATCCGGGTCTCGCTGCCCGCCGCCATCGTCCTGTCGGTCATGTCGGCTCTGGGTGCCTGCGGTGCTTCGGGCGTTGCAGGCGGCTCCCTGCTGCTGATCCCGATGGCCTGCTCCCTGTTCGGCATCTCCAATGACATCGCCATGCAGATGGTCGGCGTCGGCTTCATCATCGGTGTGGTGCAGGATTCGGTCGAGACCGCGCTGAACTCGGCCGGTGACGTCGAGTTTGCCGCCACTGCCGAGTATCACCAGTGGCGCAAGGAGGGCAAACCCCTCCCGGCCTTCCTCGGCGGAAAGTAAATCGAACACAAACAAGATCCCGGCTGTCCTTGCGGATGGCCGGGATCGTTTGTTGAGGGAGGAAAAAGCGTTAATCCAGTACCTTGGCTTTCTGGAGTGCTGTGAGGATGAGCGGGATCAGGATGAGCTGGGCGATGATGCCGGGCAGGGCATTCAGCAGCGCACCGGCAAGGAAGGCCGAGAAGGGAAAGCTGCTGCCGGTCAGACCGGCCAGAACAAACCGGACGACGCCCCAGACGATGCGGCCTGCGACCATGGCGGTGAGCAGGGTGACGAAGGTCATCGGCAGGGTGTGCCGGACTTTGCGGTAGACCACGCCGGAGACGAAGCCGTAGGTCGCCAGCTCAAAGGCCATGGAGAGGGCGGTGGGGAACAGCGGGGGCATCCCGAAAAGCACCGAGCGGAGCAGCGGGGCAATGAAACCGACGGCCAGACCCCAAGGACCGCCCAGCACGAAGCCGGCCAGCAGGACGGGGAAGTGCATGGGGCAGAGCATGGAGCCGATCTGGGGAACATGGCCGGTGATCATCGGCAGCACAAAGGCCAGCGCAAGAAACAGTGCGGCCAGAACGACGTTGCGGGCGGGCGAAGTTGCTTTGGTTTGCATGATGGTTTCCTCCTTAAAATCAAAAAAGGGATCTGCTGTCGGCGTTCGTGCCAACAGCAGACCCCTTCATGGCGTCTGTTCAAAAATAAAAAACGGTGCTTGTGGGTTCGATGCCCGGGCTTCAGCCCGGAGATCCGGCTTCCTGCCGGAATTTGTGAAAATTATAGCATAAGGCTTTGGTCTTGTCAAGCGGGCACGGCGAACTGCAATTTTCACAAAAAGCGTGGGATTTAGACCGATTTTTCCCCTGTGATGTACATTTTGCCGGAAGAAGCTTGACCTTTTTGCGCAGAATAGATAATATAAACTTGACGAACTGTGCGAAGGGGCTCAAAACGCCTTGCGCGGACACAAAAAGTTCAAGTGCAAATTTCTGAGGTTCATACGGGAGGACCATCATGACAAATGCAGAAAAGCTTACCCTGGCAAAACACGCCTGCCATATCCGGATGGGTGTGATCGAGGGAACTCACAGTGCAAAGTGCGGTCATCCGGGCGGCAGTCTGGATATCGCTGAGGTGCTGAGCTACCTCTATTTCGTGGATATGAATGTGGATCCCAAGGATCCGCACGCCCAGGATCGGGATCGTCTGGTTCTGTCCAAGGGCCATGCAGCACCGGCTCTGTATGCTGCGCTGGCTGAGCGCGGCTTCTTCCCGGTCGAAGACCTGAAAACGCTGCGCAAGATCGGCAGCTATCTGCAGGGTCATCCCAACATGAACAGCACGCCGGGCGTGGATATGTCCACCGGCAGTCTGGGGCAGGGCGTGTCCGCTGCCTGCGGCATGGCTCTGGGCGCAAAGCTGGCAGGCAAGCCGCTGAGCGTCTATACCATCGTCGGCGACGGCGAAGTGGAAGAGGGAGAGTGCTGGGAGGCATTCATGTTTGCTTCCCACTACAAGCTGTCCAACCTCTGCGTCATGCTGGACCGCAACCACCTCCAGATCGACGGCACTACCGAGACGGTCATGAACAGCGCACCGCTGGAAGAGAAGATGAAGGCGTTCAACTTCAACGTCCTCACCATCAACGGCCACGATTACGACGCCATCGAGAGCGCAGTCAAGGCGTTCCACGCGGAGAACGACAAGCCCACCTGCATCCTTCTGGATACCACCAAGGGCAAGGGCGTTTCTTATATGACCAACTCTGTGGATTGGCACGGCAAGGGCCCCAACGATGACGAGTACGCCGTCGCCATGCAGGAGCTGAACGCAGCCTATGCCGCACTGGAAGAGGAGGACAAGTAAGATGGCAGATGTGAAGATGATCGCTACCCGCGAGAGCTACGGCAACACCCTGAAAGAGCTGGCCGCCGAGGGGCACGACGACCTCGTGGTTCTGGATGCGGATCTGGCCGCAGCCACCAAGACCGGGGTGTTCCGCAAGGCTTACCCCAACCGCCATTTTGACTGCGGCATTGCCGAGGCCAACATGATGGGCGTGGCCGCCGGTCTGTCCACCATGGGCTATGTTCCCTTTGTGTCCAGCTTTGCCATGTTTGCCGCGGGCCGTGCCTTTGAACAGATCCGCAACTCGATCGCGTATCCCCGCCTGAACGTCAAAATCGGTGCCACCCACGGCGGCATCTCGGTCGGCGAGGACGGTGCCTCCCACCAGTGCTGCGAGGACTTTGCCCTCATGCGCAGCCTGCCCGGGATGACGATCCTCTGCCCGGCCGACGACATCGAGGCCCGCGCCGCTGTCCGCGCCGCTTACGAGATGAACGGCCCGGTCTACCTCCGCTTTGGCCGTCTGGCGGTTCCCGTATTCCACGACCCGGCCAACTATCACTTTGAGCTTGGCAAGGGCGAGCAGATCACCGAGGGCGACGATATCGCCATCATTGCCACCGGCCTGATGGTCAACGAAGCACGCAAGGCTGCGGCAGAGCTGGCCGCCGAGGGCATCCACGCCCGTGTCATCAACATCCACACCATCAAGCCGCTGGATGAGGAGATCGTCCTCAAGGCGGCCAAGGAGTGCGGCAAGATCGTCACCGCCGAGGAGCACAGCGTCATCGGCGGTCTGGGCGAGGCCGTCTGCTCCCTGCTCAGCGAAAAGCTGCCCACCCCCGTCCGCCGTGTGGGTGTGCAGGACAAGTTCGGCTGCTCCGGCCCGGCTTGGGATCTGCTCA
This sequence comes from uncultured Faecalibacterium sp., assembly GCA_934533135.1. Classification (GTDB taxonomy): domain Bacteria; phylum Bacillota; class Clostridia; order Oscillospirales; family Ruminococcaceae; genus Faecalibacterium. Next base: position 98,829 of record CAKTBG010000003.1, read on the forward strand.
AGCTCTATGGCCTCGATGATGTCACCATCGTCAAGACCGCGAAAGAGATGCTGAACAAGTAAACACGGGCGGAATATGCCATAAAAATTAAGAGGTTTCTTCTCTCTGTCGGCAAGACAGCGGGAGGAAACCTCTTTTTGCTATTTGGTTGCTGCAAAAAACTCCCGGTACACCTGCTGGAAGATCTGCCGCAGCTGGGCGATCTCGGGGCGGGGGTCATCCCGGAGGGTCAGCAGAGCCGTGTCCGGCAGGGGAAAGCTCATCTGCACCGGATGGTACCACGCGTCCGGGTAGGCCGGGTATTTCATGGGGCTGAGCAGCAGGCACTTCCCGGCCAGAAGGTTTGCGTAGACGGTCTCATAGGTCTCCACGATCCGAAAACGGGGCGGCGCATAGGGCATCTCGGGCAGGCTTTGCAGATGTTCGGCCAGCACACCGAAGACCGGCTCACAGTAGATGAGCAGGTTGGAGAGATCGCCGGGCAGCAGATCGCTGCGGCCGGACAGCGGATGCTTGGGGGCGGCCACCAGATAGCAGAAGTTTTTCACCAGCGGCGTCTGCTCGATCTCCGGCTGGAGGGCGGTCAGCGGCAGATACACCGCAGCGTCGGCCTCGGTGGTCAAAAAGCGGTGCAGACTGCCCTGCACCGGGTCGGTCCGGATCTCCAGCTCGCAGCCCGGAAAAGCAGTGTGGAGCCGCTCCATCAGGATGGGATAGACCGGATCCCGCTGGAGCAGTACCAGCGGGAGATTCAGGAGCAGATGCTTCTGCCGGGCATAGGGGCGCAGTTCGTTCCGGGCATTGAGGAAGCGGCGGTAGATCTCCTGCGCGTGGGGCAGCAGGGTGCGGCCGGCCTCGGTCAGGGCAACATGGGTGGTGCTGCGCTGGAAGAGGTCTGTGCCCAGTTCTTTTTCAAGGCCGCGGATCTGGTAGCTCAGCGCGGGCTGGGTGCAGTACAGCTCCCGCGCGGCGTTGGAGAAGTTCAGGGTCCGGCTTACCGTCAGGAAGCAGAGCAGCTGGTGATCGTTCATGGGGCAAGGCTCCTTTCTTCTCTAGTATATCACAGTTGGCTCCCCTTATAAACACTTTTTATAACACTGCTTAAGTTTTTTTAATTCCTTTTTACTTCGTTATATTTTATACTAAGTGAGACGCAGGGAATTTTCTACCTGCAAACGCGAAGAAAAAAGAGAAGAAAGAACACGAACAAGGAGAACACAGATGAACAAGATCTCTCGCAAAGGCTTCCTGAAGGTTGCCGCTGCCGCTGCCATGAGCGGCGTCACCGCCGGTGCTCTGGCCGCCTGCAATGCCGCTTCCGGCAGCACCAGCACCTCCGGCGAGGCACTGTACACCCCCGGCACCTACACCGGCACCGCCACCGGCATCGGTGAGGTCAAGGTCACCATGACCTTCAGCGAGACAGCCATCACCGAGGTGGTCGTGGATACCTCCAACGAGACCGAGAGCATCGGCGGTGTGGCGGCTCCCACCCTGCAGGAGGCTCTGATGGCTGCCCAGAGTGCCGAGGTGGACAACATTTCCGGTGCCACTGTCACCACCAATGCCGTCAAGGAAGCGGCGGCCGACTGCATCGCACAGGCCATGGGCGTCAAGACCGATGCCCCCGCTGCGGACACCAACGGCGCGGACGACGGTGACTGGCTGGGCGAGGAGCCGCAGGTCGAAGCCAGCGAGACGCGGGACTTTGACGTGGTCGTGGTCGGTGCCGGTCTGTCCGGCATCTGCGCAGCGCGTGCTGCTGCCGAGGAGGGCGCAAAGGTCGCCATCGTCGAGAAGAGCGCGTCCTTCAACTGTCGCAGCGGTGAGTATGCCCTGCTGAACGGCAGCCTGAACAAGCGTTGGGGCCGCGAGAACATCGTGGACGAGGATGTGGTCGTCAACCGCCTGATGCGCGAGTGTACCTACCGCAACAAGCGTTCCATCCTCAAGAAGTGGGCTTCCCACGCACACGAGGTCATGGATTGGTTCATCGGGGCTTACCCGGAGCTGACCATCTGCGATTCCACCCGTCAGGTCGTAACGCAGGAGCAGTTCGACAAGGGCATTCTGGTGCCGCTGGCATGGCCTCAGCCCGAGCACTACGACTACCGGAACGAAGAGTTCCCCACCTTCCCCTCCAGCATGGAGTTCCGCTCCTCTCGCAAGGATCAGCAGGGCTTTGTCGTGGAGGCCAACCTGAACAAGGCTCTGGACGCCGGTGCTGAGACCTTCTTTGGCTGCTTCGGCACCAAGCTGCTCAAGGACAGCGATGGCCGCGTGACCGGCATCATCATCCGCGACGCGCAGAACGGCAACAAGTACATCCAGCTGAACGCTTCCAAAGGCGTCATTCTGGCCACCGGCGACAACTCCGGCGATGAGAAAATCCTGAAGCACTTTGCCCCCGAGGTGGTCGAAAAGAAGATCGCCAACATGGGTGCCATGGGAATGCTGGGCGTGGACGTCGAGGGCAAGACCGTTGAGACCGGCGACGGCCTGCGCATGGGCGCATGGATCGGAGCCAAGGTGCAGGATCACCACGCTCCGATGACCCACCACATGGGCAGCGGCATGGGCGTGACCCCCTTCCTGCAGATCAACAAGCGGGGCGACCGCTTTATGAACGAGTGCATCCCCGGCCAGCAACTGGAAAACCAGATCGAGCTGCAGCCCGAGTGTACCTCCTTCCAGATCTACGACGCCAAGTGGGGCGACGAGGTTCCCTATATGCCCGCCAACCACGGCGGCCTGTGCTACATCATCCCCGAGGATGAGGACGAGTCCAACCCGAACTACACCGACCGTCAGTACACCAAGATCAGCGCAAAGGCCGAAGCTTACCAGTTCAAGGCCGACACGCTGGAAGACCTGCTGGCACAGTGCGGCTTTGAGGGCGAGGCTCTGAACAACGCGCTGACTTCCATTGAGCGTTACAACGCACTGTGCAAGGCCGGTTCCGACGACGATTTCGGCAAGCCCGCCAGCCGGATGTTCGCACTGGAGAATCCCCCGTACTACGCCTGCCAGTGGGGTACCACGGCCATGCTGGTCTGCGTGGGCGGTCTGGAGAGCGACGAGAATTGCCACACCTTCACCGAGGAAGATCCCTCCAGCCCCAAGCGCGACATCATCCAGGGTCTGTATGTCTGCGGCAACGTGCAGGGCAGCCGCTATGCCGTCGAGTATCCCATCTGTATGCGCGGCATCAGCCACAGCCTCTGTGTCTACTATGGCTACATCGCAGGCAAGAACTGCGTTGCTGGTCTGTAAGCGGTAAAATTTGAGATTCCCTGCCCGGAACGGTTCTTTCTTCCCGTTCCGGGCTTTTTTTGCGCCGTTTTGATGCGATGTGTGACACAGTTACGGAAAACCGCCGCCGTCCGGGGTATACTAGAGCCATCACAAGACAACCACTTCGATTTGGAGGGATTTGATATGGCAGTCATCACCATCACGAAAGAAAACTTTGAGCAGGAAGTCCTGCACAGCGCAAAGCCCGTCCTGCTGGACTTCTGGGCCAGCTGGTGCGGCCCCTGCCGGATGCTTTCGCCCATTGTGGACGAGGTGGCCGAGGAGCGCGGCGACGTCAAGGTCGGCAAGGTCAATGTGGACGAGCAGCCCGACCTCGCCGCCGAGTTCGGCGTCATGAGCATCCCGACCCTGCTGGTCTTCCAAAACGGCAAGCTGGTCAACCAGTCCGTCGGTGCCCGCCCCAAGAGCGGCGTGCTGGCTCTGCTGGGGTAAAAAAGATACAAACACCGCCCCGCCCTGTGCGCTTGCACGGAGCGGGGCGGTGTTGCATCAGAATGACCATAAAATCTTGATTTCTGGCGGATTTTATGTTATGAAGGAGTCGGAGAAAACAAACCTTGTGAAAGGGAGAAATCGTGCAATGACCGACAAAGACATCTACCTGTGGCGAATGACCATCAAAACATCCAGTCAGGATAAGAAAGACTTTGAGTTCTGTCGGCAAAACAACATTCTGGGCGTAGGGTGGTGCCTGCGGGATGAAAAGGACGACCCCTATGTTCCGGCTTCGATCGAGGAATGCGAGCAAAAAGGGCGGGAGCAGTATCCTTCCAGCCGCGGTTTTGTAGTAGCCATTCACGCCTTGAAGGAAATGGCCGTCGATGATCTGATCTGGACACGTCACAACGGCATTTATTATCTGTGCCGGGTGCTGAGCACATGGAAATACAACTGTGATCCGGCTCATGTCTATGAGGATGTCATCAACTATGTGGAGGTCGAATTCCACGAGATCGGCACGGTGGAAACGGTGCCCGGAAAAGTCGTGAATGCGTTCCGGGCAAGGTCGTCGCTGCAGAGGATCAAGGGCGAGATCCCGTTGAAATATTCCGAGCACCTGTACAATGCGATCACCGGAACGCAATTCTATCCGGACTGCGCGGTGAAGAGAGAGGACATTCTGGAATTCCTGCAGCCGGAAGATGTGGAAGAAGTGGTCAGCCTGTACTTACAGCTCGAGAAAGACTATCTGATCTATTCCAGCACGAATAAGCTGGATACCCAGACCTATGAACTCGTTGCCGTGGCAAGAGACGGAAGCCACAAGGCCTATCCGCAGGTCAAGACGGGCAATACCCCGCTCGATGGCAGCCAATTCAAAGAGCTGACTGTGGGCGGAGATCAGGTTTTTCTGTTTACGGTGGATGGAGAATACTGCAACACCGAGGGCATGGAGATCCTCGACAAAAAAGCTCTGATTGATTTCATCTATGGACATAAGAGCATCCTGCCCGGCAGGATCCAGCAGTGGCTGTAACGGATCAAGAACCCGCATGACCCCAGATCCCCTTTGCCCCGCCCTGTGCGTTTGCATGGTGCGGGGCATTTTTGTATAAAAACAACGCTTGCAAGCTTGATTTTTGGCGGTGGATATGATAAGTTATAGATACAGAAACCACCAAGACAAAAAGGCGGTGTTGCCGATGCCGGAGCAGAATGCAAAATATCAGCGGTACCTTGAACTGATCGCGGGACTGCGATTGATGGACGACAATTTTTTCTCGGAAGCACTGGACGGCAAGATCGCGCCGGTGCAGTATATCTTGAATACGATTCTGGAACGAGATGATCTGCGTGTGCTTCATACAGAAGCGCAGGTGGAGTACAAAAGTGCAACAAGACGTTCCATCAAGCTGGATATCCGCGCGGTGGATACCGAAGGCCGGGTGATGGATATCGAGATCCAGCGTGCTGAACAGGGCTCGGGCGTCCGGAGAGCACGGTTCCACAGCAGCATGATCGACCGGACGCTTCTGGCGAAGGGTGACGATTTTGAAGATCTGGTGGATACCTATGTGATCTTCATCACGGAGAAGGACAAGTTTAGTGCGGGTCTGCCGCTGTATCATGTGGAACGAACGATTCCGGAGCTGAACCATACAGTGTTTGGCGACGGTGCGCATATCATTTATGTAAATGGTGAGTTCCGAGATCTGGAAAATCCGATCGGGCGGTTGATGTACGACATGAACTGCACCGATGCCGATGAGATGCTGAATCCGCTTTTGGCGGAAGAGGTGCGCTATTTGAAGGAAACCGAAGGAGGGCGAGTGCAGATGTGCAGAGCGTTTGAAGAAATTGCATTTGAAGCGGCAAAGGAAGCAGCAGAAAAGGCAAAGCATGATGCCAATATTGCAGCAGCCTTGAAGATGATTGCACGGGGCCGCATGACGCTGGAAGAAATTTCGGAAGATTCAGGGCTGCCGCTCGACGAAGTCAAAGAGCTGGCTCAGAAAGAACCCGCATGACCTCAGATCCCCTTTGCCCCGCCCTGTGCGTTTGCACGGTGCGGGGCATTTTGCTGTCCGGATTGTTTTCCGACAGCGGACGATTGGCGGAACGCACAGAAAATCAAGGATGCGGGGCAGGAAACACTGTCACTTTCGCGCTTTACAACTTTATCAAGATAAAGTAAAATAAAAGCAAGAATCAAAAACAGGTTTGGGAATGGGAAAGAGCCGGGGCAGATCCCCGGGAGAAGATGCCGCCGGATCGGCGGCCCGGCAGAGCCGGAACAGGGGGAGACCAAGATGGAGTTTGCGCTTTCACGTTTACAGCCCAAGGAGCGGGCATCCTTCGCGCTGCGGGCACTGTACGAGGATGCGGGGTGCCGCAAGTACCACATGGGTCGGTTTGAGGAATACGGCCTCTATCAGGAAAATCGGAGTTTTCTGTCGTCGGAGCAGGTCATCACCTTCACCGATCTGGATGGGCGGCTGCTGGCTCTCAAGCCGGATGTGACCCTCTCCATCGCAAAGACGGCGCAGCCCGCCGAGGGGCAGACGCTCCGGTACTATTACCACGAAAACGTCTACCGCCCGTCGGCAGAGAGCCATACCTTTCAGGAGATCTCCCAGATGGGGCTGGAGATGCTGGGCTGCATCGGCGAGGCGGAGGTGCGGCAGGCCGTTTGTCTGGCGGCGCAGTCGTTGGGGCTGCTGGGCAGCGCGTGGGTGCTGGAGATCAGCCACATGGGATATCTCTTCGGGCTGCTGGACGCGCTGAACGTTCCGGACGAGATGCGGCCTGCCCTGCTGGAGAAGCTCCGCGCAAAAAACGTCCACGAACTGAGGACAGCCGCCGAAGCCGCCGGGCTGGATCGGTCAGAGGCCGATGTGCTGGTGGAGCTGCTTTCCCTGAGCGGCGCGTATGCCGAGGTGCTCCCGAAAGCGGAAGCCTTCTGCCGGAACGAGCGGATGCGGAACGCCGCCGAGGAGCTGCGGGCACTGGCTGCACCGCTGGCAGCCGCAGGCGGCAGCATCCGGCTGGATCTGACCCTTGCGGGCGAGATGGAATACTACAACGGCCTGATCTTCCAAGGCTATCTCAAGAGCCTGCCCCGCCCCCTGCTCAAGGGAGGCCGGTACGACCTGCTGATCCGGAAGTTCACGCCGGGGGCCGGTGCCATCGGCTTTGCGGTCTATCTCGATGAGCTGGACCGCCTGAGTGCCCCGCTGCCGCCCGTCCAGCAGCAACAGACCCGGAAGGTCATGCTGAACGTGGCACTTCCAAAGGGGCGTCTGGGCGACAAGGTCTACGACCTGCTGGCAAAGATCGGCTACGGCTGCCCGGAGGACTACAACGCCACCCGGAAACTGGTCGTCGAAAATCCCGCAGCGGGCATCCGGTATTTCCTCGTCAAGCCCAGCGATGTGGCCATTTACGTCGAACATGGCGCGGCGGATGTGGGCATCGTCGGCAAGGACATCCTGACCGAAGCGGCGGCAGACGTCTACGAGCTGCTGGACACCGGCCTCGGCAGATGCCGGATGTGCGTGGCAGCACCGGCAGAGTATCAGGACGACCCCAGCCGCCCGGTGCGGGTGGCCACCAAATTCGTGAACATCGCCAAGAACTATTACGCGTCCATTGGCCGGGATATCGACATCATCAAGCTGAACGGCTCCATCGAGCTGGCCCCCATCCTCGGCCTGTCGGACGTCATCGTGGATATCGTCGAGACCGGTACCACCCTGCGGGAAAACGGCCTGCGGGTCGTCACCGAATTCATGCCCATCTCGGCGCGGTTCATCGCCAACAAAGCCAGCTACCAGTTCAAGCACCGGGAGATGGACGAGATGCTCAAAAAACTGCGCGGCGCATTGGAACAACAGGAGGAAGCAAGATGATCAAGCTGTATGACTTTGCGGAGCTCAAGCCCGAAGAAATCCTGAACCGGGATATCCGCGCCGAGAAGAACGTGGAAGATGTGGTGGACGGCATCCTTGCCGACGTCCGCGCCCGGGGCGACGCCGCCCTGAAGGACTACGCGCTGAAATTTGACGGCGCGCAGATCGACAATTTACAGGTCACGCAGGAAGAGATCGACGCGGCCTTTGCCGGGATGGATCCCTATTTCCTCGAGACGCTGCGGCAGGCGGCGGCCAACATCGAGGCCTTCCACCGCCAGCAGGTCCACAAGAACTTTGTGATGAACGACAAGCCCGGCATCGTGCTGGGGCAGAAATATACCCCCATCGAAAAGGCCGGTGTCTATGTGCCGGGCGGCACGGCGGCATACCCTTCCACCGTCCTGATGGATGTGATCCCGGCCAAAGTCGCCGGTGTGTCCGAGATCGTCATGACCACCCCCGCCGGAAAGGACGGCAAGGTGAACCCGGTCATCCTTGCGGCGGCGGCGACCGCCGGTGTGACGAAGATCTTCAAGACGGGCGGCGCACAGGCCGTGGCAGCTCTGGCCTACGGCACCGAGAGCATTCCGGCCGTGGACAAGATCGTCGGCCCCGGCAACATCTATGTGGCCACCGCCAAGCGGAAGGTGTTCGGCAAGGTCGGCATCGACATGATCGCCGGCCCCAGCGAGATTCTGGTTCTGGCGGACGGCGGCTGTGATCCGGCGTGGGTCGCCGCCGACCTGCTGAGTCAGGCCGAGCATGACAAACTGGCCAGCCCCGTCCTTGTGACCGACAGCGCAGAGCTGGCCAAGGCGGTGCAGGCCGAGCTGGAAGTCCAGATCCCGCAGCTGCCCCGTGCGGCCATCGCCCGCGCCAGCGTGGACGACAACGGCAAGATCATCGTCTGCGCCGACCTGCGCAAGGCCATCGAAGCCTGCAACATCATTGCGCCGGAACACTTGGAGGTCTGCGTGGAAGACCCGTTCAGCGTCCTGAACGAGATCCGGAACGCGGGCAGCATCTTCCTCGGGCGAAACGTGCCCGAGGCACTGGGCGACTACTTTGCAGGCCCCAACCACACCCTGCCCACCAGCGGCACAGCGCGGTTCTCCAGCCCGCTGGGGGTCGATGATTTTGTCAAGAAGTCCAGTTTTATCTACTACACCCGGGAGGCCTTGCAGGAGGCCGCACCCCGCATTGCCGATTTTGCCGAGCGGGAAGGCCTGCACGCCCATGCCCGCAGCGTGACGATAAGATACGAATAAGCCCTCTCAGGCCGCTTCGCGTCCAGCTCCCCCGAAGGGGGAGCCAAGACTTGCCTCTCCCTTTGAAAGACTCCCTCCGGCCGGAGGGAGATGTCGCGCAGCGACAGAGGGAGGACAAGGTGGCATTGCGAAGCAATGACGGAGAGGGTGAGGATGCTGACAAGAGAGAAGAATTGGGAGGAAACTGAAATGAGCCGTTTTCTTTCGCCAAGGCTGGCCGATGTCACGCCCTATACCCCGGGCGAACAGCCGCAGGATCAGAAATACATCAAACTGAACACCAACGAAAGCCCCTATCCGCCCTCCCCGGCGGTGGTGGAGGCCATCAGCAAAGCCGAGGTCGAAGCACTCCGGCTCTACTCCGACCCGGCCTGCGCCGACCTGCTGGATGCGGCGGCAAAGCACTTCGGGCTGAAGCCGAACCAGATCATGCCCGGCAACGGCAGCGACGAGAACCTCTTTTTTGCCCTCCGTGCCTTCTGCGATGAAGCGCATCCGCTGGCCTACGCCGACATCACCTATGGCTGCTACGGCGTCTGGTGCGGCCTGATGCACATCCCCAGCGACATCGTGCCGCTGAAAGCGGACTTCACCCTCGACCCGGCGGATTACTGCGGCAGAAACGAGACCATCGTGATCGCCAACCCCAATGCCCCCACCGGTCTGGCTCTGCCCCGCAGTGCCATCGAGGGCATCCTGAAAGCGAACCCCGACAACGTCGTCATCGTTGACGAGGCCTATGTTGATTTCGGCGGCGAGAGCTGCGTGCCCCTCATCGACCGGTACGACAACCTGCTGGTCGTCCAGACCTTCTCGAAATCCCGGCAGCTGGCCGGTGCGCGGCTGGGTCTGGCCATGGGAAACGAAAGGCTGATCGCCGACCTGAATCGGGTCAAGTTCAGCCTGAACCCCTACAACATCAACCGCCTGACCCTGAAAGCAGGACAGGCCGCGTTGGAAGATACCGCCTACTTCGACAAGACCCGTTCGGCCATCATCGAGACGCGCCAGTGGACAAAGAAAGAGCTGGAAAAACGGGGCTTTGCCTGCACCGACAGCCAGTCGAACTTCCTGTTTGCAGAGAGTGACCGGAAGGACGGCGGCACCCTGTACCGGAAGCTGAAGGAAAAGGGCGTGCTGGTCCGCCATTTCGATGCGCCCCGCATCGCCAACCGGCTGCGGATCACCATCGGCACACCGGAGGAGATGCAGGCTTTGCTGGCGGCAATGGACGAGATCTTGGAGGGGTAAACCATGCGGGAAGTCACGGTAACACGAAACACGAACGAGACACAGATCGAGCTGAACCTGAATCTGGACGGCACCGGCCGGTATCAGGTGGACACCGGCTGCGGATTCCTGAACCATATGCTGGAACTGTTTGCGCGGCATGGCCGGTTTGATCTGGTGCTCACCTGCCACGGCGACGTGGAGGTGGATTACCACCACACGGCCGAGGACATCGGCATCGCGCTGGGGCAGGCTTTCCACACCGTTCTGGGCGAAAAACGGGGCATCCAGCGGTACGGCAGCTTTTATCTGCCCATGGACGAAGCCCTCATCCTCTGTGCCGTGGATCTCTCAGGCCGCTGCACCCTGAACTGGGATGTCCACTGCCAGACCGAGAAAGTCGGCGACTTTGACGTGGAGTGCATAAAGGAGTTCTGGCTGGGGTTTGCCCGCAATGCGCAGGCCACCCTCCACTTCGTCCAGTTTGCGGGCGAGAACACCCACCACATCCTCGAAGCCTGTTTCAAGGGTGCAGGCCGGGCACTGGCCGCGGCGGTCAGGATCGACGCCGCCCACCCGGACGAGATCCCCTCAACGAAAGGACTGCTGGTATGATCGCGATCGTGGATTATGGCGTCGGCAACCTGTTCAGCCTTCGCTCCAGCCTTGCAAAGCTGGGGCTGGAAGCGGTCGTCACCGCCGACCCGGAGGTTCTCCGGAAGGCCGACCGGCTGATCCTGCCCGGCGTGGGTGCCTTTGCCGACGCCATGGCAAAGCTGGAAGCCACCGGCCTTGTGCCGGTTTTAAAAGAAGAAGCAGCGAAAAAGCCGCTGCTGGGCATCTGCCTTGGGATGCAGCTGCTGTTTGAACGAAGCTATGAGTACGGTACCCACGCGGGGCTCGGGCTGATCCCGGGCGAGGTCTGCCCGCTGGAACCCGACCTGACCGACAAGAGCCTGAAAGTGCCTCAGATCGGCTGGAATGCCCTTCACATCGTGCGGGAAGACCCGCTTTTCCGGTACATCCAAGAGGGCGAATACGTCTACTACGTCCACAGCTATTACGCCAAGCACTGCGCCGAAAGCACGCTGGCCGTCAGTGAGTATTCCATCCCGGTCACGGGCGCGGTGCGGTGCGGGAAGGTGTACGGCACGCAGTTCCACCCGGAAAAAAGCGGGGATACGGGCTTGCGGATCCTGAAGGCGTTTGCGGAATTGTAACGGGCTTGCCCGCTTGCCCTCTCAGTCAAAGCCTGTCGGCTTTGCCAGCCATCCTCCCTTTGTCGCTAACGCGACATCTCCCTCCGGCCGGAGGGAGTCTTTCCCAAAGGGAGAGCCAAGATAAGGAGTTTATACAATGGAATTATTCCCTGCCATCGACCTGCGCGGCGGCCATGTGGTGCGGCTGACGCAGGGCGACTATGACCGGATGACCGTCTACGGGGAGGATCCCTGCGCACAGGCGCAGATCTTTCGGGAAGCGGGTGCCAAGAACCTCCACGTCGTCGATCTGGACGGTGCGAAGGACGGCACCCTCGCCAACTACGATGCCATTGCCGCCCTCGCAAAACAGGGCGGCCTGTATCTCGAGGTCGGCGGCGGCATCCGCACCGAAGAGCGGATCGAAAAATACCTGTCGCTGGGCGTGGGCCGCTGCATCCTTGGCAGCGTGGCCGTGACGGATTTCGACTTTACCGCCCGGATGCTGAAACAGTATGGCGACCGGATCGCCGTGGGCGTGGATGCAAAAGACGGCTTTGTTGCCATCCATGGCTGGAAGGAAGTCAGCCGGGAAAAGGGCGTGGATTTCTGCAAGCGGCTGGCCGATGCCGGCTGTTCGGCGGTCATCTACACCGACATTGCCTGCGACGGCGCGATGCAGGGCACGAATCTCCGGCTTTATCGCCAGCTCGTGCAGGAAGTGCCGGGGATGGCGTTCACCGCCAGCGGCGGCATTTCCACGGAATCGGAGCTGCTGGAGCTGGAACAGATGGGCGTGGCGGCTGCCATTCTGGGCAAAAGCCTCTACACCGGCACGCTTGACCTGAAACGCTGCGTCGAACTGGTGCAGAAATAAACAGAGGGGAAACGAACGATGATCACAAAACGCATCATTCCCTGCCTCGATGTCCGGGATGGCCGGGTCGTCAAGGGAACCAACTTTGAGGGCATCCGGGATGTGGCCGACCCGGTGGAGATGGCGCGGATGTACAACGCCACCGGTGCAGATGAGCTGGTGTTCTACGACATCACGGCCAGCTTTGAGGGGCGTGCCCTCTTCACCGAGATCCTGACAAAGGTGGCCAGCGAGATCTTCATCCCGCTGACCGTGGGCGGCGGCATCCAGACGCTGGAAGATTTTGACCGGGTGCTCAAATGCGGGGCCGATAAGGTCAGTGTCAACTCGGGCGCACTGCGCGACCCCAGCCTCATCCCGGCGGCAGCGCAGCGGTACGGCAACCAGTGCGTCGTCCTCTCCGCCGACGTCAAGCGGGTGGACGGCAGATTCATGGTCTTTGCCAAGGGCGGCCGGGAGAACACCGGCCGGGATGCGCTGGACTGGATCGGCTGGGCGGTGGAGCACGGCGCAGGCGAAGTCTGCCTGAACAGCATCGACACCGACGGCGTGCGCAGCGGCTTTGACCTCGAAATGCTGGACGCGGTGGCTGCACGGGTGAACGTGCCCATCATTGCCAGCGGCGGTGCAGGCAAAAAGGAAGATTTCCTCGAGCTGTTCCACCACAAGGGCATCGACGCCGGGCTTGCGGCGGGCATCTTCCACCAGAAGCTGCTGACCATCGGGGAGCTAAAGGAGTACTTAAACCAAAATGGAGTGGAAATGCGGGTGTGAACCCCTTGCGTTTCCGAACGATTTAGGATAAACTGTAAGCAATCCCCTTTTGAGGGGGAGGAGACGTTTTATGGAACTGAAATTTGACGAAAAAGGCCTGATCCCCGCCATCGTGCAGGATCACTACACCAAGGAAGTGCTGACCCTCGCGTACATGAATGCCGAGACGCTGGCTCTCACCATTGCCGAGGGGCGCACCGTGTTCTGGAGCCGGAGCCGTCAGGAGATCTGGCGCAAGGGCGAGACCAGCGGCAACGTCCAGAAGGTGGTGTCCATCACCGCCGACTGCGACAAGGACGCGCTGGTGGTCGAAGTCGTCAAGAGCGGCCCGGCCTGCCACACCGGTGCCGAGAGCTGCTTCTTCCACGAGGTGTATGTCTCGCCGGAGCTCAAGCAGTTCAGCTGGCAGGGGCTGTATGACCTCATCAAGGGGCGCAAGACCGACCCGCAGGAGGGCAGCTACACCACCTACCTCTTTGCGAAGGGCAAGGAAAAGATCCTCAAAAAGGTCGGCGAGGAGTGTACCGAGGTCATCATCGCAGGCGAAAAAGAGGACAAAGAAGAAACGATCTACGAGATCAGTGATCTGGCGTACCATGTTCTGGTCCTGATGGTTCAGGCCGGCATTACGGTGGAGGACATCACCCGTGAGCTGGAAAAGCGGCACGTCATCGACCACAAGGTGAAACAGGAAAGGATGCAGTGAATTCAACTATGGCAGATTACAAGAAGTCCAGCGTTCATTGTCACTCGACCATGTGTGACGGCAAAAATACCTTACAGGATATGGCCTCCGCTGCCTGTGCGCAGGGGCTGACCACACTGGGCTTCACCGGCCATAGCTACACCCAGCGCGACCGGGAATACTGCATGAGCCCCAGCCGCACCGCCCAGTACAAGGCCACCATCGCCAAGCTCAAGGCGGAGTACAAGGGCAAGGTGGACATCCTCTGCGGCATCGAGTGGGATCTGCTGAGCGAGGATAAGTACGAGGCTTACGATTACTGGATCGGCAGCGCACACCACATCTACGGCAAAAAGACCGGCAAGTATTACGAGATCGACTTCCGCCCCAAGGATCTGTGGGATTGCATCAACGACGATTTTGAGGGCGACGCACTGGCGGCCGTGGAAGCCTACTTCGCCGAGGTGGAGAAGGTCGCGGCCCTCAAGCCCGACATCCTCGCCCACATCGACCTCATCAAGAAGCTGAACGCAGAGGGCGAATTCTTCGACGAGGAGTCGCCCCGCTACAAGGCTGCTGCGCGCAAGGCACTGCAGGCGGCCAAGGACAACGACTGCCTGCTGGAAGTCAACACCGGCGGCGTCTACCGCGGCTACCGCAAGGATTTTTACCCCGGCGCATGGCTGCTGGGCGAGTGGCAGAAGATGGGCGGCAAGGTCATCATCACCTCCGACGCCCACGATGTGTCCAGCTTGACCTACGGCTTCGACGAGGCAGCTGCCGCCCTCAAAGCCGCCGGTTTTGCCAGCGTGGAAGTGCTGACCGCCAACGGCTTTGAAACACAGGAACTGTAAAAACAGTCCCAATATCGGAAAAAGGGCGATCCCTCGGCAACGCCGAGGGGTCGCCCTTTGCAAGTGCAACACCCGGAGGAACTATGACCCAAACTGCAAAAAGATCTTTTTTCAACCAGAATGTGGATCTGATGAACGGCCCCATCCTGAAAAGCCTGCTGGTCTTTATGCTGCCGATCTTTGTATCGAGCCTTTTTCAGCAGCTCTACAACACCGTGGATACCATGATCGTCGGCAATGTGCTGGGCGACAATGCCCTTGCCGCCATTGGCTCCTGCGGCTCGATCTACGAGCTTCTGGTCGGATTCGGCATCGGCATCGGCAATGGCCTTGCAATCGTCGCAGCGCGCTCCTACGGGGCGCAGGACGAGGAACTGCTCAAAAAGACTGTGGCAGGCTCCCTCGTCATCGGTCTGATCGCCTCGGCGGTCATCACGCTGGCCGGGGCACTCGGCCTGCATCCCCTGCTTGTTCTGCTGGATACCCCGGCGGAGATCCTCGAGGACGCATACCGCTACATCTTCCTCATTGACCTCGGCGTGATCGTGATGTTTGCCTACAACCTCTGCGCCGGATTGCTCCGCGCCATCGGCAACAGCGTGATGCCGCTGGTCTTCCTGATCCTCTCTTCCCTGCTGAATGTCGTGCTGGACATCGCCTTCATCGCCGGGATGGGGATGGGCGTGGCGGGTGCCGCCGTCGCCACCGTCCTTGCGCAGGGCGTGTCGGTGGTGCTCTGCGTGCTCTACGTCTGCCAAAAAGTCCGCATCCTCCTGCCCGCCAAGCAACACTTCCGGGTCGGCAGCCACCTCTATTGGGAGCTGTTCAGCCAGAGCATCTCCATGGGGCTGATGAGCAGCATCGTCTCGGCGGGTTCGGTCATCCTGCAGTATGGCATCAACGGTCTGGGCACGCTGGTCATCGCGGGGCATTCGGCCGCCCGGAAGCTCTTCTCCGTCACCGATATGCCGGTCATGGCCATGGCGTCGGCGGGCTCGACCTTTGTTTCCCAGAACCGGGGCGCAAACCACCCCGACCGTGTCCGCAAGGGAATGCGGGATATCTACCTCTATTCCGTTGTCGTGGCCATCTGCGCCGTGCTGCTGATGCAGGTCGGAGCCGAGGGCATGGTTCGGCTGGTGTCGGGTTCCAGTGAGCCGGTGGTGATCGAAAACGGTGCCCGGTATCTGCGCTGGAACGCCCCCTTCTACTCCATTCTGGGCGTTCTGATCGCAACCCGCTACGCGCTGCAGAGCCTCGGCCAGAAAGTCCTGCCGCTCTTTTCCAGCGTCATCGAGTTCGTGGGGAAGATCCTGTTCGTTCTCTTTTTCATCCCGCGCTTTCAGTACAATGCGGTCATCCTCTGCGAGCCGCTCATCTGGTGCGTCATGGCCGCCTACCTTGTGGCCGTTTACCGCCACGATGCGTTTGTGTTCGGCACCGCCCGCACCCGGAAGACCGGGCAAAAGGGCACGGTCTGAGGCGGCAGCTCACCCCATCTTCTTTTTCTGCTGGTGTGCCAGAATGGGCATCAGCAGCGGGGTGGGCACGAAGTGCTGGGCGGTGGTGGCTGCGCGCATGAGAGCCGACGGCACGATGATGGTCCTGCCGCGCAGCATTCCGCGCAGAGCTTCCTCGACACAGAACTGGGGCGTGATGCCCTTGAGCGCGAACACAACGTCGGCGCAGTCGTTGAACTCGGTGTTCACCGGGCCGGGGCAGAGGGCGCAGACGTAGACCGGGCTGTGTGCCTCCCGCAGCTCTTCGGCCACGCTCCGGGTCAGGCTGACGACGTATGCTTTGGTGGCATAGTACCCGGCCATGTAGGGGCCGCCGGGCAGCAGACCCGCCGAGGACGCCACATTGAGCACGGTGCCGAAGCCCTGTGCCTGCATCTTCTGCACGGCAAACTTGAACAGCCGGTGCAGGGCGAGGACGTTTACCTTCGCCATGGACAGCTCCCGCGCCGCATCCGTCTCGAGAAAGCGGCCGCAGACGCCGAAACCGGCATTGTTGATGAAGATGTCGATCCGCTCGCCGTCCAGTGCGGCGCAGAGGCGGTCGAGTTCGGCCTCCTGCGCGAGATCCGCCGTCAGGATGCGGCTGACGGTGTTGTACTTGGCCAGCAGCTCGGCGGCGAGGGTTTCCAGCCGGTCTTTGCGCCGGGCGGTGA
This sequence comes from uncultured Faecalibacterium sp., assembly GCA_934533135.1. Lineage (GTDB taxonomy): Bacteria > Bacillota > Clostridia > Oscillospirales > Ruminococcaceae > Faecalibacterium. The sequence goes on from CAKTBG010000003.1 coordinate 115,556, forward strand.
GGATGAGCCGGAACCCCAGCTTTGCATACCGCCGGGCGAACTCCTGCCCGATGCCCGAGCTTGCGCCGGTGATCCATACCGTTTTGTGTGCCATAACAGATTCCATCCTTTCGGGAGTTTTTGTTGCTGCAAGAATAGCACAGTTTGGGCTGTGTTGCAATTTCTTTATTCGATTTACATTGATTTGTTTTTATGATATGATTTGATACAGAAAAAACCACGCAGGGCAAGAAAGGAGTTTCTTTATGGCAAACGCATTTCCAAAAGGCTTTTTGTGGGGCGGCGCGACCGCGGCCAATCAGTGTGAGGGCGGCTGGCAGGAAGGCGGCAAGGGCTTGTCCACCGTCGATGTCATCCCCTTTGGCGAGGACCGTATGCCGGTCAGCCGCGGCCTGAAAAAGATGCTGGCGTGCGACGCGCAGCACCAGTATCCGGCCCACGAAGCCATTGATATGTACCACCACTTTAAAGAGGACATCAAGCTGTTTGCAGAGATGGGCTTCAAGTGCTATCGCTTCTCGATCGCATGGACCCGTATCCTGCCCAACGGCGACGACGACACCCCCAACGAAGAGGGACTGAAGTTCTATGAGGAGATGATCGACGAGTGCCTGAAGTACGGCATCGAGCCGCTCATCACCATCTGCCACTTCGACACCCCCATCGCCCTCATCAAGAAGTACGGCGGCTGGAAAGACCGCCGCATGATCGATGCCTACCTGAAATACTGCACCGCCATCTTCACCCGTTACGCTGGCAAAGTCAAGTACTGGCTGACCTTCAACGAGATCAACATGCTGCTCCACATGCCGTTCATGGGCGCAGGCATCCTGTTCGAGGAAGGCGAGAATCCCGAAGAGGTCAAGTACCGTGCCGCTCACTATGAGCTGGTGGCCAGCGCAAAGGCCGTCCAGCTGGCTCACAAGCTGATGCCCGGCTCCATGGTGGGCTGTATGCTGGCTGCCGGTCAGTATTACCCCTTCACCTGCAACCCCAACGACGTTTACGCCGCAATGGAGGCTGACCGTGACAACTACTTCTTCATCGACGCACAGGCACGCGGAGCCTATCCCGTCTGGGCATGGAAGCGGATGGAGCGGGCCGGCATCCATCTGGACTGCACCGAGGACGATCTGGCGCAGATCAAGGCCGGTGCCGTGGACTTCATCAGTTTCAGCTACTATTCTTCCCGCTGCACCTCGGCCGACCCCGAGACCGTGGAAAAGTATAAAAAGCCGGGCAACGCCGCCATCCTCTCCCTCCAGAATCCGTACCTCTCCGCCAGCGAGTGGGGGTGGCAGATCGACCCGGTGGGTCTGCGCGTGACCCTGAACACCCTCTACGACCGCTACCAGAAACCGCTCTTCATCGTGGAGAACGGTCTGGGTGCGGTGGACAAGGTCGAGGCCGATGGTTCCATCCACGACCCCTACCGCATCGACTATATGCGCAAGCACATCGTCGAGATGGAAAAGGCCGTCAACGAGGATGGCCTGCCCCTGCTGGGCTACACCATGTGGGGTCCCATCGACATCGTGTCGGCCTCCACCGGCGAGATGAAGAAGCGTTACGGCTTCATCTATGTGGATAAGGACAACGCCGGAAACGGCACCCTCGCGCGCAGCCGTAAGGACAGCTTCTACTGGTACAAGCAGGTCATCGCTTCCAACGGTGCCGACCTCGGCTAATCGGAGGTGTACACTGTGCAGCAAACCAAAACCAAGCAGCTTGTAACGCGCTGGGTCATCTATCTGGTCGGCATGGTCTCTCTTGTCGCCGGGCTGACCTTGAACACCAAGACCGGCCTTGGTGCGGCGGCCATCGTATCGGTGGCCCACACCATCAGCCTGTGTACCGGCTTTACCCTCGGCAACATCAGCCTTGTGACCTATGTTCTCTTTATCGCGGCGCAGTTCGTCCTCAAGGGCAGCAAACGGAACTGGCTCGACTTGCTCCAGCTGGTCGTCAGCGTGGTGTTTACCCGGGTGCTGGACTTCATGAAAGCCGTCGTGACCTACCAGAGCGGCCAGAGTCTGGTCTTTGACCTGCTCCTGCTGGCTCTCTCCATCGTCCTCACTGGCACCGGTGCGGCTATGGTGCTGAGCATGGATCTGATCCCGAACCCCGCCGACGGCATTGTAAACGCCCTTTCGATGCGCTCCGGCAAGGAGGTCGGCGTCTGCAAGAGCTGCTTCGACATCGTGAATGTCGCCGCCTCCTTCCTCATCGGCCTTGCCCACGGCAATCCGCTGCTGGGCATCGGCGTCGGCACCATCCTCTCGATGCTCTGCATCGGCCGGTATATCTCCCTGTTCAACAAATTCTTCCGGCGAAAGCTCCGCCTTGCCGCCGGGCTAGAACAACCCGCGGCCGTGTGATCCCAAAACAAAGCAATGCCGCCCCGCAGAGGCCAGAAAGCTCTGCGGGGCGGCATTGTTTGTAAAAGGGGGAGAAGCGTGTTATTCTTTGGCGGCGGAAACGCTCTTTTCGGCCAGAAGTTTTGCCGGTTTCATCAGCAGGATGCAGACCCCGTTGAAGACCAGCGAGCCGACGATGTAGGTCACGAAGAAGAGCGGAAGGTTGGCGGCAAAGGTCTTGGCGTCGATGCAGGCGACCGTCAGGTAGGCAAAGCCGACGTTGTTCAGCACCTTGGGGGCATAGGGGTGCAGGATGATGAGGATGAACAGCACCACAGCCAGCGGGAGGAGCAGACCCAGCAGCCCGCCGACCACCGGGGTCAGTGCGGTGATGCCGAGGATGGCCAGCACGGTCAGCACCATGCCCACCAGACCGCCCAGCTCGACGGAGACAAAGCGATCCTTGATGTCGCCCTCCATCGTAAAGAGCATGATGTTGCCAAGGAACACCAGCCAGCTGTACTCGAAGTCGATGATGTGGAAGAAGGCGTTGGCGATCAGGATCCAGACCAGCATCATCAGCCGGAAGTAAAGGAGAAAACGCTTGGTGACAGTTTCGTTCATGGGTGGAACCTCCATTTTACAGTCATCTTTGCACCCTGCTCCCAAAAGCAGCGTGCAGAAAATACAGCGCGTATGATTTTGCGCTTCATACACGTTTTGTTATCCCTTTTGCAGGGAAAGAATGGAATTCCAGCCCTAGTATAGCGTGTTTTGCACTGGAATGCAAGTTTTAATTTACAATAATGGCAATTTTAAATTGCCAAAACGTCTGAAACACCCTTACAGACGAATCTCGTAGATGCTGCGCTGTGGCTGCATCCCATAGGCTTCGTATGCACAGCGTGCGGCGGTGTTGTGGCTCCACGCGGTCAGCTCCACCTTCTGTGCCCCCTGTGCGCGGGCCTGTCGTTCGACTTCCCGGAAGATCATTCGTCCGATGCCCTGCCGCCGGTGTGCTTGATCCACCACCAGCAGGTCGATGTAGGCTGTTTTCTGCGGTGCCTCTCCGCACCGCTCCAGCAGCGAGACAAAGCAGCAGCCAACGACCGTCAGCCGCTCCTGCACCAGAAATGCCAGAACGTTCTCGTTTTCCAGCAGCGTTTCAAAGGCCTCCTGCGCCATATAGTGGTCGGCCGGTGCAAACAGATCAGGCCTGCCTTCGACATCCACCTGATGCAGCTGCAACAACAACCGATCCACTGCTGCGTAATCTATTTTCCGAATTTTCCGGATCCACATCTCATCGCCCTCCCTTACACTTTTTTATCATTATAGTGCGGAATCGGGCGGTTCTGCTATCGTTTTTATGCCGGACAATATCAGGATCGTGCCAAAAGCACGGTTTGTTTTCAAACCGTCCGCAGGGTTTGGGCCGAACTTCCCATCCAAAACCGCTTGATGTTGCCGCCAAAGCATGGTATCCTAAGTAGTATAGAATTCTATGAGGAAACAGGAGGATTTTTTCATGAAGATCGCACTTATCAACGAAAACAGTCAGGCCGCGAAGAACGGCATCATTGAGGCTGCGCTGAAAAAGGTCGTGGAGCCGATGGGCCATGAGGTCGTCAACTACGGGATGTACGCAGCCGATGACGCAGCCCAGCTGACCTATGTGCAGTGCGGCATTCTGGCCGCCATCCTGCTGAACAGCGGCGCAGCCGACTATGTCGTGACCGGCTGCGGCACCGGCGAGGGTGCCATGCTTGCGTTGAACAGCTTCCCGGGCGTGATCTGCGGCCATGTGGAAGACCCCGTGGATGCGTACACCTTTGCCCACGTCAACGACGGCAACGCCGTGGCCATGCCCTTTGCCAAGGGCTTCGGCTGGGGCGGTGAGCTGAACCTCGAATACTGCTTTGAGAAGCTGTTCGGCTTTGGCCATGGGCAGGGCTACCCGAAGGAGCGCGTGGAGCCGGAACAGCGCAACAAGAAGATCCTCGACGGCGTGCGCGCCGCCACCTTTAAGCCGCTGATCGAGTGCCTGAAGAGCATCGATCAGGACTTGCTGAAGGGTGCCATCGCCGGTGCGAAGTTCCGGGAGCTGTTCTTCGCCTCCTGCAAGGACGAAGAGCTGGCTGCCTACATCCGGAGCCTGCTGTAAGCACGCCCCCAAAGGAGAAACGGCCCTATGAGTGCGCTGTATCATTTCAACGAAACGATCTCCTCCGCCTTGGAGCTGTTTCTGGAATCGGCGGTTCCCCTGATCGCGGCCATCGCCGAGGTCGTGGGGCTTGTCATCATCGTCACCAGCCTTGCCAAGGCCAGCTACCATTATCTGCGGGTCAACCTGTTTCACGACAGCTACGACTTCCATCATGAGATGAGCAGTGGGCTGACCACGGCATTGGAGTTCCTGATGTCGGCAGAGATCGCCCGCACCTTCCTGCTGCCGAGTCTGCAGTCGGTGATCCCGCTGGCGGCCACCTTTGCCCTCCGTGCCCTGATGAGCCTGCTGCTTCATGTGGAAATGCGGGCTTCCCGGGGGGAGCACCACGCAGAGCCAAAAGCCGGAGATTGACTTTTGTTTCCAAACTTTTGCGGTGCCGAAAAAGAGACAATTGGTAAAAACGCCAAAAATGGCATTTCCCTCTTGACACCTTGCCCAAACCGCTCTATACTCGTGCCATCGAAAGCAAAGACGCTCGCGGATGCAAGTCCGCTGAGCGTCTTTTTTCGTTTTCGGGGGTGGGCTGTCCCCGTGGGATACAGCCATCGGTTCCGGAGGAGATAGAGGGCTTCCGGAGCAGGATTTCTGCGCTGGTGCGTCATTGTGGATGCCTGCGCACGAGTACGGCCGCCAGTTCTGGCAGACTGGGCGGAACACGCTTTGGGGAGGTATGAGGATCATGTTCAACTCCATAAACACCTGTTGGACGCTGGTGGCAGCGTTCCTTGTCTACTTCATGCAGGCCGGTTTCGCCCTGTGTGAAGCGGGCTTTACCCGTGCGAAGAACACGGGCAACATCCTGATGAAGAATATGATGGACTTTTGCATCGGAACCCCCTGCTACTGGCTCATCGGCTTCGGCCTGATGTTTGGCGGCACGGGTGCCCTGATCGGCGGATTCGACCCCTTTATTCAGGGCGACTATTCGCATCTGGGTCTGGACATTCCGCTGTGGGTCTACATCGTCTTCCAGACCGTTTTCTGCGCTACGGCCGCGACCATTGTTTCCGGTTCCATGGCAGAGCGCACCAATTTCAAGGCCTACTGCGTTTACTCCGCGGCCATTTCACTGGTGGTCTACCCCATCTGCGGCCATTGGATGTGGGGCGGCGGCTGGCTGCAGAGCATGGGCTTCCACGACTTTGCCGGTTCTGCAGCGGTCCACAATGTCGGCGGCATCATCGCCATGCTGGGCGCGGCTCTGCTGGGACCCCGCATCGGCAAGTATGACAAAGACGGCAACCCCCATGCCATCCCCGGCCACAACCTGACCGCCGGTGCGCTGGGCGTGTTCATCCTCTGGTTCTGCTGGTTCGGCTTCAACGGCGGCTCTTCGCTGTCGCTGTCCACCGACGAGGCCATGACCATGACGGGTCTGGTCTGCTTCAACACCAACCTTGCGGCTGCGGTCGCAACCTGTGTGACCATGCTGTTCACATGGAAGCGTTACGGCAAGCCCGATGTCTCCATGACTCTGAACGGCTCTCTGGCCGGTCTGGTCGCCATCACCGCAGGCTGCGATACGGTCACTCCCTTCGGTGCCTTCTTCATCGGTCTGGTCGCCGGTTTCCTTGTGGTGCTGAGCGTCGAGTTCTTCGATAAGATCGCCAAGATCGATGACCCGGTGGGTGCGGTTTCGGTCCACTTCGTCAACGGTGTCTGGGGCACCATTGCAGTCGGCCTGTTCTCCAACGGCAGCGATACGGCTTACGCCGGTCTGTTCTACGGCGGCGGCCTGTCGCAGCTGGGCATCCAGCTTCTGGGTCTTGTCACCGTCGATGTGTATGTTCTGGTCGTGATGTTCGTCGTCTTTAAGATCATCGACAAGACCATCGGCCTGCGCGTTCCCGCTGAGGTCGAGATCGACGGCCTTGACATCCACGAGCACGGTCTGGCTTCTGCTTACGCTGGCTTCTCCATCTCCGACGCCAACGCAGCCGCCATGTCGCCCAATGAGAACACCGATCTGGGCGAGGACGACATCGCCAAGGCATCCGCCAAGCAGATCGACGCGGCGGTGCCCGTTACCCGGGAGCCGGAGCCGGTCATCCACGACGGCGTGTACGACACCGGGATGCACAAGGTGTCCATCATTGCCAAGCTGAGCAAGTTCGATCAGCTCAAGACCGCACTGAACGATCTGGGCGTGACCGGCATGACCGTCACGCAGGTCATGGGCTGCGGCATCCAGAAGGGCACCAGCGAGAAATACCGCGGTGTGCCGGTGGATACGACCCTGCTGCCCAAGATCAAGGTGGAGGTCATCGTCTCCAAGATCTCGGTGGACGCCGTGGTGGACGCCGCCAAGAAAGCCCTTTACACCGGTCACATCGGCGATGGCAAGATCTTCGTCTACAATGTGACCCGGGTCGTCAAGATCCGCACCGGCGAAGAGGATTTCGCCGCACTTCAGGACGTGGAGTGATCGCAACTGCTTGTCCCGCTTTTACAGCGTGACGATAAATGTTCTCCTTTTTTCTCCTTTTTCCTTTTTCTGATCCGAATGGCAACCGAAAACCCTGCTCCTTCCGCACAAAGGAGCAGGGTTTTTCCGGTTGGGTAGCTTGAGCGAGCGACAACCACCAGCTCCGCTGGTGGAATAAAAACGGCTTTAGCCCTAGACAAAGAGAA
>CAKTBG010000004.1 GCA_934533135.1 uncultured Faecalibacterium sp.
GCCAGCTCCTCGTAGGTCTGGCCGGTCACGGTGTAGCCCTTCTTGATGTAGCCCTGAATGACGCTGGAAGCATCGGCCATGGCCTGATCGACCACCAGCCAGCTGTAGCTGCCGGTCTGTGCGATCTCAGCGGCAGAGACCACATCGCGGGTGCCGACTTCGTCGATGAAACGCTGACCCTCTGCGTTGACGAGGATCGCACCGTCGCCGCGCAGACCCTCGGTGATCAGGGCTGCGGTGTTGGCCTCAACGGTGGGGTGGATCTGGATCTGATCCATATCCACGGTGTCGGCACCGATGGCCGTTGCCATCTCGATGCCCTGACCCTGAATGCCTGCGGCGTTGGTGGTCATGAAGCCCTTCAGCTCGGGCTTGTACTTGACGACCATATCCAGATTTGCGCCGAAGCCGCCGGAAGCCAGCACGACGCTCTTGGCGTTGACGGTGACGGTCTCACCGGTAGAACCGGTGGCCTCGATGCCCACAGCAGCACCGTTGGCATCGGTCAGGATCTTGGTGGCGGTGGTGTTCAGCAGGATCTGGACACCGGCCTTCTGGCAGTTCTCCTCCAGCAGGGGGATCATGTAGGAGCCAACGGAGACGGTCTTGCCCTCGGCGTTGACCGGGCGATGGATGCGCTTGACGGAAGCACCGCCGAAGCTGGAAACGCTGTGCAGGGTGATGCCGTGCTCATCCAGCCAGTCGATGGCGTCAGCGGAGTTCTCGCACAGGGTCTCGACCAGAGCCGGGTCGTTGACGCCCTTGCCGCCGATCAGGGTGTCCAGCTCCATCAGCTCAACGGAATCAAAGTAGCCGGTGGGGTTGGCCTGATAAGCAGCCCACTGCTCGGAGACGGTCTTGGCCAGAGCGGTGATGGTCTCGTTGTCCGCATACTTCTCAGCAGCGGCGGTCAGCGTCTTTTCGACACCGGCAGACTCGCCAAACTCGTTCTCGTCCTGATAGACGGTCTTGCCTGCGTTCATGCCGCCGGTCGCGCGCACCGAGTTGCCGCCCACCATGGGCTGGCTCTCGACGATGACAACGCTCTTGCCCTCGCTGGCAGCGGTGATGGCGGCCGTCATGCCGGCACCGCCTGCGCCCACGATGACGATGTCGGCGTCAAGGGTGGAGTCCTCGGCCTTAGTCTGTTCGACCTTGACCTCGGTCTTGTAGTCCTCAGGGTTCAGGCCGGCTGCGGTCAGAGCGGCAGCAGCAGCCTCCTTGATGGCGTCGGAGGTGATGGTTGCGGTGGACACGCCGTCCACGGCAATGCTGCCGCTCTCGGCGATGGCCGTGGGCAGCTGCTCCAGAGCCATGGTGCCGATGCCCGGGGTCTCGTCCTTGCCCTCAGCCGTGCAGCCGGTGATGACGCTGTCGGTCAGGGTCAGGGTGACGGTCACGTCGCCGCCCATGCCCTTGGCAGAGCCGGTGAACTCGCCGGAAACGCCCGTGGAGGAGCCGGAGCTGGCAGGGGAGCTGCAGCCATAACCCAGCAGGCTGACGCTCACGACCGCAGCCATGGCCAGTGCAGCCAGACTCTTGCGGATCTGATTCTTTTTCATAATTTCTTCCTTCTCGTTTTTTTTGCTTATGGGGTGGTTTTGTGCGGAATATCGATCAGCAAAAAAAGGGGAGCTGCTCATTCGGAAAGCAGCTCCCCCTTGCTGAAACTTGGGAAAGAGACTCAGGCGTTTGCCTGAGCAGCTGCAACAGCGCAGGCGACGGTCGCACCGACCATCGGGTTGTTGCCCATGCCGATCAGACCCATCATCTCGACGTGTGCAGGAACAGAAGAAGAACCTGCAAACTGTGCATCGCCGTGGACGCGGCCCAGAGAGTCGGTCAGACCGTAGCTGGCAGGACCGGCTGCGACGTTATCGGGGTGCAGGGTACGGCCCGTGCCGCCGCCGGAAGCGACGGAGAAGTACTTCTTGCCGTTCTCGATGGCCCACTTCTTGTAGGTGCCGGCAACCAGATGCTGGAAGCGGACGGGGTTGGTGGAGTTGCCGGTGATGGAGCACTGCACGTCCTCCTTCTTCATGATGGCAACACCCTCCATGACGTCGTTTGCGCCATAGCACTTGACGGCTGCACGCTCGCCGTTGGAGAAGGGGATCTCCTTGACGACGGTCAGGGTCTGAGAGGGGATATCGTACTCGGTCTGCACATAGGTGAAGCCGTTGATGCGGGAGATGATGTAGGCAGCATCCTTGCCCAGGCCGTTCAGGATGACGCGCAGGGGGGTCTTGCGGACCTTGTTTGCGGTGCGGGCGATGCCGATGGCACCCTCAGCGGCGGCGAAGGACTCGTGGCCGGCGAGGAATGCGAAGCAGGTGGTGTCCTCGCTCAGCAGGCGGGCACCCAGATTGCCGTGACCCAGACCGACCTGACGCTGCTCAGCGACAGAGCCGGGGATGGTGAAAGCCTCCAGACCTTCGCCGATGGCGGCAGCGCACTCGGCAGCATCGGTCAGGCCGCGCTTGACGGCGATGGCGGTGCCCAGAGTGTAAGCCCAGACAGCGTTGTCGAAGCAGATGGGCTGCACGCCGCGGACGATCTTGTCGCAGTCGATGCCCTTTGCGAGGAGCATCTCGTTGCAAGCGTCCAGAGACTCCAGACCATTTGCCTTCAGGCATGCCTCGATTTTCGGCATACGGCGATCCATAGATTCAAAAGTTGCCATGAGTTGTTCCTCCTCTCTTATTCCTCACGCGGGTCGATGTACTTGACAGCGCCCTGCTCCTTGCTGAAGCGGCCGTAAGTACCCACGTTCTTCTCGTAAGCCTCGTTGGGGGTCTTGCCGTGACGGATATCCTCCATCATCTTGCCCAGCTTGACGAACTGATAGCCGATGACCTCATCGTTGGCATCCAGAGCCAGCTTGTTGATGTAGCCCTCGGTCAGCTCCAGGTAACGGACACCCTTGTCCTTGGTGGAGAAGATGGTGCCGGTCATGGAGCGCAGGCCCTTGCCCAGGTCATCCAGACCTGCGCCGATGGGCAGACCGTCCTCAGAGAAAGCGGTCTGGCTGCGGCCGTAGACGATCTGCAGGAACAGCTCACGCATTGCCACGTTGATGGCGTCGCACACCAGGTCGGTGTTCAGAGCTTCCAGAATGGTCTTGCCGGGCAGGATCTCGCCTGCCATAGCAGCAGAGTGGGTCATGCCGGAGCAGCCGATGGTCTCCACCAGAGCCTCCTCGATGACGCCGTTCTTGATGTTCAGAGACAGCTTGCAGGTGCCCTGCTGAGGTGCGCACCAGCCCACACCATGGGTGTAGCCGCTGATGTCCTTGATCTCATAGGCCTTGACCCATGCGCCCTCTTCGGGGATGGGAGCCGGACCATGCTTAGGACCTTTGGTGATCGGGCACATATTCTGTACTTGCTGCGAATAGGTCATAATCATACTCTCCTTTTGACGATTTGTTGCCTGACGGCGGACAGATGCCCTCCCTGCCGAGGGAACACACTCTGCTCCGCCGCTTTGTCTGACCGGCCGCACCGCTCTCTTTCGGCACCTTTCCGGTACTACCACGCATGATTTTATTATAGAGAACCTTGCCGGAATTTGCAAGCGTTTCTGATAAAAATTTCGCAATCTTTTGATGGTAAGTCAAGACTAATTGTCGGAATCACGGCAAACACACCACCGCCCGCCGACTTTTTGTCGGTTTTGCAGGGCGGGTGCCCTTTGCGCTCAATTGGGGCGGGGCGTGCGTTCCGGCTCGGTCGGCCGGAGAGCCCAGATGGACAAAAAGCCTGCGGCGGCACCCGCAATGGCGAGCCAGTGCCGCCCCTGCCCAAGCCCCAGCAGATGCGCCAGAAAGGGGAACAGCAGGCTGCCGACGCTCTGCCCCAAGGCGAGGAAGCCGTAGTTGACGCCTGCGTGGGGAAAGCCGAACAGATCGGTGGAGAGAGCCGGAAGCACGGCGGCCAGTGCCGAATAGCAGAAGGTCAGCCCGGCGTACACGGCCACCACCGCCCAGCCCTGCGCGAACAAAAAGCCCGCCGAGAGTGCCAGCGACGCGCCAAACAGGATCATGTCGGTGGGGCGGCGGCCGATCTTGTCGCTGAGCATCGGCATCAGCAGCCGTCCGGCGGCACTGCCCACGCTGCCAAGCACCACCGACCAGAGAGCCGAAGTCTCGCTGAGCCCCCGCTCCGTTCCCAATTTCAGGATGATGGGGCTGAACAGCAGCACCGCCGGTGTCGAGAAGCAGACCGCCCCGGTGCAGAGCCAGTACTGCCGGGTGTGGAGCATCTGCCACGGCGAAAGATCCAGCGGCGGCGCGGCTTTCTGCCGCCCTTGCTCGTCGGGGCGGGGCGTTTCGGGCGGCGGGTCGGCCAGCAGGAGACTGCCTGCCAGACAGACCGGCAGCGTCAGCAGACCCAAGGCCCAGAACGCGCCCCGGATGCCCTGCACCGGCCCCCAGCCCTGCAACGCCAGACGGACGAATGCGGTCAGGAAGGCACCGGACAAGCCGACCGCTCCGCCGATGACGCCGGTCGCCAATCCTTTGCGGCCTTTGTACCATTTCTGGGCGCAGGACTGGATGGAGGGGTAGAGAAAAGCCGTGCCCAGCCCGGCGGGAATGCTGAACGCCCCGTAGAACAGCCCGCCCGCCCCGCCGGGCAGGAGTGCCGCCGCGAAAAATCCGCCGCAGAGCAGGGCAGTGCCCCAGAGCGCGGCTGCTTTCGGCCCCTGCCGATCCTGCAGAAACCCGCCGATCACACACCCGACGCCAAACGCGGCGATCAGGAGACCGAAGGCATAGCCTGCGCCCTGCTCGGAGAGGCCGTATTCCTCCATGACCGGCTGCTGGAATACGCCCCATGCGGCCGGAAGCCCGGTCAGGATCTGAATGGCGGCACCCGCGATCAGGATCGTCCACGGGTGCTTTGCAGATATTTGCTCCATTTTGCTTCACCTCAACGGATAGTGTGCCCTTTTTGATTGACAAATCAGCCGGTTTCTTTATAATAAGGGATAGAATTGAGTTTTTCAGAGAGGAATTAGAGAGATGAAAACACAGGCATTGAAAGGAATGCGCGACCTGCTGCCCGCTGAGCAGAGCCTCCGCGATTATATTCAGGGCAAGATCCTCGAGACGTACCGGGCTTCCGGCTTCGAGCGGATCTCCACCCCCATGCTCGAGGATATGGAAAACCTCGACAAGTCCGACGGCGGCGACAACCTGAACCTGATCTTCAAGGTGCTCAAGCGCGGCGATAAGCTGACGGCTGCCCTCGATTCCGGCGACCCCAAGCAGCTATCCGATATGGGTCTGCGCTACGACCTGACCCTGCCGCTCTCCCGCTACTATGCGGCCAACAAAGAGAAGCTCCCCAGCCCCTTCAAGGTCATCCAGACCGACCGCGTTTTCCGTGCCGAGCGTCCTCAGAAGGGGCGTCTGCGCGAGTTCGTCCAGTGCGACATCGACATTCTGGGCGATTCTTCCCCCAACGCCGAGGTCGAGCTGATCGACGTGACCACCCGCGCCCTGCTGAACATCGGCTTCACCGGCTTTACCGTCAACATCAACGACCGCCGCATTCTGCGCGGGATGCTGGAGAGCATGGGCTTTGCAGCCGATACGCTGGATTCGGTCTGCATCACCTTCGACAAGATGGACAAGATCGGTGCTGCGGGCGTCGAGGCGGAGCTGACGGAGAAGCAGCTGCCCGAGAACGCCATCCGCGCATTGGCGGACTTCATCGCCGCCGGTGAGGTCACCCTCGATGCGGTGGCTTCCCGCTGCGCAGACCCCGCCATCGCCGACGACCTGAAGTATGTTCTGTCCACCGCTTCCGCGCTGGCAGGCGGCCGCTATCAGGTGGCCTACTGCCCCAGCCTTGTCCGCGGTCAGGGGTACTACACTGGCATGGTCTTTGAGATCACCTGCCCGCAGTTCAGCGGAGCCGTGGCAGGCGGCGGCCGCTACGACAACATGGTGGGCAAGTTCCTCGGCACGCAGGTTCCGGCCGTTGGCTTCTCCATCGGCTTCGAGCGCGTCTGCGGCATCCTGCTGGAGCAGGGCTACCAGATCCCCGGTGCCAAGCAGAAGATCGCGCTGCTCTACACCAAAGACGCCGACTTCCCCGCCGTGCTGGAAAAGGCCGGAATGCTCCGGGAACGCTACGACGTCACCGTTCTGCAGCAGGGCAAAAAGCTGGGCAAGCAGCTGGGTCAGCTGGAAGCCGCCGGTTTTGCCGGTGCTGCTTTCATGGACAAAGACGACGTGAAGATCTTCTAAAAAAAAAACAACCATACAAACAAAAAAAATCTCCGCTGAGCGTGAAGCCCGGCGGAGATTTTTTATGCGAAGAACAGGATCACATGGTGAACTGGATGGTGCAGAAGGCTGCGTAGATGCAGAGCAGCAGGATGCCCTGCCAGCGGGAGAGCTTGCCCTTGAGCAGGGCGGGCACGGTCAGGAGCAGCATGACCGCCCACATCACGGGGATGTCCATCACGAGGGAAGCGTTGATGCCGAAGAGGGTGGACTCCTGCGGGATGCTGAAGGGAGCCAGCGAGACCGACACGCCGCTGACCAGCACAAGGTTGAAGACGTTGGCACCGATGACGTTGCCGAGAGACAGCGCGCCGTGACCCTTGGCCAGCGAGGTGATGGCGGTGACCAGCTCGGGCAGGGACGTGCCGAGAGCCACGAAGGTCAGGGCGATGACCGACTCCGGAACGCCGAGAGCCTGCGCGATCAGGGTGCCGTTATCGACCAGCAGGTTGGCACCCACGGCGATCAGAGCCGCACCCACCACCAGCAGGCCGATGTCCTTGCCGAGAGAGCTTTCGCCGCCGTCCTCTTCTTCCTCCGGGGCGGGGGCGTTTTTCATGGCCAGAACGTTGCAGACGATGTAGGCCACAAACAGAGCCAGCAGCACAAACCCGATGGGGCGGCTGAAATAACCGGTGGAGTAGGCCACGCCGGTATAGAGGGCAGCGGCAGCAAAGAAGAAGAGCACCGGCACGCGCAGGCTCTTCGGATCCACCTTGCCCGGGCGGACCGCCACCGTGATGGCCGCGATGAGGGCGGCGTTGCAGATGACCGAGCCAATGGCGTTGCCGTAGGCAATCTCACCATGGCCGGACAGAGCCGAGGTGGTGGAGACCATGACTTCGGGCAGGGTGGTGCCGATGGAAACGACGGTGGCACCGATCAGCAGCTCCGGCACATGGAAGCGGCGGGCGATGCCGGTGGAACCATCCACGAACCAGTCGCCGCCTTTGATGAGGCAGAGCAGACCAACGAGGAACAACAAAACGGGGATCAGCATAATTCTTTCTCCTTTTATCTGGCGGGTGAATTTCCGGAGGACAAAAAAGAGACTTTTATTACAGGCACTCACACGGAAAAGCCCTGTAATAAAAGTCTCAAGCATTCGGCACCTTGCGGGCATTTCTGCCGGGTATGTCGCACAGATGCAGCACAGCCCCCGGCCAACAAGGAGGCTGTGCCCTCTACTCCCTTTTATCCGAAAAGCAGTATACTAGACTCAGAGCAAAAAAGCAAGTGAAATCGCAAAAAATCAGTTTGTTTTCACCACTTTTTTCGCATTGGGGTAGACTTGCTCCATCCGGGCGTCGTCAAAATGTGCGTCCAGATAGACCTCAAAGCGGTTGGCGGGGGCGGTCCCGCTGGTGCGGGCGTCGTACCGGGCCAGTGCCAAGGCCGAGACGGTCATGTTCACGGCCATGAACAGAGCGAGAAGGATCGTCATCCACGGCCGGACATGGCTGCGCACTTTGGCCATGAGCTTTGCGATCAGCGGGTAGCCGTGCCGCAGCCAGACCACGGCGGCAATGCCCCAGAAAAAGCAGTAGAGCAGGTTGATCCGCCCGCCGAGGTTGAACTTGAAGCCGCTGTAATCCCAGAACACCACGCCGAACAGCAGCTCGCCCACCGCACTGCACACATACTCGTAGGCACCGCCCATGATGACGCCGAAACAGAAGATGGAGCGGTCGCTCTTGTGCGCACTGTTCCGCAGCAGGACAGTGGCCAGCACCAGCGCAAGCCCCCACACCACGCTGAACGGACCCCAGACCAGACTGGAACGGCTCATCCAGATACCGGCGGTGACCCGGCAGAAGAGCGTCTCCACAACATCGCCAAGGAACGCGCCGATGACGAAGAGCCAGAGCAGATCGGCAAAGCGGAGGCTGGTCTCGGCGGCGGTGGTCGGTTCGCGCTGCGCCGCTGCCGGGTATGCTTTCTGGATGCGCTTCTCGACGCTGGAGGTGATCTTCTGGCGCAGACGGTCGGAGCCTTTGCTCAGCTCGACGTTGAGCTGCTCCAGATGGGGGTGTCTGGCCGCATACCGCCCCACCACGATGCCGGAGCCGATCTGATCCAGCACGGCAATGCTCATGCCGACCCAGACGGCGATGTGCAGCAGCAGCGGCGGCACAAGGGCACAGAGCCGGAGCAGCAGACCGTTGCCCCAGCGGACGCTCACGGTACCCAGAACGCCCCACAACACCGAGTATTGCAGGCAGATGTAGCCGTCGATGTTGCACTTTTTGCCCGAGTAATCCCACCAGCGGCGGTGGTGAACCCGTTCGAGCAGCTTGCCGGTCAGCCACTCAACGACGGTGGCGATCAGAAAACTGCCGAAAAACAATGCAGCGGGCTTGGTGCGCAGGTCGGCCAGACCGACCGCCATCAGCACCGCTGCGGTGCCGTAGACAAAGCAGAAGGGGCCGGCCGCCGCGCCGCGGTTGGCAAAGTGCTTTCCCTTGGCGGTGGCAACTGCGGTCTCGCCCACCCAGCCCAGAAACGAGTAGACCAGATAAAGGACGCTCAGCGTGTAAAAATTCAGTTCCATGGGGAGGCTCCTTTCTGAGAAACTGAGTCCAGTATATTCGATTTTGCCCCGCTGCACAAGGTTTTTACCCGAAACATTAGAATTTGTTCAAAAAAATGGACCCTGCCGATCCGGTACCAAGGTGAAAACCCGTGTACCAGACCGCAGGACCCGATTGTTTGCGTTATGAACAAGAATCTACCCGGACTGCCAAGGGCTCTCCCTTTGGGAGAGCTGGCAAAGCCGCAGGCTTTGACTGAGAGGGCTTACAGCTGGCTCTTGTACAGCTCCACGATCTCCTCCACGCTGGTATCGCGGGGGTTACCGGGGCGGCAGGCGTCGGCATAAGCGGACTCGGCGAGGAAATGGATGTCCTCTTCCTTCAGGATGCCGTGCAGGTTGGCGGGGATGCCAACATCGGCAGACAGCTGCTTGACGGCGGCGATGGTGGCGTCGGCGGCCTGTGCGTCGTTCATCTCGTCGATGCCCTTGACGCCCATGGCCTTGCCGACGGCGCGGTAACGCTCACCGGCGACGCTCTTGTTGTATTCCAGACCCACCGGCAGCAGGATGGCGCAGGCTACACCGTGCGGGGTGTCGTACAGGGCGGACAGGCCGTGTGCCATGGAGTGGACGATGCCCAGACCCACGTTCGAGAAGCCCATGCCGGCGATGTACTGACCCAGAGCCATACCCTCACGGCCTTCCGGAGTGTTCTGGACGGCACCGCGCAGGTTTTCGCTGATGAGCTTGATGGCCTCGAGGTGGAACATATCGGAGATGGTGCAGTGCCCCTTGGTGATGTAGCCCTCGATGGCGTGGGTCAGGGCGTCCATACCGGTGGCGGCGGTCAGACCCTTGGGCATCGAGGCCATCATGTCGGGATCGACGACCGCGATCTCAGGGATGTCGTTGGTGTCCACGCAGACGAACTTGCGCTTCTTTTCCACATCGGTGATGACGTAGTTGATGGTGACTTCCGCTGCGGTACCGGCGGTGGTGGGCACCGCGATGGTGAACACCGCGTGCTTCTTGGTGGGGGCGACGCCTTCCAGAGAGCGCACATCGGCGAACTCAGGGTTGTTGATGATGATGCCGATGGCCTTGGCTGTATCCATCGAGGAACCGCCGCCGATGGCCACCATGCAGTCGGCGTCAGCCGCCTTGAATGCAGCCACACCGTCCTGTACATTGGCGATGGTGGGGTTGGGCTTGATCTCGCTGTAGACGCTGTAAGCAAAACCGGCGGCATCCAGCAGGTCGGTGACCTTTTTGGTGACGCCGAACTTGATCAGGTCGGGGTCAGAGCAGACAAAAGCCTTCTTGTAGCCGCGAGCGATCAACTCCGGAACGATGTTTTCGATGGCACCGTGGCCATGGTAGGAAATCGTGTTCAGAACAATGCGGTCAGCCATAATCAGTTTCCTCCAAACTCTCTTGTTGTCCGCACGTGCAAGCGGTGCGGACGTTCTTGCTGCTACTGTACCACATCGTTAAAAAACTTGCAATGTGAAATTTTTATTTTTTGATGAATTTTTTGTAACGCGTAAAAATTTTGCTAAAAAAACTGTATGGTTTGCACAACAAAAAGCGGGCTCCGGCGGCTTTTCATCCGGCGCGAAGTCTGTTATACTGGAAGTGGAAAATACGTTCAGGAGGCAATGCTTATGCCAAAGTACATCCTCGCCCTCGATCAGGGAACGACCAGCTCCCGGGCCATCCTGTTTGATGAGGCGCAGAACATCGTGGCCGTCCGCCAGAAGGAGTTTACCCAGTTTTACCCGAAAGAGGGCTGGGTGGAGCACGACCCCATGGAGATCTGGTCCAGCCAATACGCCGTGATGATGGAGGTCATCGCCCAGAGCAACATCCGGGCGGCAGATCTTGCGGCCATCGGCATCACCAACCAGCGGGAGACCACCATCCTGTGGGATAAAACCACGGGCGCACCCATCTACAACGCCATCGTCTGGCAGTGCCGCCGGACAGCCCCCCTCGTGGATCAATTGGTGGCGCAGGGGCTGACCGACCACATCCGGCAGGCCACCGGCCTGCTGCCGGATGCGTACTTCTCCGCCACCAAGATCCGCTGGATCCTCGATCAGGTGCCGGGCGCACAGGAGCGGGCAGAGAAGGGGGAGGTCCTCTTCGGCACCGTGGACAGCTGGCTGCTCTGGAAGCTGACCGGCGGCGCGGTCCATGCCACCGACCGCACCAACGCCTCCCGCACCATGCTCTACGATATCCATCGGCTGGACTGGGATGACACGCTGCTCAAGGCTCTGCACATCCCGCGTGCCATGCTGCCGGAGGTTCGCTCGTCCAGCGAGATCTACGGCACCACAGAGATCCAGGGCGTGCAGGTGCCCATTGCGGGCATGGCCGGCGACCAGCAGGCTGCTCTGTTCGGGCAGACCTGCTTTGCGCCGGGCGAAGCCAAGAATACCTATGGCACCGGCTGCTTTTTGCTGATGAACACCGGCGAAAAACCCTTTGAGAGCAAAAACGGCCTTGTCACGACGCTGGCCGCCGCGCCCAAGGGCACCGTGCAGTACGCGCTGGAAGGCTCGGTCTTTGTGGGCGGTGCGGTCATCCAGTGGCTGCGGGATGAGCTGCGGCTGTTCAGCGAGAGCCGGGATGCGGAGTATTACGCCCAGAAGGTACCCGACAACGGCGGCGTTTACCTTGTGCCCGCCTTCACCGGTCTGGGCGCACCCAACTGGGATATGCGGGCGCGGGGCTGCATCATGGGCATCACCCGGGGCACCAAGCGGGAGCACATCATCCGCGCAGCGCAGGAATCCATCGCCTATCAGGTGGCGGATCTTGTGCAGGCGATGGAGGCCGACACCGGCCTGAAGCTGGCGTCGCTCAAGGCCGACGGCGGTGCCAGCCGGGATCGCTTCCTGATGCAGTTCCAGTCTGACATCATCGGCTGCAGGGTCCGCCGCCCGGCCATCCGGGAGACCACGGCACTCGGTGCGGCCTACCTTGCAGGCTTGGCCGTCGGCATCTGGCAGGACACCAACGACCTGAAGACGCTCTGGGAATGCGAGATCGAGTATGACCCCGCCATGGAGAACACCCAGCGGGAAAAGCTGCTTCGCCAGTGGCACCGCGCCGTGCAGCGCAGTCTGGATTGGGCGGAAGAATAAACGAACACATGAAAAAATCCTCTGCCAACGGCAGAGGATTTTTTGCGGAGAAGCCCTCTCAGGCGCATTCGCGCCAGCTCTCCCGAAGGGAGAGCCAAGACTTGCCTCCCACTTTGGGAAAGACTTCCTCCGGCCGGAGGGAGATGTCGCAAAGCGACAAAGGGAGGACAGTGGCATCGCGGAGCGATGACGGAGAGGGTTAATTACTGATTCGCCTTATCAATGGCCTTGGTCAGCTGACGGGCGATGTATTTGTGGCCAGAGACGGTCGGGTGGCCGTCCAGCTCGGTCTTGGTGTTGGGGATGGCCACATAGGTCAGGTCATACTCAGCGGCCAGCTTCTTTTCATAGCGGTTCATCTTGTTGAAGAACTTGCTCCAGCAGGAGATCAGGGGAACGGGGTTGGTGTAGCCCACCAGAATGATCTGGGCGTCGGGGTTCAGCTCCCGGATGGTCTGCACGATGGTCTCGAGGTTTGCGGTGGTCACAGGGTATGCCTCGTTGCAGATCTTGGCCATGCCGGAGGTCAGCAGGTTCCACGTTGCGTTGACTTCGGCGGTGGTCAGCTTGTATTTTTTCAGGCTCTTGACCAGAGCGTTGAAGCCGCCGGCGGTGCGCAGATCGCCGCTCAGAACGATGGAGGCGGCTTCCTCCGTCTTCCAGTTGGTGGCGTTGCCCAGACCCACGATGCAGGGCACCAGTGCGTCGTTGGAGCCGATCTGGATGGAGATCACGTCGGCCTGCTTGAGATACTCGCGCATCTGCGGGTAATTGTACTCGCAGCCGGACAGCATATTCATGCCGTTCATCTTGCCATCCCGCAGCAGATCCACAAGGTCGCTGCTCATCAGTGCGGGCAGGCCGAGGTTGATGGCATGATCGCGGTCGAGGTTGTAAACGCTGGCAAGCTGGCCGACGTAGCACTGCGCCGGATAGCCCTTGAAGTTGAAAGAGACGTCCACGCCCATCATCGAGGTGCCGTGATTCTCCATCTGCACAAGACCCACGCCGGAGCAGATGCTGTCGCCCAGTGCAACGTAAGTAAAGCTGTTGGGGTTCTCGCTGGCGGTCTTGGAGGTCGCTTTTGGGGGCTTCTCGGCCGCAGGAGCGGTGGTCTCCGTTTCCGGCTTGGTCTCCGTCTCGGATTTGGAGTCAGCAGCGGGCTTGGTCTCGGCTTCAGGTTTCTCCGATGCGGCCGAAGAGCTTGCAGCGGAAGCGGCCGGGGTCTCTTCGGGCTTGGTCTCGGTCTTGGCTTCCGTTTCCGGTTTGCTGTCGGCGGTGCTCTCGCTGGAAGCGGAAGCGGAGGCCGACGGCAGAACGATCACGATCTCGTCGGAGGAGGTTGTGGAAGAAGCGTTTTCTTCTGCGGCCGGTGCCTCGGTCGCTTCGGGGGCGGTTTCTTCGGGCTGAGCGGCTGCGGCCTCGGGCAGAACTTCGGGGGCAGCCTCCGTCTCGGCGGCAAAGGCCGGGATGCTGAGGGTCGAGAAGAGCAGTGCCGCAGAAAGCACCAGACTGACGACGTTCTTTTTCATGGCAGGGGATCCTTTCTTTTTAATAATCGCGGGGGGTGATCTCC
The DNA here is from genome assembly GCA_934533135.1 of uncultured Faecalibacterium sp. Classification (GTDB taxonomy): domain Bacteria; phylum Bacillota; class Clostridia; order Oscillospirales; family Ruminococcaceae; genus Faecalibacterium. The sequence goes on from CAKTBG010000004.1 coordinate 13,557, forward strand.
TGCTCGAGCTTGCGGTAGTCGAACTTGGCGGCGGCCGTCAGCGGCATTTCGGGCAGGAACTTGTAGGCCACGGGCTGGACGTATTCGGGCAGCTCCTCAGCACACATCTGGCGCAGCTCACGGATGATCTGCCGCTTCTTTATGGAAGCAGCGGCGGGCGTGAGCACGAGGTACACAAACGGCAGACGACCCTGCACATGGTCTTTGTCCGCGCAGCCCACGACCGAGCACTGATGGACGGCGGGGTGCTTGCTGATGACGTTTTCGATCATGGAGGGGAAGATCTTAAAGCCATCGTGACGGATGATGAGCCGCTTGATGCGGGAATCGAGGAAGACATAGCCCTCTTCGTCCATATAGCCGATGTCGCCGGTGTGGACCCAGACGCGTCCGTCCGGGTGCTTGCGCAGGATCATAGCGGTCTCTTCGGGCTTGTTGTAGTAGCCCTTCATCATGCCGGGACCGGAGATGCACAGTTCACCGCGCTCCCCGATGGGCAGCTCCTTGTCGGTGCCCGGCTCAAAGACCGACACCAGCGTGTTGACCAGCGGCAGACCCACGCTGCCCGGCTTGTTGTGGAGACCGGCGGCGGCGGTGGCGGCAGAGGAGACCTCGGTCATGCCGTAGCCCTTGGCCAGCGGATACTGCACACCATGGGCAGCAAGGAAGTTGTTGACGTTGTTTTCGGCACCCACGGCGATGGCGTCGCCGCCGGCGGCGTAGTTGCGGATGAAGGAGAGGTCTTTGTTTTTCAGCTTGGGGTCGGCGGCCATCTGCTGATAATGGGAGGGAACGCCGAACATATGCTCGGGCCGGTGCTTCAGGATCAGGCTGCCCAGCTTGGCGGGGTCGAGGCGGGGGATGATGACCACGGTCAGACCCAGCACCAGCGGCAGATGTACGCCGCAGGCATAGCCGTAGGCGATGAAGGGGGGCATGATGTTCATCAGAGACTGGCCGCGGCAGAACAGATCCTCGTAAGCGGCAAACTGCTGGGCGATGGCGTTGAAGTTCCGGTCGGTCAGCATGACGCCCTTGGGCGAGCCGGTGGTGCCGCCGGTGTGGACGACCACGCAGGCGTGGTCGGGGTCGTAGGGCTCAGCGGCGGTGCTCTGCCCCTGCCCGTTTGCGATCAGCTGCTTCCAGTGGGTCACATTGGATTTGTACTGATTGCGGTCGGGGTTGGCCAGCTTGTAGCCGAGGCGCAGCGGCATGGGCAGCGAATCGGCGGGGGAGAGCACCACGATGTGCTCCACATGGGTGCGCTTTGCGGCCTGACGGCAGCGTTCGTAGACGACGTTCAGGCAGAGGAGAATGTGGGAATCCACCTCCTCGATGTATTCCCGGATGCCCTCTTCGCTGTAGCGGGGGTCTACCAGATTCAGGGTGGCACCGATCAGGTCGGCGGCATAGAACGCATAGATGACTTCCGGGGTCATCACGCTGACCACGGTGGCGATGTCGCCCTTTTTCATGCCCAGTGCGCGCAGACCGGCAGCGGTCTTTTTGACGTTGACGATGAGATCCGCATAGGTGATCTTCCGGCCATAGTACTCCAGCGCGGGAGCACCCAGATGCTTCTGGTTCTGCTGGCAGACAAAGTCAAAGGCGGAGCAGTCCGGCAGGGTCTGGTCAATGAATTTGGGGTCATAGGCCTTCAGCCAGGGGCGTGTCTCGGATGCGTAAAGAACATTCGATTTCGTTGTCATGTACATTCTTCCTTTGTTTGAAAGAGCAGGAAAACACTCTTACGTCCGGCTCTTTGTGAAAATAATTGCAAGATACACCCGCTATTGTAGTAGAGAGCCGGGAAAAAGTCAATGAACAGCAGGTGAAAGATGCTGAAAGATGCAAGGAAACGTTTACAATTCCGTGGATGCCGCGGCTTCGGCTGCCTCTGCCGCCGCAGCGGGTGCAGGCGAAACGGCGGGTACCGCCTCCGGTGCAGGCGCGGCCGGCACCGTGGAGGGGGCTGCCTGCGCCGTGTCCGCTGCCATCTGCTCCGCGGCTTCCTGTGCAGCTTTTTCGGCGGCGCGCTTGGCCTCTCGTTCGGCCTGCCGCTCCTTGGCGCGGGCCAGAGCTTCCTCCTGCCGTTTTTTGGTGCGGGCCTTGATCCGGCAGACCGAACAGATGCCGTCCGCACTGCCGGGTGCAATGGGCTTGCCGCAGGAGGAGCAGACAGTCTTGGTGAACTTGCAGACGCTTACCGGGCCGAGGCTGGTCAGCTGGCGCAGCTTCATCCCGTCGATGCCATGGTTGGAGCAGGACGCCGCGCAGACGCCGCACTCGCTGCATTTCCACGGGGTGATGACCACGCGGGTCTGGCCGTCGGGCAGATCTTCCAGCCGGAGCGCACCGGCGCGGCAGGATTTTTCGCACTTGCCGCAGCCGAAGCATTTGTCGGTGAAGTTGGGCAGATAGTAGCCGTAGCGCAGGGGCGTTTCCATGGCGGCCTTCAGCTGTTTGGTGCGCTGGTGGAGCATCAGCCGGAAATCCACCCCGGCATCGTCCTCGCTGCGCAGGCCGGGCAGCATCTGCAGCAATTTTTTGGTGCCGTTCTTGGAGCCTTGGGTCATGTGGCTGAACATCTCCCGGCGGGAGAGCTCCTGCACATGGAAGGGGGCATCCTCCTCGGCATACGCCAGCGTGAACCGAGCCTCGAAGAGGGGCTGGCCGAAGAACTCCACCAGACGGGTCAGCTCTTTGCGGAGCTGGGCGGCGCAGAGGTCGTTCTCGCACTCACCGCAGGGGGTCAGGTCAAGGACGATCTTCTTGTTGAGCGCGAGGTAGGCCAGCGTCTCCCACGAGAGGGCTGCGATGCAGGAGCGGACAATGGTGTTCTTCCGTCCGCTCTTTTCACAGCCGATCCAGAGGGTGTCATTGTCGGTGTCGGCCGGGGCGGTATCCCGCTGCACCTGCTCAGGGGAGGGAACGATGCACCCGCTGCGGCAGGCCGAAACACAGAGACCGCAGTCGGTGCAGGGATCCCAGTCCTTGACCAGATTGGGGCGGGTGAAGATCTGCTCTCCGAAGGGGCAGATGTCCTTGCAGGCCGTGCAGGGGGTGCGGTGGGGATGAAGATTCCAGCACTGGCGGCGGTTGATCTCCGGGTGCGAGGTCTTCATCAGGGCATCCATGGCGTATCGGGTAAAGATGCTCATGTAGGCTCACTCCTTTTCAGCGGGATCCATCACCGTGGTGACCACAGCGTTGTCCAGCAGGAATTTCTGCACTTTCTGGGCGGCGAGGGCGGTGGCGAGAGCTTCCTCGGGCAGAGCCTTGCGGATCTCAGCCACCGGGGTGTCCTGCAGCTGCGACAACCGCTGGTACTCGGCGTTGACCTCTTCGGGCCGGACGGTGATCTTCTCGGCGTCGGCGATGGCACGGGCGGCCAGCATCACCCGGATCCGCTTCTCGGCCTCGGTGCGGTAGCCCTTCTCGAGGGCTTCGGGGGTGGTGTTTTGCTTCTGGCAGTGCTGCTCGAGGGTCAGATTGCTGCGGGTAAGCTTCTGGCGCAGGGCGTCCATCTCCTTGGCGGCGGCGCGGTCGAGCATGGCGGCGGGCAGATCCACCGTCAGGTTGGCACCGGCCATTTCCAGAAGCTGCATCCCGGCGGTGCGGTCGGCACCTGCTTCGTGGACTGCCTGCTTTTTGGCGCGGAGAGCCTCTTTCATCGCCGCGAGGGAGTCGTACCCCTGTGCCTTGGCAAAGGCCTCGTTCAGCTCCGGGGTGGATTTTTCCGCCACCGTGTGGAGGTGGATCTCAAACTGCGCCGTCTTGCCGGACAGCTCTTCCAGCCGGAAATCGGCCGGATAGGTGAAATCAAACCGGAACACCTCCCCGGCCTTGTGGCCGTAGAGGGCGTTCTCAGCGTCGGGCATCAGCTTGCCGTCGCCCAGCACCACCATGACGTGCTCCATCCGGCTGTTCGGGATCTCCTTGCCGTCCATGTAACCGGCAAAGTCCAGCAGCACCCGGTCGCCCGCCTTGGCGGGAGCGTTGGTGTTGTGGTAGACCGCGTGGGTGCGGGTCTGGTGGATCAGCTCCTGCTGGAGGGTCTGCTCGGTCACCGGGCGGACGTGGCGGGTGACGGCCAGACCTTTGTACTGGCCAAGGGTTGCTTCGGGAAGGGTGTTCTTTTTGGTTTCCATAATCGTATGCTCCTTTTGTCGATCCTCTCTCTGGGGGAAAATCATCTTGAAACGGACGTCACAGCCCGTGTGCCGCCATCCAGCTTTCGGCGGCCTGCGAGAACAGCTCGGGGTACTGCGCATCCTGCGCGGCAAAGACGGCGAGGTAATATTCGATCTCCTCCCGGGTGGGGGCTACACTCCGCCGCCAGATGGTAAAGGTGGTGCCGTTGCCCATATCGAACTGGGTCACCGGCTCAAAATACTGATCCCGCACGGCGAGGAACTTCTCATTGAATACATGAGACAGCTCGCCCTCAAAGACGTACGTCTGGGGGAAGGGGTCGGCGGTCAGCACAAACTTTGCCTCAAAGAACTGCATCGGGAAGGTGTGGGTGCCCGGGATGGAGAAGGGATCCGACAGCTTGCCGGTCAGCCGCAGGTCGGGCAGATCGCAGTATTTGAAGTGATCGGGGTTGTACAGCATATCGTTGGGGATCATGTACGCCGTCTCGCCGGGAGTCAACGCCTCGTCCAGCCAGTCGGTCAGAGCCTGGATCTGCCCGGCGTCCTTCCGGTCATACACCAGCTTGTCCATTTTGGTGAAGTATTCGGCGCTGGGAAGCGACAGATGATCCAGCACGAAGTCCGGCAGAGCCAGCACAGTCAGCGGCGAGCAGCGCACCGACACGGCAAAGGCGATGGTGAAGCCCCAGTACCCCAGCTTGAGGGCTTTGCGGCGTTCGATGCCTTCCGCCAGAGCCGCCGCGCCCACAAGGAAGAGCAGGATCCAGCCCGGCACAAAGAGCAGCATCTGGTGGGAGCCGGTGTTCTGCACCCGGGTAAAAAGCACCATGCTGATCAGGATCTCGCACCCGGCCAGACAGGGCAGGGCGGGTAGCTTCTTCTTCCGGCAGAAGCCAAGCCCCAGCGCGATCAGGAGGAAGTTGAGCAGCCCCACCCGCAGCAGATGGTAGCGGATCTCCTCGGCCATGCCGCCCACATTATAATACGCGTAGCGGCCCGCATAGTCAAAGGACAAAATTTTGCTCACCATCGGCCAGAGCAGGATCACCATGGCGATCAGGCAGACTGCGCCGAACACGAGGATGTTCCGCACCCGGCGGAAGGCCGCGGCTTTCTCGCCCTGTTTCGCCAGCCGGACGCTGCTGCAAACGACCAGCAGCGCATACGCAGCGTAATATCCGACCACAAAATACAGATACCAACGCCGGGTCAGGATGATGGCGGCGGTGGAGAAAAAGATCAGCACGAACCGCGCAGGTTCCAGCCGGTCAAAGCGGTAATCCAGCGTCAGCAGCAGGATCGCAAAGGCGAACACCAGCCCCAGCCAGTCGGGTTGTGTCAGCATCGCGCTCATCCGCAGGAACGGATAGGTGAACGCCCACGACAGCCCGATCAGGAAAAAGTAGAACCGGTGCCGGACCTGCAGCATCTGGCCGACCTTGACCACGGTACCGGCCAGCACCACCAGCAGGGCGGGCACGATGCAGAACACCTGCGCAAAGGCATAGCTGTCGCCGGTGCGGGCGGTCAGGCAGAAGGGAAACTCAGTGAACAGCGCGATGAAGTTGGTATAGTCCTCCGAAAAAGAGTCGAACACCGCCGCAAAGCCCTCCTGCGGGCTGGCGGCAAACGCGGCTTCGACCTGATATTGCTTTAAAATGTAGTTGACGTAATCCCATGCGTAAAGAAAGGTGCGCCGGTTCAACGCCCAGAACGCATAGAGCACCGCGGCGGCCCAGAATGCGACCAGCACAGCGCGGTGAAAAAAGTCCAGCGTGACGCCCGCGGTGCGCAGCACCCCGCAGGCGCAGACGAACAGCGCGACGCTGCACCACAGACCCACCAACGGGAAGTAAGAGGCAAACCCAAGGTTGGCGATGCCCAGCAGCGCGAGGACAAGGCCGGAACCCAGCAAGGCGATGCCGGCCCAGCCCAGCGGCGTGAGCGGCCGTTTGGTAAGGATATTTGGCATAGCAGAACCCTCTCCCACATACAGAATCATTCACGATACAGTATACCAAGCCGAATCCCGGCTGGCAACCCTGCGGCGGCGCAGAAATGCAAAATATCCCGCTGCATTTTCTGCATACGGGATATTTTGCTGGAAATATTACTTTTTGGCGTTGTCGGCGGCGGCTTTCTTGGCGCGGGAAGCCTGCCGTTTGGCTTTGGCTTCGCTGGCCTTGGCCGCATCGGGGTGCAGAGCCTCGGGTGAGAGACGGAGCATCCGGCTGCCCATGGCGGGCAGGTCGAGGGTGAGGGTATAGTCGCGGCCATACACACCGCCGTCGGTGGTGTGGAACTTCTTGGTTCGGCTCTTATCGGCACCGCCCCAGACCGAAGCCTCGGTGTTCAGGATCTCTTCGGCTCCGCAGGGGAACTTGAGGTAGAGGGGGAACTTTTTGTGGGAGGTGTTCTGGGTGTTCATGACACAGAGCAGCACCTGCCCGGCACTCTGCCGCAGCCATGCGTACACCCCTTCGCGCTGGCTTTCCGAGGCCACCCACTCAAAGCAGCTGGGGTTGTACTCGCCGTCGTAGAGGGCGGGCTCGGTGGCGTAGAGGCGGCTGAGGGCGGCGAAATACTTCTGGAAGCTGTCGTGGAAGGGATACTGGAGCAGACCCCAGTCCAGCTCCCGCTTTTCATCCCACTCCCGGAAATGCCCCAGCTCGTTGCCCATGAAGTTGAGCTTCTTGCCCGGATGGGTGTACATATAAAAATACAGGGTGCGCAGCTGGGCGCATTTTTCCTCATAGGTGCCCCAAAGCTTGTCGATGATGGTCTTTTTGCCGTGAACCACCTCGTCGTGGCTGAGAGCCAGCAGATACAGCTCGTTGTAGAAGTAGTGCATACTCCATGTGATCTTGCCGTAACAGGCAGGACGCTCGGCGAAGGGGGTGGCGAAATAGTCCAGCGTGTCGTGCATCCAGCCCATATCCCACTTGTAGTCGAAGCCGATGCCGTCGTACCGGGTGGGTGCGGTGACTTTGAGGAAGTTGGTGGAATCCTCGGCGGTGTAGATGCCGGTGGGCCAGCGTTCGTTCAGGCCGTGGTTCAGATTCCGCAAAAAGGTCACGGCACCCTCGTTCACACCGCGGTTGGGGTCGCCCTGCCAATAGAGTGCGCGGGAAATGGCGTCCATCCGGATGCCGTCGCAGTGGTAGACGTCCATCCAGAGCGCGGCGGCACTGTTCAGGAAGCTGCAGACCTCCCGGCGGTAGTAGTTGAAGTTACAGGTGCCCCACTCGCTGTGCCCCACATCGCTGTCGTATTCGTAGAGGTGGGTGCCGTCAAACCGTGCCAGCGCGTCGGCGTTGGCGGCAAAGTGAACCGGCACAAAATCCATGATGACGCCGATCCCCATCCGGTGGCAGGCGTTGACAAAGCTGGCAAACTGGGCGGGCGTTCCGTACCGGCTGGTCACCGAGAAATACCCGGTGGTCTGATAGCCCCAGCTGCCGTCAAAGGGATGCTCGGCCAGCGGCAGCAGCTCCACATGGGTAAAGTGGTGCTCCAGCAGCCATGGGATCAGCTCCCGCGCCAGCTCTTCGTAGTTGTACCAGCCGTCCGAGCCGTCGGCCTGCTGGGTGTTGGGCTTGTGCTTCCAGCTTCCGGCGTGGAGCTCGTAGATGTTCAGGGGCAGGTTGCGGCACTTATCCCGGCGGCGCATCCACTCGCTGTCGTCAAAGGGGAAATCCAGTTTGGCCAGCTTGCTGGCGGTGCCGGGCCGCAGCTCGGTGGAAAAGGCGTAGGGATCGCTGCGCATCACCACGCTGCCGTCGGCCCCGTGGATGCGGTATTTGTACATCTCGCCCTCGGGCAGACCGGCAATGAACCCGCTCCACACGCCCGTCTCGGCGCGCTGCATCGGTACGCCCGGCCCCCAGCCGTCAAAGCCGCCGCAGATCTCCACCGCCGTGGCACCGGGAGCCCAGACCGCGAACCGCCATCCCTCGGCACCGTTGTCGGCCCGGAAGGGATGCGCACCCAGCACACGGTAGGCGTCAAAGCATTCGCCCGCAAAAAACGAAGGACTGATCGCTGGAAATTTCATCCGAAAAACTCCTTTTTATCTCTATCTTTTGGGAATCCTTGTGGGTTTGGCGGTGTGTGCCTTGGCACATCCACCAAGAAAAGCTGAGAAATATAGGCAAACCTGCTGATTTTGCTGGAAACTATGAAATATAATTGGCATAAATTCACACTTCTGCCGGATTTTGTGTTATACTAAACCTGCCGCGGTCGAACCCGGCGGCAGATTTTGGAAAGAATACAGGAGCGGATCAGACAATGGCTTGGTATGACAATGCAGTTTTTTATCACATTTATCCTTTGGGGCTCTGCGGCTGTGCGCACGAAAACGACGGCCAGCCGGTGCCCGGCGCGTTCCGGAAATTAAACGACTGGGCAGCCCACGCCGCGCAGCTGGGGTGCAGTGCCATCTATATCGGCCCGCTGTTTGAGAGCGGTTCCCACGGATACGACACCATCGACTACCGTCTTGTGGATCGACGCCTTGGCACCAATGCCGAGTTCAAGCAGTTTGTGGCTGACTGCCACGCCCGGGGGCAGCACGTCATCGTGGACGGTGTGTTCAACCATGTGGGGCGGGATTTCTTCGCCTTCCGGGAGCTGCAGGAGCACCGGGAGAATGCCCGCTATAAGGACTGGTTCTGCGACGTCAACTTCTGGGGCAACAACGAGTACAACGACGGCTTCTCCTACGGCAACTGGGGCGGCTTCAACCTGCTGGTCAAGCTGAACCAGCGCAACCCGGAGGTGCAGCAGTATCACTTTGATACCATCCGCTTCTGGGTGGACGAGTTTGACATCGACGGCATCCGGCTGGACGCAGCCGATGTGCTGGATTTCGATTTCATGAAGGGGCTGCGCCGCCTTGCCAACGAGATCAAACCCGAATTCTGGCTGATGGGCGAGGTCATCCACGGCGATTACAGCCGCTGGGCCAACCCCGAAATGCTCCACTCGGTGACCAACTATGAGCTGCACAAGGGGCTGTGGAGCGGCCACAACGACCACAACTATTTCGAGATCGCCCACACCATGCGCCGCCTGCAGGGGCTGTGCCATGAGACGCGGCTCTACAACTTCTCGGACAACCACGATGTGGAGCGTCTGCCCAACAAATTGCGGAACCGGGAGCACATCCGGCACATTGCTCTTCTAGTATATACGCTTTGGGGCATTCCGTCCATCTATTATGGCTCAGAATTTGGGATCGAGGGCAAAAAAGAATGGGGAAGCGACTGGCCGCTCCGCCCCTGCCTTGATTTGGCGGAGTACAAGGATGCGGCAGACACCAACCCCGTCACCAGCGTGTATGCCGCCCTCGGCAGGCTCAAGGCCGAATGCCCGGAGCTGACGTGGGGTGAGGTGAAGGAGCTCCACCTGACCACCCAGTGCTACGCGTACGCCCGGGTGCTGGACGGTGAAGCCATCGTCGCCGTGCTGAACAACGGCGATTCGCCCGCGCAGCTGGAGTTCCAGCTGCCGGTGGAGGCCTCGGCTGCCGAAGATCTGCTGGCCGACTGCGTGGGCAGCCAGCCCATCCTGACCAGCATCGAGTGGAACCGGATGAAGGTGCAGCTGCCCTCCAACTACGCGACCCTGCTGCGGCTGAAAAAGTAACGCCTTGCACAAGAGCCGGGAGTCTGCTATTATTAGAAGAAGGTTAGCGGCTGCTTTGTCCAACCTCTCAGTCTCGCTGCCGCTCGACAGCTCCCCTAGTAGGGGAGCCTTTGGCAAAGAGATTTTGGTTTTCGTGGACTGCCAAGGCCTCTCCTACAAGGAGAGGTGGCATTGCGCAAGCAATGACGGAGAGGTTGTATAAGAGCAAGGCCGGAATGGAGGCTTTTTCTGAATATGAATGCAGCGCAGCGCAGAGAAAAAATTTTATCACGGCTGACCGGGGCCGCCGAGCCGGTCAGTGCCAGTGCCTTGGCCGGAGAGCTGGGCGTATCCCGCCAGATCGTGGTGGGCGACGTGGCTCTTCTGCGGGCAGGGGGCACTCAGATCGACGCAACGCCCCGCGGGTATCAGCTCCATCCGGAAGCAAAGGGCTGCACCGGCATTCTGGCCTGTGTCCACAGCACCGCCGAGGAAATGCGCACCGAGTTGTACACCGTGGTGGATCAGGGCGGCGTGGTCGTGGATGTGGCGGTCGAAAACCCGCTCTACGGCGAGCTGCGCGGCAACCTGAACCTCGCCAGCCGGTACGATGTGGACAACTTCATCCGGCAGGCGGCGCAGACGCCCGAGTGCCTGTTGAGCCGGATGACCGGCGGAGTCCATCTGCACACCCTGCGCTGCCCGGACGAGGCGACCTTTGCGCGGGTGAAGGCTGCGCTGGAAGCCCACGGCCTGCTGTATCAAAAAGAGTAAGCTTCCGATCCTATTGTAAGAAAAGCGTCGGTTCTTGTCCATCGACGAAACCGGAAAACCGTTGGATAATCAACGAAAAGACAAAAGAGGTGGTTTTTCTTGGACATCCGGATCGAAAAGACCGAGCGGGCGATCAAACAGGCGTTCCTCACGCTGCGGGCACAGAAACCGCTGGAAAAGATCAAGATCAAAGAGCTGTGTGAATCTGCCTGCATCAACAAATCGACTTTTTACGCCCACTATCAGGATATCTACGCGCTGGCCACCGCCATGGAGGAAGAGCTGATCGCGGCCATCCTCGAGAGCCTGCCGACCATCCAGATGACCGACCTGCGGGAGCGGACTGCGTGGCTGACCCGGACGCTTTTTGAGGCGTTTGCAGCGAACCAGCAGGAGGTAAACATCCTCTTTTCGGATTCGCGGCAGGGGAGGTTCATCAACCGGATCGAGCAGGAACTGCGCCGTCGGCTGGAGGCATCGGATCCCTCCTTTTCGGATGACCCGGTGCGCGGCGTGATCCTCTCCTTCTGCGTGCAGGGGTGCTATTACACCTTCTCGAACAACGCTGGAAAAATGGACGAAAGAAAGCTGGTCCGCCTTCTGGCTGCCATTGCGCGTGCCGCACAGAACATCGAGCTGAAATAAACAAAAATGACCGTCTGCTTTTGCGCAGACGGTCATTTTTTAGCGGGCTTGCCCTCTCAGTCACCTTGCGGTGACAGCTCTCCCGGAGGGAGAGCCAAGTCTTGCCTCTCCCTCCGGGAGAGGTGGCTTTGCGAAGCAAAGACGGAGAGGGTCACACACCCGATGCGCCGTAGTTGGCAAGGACACGCGCCGAAGGATCGTTGACGTTGCAGTTGGGCCATGCCTTGTTGGGCATCCAGAAGCCCACGATGGTACGGCTCTGGTCGTAATAATATTTCTCGAAGATCTCGCGGTAAAGCAGGCTCTCCTTGGTGAAGGGCATACAGTGTGCCGAGTAGTTGGCCCGGCGGAGCTGGAACTCTTCGTCGGTGTACAGGCTCTCCGCATACTCCTTGATGTCGTCCACCATGCTGTGGCCGACGGCGTCGGAGAAGGCGGCCTTCTCGCGCCAGAGGATCTCCGGCGGCAGCCAGTCGCCCTCGAACGCCTTGCGCAGCAGATACTTGCCCTTGCCATAGCTGTTCAGCTTCTTTTCGGGATCAATGGCCATGACGTAGCGGACGAAGTCCAGATCGCCGAAGGGCACGCGCGCCTCGATGCTGTTGGCAGAGATGCAGCGGTCGGCACGGAGAACGTCGTACATATACAGTTCCCGGATCCGCTTCTGGGATTCCTGCTGGAAGGCGTCGGCGGTGGGGGCGTAGTCGGTGTATTTGTAGCCGAACAGCTCGTCGGAGATCTCGCCGGTCAGCAGCACACGCACATCGGTCTGCTCGTGGATGGCCTTGCACAGCAGGTACATTCCTATGCTGGCGCGGATGGTGGTGATATCCCAAGTGCCCAGCAGACGGATGACCTCTTCGAGGCTGTTGAGAACCATATCCCGGTTGATGATGATCTCATGGTGCTCGCTGCCGAGGTATTCGGCGGTCTGGCGGGCGTATTTCAGGTCGATGGCGTCGGTGTCCATGCCGATGGCAAAGGTGCGGATGGGCTTGCCCAGCTTCTTGGCGGCAATGGAGCAGACCAGCGAGGAATCCAAGCCGCCCGACAGCAGGAAACCGACCGGAGCATCGGCGTCCAGACGCTTTTCGACACCGGCGATCAGCTTTTCCCGGATGTTCTTGAGGACGTCGTCCATGCTGTCCTCCATGGGGGCGGGCACATCGGCGATGTCCTCATACCGGACAAAGCGGCCGTCGCAGTAGTAGCTGCCGATGGGGAAGGGGCGGATCTCGTCGCACCAGCCGATCAGGTTCTGCATCTCCGAGGCAAATGCGATCTGGTGGCTGGATTTGGAATAGCCGTAGAAGAGCGGCCGGATGCCGATGGGATCCCGGGCAGCGATCAGACGATCCTTGCGGGAATCGTACAGGATCAGCGCGAACTCAGAATCCATGTGGCGGAACATATCCAGCCCGTACTCATAGTAGAGCGGCAGCAGGATCTCGCAGTCGCAGTCGGACTGGAACTTGTAGCCGGCACGCTTCAGGATCTCTTTCTCAAAGCGGAAGCCATACAGCTCGCCGTTGCAGACCACGCAGTCGGCACCGCGGTAGAAGGGCTGCATTCCTTCGGGGGTCAGCCCCATGATGGCCAGACGGCCGAATCCCATCAGGCCAAACGGCCCTTCCACCACACGCTGGTCGTCCGGCCCGCGCGCCACGGTGCGCATCAGATACTCCTTGAACTTGTCGGCACGCAGATCGTGCCCGGTATAACCCATAACACAACACATACTTCTTACCCCTCTCGATCTCTCACGGAGATCCTCAAAAAAATACGGCAGCGTTCCTCCTATTTCTAGGACGAATGCTGCCGTATCCGTGGTGCCACCTAAATTACCGGCACAGGATCCGCCGGTCACTTTTGTGTACTCTCCCCGTTGAAAGCACTGCCGCGATAACGAGCGGCTGCCGTCTGCCCCTACTGCCAAAGCGGACTACTTCGGGTTCAGGGAGAAACTCGCGGGTGTTCGTTCAGGCTCGGCTCTCTGCGCGGCTTTCACCTGCCCGCGCTCTCTGCTAGGGAACGATTGAACCTTACTTTTCCCGGTCAATGTTTTTCTTGTCCGAATTGTATCACGGCTTTTTCTCCGTGTCAACCGTCAGAGCCGAATTTTCATCACTTTGTGCAGGCTGTCTGTTTTGGGCGTTTTTTGCGGCGCAGGCACGGCACAAACCGTACAAAACGCTGCCCTCGCATTGAAGCGTAAACCCGTGGTCGGCCATCAGGTGGCCGCGCACCTCGTCCATGAAATGGCAGTCGAGGTGGTAGATGCAGCCGCACTGGACGCACTTGAGATGCAGATGCTCCCGGCAGTGGCTGCTCTCGTCCACATACTGGAACACCGCCCGCTCGCCCTTGTCGGCGACGTATTTCATGATCCGCTTCTCACCGGCCAGCTTGTCCAGATACCGGTAGACGGTGGTGGGGTTGGGGCTTGCACCCTCGGCCTCCAGATGCTGCAGGATGTTGGATGCGCTGACCGCGTGCTGGCGGTTGTTGATGAGATAATCGAGGATCAACTGCCGGGTCTTGGTGTTGTAGCCGTCGCTTCGTGCCATGAAGTCATCCTTCCTTTCTGCAGCTAGTGTACCACAATTTGCACTTGGATGCAAAATGAAAGGAATGACTTGGATACAAGCACAAAAATCATTGTCAAAATGTGCAAAAACAGGGCGGGATATCTGGTTAAAACAGAGATGCTTCCAAAGTTTCTGAAAAACTCTTGTAATAAATGACAGGATATGGGATAATACCACTAGAATATTAGTTGGATGGTTTCAGGGATACAAGCATGGACGACTTGTATCCCTGAACTGTCCGTTGTGATTTGGACGAAGTTAGGAGCAAAAACGTATGAAAGATATGGAACCTCAGGCAAAACTGAGCCTGAAACTGCAGGCTTATCAGTATCTGAAAACCAAGATCTTGAACTGTGAGTACCGTCCGAACGAGTTTCTCAACGAGCAGAAACTCTGCGCTGAAATGGGCAATATCAGCCGGACTCCCATGCGGGATGCGCTGGGTCGGCTGGAGCAGGAGGGGCTGATCACCATCCTGCCGAAAAAGGGTCTGATGGTTTCGGGCATCACCGAGGACGACGTACACAGTATGTTTGAAATGCGCCTGCTGGTGGAGCCCTACGCCCTGCGTACCTATGGCAACGAGATCCCCCACCAGTATCTGAGCAACTTTGCCAATCTGATGCACAACCCCGACAAGATCGAGGATTTCTGCAAGGCGGACGACGATTTCCACGAGATGCTGATGAGCACTCTGCCCAACAAGTATCTCCGTTCGGCTTACGACCGGATCACCGGTCTGAACACCCGGTTCCGGATCATGACCGGTAAGGTGAGCATGATCAACCGGGAGCAGACCTGCGAGGAGCACCTGCAGATCCTCGACGCTGCCCTCAAAGAGGATTGGAACACGGCCGCCGATGCACTCCAGCAGCATCTGGAGATCGCCCGCGATAAGGCCGAAGGCGTGATCAAAGTCATCCGGCTGTGGTGACCCGACTGAACGAAAAAAGCTGTGCCGCGGCACAGCTTTTTTTCGTTCTTACAGGTTGTCCAATTCCTTCTGCAGTGCCGCCAGCGATTCCCGGATGGGGAGTTTCTGGGGGCAGGCCGCTTCGCATTTTCCGCAGCGGACGCAGTGGGATGCTTTCTCAGCGTCGGGGAAGCGCACCGTCCACTGCTTTTTGACGGCGTCCGGCTGACCGAACATCCCCAGCTTGTTCCAGATGCTGAAATTGTCCGGGATATCCACCCCCATGGGGCAGGGCATACAGTACCGGCAGCCGGTGCAGCCGATCTTGATCCGGCTGTGGAGGATGGCGGCGGTCTGCGCGACAGCCCGCTCCTCGGCGGCGTTCAGCGGCTCAAAATGCGCAAAGGTATTCAGGTTGTCGGCCAGCTGCTCCTCTGTGCTCATGCCCGAGAGGATGATGTGGACGTTCTTGTGGCTGCCGACCCAGCGCAGTGCCCACGAAGCATCGCTGGCGTCCGGCCGCAAAGCCTTGAGCGGGGCTTCGGCGTCCGGCGGCAGCGTTGCCAGCGTGCCGCCCTTGATGGGCTCCATGATGATGAGGGGGATGCCCAGCTCCTCGGTCAGCTGATAGCCCCGGTCGCCCGAGATCTCCTCGGCACGGTCATCGGTGTCGAGGTAGTTGTATTGCAGCTGGCAGAAATCCCACGGCTGATCCCGCAGGATGTGCTCGAACCCGGCAAAGTTGTCGTGGCAGGAGAAGCCGAGGTTCCGGATCGTTCCGGCCGCTTTCAGCTCCCAGAGCCAGTCCACGATGCCCAGAGCCTTGGCCTGATCGTACCGGGCCTTGTGCAGGGAGTGCAGCAGGTAAAAGTCGATGTAGTCCACGCCCAGACGCTCCAGCTGTTCGGCAAAAATGCGCTTGGCGGCGTCAAGACTTTTGCACTGCCAGAGCGGAAGCTTGGTGGCAAGATAAAAGCTTTCCCGGGGCCACTGGGCGATGACCCGCCCCACAAAGGGTTCGCTCTGCCCGCCGTGGTAGGGATAGGCGGTGTCAAAATAGTTTACACCGGCCGCCCGCGCTGTGTTCAGCAGGGCGGCGGCGCGGGTCTCGTCAATGCTGCCGTCGGCGTTGGTCGGCAGACGCATACAGCCATAGCCCAGCAGGGATGTGCGGGCGGCATTCTTGTTCCAGTTGCGGTATTCCATAACACTCTTTTTCACGGCGGGGATCGGCCGACCCTGCCGTGCCTCCTTTGTTCCAGTATAACAGGATGTCTGCCCGGGAACAAGAGAAAAAACACCGCGGAATATTGATTTTGGCGGAGATCCCTGATAAAATGAAAAAATCGCGTGGAAGGGGAGCAATCCCGGCGATTTTCAGACAACGATACCCCCAATGCGGGGTAGGAAATACGAGGAAGCGCATGAAAACGATCCAGATTGGAAACATTACCCTGCCGCACCGGGCGGTGTTCGGCCCGATGGCCGGCTTTACGGATGCACCCTGCCGTCGGTTGATGGCGCAGCACGGCGCGGGATTTACGGTCAGCGAGATGGTGTCCAGCCGCGCACTGGTCTACCACGACCACAAGACGGTCAGCCTGCTCAAGGCCGAACCCAATGGTGCGCCCTATGGCGTGCAGATCTTTGGCGAAGTGCCGGAGATCATGGGCGAGGCGGCGGCGGCCATCGAGGAATACGACTTCGATTTCCTCGACATCAATATGGGCTGTCCGGCCCCCAAAATCGTCTCGGGCGGTGCGGGCAGCAAGCTGATGCTGGACCCCGACCGATGCGGCAGGATCGTGGAGCAGGTCAAGGCCCATACCTCCCGGCCGGTGACGGTCAAGATGCGCAAGGGCTGGGATGCCGATCACATCACGGCCGTGGAATGCGCCCAAGCCTGCGCACAGGCCGGGGCGGAGCTGATCGCTGTCCATGCCCGCACCCGGGAGCAGATGTATACCCCCGGCATCGACCCGGAGATCATTGCCCGGGTAAAGGAGGCCGTTCCGGTGCCGGTGCTGGGCAACGGCGACATCCGTTCGGCCGAGGACGCCCTGCGGATGGTGGAGCAGACCGGCTGCGACGGTGTGATGATCGCCCGCGCCGCCCTCGGCGACCCGTGGCTCTTTGAGCGGGTGAACGCCGCGCTTGAGGGGCTGCCTGCCCCCAAAGAGCCGAACCTGCAGGCGCGGATGAACGCCCTCCGCCGTCAGGTGGAGGAGATGGTGGAGCAGAAGGGCGAGTTTGTGGCCATGCCGCAGGCCCGCGCCCAGACCATGCACTATATGAAGGGGCTGAAAGGGGCGGCGTCTCTCCGGCGGTATTGCTGCGAGCTGACCCACCTGGAAGATCTGGATGCGCTGATCGAGGCCGTCTTTGCCGAGCAGCGGAAGGCCGGGCAGGAGGACGACGCCCGCGAGGTGCCTTTCCCTTAAAATAGTCCTTTTTTTCAGCAGAAGCCTGTGCTATACTGGGCACAGAGTAAAATTCTTCCCGGGCGATCCCGCACAGGGAACGCCGGGCGGGGAAAAGAGGAAACGATGCAATTTCTGGGTTCTGCCGGGTCTGCACGGCACCGCCTCCGCAGACAGCCGCAGGAGAAGTTCTGGCTGACCGTGGGGCTGTGCGCCCTGACTGCCGCACTGATCTTCCTGCCGTTCTACATTCTGGACGGCGGATTTTTCCACTATGCAGGCGATTTCAACAGCCAGCAGATCAGCTTTTACCGGTACATGAACGGCTTCATCAAGGGGGCGGGCTACCCGGACGGCCTGACCAGCGTGAACGGCCACAGCCTGCCCACCAACACCTTCTCGTGGGCCACGGATCTTGGCAGCGGCGCGATGAACGCCTACTCGTTCTACCTGTACGGCTCTCCCTTTTTCTGGTTCTCGCTGCTTTTCCCGCAGGGGTGGCTGCCGTACCTGATGGTGCCGCTGCTGGTGCTCAAGTTTGCGGTGGCGGGCGGCGGTGCCTACCAATATCTGCGCCGCTACGTCCGGAACGCCAACTATGCGGTGCTGGGTGCCTGCCTGTACGCCTTTTCGGGGTTCACGGTCTACAACGTGTTCTTCAACCATTTTGTGGATGTGGTAGCCCTCTTCCCGTGGATGCTTTGGGCTTTGGACGAAGCCATCTATGAAAAACGCCATGGCCTGTTTGCCTTCTGGGTGGCGGTCAACCTGCTCAACAACTACTTCTTTTTTGCCGGGCAGGTGGTCTTCCTTGTCATTTATTTCGTCTGCAAGGTCAGCACCGGGGAATGCAGGCTGACCCCGAAGCTCTTCGGCCGTCTGGCGTTCGAGAGTATCCTTGGCGTGGCGATGGGCTGCCTGCTGATCTGGCCGGCATTGCTGTCTCTTTTGCAGAACCCGCGCACCATCGACCTTTCGTCGGGATGGGGATTTTTGACTTACTCCCACGTCCAGCAGTATCTGGCGATCCTGCTCAGCTGGATCCTGCCGCCGGATTCGCCCTACATGACCTCCATCTGGTCGGAGGGCATCATCAAGTGGACCAGCATGAGTGCCTATCTGCCGCTGTGCAGTCTGGCGGGTGCGCTGGCGTACTGGCGTGCCAAGAAAGGCGACAGCCGGAAACGGATCGTTGCCGTCTGTGCGGTCTGCGCACTGGTGCCGGTGCTGAACAGCGCGTTCTATATGCTCAACTCCAGCTACTATGCCCGCTGGTACTATATGCCGGTGCTGATCCTCTGCGCCATGACCGTTCAGGCGTGGGAGGACCCGGAGATCGAGCTGGACGCACCGGCCAAGGGGATCGGCTGGCTGATGCTGGCCACCCTCGTGTTTGCGGTGGTGCCGGTGCTGGACAGCAGCACGGGCGAATGGTCGCTGGGCGTCCTCAAGAACCCCGGCCAATTTGCCGCCGTGCTGGGCTTTGGCTTGGGCGGACTGTTGGTCTACCGGTTCCTCTGCACCCGATGGCGGGGCGAGAAGATCTTTGCCCGCCGGATGCTGGCGGCGGTGCTGGCCTTTGCCTGCCTGTTCAGCATCGTCCACATCGGCATCGGCAAGTTTGGCCAGTGGTACACCGACAGCGACCTTGTGGAGCAGGACAACAACGCCCTCAGACTCAAGGCCGACCTGCCGGAAGGCGATTGGCGCATCGACACCTACAAGACCCACGACAACCTCGGCCTCTGGCTGGATAAGAGCTGCCTGCAGTACTTCGGCAGCACCGCTGCACCCAGCATCCTCAGCTTCTACCCGGCACTGGGGGTCAAGCGGGATGTCCGGAGTGAGCCGGAACTTTCCAACTATGCCCTGCGGGGGCTGCTGAGCGTGAAATACCTCATCACCACGCCGGAACATCAGGAAGAGTTCGAGAACGAGGCCGACTCCGGCTGGGAGCACTACGAGACCATGGACGGGTTTGTGCTCTACGAAAACACCAATTATGTTCCGATGGGCTTCACCTACGATCACTACATCACCGAGGAGACCTACGAGAACAGCATGACTTCCACCCGCTCCAACCTGCTGATGCGGGCACTGGTGCTTTCGGACGAGGATGTGGAAAAATACGGCAAGTACCTGACCGAGCTGCCGGACGACAAGCTCTACGACCTCTATTACGAGACCTATGTCAGCGACTGCAGCGACCGCCGTGCGAATGCCTGCAGCGCGTTCCAGATGACGAATTCCGGCTTCTCTGCGGAGATCAGCTTGGACAAGGACAACCTCGTGTTCTTCGCGGTGCCCTACGACGACGGCTTTACGGCCTATGTCAACGGCGAGGAACGGGAGGTCGTCGAGGTCGATCAGGGGCTGATGGCAGTCCTCTGCCCGGCCGGAACCAGCACCATCGACTTTGTGTATGAGGCCGACGGCCTGAAGCTGACCAGGACCATCACCCTCATTGCCCTCCCGGTCTGGGTCGTCTACACCGGCTATTTCGTGTGGGGGGATCAGAAAAAGAAGCGGCACTGACCCGCAAAATCCATACAAACAAAAAGGGAGTGCATCCCTCCGCATGGTGCGGAGACGATGCACTCCCTTTTGTGCGGTCAATTACTGAACGTACTCGACGGTGTACTCGAAGCCATACTCTTCCTGCAGCTTCTTGACGTCTGCCTCGCAGTCCTCGATGAAGGTGGGGGCGTAGACGGAAGCACCGTTGTGTGCCTTCTTGTAGTCCTCAACGATCTGCTGCAGCTTTGCCCAGCCCTCGTTGGCCTTGGCCTGATCGACGCTGTCGGGGAAGTTGATGATGAATTCGCGGTGTTTGGGAATACGAGCTTTCATAATAATTCTCCTTGGTGACAAGTTCAAGTTTGATTTATGCAGAAGCCGAAATACATTTATTTCGTGCTGCTGATCGAAAGATGATGCGAGGCTGTCAGCGGGCTTGCCCTCTCCATCATCATCGCTTCGCTCGATGCCGCCGGCCTCCCTTTGTCACAAAGAGAGAGGCGGGTCTTGGCTCTCCCTTTGGGAGAGCTGGCGGAGCAGCGCGACGCCTGAGAGGGCGAGGCCGTTACAATTGAAACACAGCCCTTGCGTTCTCCGCGGTCTGCCGGAATACCTCTTCGGGCGGGATGCCCTTGACGGAAGCGATGTATTCGCCCACATAGCGGATCAGGGAGCTGTCGCAGCGGGTGCCGCGCACCGGCTCCGGAGCCATATACGGGCAGTCGGTCTCAAGAACGATCTGTTCCAGCGGCAGGGCGGCGATGGCTTTGGCGGCACGTTTGGCTCCTTGGAAGGTGCAGGCACCGCCGAAGCCGAAGAAAAGACCCTGCTTGGCCAGCCAGAGCGCGTCGTCGGCACTGCCGGAATAGCAATGGACGATGCCCTTGGGCCGGTACTGCTTGAGCAGGGCATAGACGTCGGCGTGCGCCTGCCGGTCGTGGACGATGATCGGCTTGTCCAACTCGAGAGCCAGTTGGATCTCTGCCTCAAAGAGTGCAAGCTGTGCGTCTTTCGGCACCGGCCAGTGGTAATCCAGCCCGCATTCGCCCACGGCCACCACCTTGGGGTCGTCGTAGTAGGGAGCCAGAGCACGCATTTCGGCGCGCCAGTCGCCGCCATAGACCGAGACGGTCGGGGCAGGCCCCTCCGCCCCGCAGTCCGCGGCGGCAAGCAGGCTTTCCGGATGGATGCCGATGGCGGCATAGACCCACGGATACCGGTGCGCCAGCGCAAGGCAGCGGGGCGCATCGCCGGAATGGGTGGCCTGCTCACAGATGCCGACAACACCCTTTTCGGGCAGGCTGTCCAGCAAGGCAAAGCGGTCGGCGTCGAAGGCGCGGGAGCTGTAATGGGCGTGGGTATCAAAGATGGGGCCGATCATGTGCGCTCCTTTTTTGGGGCCTTGTTGACCAGCCAGATGCCGACACAGACCAGTGCCAGCGCAGCGAGGTACTGCCACTCAAAGAGCGGCTCCCCGTTCAGCACAGCACTGAGCAGGACGTTGACGACGGGGTTTACAAGGCCGAACACAGAGATGCGGCTGACCGGGTTGTTCTTCATCAGCAAGGCCCAGAGGATGTACCCTGCGCCGCAGATGAACGCCAGATACAGCATGACGAGGACCGCCAGCACACTCTGGACGTGCAGGCGGCCGCCCAGTGCAAGGCCGATGACCAGCAGAGCCAGACCGCCCACGAACAAGTTGAGGAAACAGACGGCAAAGCTGTCGGCTTTTTTCGTCACCGATTTGTTCCATGGGCCGGAGAGGGTAAAGATGACCGTCGCCAGCAGCATACAGAAGATGCCCCACGCACTGCCGCTGCCGTGGTTGCCGATGGTGGCCACCAGAACGCCGCCGAAGCCGACCACACAGCCCAACGCCTTGGCGGGGGTCATCCGGTCGGCGTCGCCGTAGAGGAAATGGGCGAAGATCACGCCCAGAAAGCTCTGGGTGCTGTTCAGGATGCCGCCAAAAGCACCCGTCAGCAGGGCGACAGCAGAATAGTAAAAGGCGTATTGCGCCGTGGTCTGCCACAGACCCAGTGCGCAGGATTCCAGCGCGACTTTTCCGCGTGGAAAGTGCGGGAACTTGCCCTGCAGCAGGCAGCTGCCCAGCAAAACGAGGAAGCTGCCCAGCATGAAGCGGACGCCTGCAAAGCAGAGGATGGAGGGGGTATCGGCGGCGTCGATCGAGAACAGCCGGTAGCCCATTTTGATGAAGGGGAAGGCAGATCCCCACAGGCAGTTGCAGAAGATCGCCAGCAGTACGGCCAGAGCCGGGGTGCCGAAGATGCGATCCAGCTTTTCGGCACGATTCAATGTCGGATCCTGCATCATACTCAGTGGATCCGTGCGCCCACGGGGGTGTCGTCGCCGTAGAAGGCGATGGAGCAGCCGCCGTCTGCGGTGTCTGCGGCGAAGATCATACCCTCGCTGATGTACTTGCCCTTCATCATGGGGCGGGGTGCGAGGTTGGCGACGATGCCGATCTTCTTGCCGATCAGATCCTCCGGTTTGAACCATTTGGCGATGCCGGAGAGGATGCAGCGTTCCCGCTCGCCGTCAAAGACGGTCAGGTGCAGCAGCTTCTTGCTCTCCTTCAGGTTCTCGCAGGCACGCACTTCGGCCACGCGCAGCTCGACTTTGCAGAAATCGTCAAAGGCGATCTCTTCCTCGTGGGTGAAATCGACAGAGCTTTCCTCCGCAGCAGGGGCGGCCTTGGCCTTTTCTGCCTCTTCCTTGGCCTTGTTTGCAGCGGCGGCAGCGGCTTTCCGCTTCTCGTCCTCTTCCTTCAGGTGGGCGATCTCCTTGGCCACGTCGATGCGGGGGAACAGGGCATCGCCCTTGTGGACGGTGTAGGTCTCCTGTGCGCCGTAAACGGTCTTGGTCAGGTCGAGGGCGGCAGCATCCAGACCCAGCTGCTCCATCATCTTGGGAGCGGTGGAGGGCAGATAGGCGTTCAGCAGGATGCCGCAGACGCGCAGAGCCTCGCACAGGTGGTACAGCACGCTCTCCAGACGCTCCTTGTTGGCTTCGTCCTTGGCCAGAGCCCACGGTGCAGTCTCGTCGATGTACTTGTTGGCGCGCTGGATGACGGTGAAGATCTCCATTAGAGCCTGCGGGATGGTCAGGTTGTCCATATCGGCGGTGACCTTGCCGGTCAGCTCGTTGACCATGGTCTCCAGCTCGGTGTCGATGGCCTCGGTGCCGGCAACGTTGTGGACGGTGCCGCCGAAGTACTTCTCGCACATGGCGACGGTGCGGCTGAGCAGGTTGCCGAGGTCGTTGGCCAGATCGCTGTTGATGCGGTTGATGAGGGCTTCGTTGGTGAACATACCGTCGTTGCCGAAGGGGATCTCACGCAGCAGGAAGTAGCGGATGGCGTCCACGCCGTAGCGGTCGCAGAGGATGACGGGATCGACGACATTGCCCACCGACTTGGACATCTTGCCGCCGTTCATCAGCAGCCAGCCGTGGCCGAACACGCGCTTGGGCAGGGGCAGATCCAGAGCCATCAGCATGGCCGGCCACAGGATGGTGTGGAAGCGCAGGATCTCCTTGCCGACCATGTGCAGGTCTGCCGGCCAGAACTTGTCGTAATCGTGGTAGGTCTCGTTGCCGTAGCCCAGCGCGGAGATATAGTTGCTCAGGGCATCGACCCAGACGTACATGGTGTGCTTGGGGTCAAAGGGAACGGGAATGCCCCACTTGACCGAGGTGCGGGAGACGCAGGTGTCCTGCAGACCCTGCTTGATGAAGGCGATCATCTCGTTCTTCCGGCTCTCCGGCTGGATGAACTGGGGGTTCTCCTCATAGAGCTTGAGCAGGCGGTCGGCATATTTGCCGGTCTTGAAGAAGTAGGCTTCCTCGTGGGCGTCGTAGACCTCACGGCCGCAGTCGGGGCACTTGCCGTCCACCAGCTGGCTGTCGGTCCAGAAGCTCTCGCAGGGTTTGCAGTAGTGGCCGATGTACTCGCCCTTGTAGATGTCGCCCTGCTCGTACAGTTTGGTAAAGATCTTCTGGCAGGTCTCCATGTGGTAGTCGTCGGTGGTGCGGATGAAGCGGTCGTAGCTGACGTCCAGCAGCTTCCACAGATCCTTGACGGTGGCGACGATCTTATCGACGTACTCCTTCGGGGTCACACCGGCATCGGCCGCTTTGTCCTGGATCTTCTGGCCGTGCTCGTCGGTGCCGGTCAGGAACATGACGTCGCAGCCCTGCATCCGCTTGAAGCGTGCCAGTGCGTCACAGGCGACGGTGGTGTAGCTGTGGCCGATGTGCAGCTTGTCGCTGGGGTAGTAGATCGGCGTCGTGATATAGAATGTTTTGTGCTCGCTCATGGAGTTCTCTTCCTTTCTATCGTGGCAGCAAAAACGCTCCCGCCCCAGACGGGTCCAAGCCCGCCAAGGACGAGAGCGATTGCTTTCTCAGGGGCAGAATGATCCCTTGTATCCTCTACCTATAATACGCAAAAATAAGGGGTTTGTCAACTGAAAAATAAACTGCGTATCGCTGCACTGTGTGCTCGGCCTCCGCCGGGCTTGCCCTCTCAGTCTGCTTCGCAGACAGCTCCCCCAAAGTGGGAGCCGAGTCTTGGCTCTCCCTTCGGGAGAGCTGGCGGAGCGGAGCGACGCCTGAGAGGGTCAGACTTCGTAGTCGAGGCAGACGCGGTTTTTGTAATAGGGGCGCACCTTGCTGTTGGCAACAGCGACATGAGCCGGATGGGTAGAGTAGCCCTTGAGTGCCTCGGCGGTCTCGAAGGTGGTATCCAGCATCAGGTCGGCGTTGGAAGAGGGCAGGCCGTTGGTATTCACTTTGATCTCGACCAGCCCCGGGATCTGCCCGGCCAGACCTTCCAGCCCTGCCTTGATGCCCGCCTTGATCTCGGTCTTTTCGGCGTCGGACAGCTCATCCTTGAGCTGCCAGAGAATGATGTGTTTGACTATGATAAAAAATCCTCCTGTCGTTTTTCCTCATTGTAACATGAGGGAACAGGAGGCGCAAGATGCTTTTAAAATTTAGTCGTTGCTGTGCTCCCACGATTCGTAGGCGATGATGTACACGGCGTCGATGATGACCATTGCAAGGAGGATCCCGGAGCGGATCGTCGGGAAATGGAACAGCAGGATGCAAAGACAGCCTGCGATGCCGTTGGCGATTTCCCAAAGGCCGTTTTTCTTCTGCCACATGGCGCGGTATTCCGGGTCACGGTCATACTGGTTGAACGGCAAATGGATGAGAGGGTCTTTGCCCATCAGATCCCAGATGCCTTCGATGAACCAGAGCACAACGATGAAAATGGGAAAGATCAGTGAGCTGAACATAGATCGCACCTCCTGCTTTTTTGTCAAGTATAACATAGGGTGGCGAAAAAACAAGGACGAAAATGAAGCAGGAGAGGGGAGAACGGCAAACAAAAAACCAGCCGGATGAGGCGGTTGCAAGCCCTCATCCGGCTGGATACTTACTTCTTCGGAGTCATAAGCCTCTTCTCCTCGGTTCGTCATTTTTCGGTCTGTACCAGACGTTTCATAGAAATCGCTCCTTGAAACGATGAAGAACTGGGATCTTGTTGCAGAAGAACTTATTTACCTGTACATTGGTCTGACCCTTCTCTTAACTGTTGGACTGCGGCACACGAATCATGAGGATGAATTTCATATTACCACATTCTTTCGAGTTAGATTTGCTGGGGATCATTGCTTAGTACATTGGAGTAGCTCCTTTCTGGTTATTCAAACATCATGCTCCGTACAAAAGTTTTCATCATTGGAATCACCTTCGGCGGATCTATTTGAATTGCCAGAGGAATTATGTTTGACAGACTGTGCTGTGATTCGCATTTTTTGATGCTCAAGACTGGCTCAATCTTGTTGTGTTTTTATACGGGGGAAACATCCCGTTTGTGGTGAGCCTCTGTTTTGCTTCTCAGCGATCCCCGACAGTCTGTCCACACTGTGCGGGTTCCATATCAACCATCGGTCTTCGCTCCTTCCTTCTTAAAGTCAGCGGGGTGAGATCTCTTTTGATCTTCTGCTGTACTTGTCTGGTTTCTGGCTTAATTATACCCGCCAAAGGCGGTTTTGTCCATTCGCAGACTTCACAAAGAAATAGACGGTCTTTTTCAAGATATCACCAAAAAACTGTGAAAATGCCCCAAAACATCCCGAGATCCGGTTGGGAGTGCTTTTCAGACAGCTGGAAAAAACTGCGCAGAGCAACGCCTCCGTCCGTGCTTTCGGCGGGGAAAAGCAGCACGGTGATCTGTCCAGAGTTTTCGATCTGGCGTGGAGGATTTCTGGAAAAATGTGAGAAAATATCTGCCGACACTTACGAGCAGCAAAATGGTGTGGTATAATCCGGAGCAATCAATGGTAGTCGCAGCAGGAAGATCGGCGAGACGAAAGTTCGCGCCGATCTTCCTTTTTTGTGCGATGAAAGTTCAGACACCACACAAAATAAAGGAGTACACTTCAATGCCGAAAACATTACTGGAAAAAATTGTCTTTACCATCGTCATGGCGACCATCATGGTCTATGGCATGATCGTCTACAATGTCGCCCTGAATACCGGCGGCGTGACCAATGCGACCTTCGTGATGGCACTGCATGAAATGCCCATCATGGTTCCGGTCGCTTTTGTTCTCGAGTTCTTTGTGGTCGAGAAACTGGCGACCAGACTGGCGTTTACCTTTATGCGCCCCACCGACCGGCCCCAGTTTATCACCTATGCCATCTCCCTGATGATCGTCTGCATTATGTGCCCGGTCATGAGCCTTGTTGCAACGCTGCTGTTCAAGGAACCCAGCTTCGGCACTTGGGTGCACACGTTCGGCTGCAACTTCCCGATGGCTCTATGCTGGCAGATGTTTTACTGCGGCCCGTTGTCCCGATTCATTTTCCGCCTGATTTTCCGCCGCGGTGAAAAGGCAGAAAAGGCCGACTGATCGCGGCGTCGTCATATAAAATAGGTATAGAGACGATCGAAGCCCGGTATGCTGAAGGAAATTTATGGGTATGACAGCCGGTTTCCCCATATAAATTTTATATAGTGGGTATACAGACAGTGTATATTGAGCAAAAATGAAGTCGGTTTTCTTCCGCGACGACCGCAGAATCCGGAAGAAATGGATAAGAAATGGCAAAGAGATTGTGCAATAAGCCCAGATAATAGGAGCGAATTTGCACAAAATGCACAACAGTTTTGAAACGAACGCGGAATGGAATATAACAAAAAGTAGAATGTTGGAAAAGGGACTATCCAATCCGCGGGAATCGTGCTATGATAACAGCCGCAAACGACAGCATTCGGATGGAAAGGATGGGAGGGCGCAAGATGGAAATCAATCGCCTTCCTTACTTTTTTCAGCAAGAATACGTTTGTTTTGATAAGATTAAGAACGAAAGGAGAGCGAGTGAAACGGTATATTCACCTGTATTTCCAGACACGAGGCGGCTCAACGGAAAGGGGGCGGAACGATGAACGCATTGACGGCGGCTCTGAAAGAAGAACTGAACGTTGAGATGATCTCCGTCGGTGGTCTGCAGATCCCGGAATCGGTGGTCGTCAGCTGGGGCATCATGGTGTTTCTGGTGGTCGGCTCGATTCTGCTGACCCGGAACCTGAAAGTCGATCACATCAGCAGGCGGCAGGCCATTCTGGAGCTGGTCGTGACCACCATCAACGACTTCTTCATCGGTCTGCTGGGCGAAAAAGGCAAGCGGTATGTGCCGTATCTGATGTCGGTGGCTCTGTATATCGCCTGTTCCAACCTGATCGGCGTGTTTGGCATCAAACCGCCCACAAAGGATCTGAACGTGACAGCGGCACTGGCACTGATGAGCATTGTGCTGATCGAGTATGCCGGCATCCATGCGCAGGGCGGCGTGGGCTTCCTCAAGAGCCTGACGGCTCCTACCCCGATCATGACGCCGATGAACATCCTCGAAATCGCCATCCGGCCTACCAGCCTGTGTATGCGACTGTTTGGCAACGTGCTGGGCGCGTTCGTCATTATGGAGCTGATCAAGCTGGTGGTTCCGGTGTTCGTTCCGGCGGTGTTCAGCCTGTACTTTGATTTGTTCGACGGTCTGATCCAGACCTATGTGTTCGTGTTCCTGACGTCGCTGTTCATGAAAGAGAGCATCGGCGGCGAGGACTAACAACGGCTTTCCCTTGGCCGCAGGGCTCAGCTGCCTGCGTTTGACGCAGCGGCTTGACCGACCTGCCAAGGGTTCCCACTTCGAGGGAGCTGGCATGGCGCAAGCCATGACGGAGAGGGCAAAACCATAGCAGGCTCACCCTCTCAGTCACCTTCGGTGACAGCTCTCCCAAAGGGAGAGCCAAGAATTATAACTAATAAAGGAGATATAACTATGAACGGATTGGTAGCTCTGGGTGCTGGCATTGCAGCACTGACTGGTATTGGCGGCGGCATTGGCATCGGCATTGCAACGGGCAAGGCAACGGAGGCCATCAGCCGCCAGCCCGAGGCATCCGGTAAGATCCAGACCAACCTGCTGCTGGGTGCAGCTCTGGCAGAAGGTACTGCGATTTTCGGCTTCGTTGTTGCACTGCTGATCATCCTGTTCCTGGGTTGATGATGGAGGCATGACGAATGCTGACACTGAACATCAATCTTCTGTATACAGTCGTCAACGTTCTGGTTCTGTTCCTGCTGCTGCGGAAGTTCCTGTACAAACCTGTCATGAACATCATCGAGCAGCGTCAGAAGCAGGTGGACGACACTCTGGCAGCCGCCGAGACCTCCAAGACGGAGGCAAAGACGGCTCTGGCTGCTGCGCAGGACAAGCTGCGCAATGTGGACGCTGAGGCGGCTCAGCGTCGGGAAGCCTACGAAAAGCAGGCGGAAAAAGAAAAAGAACAGCTCCTTGCCGACGCCCAGCATCAGGCCGATGCAATTCTGGCCGAGGGCAAGGCTGCGGCAGAGGCCGAGCGGCAGCACAAGCTGCGCGAAGCCGACGCCCAGACCACCGCACTGGCCCGTGCAATGTGCGAGAAACTGCTGGAGCGCAACCTGACCCAGCAGGATGATGCACGGATGCTGGACGATCTGCTGCAGAAAGCGGGTGTTGGCGATGGCAACTGAGTTCAGCAACGAATTTTTCGCGGCCAACCGGATCGTCAAGGCCGATCTGCGCGCGGCGCATCAGCCCCGCGAAGAGGACATCACCCGCATCAAAAACGAGATCAAGAAGCTGTATGACGCCACCGAGGTGCTGCTGGATGTTGCCGTAGACGAGAGCCTGCTGTCCGGCTATGTGCTGCAGGTGGGCGACCGGTTGTTCGACAACTCCGGCCGTCATACGCTGGATAAGATGATGGAGGGCAAGCCTTCGCTGGCTACCCTCAAGACCCGCATCGAGGACTACAAACCCGCTGCCACCAGTGCAGAGGGCGGCGTGGTCATCGCCTCTGCCGACGGCATCGTGCAGGTCGAGGGCATGGATCGCGCAGTATACGGCGAGATCGTCACCTTCGAGAACGGTGCCAAGGGCATGGTCGAAAGCGTTGAGCCGGGTCGTCTGGGAATCATGCTGTTCGACGGGGCCGAGACGGTCGGCGTCGGCACCATGGTCACCCGCAGCGGCAAGCGTGCGGGCATTCCGGTGGGCGAGGGCTTCCTCGGCCGGGTCATCGACCCGCTGGGCGAGCCCATCGACGGCAAAGGCCCCATCGAGGCCGTAGGGTACAACCCCATCGAGAAGCAGGCTCCCGGCATTCTGGAGCGTCAGAGCGTCGATACGCCGCTCCACACCGGCATCCTTGCCATCGACTCGATGTTCCCCATCGGCCGCGGTCAGCGTGAGCTGATCATCGGCGACCGCCAGACCGGCAAGACCTCGATCGCCACCGACGCCATTCTGAACCAGAAGAACACCGGCGTCCTCTGCATCTACGTCGCCATCGGCCAGAAGGCGTCTTCCATCGCCCGCGTTGCGGAGGATCTGAAGAAGCATGGTGCCATGGACTACACCACCATCGTGGCGGCAACGGCCAGCGACAGCGCACCGCTGCAGTACATTGCACCCTATGCCGGTACCGCACTGGCCGAGTATTTCATGGATCAGGGCAAGAGCGTCCTGATCGTCTACGACGATCTGTCCAAGCACGCGGTGGCCTACCGTGCCATCTCGCTGCTGCTCCGCCGCTCTCCGGGCCGTGAAGCTTACCCCGGCGACGTGTTCTATCTGCATTCCCGTCTGCTGGAGCGTTCCTGCCGGATGCGGGATGACCTTGGCGGCGGTTCCATCACCGCACTGCCCATCGTGGAAACGCAGGCCGGCGATGTCTCGGCGTACATCCCCACCAACGTCATTTCCATCACCGACGGTCAGATCTTCCTCGAGAGCGCACTGTTCAACGCAGGCAACCGCCCGGCCGTCAATGTCGGTCTGTCGGTCTCCCGTGTGGGCGGTGCTGCCCAGACCAAGGCCATGAAGAAGGCAAACGCCAACCTCCGCATTGAGCTGGCACAGTACAAGGATATGGAGTCCTTTGCACAGTTCAGCTCCGATCTGGACGCGGAGACCCGCCGCCAGCTCGAGCACGGCAAGGCTCTGATGGAGATGCTCAAGCAGCCGCTGTATCAGCCCAAGTCCGACGCCGAGCAGGTCGTCATCCTGACCCTCGCCTCTCATGGCGCGCTCGATGCGATCCCCACCGCCGACCAGCGGGCAAAAACCTCCGCATTTGTGCGTCAGTTCCACGCGGATGTGTCCGGCGTCATGGACGAGATCCAGACCACCGGCAAGCTTGCTCCCGAGCAGGTGGACATCATCCTGAACGCTTGGAAAGCATTTGCGGGAGGCGACAGCCATGCCGTCCAGTAAACTGCTGAAAGAGCGCATCGAGAGCATTCAGGATACGCAGAAGATCACCAACGCCATGTATCTGATCTCCTCGTCCAAGCTCCGCAAGGCACGCCAGAGCTACCAGAGCGTCCAGCCCTATTTCACCCGCATGAGAGATACCATCTCCCGCGTGGTGCCCCATCTGCCCGATGAGCCGGTGCATCCTTTCTTCCATGAGAGGAACACCGCAGCCCCCAAGCGGGCCTACATCGTGCTGACGGCGGATAAGGGCATGGCAGGTGCCTACAACCAGAATCTGATCAAATTCCTCAAGGCGGAAGCCGGGGATGACCCCAACGCCAAGTTCTACGTCATCGGGCAGACCGGCTACCGCGCACTGCTCCACAAAGATCCCCGTCTGGTGGAGGAATTCCAGTACGGCGCAACGGCTCCGACGCTGCAGCGTGCCCGTGACATCACGGTGGACGCCATCGACGATTTCAAGGCGGGCAATCTGGACGAGATCTACCTGATCTACACCAAGATCCAGAACGCGCTGACCAGCGAGCCGGTCATGGTTCGGCTGCTGCCGCTGGATCGGGCGCATCTGCAGCCCGCCCCCAAGGGTCTGGGTGACCCCCGCGGCGAGGTGGAGATGGTGCCGGATGCATGGACGGTGTTCGAGCAGACGGCTCCCATCTATATGCACGGCATGATCTTTGGTGCAATG
Organism: uncultured Faecalibacterium sp.; assembly: GCA_934533135.1. Classification (GTDB taxonomy): domain Bacteria; phylum Bacillota; class Clostridia; order Oscillospirales; family Ruminococcaceae; genus Faecalibacterium. The sequence goes on from CAKTBG010000004.1 coordinate 44,744, forward strand.
ACCGAGAGCTATTGTGCCGAGCAGAGTGCCCGCATGACCGCCATGGACTCGGCCACCAAGAGTGCGAACGATATGATCCGCGACCTGCAGCTGGAGTACAACCGCACCCGGCAGGGCTCCATCACGCAGGAGATCACCGAGATCATCGGCGGTGCGGCGGCGGTAAAAAATAATGAATAACCTCTCCGTCAATGCTTCGCATTGCCACCTCTCCTACGGAGGAGAGGCCTTGGCAGTCGATTTTAGCTTGATCTATTTGCCAAAGGCTCCCCTACTAGGAAAGACTCCCCCGGTCGGGGGAGGTGGCACGTTAGTGCCAGAAGGGGAACGGCTGGCGAGCGATCGCTCGACTGAGAGGTTGACCACATCTAATAGTTGAGAGGCAATTGTATGATACAGGGAACTATTATTCGCGTAGCGGGCCCTGTGGTGGACGTCAAGTTCACCGATGGCAAGCTGCCGGCTCTTCAGGAGGCGTTGACGGTGACCGCTGAGGACACCGAGCGCACCATGGAAGTCGCCCAGCACGTCAACGAGAGCACCGTGCGCTGCATCATGCTTTCTGCCAGCGAAGGTCTGGGCAAGGGGATGGTCGTGACGGCTACCGGTCATGGCCTGACCGCCCCCGTGGGCGAGGCTACGCTGGGTCGTATGTTCGACCCGCTGGGCCGCCCCATCGACGGCAAGGGCTCTGTGGACGAGGTACCCCACTGGCCCATCCACCGCAAAGCCCCCAGCTTCGCTGAGCAGAAACCTGCAACGGAAATTCTGGAGACCGGCATCAAGGTTATCGACCTGCTGGCTCCCTATGCCAAGGGCGGCAAGATCGGTCTGTTCGGCGGCGCAGGCGTCGGCAAGACCGTGCTGATCCAGGAGCTGATCCACAACGTGGCCACCGAGCACGGCGGCTACTCCATCTTTACCGGCGTCGGCGAGCGTTCCCGCGAGGGCTGCGACCTGTGGGGCGAGATGAACGCGTCCGGTGTTCTGAACAAGACCGCGCTGGTCTTTGGCCAGATGAACGAGCCTCCCGGAGCCCGTATGCGGGTCGCCGAGACCGGCCTGACCATGGCAGAATACTTCCGCGAGGAGACCCACAAGGATGTGCTGCTCTTCATCGACAACATCTTCCGTTTCGTGCAGGCAGGCTCCGAGGTCTCCGCGCTGATGGGGCGTATGCCCTCGGCCGTCGGTTATCAGCCGACGCTGGCCAATGAGCTGGGCGCGCTGCAGGAGCGCATCACCTCCACTCGCGACGGCTCCATCACCTCGGTGCAGGCTGTCTACGTTCCGGCCGATGACCTGACTGACCCGGCTCCCGCAACGACCTTCGCCCATCTGGACGCAACGACCGTTCTGAGCCGTAAGATCGTGGAGCAGGGCATTTACCCGGCTGTCGATCCGCTGGCATCTACTTCCCGTATTCTGGAAGCCGACATCGTGGGCGAAGAGCACTACCGCGTGGCCCGCAAGGTGCAGGCTACGCTGCAGCGGTATCAGGAGCTGCAGGACATCATCGCCATTCTGGGCATGGATGAGCTGAGCGAGGACGACAAGCTGACCGTCACCCGCGCCCGCAAGCTGCAGAAGTTCCTGTCGCAGCCCTTTGCCGTGGCCGAGAACTTTACCGGTCTGAAGGGCAAGTATGTGCCGCTGGCCGAGACCGTCAAGGGCTTTGCCGCCATTGTGGACGGCAAGTGCGACGATCTGCCCGAGTGGGCATTCTTCAACGTCGGCACACTGGACGATGCCCGCAAGAAGTACGCCGATAAGATGGCAGAGGAAGCAAAGGGCGGTGCCGTCTGATGGACAAGTTCATGCTGAACATCACGGCTTCCAGCGGGGAGTTCTATCAGGGCGACTGCGAGAGCCTGATCCTTCCCACCGGCGACGGCGTGTACGGCGTTCAGGCCGGGCACAGCCCGGTGCTGGTGGCTCTGCACATGGGGATCCTGCACTTCACCGTCAACGGCGAGACCCGGGATGTGCTGGTGGGCGACGGCATCGCTGAGGTCACTCCGACCTTTACGCTGCTCCTTGTGGACAGCGCGGAGCGTCCGGAGGACATTGACCGCAACCGTGCCGAGGCCGCCCGCATCCGTGCCGAAGAGCGGCTCCAGCACAAGCAGAGTATGCACGAATACTATCAGAGCAAGATCGCCCTTGACCGCGCCATGCAGCGTCTGCAGACCGCGGCCAAGTACAAGCGATAATACAAAAATACAGTCATCCGCAGCAAAAATCACCCGCATTCCGGAGAAGAACAGCCTCCGGTCTGCGGGTGATTTTTTATGCTTTGCGCAGGATCCGATGATAGGTGGGGCAGCCCTCTTCCGGCTTGGTGAGGGGAACGAGTCGGCCTTCTTGGAGCAGCTGCCCGATGCGGTGGGCGTACCAGCCGTCGCTGACGCCGAGCTGGTATTTCCCCATGGTGAGGCCGATGAGCTTCGCTTCCCGGAATTCATCGGGCAGGGCGTCCAGCTCCCGCAGGAGGAAGGGATCGTAGAAAGCTTCCGGCACACTGACGAGCTGGCCGTTGACCACGGCGCGGAGCGGGGCGTCTTCCGCTTGGAGCTGCGCCCAGCGGCTCGATAGACCCAAGAGATAATTCTTCGGCAGAGGAACGCCGTTTTGTGCCAGCCGCCCCCATTCCTCCGGGGCGACCTCGCCGAAGCTGGTGCGGCGGACGACGACCCCATCCCGCCGCTCCTCGAACGCGGGCAGCGTGACCAGCGTGACCTCCGGCGTGCGCTTGGCTGCAGCCAGCTGCGCGGCCAGCCAGTACAGGCCGCACTGCTCGTCGGGGGATTGGCTGCACCAGATCCGGACGCCCTCGCCCTGCCGGACACGGCGCAGGAGCGTTTCAAGGTTTTTCCGGGCGTGGGTGAGCAGATCCGAAGCGGCGTCTGCGGCATCGGCCGGATAGCAGCCGGTCAGCAGGCGCAGAGCTGCCAAGCGGTTCTCGCCGAGGCAGTCCGGGCGGTCGTCGGCCAGTGACCCGACGCTGAACGCAGCGGAGAACGCAAGAATGTCCGTGGGGCTGCCGTCCAGCGGGATCGCCTGCGCCCGCTTTTGACGGTCGCGTGCTTCGCGTTCGGCCAGCTGTTTCCGGGCAGCTTCCCGCTCTTCTTCGGTGGCAGGATGGCCGTCCTCGTGCAGGAGGGCGATGGCGGTGACCCCGCCGCATTCGATCCCCCGCCCGATGCCGCATTTCAGGCTCCCGGCGGCACTTTCGTTGAAGACGATCTCCAGCATAAAACCCTCCTTCGGGGCTTAGTCCAGCCCCAGCTCTGCGGCCAGCGCGTCGAGATCCGCAGGGTCGAATTCGCCCAGAGGCAGGATCAGCCGTGCCAGCGTCTCCGGCGGCAGGGCGCAGAGCAGGCTGCTTTCGTCCGGAGCCGAACCCGCCGGGGCGAGGACGGTGTTGGTGCCGTCGCTGCCGGTCTCGATGCGGGCATGGTGGCCGGTGGCGATGTACTGCACCCCCAGCTTGTCGGCGGCGGTCAGCAGGGCGTCCAGCCGGGCGGCCACCGGTTCCGGTTCTGCTTCGCGCAGGGCGGCGGCATTCAGGGTGACGCACTCGACGCCAAGCTTCGCGGCGGCTTCTTTTGCCGCCTTGACGGTTGCGGCTTCCTCCGGCGTGTCCGCGAGTTTGACCACGGCACTGACCACGGCAAAGCCCTGCTGCTGTAAAATACGGATCACGGCGCGGGAGCCGCGGCTTCCGGTCAGACCGACCAGTACCCGATCCTGTGTCTCATAGGTGTCGAACCCGTTTCCGGGCAGAAATGCGTCGTTCATCGTCCTTGTCTCCCGCCATGTGCCTGGCTCTGGGCGACCGCAAGCTGGTCGCAGCGTTCATTTTCCGGGTGTCCGGCGTGGCCTTTGACCCAGACGTACGTGATCTTGTGGCGTGCTTCCTGTTCCAGAGCCTGCTCCCAGAGATCCGGGTTCAGGGCAGGGGAGCCGTCCGACTTTTTCCAGCCGCGGCGTTTCCAGCCTTTTGCCCAGCCCTTTTCCAGCCCGTTGATGACATACTGGCTGTCCGAGCACAGGCGCACGTCGCAGGGTTCTTTCAGCTGGCGCAACGCCTCGATGAAGGCCGTCAGCTCCATCCGGTTGTTGGTGGTGGAAGCGTCGCCGCCGCTCAGCTCTTTCTCGTAGACTTTGCCGTTGAACCGGTAGCGCAGCACGGCTCCCCAGCCGCCCGGCCCGGGATTGCCGCTGCACGCACCGTCGGTGTAAACCTCAACTTGTTTCATCTGCTTCTCCTACAGTATTAAGATATCTTTATTTAGAGCTATTTTTTTCGTTCTGTCAAGAGGGAGCGCATAAATCGCCGCCCCGCTGCCAAACCTTGGAATTGACAAAAAGGGTGAGAAATACTATACTTATTCCAACGAAAAGCGTATAGGAGCACCCGGAAGCCGGATGCTCAGGGCGTTCTGGCAGATCGGCCGCGGTCGCATCGAACAGATGGACTGAACAGGCCAAACTTGTTTGCGGAACCACCAGCGTGAAGAAAAAACGCTGACACAATACATTCTATACGGAACCAGTTGAGCCGCCGCCCCTGAAAGCGGCTGCTCCCAGACCGCGCAGGCCGCCCCACCGAGGGCGAGCCTGTGTTTTGTGATTATTTTTGGAGGTACGAATGGCACAGGCAAAAGAAGCACACGCACCGGTCAACGGCGCACCCAAAGCAGCAAATGCAGCAGGCGAAGCGGGCGAGAAGCGTCCCCGCACCACCCGCCGCCCCTATTACAACCGGCGTCCCCGCCGCCCCCAGCAGCCCAAGGAAGCGGCAGTGCCCATCCACATCTATCCGCTGGGCGGCCTTGGCGAAGTGGGCAAGAACATGACCGTCTATGAGTGCTGCGGCGACATGATCATCGTGGACTGCGGCCTCGTCTTCCCGGACAGCGATATGTTCGGTGTGGATCTGGTCATCCCCGACTTCACCTTTGTGGTGCAGAACAAGGATCGGATCAAGGGTCTGCTCATCACCCACGGCCACGAAGATCACATCGGCAGCATCCCCTATCTGCTCCAGAAGTTCGATCTGCCCATCTACGGCACCCGGCTGACCTGCGGCCTCATCAAGAACAAGCTGGAGGAATTCGGCTTGGCGGGCAAGACCAAGTTCGTCGAGATCACGCCCAAGCAGAAGTTCAAGCTGGGCTGCTTTACCATCGAGCCGATCCATGTCAACCACTCCATCCCGGATTCGCTGGCGTTTGCCATCGACAGCCCGGCGGGTACCGTCATCCAGACCGGCGACTTCAAGATCGACTACACCCCGCTGGCCTGCGGCGTGACCGACCTGACCACCCTTTCGGAGTATGGGCAGAAGGGCGTGCTGGCTCTGCTGAGCGACTCCACCAACGCGGAGCGGCCGGGCTTTACCGCCACGGAGCAGAAAGTGGCCGCCGGGGTGCGCAGTCTGTTTGCCCGGGCGCGGAACAAGCGGATCATCATTGCAACCTTTGCGTCCAACATCTACCGCGTCCAGCAGATCATTGATCTGGCCGTGGAAGATGGCCGCAAGGTGGCGTTCAGCGGCCGCAGCATGGTCAACAACACGGCCATGGCGCAGGAGCTGGGCTATATGCACATCCCCGAGGGCACCCTGATCAGCATGGAAGAGCTGAACCAGTACCCGCCCGAGCAGGTGGTGCTCATCACCACCGGCAGTCAGGGCGAGCCGCTGAGCGCACTGTCCCGCATGGCATCCTGCAGCCACCGCCAGGTGCGGGTCGGCCCGGGAGATTTCATCATCATCTCAGCCAACCCCATCCCCGGCAACGAGAAGAGCGTGACCAAGATCGTCAACGGCCTGCTCCTGCTGGGTGCAGAGGTCATCTACGAGAGTATGTACGACGTCCATGTTTCGGGTCACGCCTGTCAGGAAGAGCAGAAGCTGATGCTCACCCTGACGCGCCCCAAGTATTTCCTGCCGGTACACGGCGAGTACAAGCAGCTGAAAAAGCACGCGCTGACCGCGGCCAGCCTCGGCATCCCCACCAGCAACATTCTGATCGCCGAGAACGGCTCCAACGTCATCCTGACCCGCGATGAGATCAAGCTGGGCGAGCCGGTCACCGCCGGAGCCGTCATGGTGGACGGCCTCGGCGTGGGCGACGTCGGCAATGTGGTGCTGCGGGATCGCAAGCACCTGTCCGAGGATGGTCTGGTCATCATCGTGGCCACCGTGGACAGCAAGACCGGCAAGGTGCTGGCCGGACCCGATCTGGTCAGCCGCGGCTTCGTCTATGTGCGGGAGAACGAGAGCCTGATGGACGGTGCCCAGAGCATCGTGGAGACGGCTCTTGACCGCTGCGTGGAAGAGCACGTCCGCGATTGGAACAGCGTCAAGACCCGGGTGCGGGAGGCTCTGAGCAGCTACATCTACCGCCGCACCAAGCGCAGCCCGATGATCCTTCCCATCCTGATGGAGGTCTGATTTTTCCGTACCGGCTGCCGGGCACACGGCCCCGGAACGCCGACGGCAGGAGGCATATTTCATGAACAAGAAACCAAGATGGACTCTGGAAATGCTGACGGTCAGTCTGGCGATCCTCTGCGGCCTGCTGGTGCTGGCTCTGCTGGCCGCGCGTCCGGCGGTCTGGCCGGTGCTGTTGGTGCTGGTGGTGTTCTGGGGCGTCGGTGTGGTGGTGTTCCGCTGCCAGCTGCGCGGCTGGGTGGCCCGGTGGATCTGCGGCGGCGATTTCGGGAAATCCAAGGCGAAGTTCAGTCTGGAACCGCTGTCCCAGCCGGCAGCCATCCTCTCGGGCGAGACGGTGCTGTGGTACAACACCGCCTTCCGGGAGCGCATCCTGAAAGGCGGGGATCTGCTGATGAGCCGGGCACAAAAAGTGCTGCCCGGTCTGGATCTGCAGGCTGCCCGCACCCCGGAGGGGCAGCAGCTGAATCTGGCAGAGGGCGTGTGGAATGTCCACAGCTCCACGGTGCCGGGCAACGCCGAGTCCATGACGCTGCTGATCTTCAACGAAGAAACGGCTCTGCGCAAGGTGGAGGCCGAGTACAAAGCCAGCCGCCCGGGATATCTGGTCTTTCTGGTGGACGGCTACGACGATGTGTTCGGCGATATGCTGGACAGTGAACGCGCCCGCCTGCTGGAGGGCATCAACCGCGTCCTTGAGGAGATGATCGGGCGGGGCACCGGCTTTCTGCGCCGGGTCGCCAGCGGCCGGTACATCGCGGTGGTAGAGGAGCGGCAGCTGGAACAGTTTTCCAAGCGGGGGTACGATGTGCTGGACAAGATCCGCGCCCTTGACCCCAGCGTGAACCTGTCGCTTTCCATCGGCATCGGCCGCGGAGCCAAGACCCTGCGGGAAGCGCAGGATATGGCGGTGCAGGCTCTTGACATGGCGCAGGGGCGCGGCGGCGATCAGGCCGCAGAGATGACGCCGGATGGCTTTACCTTCTACGGCGGCGTGAGCCACGGCGTGGAAAAACGGAGCAAGGTCCGCAGCCGCATCGTGGCCGACCAGCTGGTGAAGCTCATCAAAGAAGCCGATCATGTGGTCATCATGGGGCACCGGATGAGCGATCTCGACGCCATCGGCGCGGCCGAGGGCGTGCTGCGGATCTGCAAGATCTGCGATGTTCCGGCGGTCATTGCCGTCCGGCGGGATGCGACGCTGGCCGGGAGCCTGATCGACGCGCTGGTGAAAGCAGGGCAGGCGGATGACTTCATCGACCCGAAGGGGGCACTGCCCATCCTCTCGAAGCGGACGCTCTGCGTCGTCGTGGATACATATCAGGTCAATCTGGTCGAAAGCCGGGAGATCCTCGAAAAATGCGGCAAGGTGGCCGTCATCGACCATCACCGCAAGGGCGTGGGCTTCATCGAGAACCCGGCTCTGGTCTGCCACGAGCCGTATTCCTCCTCGGCCAGTGAGCTGGTCACCGAGCTGCTGCAATACGTCGGCAGCCGGGAGAACAAGCCCAATCCGATCGAGGCCGAGGGTCTGCTCTCCGGCATCATGCTGGATACCCGGGATTTCACCCTGCATACCGGCGTCCGCACCTTTGAAGCCGCCGCCGCGCTCCGCCGCTATGGGGCGGAGACGGAGCGGGTGCGCCAGCTTTTCGACGTGACCATGGTGGAATACAATGCCAAGGCTGCGCTGGTGGAAGCTGCGCAGATGTATAAAAACTGCGCCATCTCGGTGGGCGGGGAGGTGGCTCCCGAAGCCCGCGTTGCGGTGGCACAGGCGGCCAATGACCTGCTGACCATCCAGAACGTGGACGCCAGCTTTGTGGCAGTGCAGGTGGGCACCGGCGTGAATGTCTCTGCCCGGAGCCTTGGCGCGGTGAACGTGCAGGTCATTATGGAAAGCTTGGGCGGCGGCGGCCACCAGACCATGGCGGCGGCGCAGATCAAGCACATCACCCCGGAAGCTGCCCGCGCCCGCATCCAGACCGCCATCGACCAATACCGGGAGTCGCAGAAAAAGAGCGGCCCCGATGAACTGAAACAGGAGAAACAACGATGAAACAATATGATTACCTGATCGTAGGTGCCGGTCTGTACGGCGCGGTGTTTGCACACGAAGCCAAAAAAGCGGGCAAACGCTGCCTCGTCATCGACAAGCGGGATCACATCGCAGGCAACATTTACACCGAGCCGGTGGAGGGCATCAATGTCCACCGCTACGGCGCACATATCTTCCACACCAACAACAAAGCGGTCTGGCAGTATGTCAGCCAGTTCGCGGAGTTCAACCGCTACACCAACAGCCCGGTGGCCAACTACCACGGCGAGATCTACAATCTGCCCTTCAACATGAATACCTTCAACAAGATGTGGGGTGTGGTGACGCCCGCCGAGGCCAAGGCCAAGATCGAGGAGCAGAAGGCGGAGGCCGGCATCACCGACCCGCAGAACCTCGAGGAGCAGGCCATCAGTCTGGTGGGCACCGACATCTACGAAAAGCTCATCAAGGGCTACACCGGCAAGCAGTGGGGCCGCCCCTGCACCGAGCTGCCGGCCTTCATCATCAAGCGTCTGCCGGTCCGCTTCACCTACGACGACAACTACTTCAACGCGCTGTATCAGGGCATCCCCAACGGCGGCTACACCGCCATGGTCGAGAAGATGCTGGACGGGGTGGAGACCCGCCTGAACGTGGACTATCTGGCCGACAAAGCTGCGCTGGACGCTCTGGCAGAGCGGGTCGTTTATACCGGCCCCGTGGACGCCTACTTCGGCTACAAGCTGGGTGCCCTGCAGTACCGCAGCGTCCGGTTTGAGACCGAGGTGCTGGACACCGACAACTATCAGGGCAACGCGGTCGTCAACTACACCGACGCGGAGACCCCGTACACCCGCATCATCGAGCACAAGCACTTTGAGTTCGGCACCCAGCCCAAGACCGTCATCAGCCGGGAGTACAGTGCGGAGTGGAAGAAGGGCGATGAGCCGTATTATCCCGTCAACGACGAAAAGAACGGTGCGCTCTATGCCGAGTACAAGAAGATGGCCGACGCCGAGCCGAATGTGGTCTTTGGCGGCCGTCTGGGAGAGTATAAGTATTACGACATGGACAAAGTGATCGAGGTTGCCTTGTCTGTGGCGGAGAAAGAGCTGAGGTAAAACCTCTCCGTCATCGCTGACCTGCCGGGGATGCCCTCTCAGTCTGCTGCGCAGACAGCTCTCCCAAAGGGAGAGCCAAGAAACCGGCGGACAGCAATCAGCGTTGACGGAGCGGTTCAATTGCTGTATACTTAAATTACAAAACCGCACCTGACAACAGGTGAGAAGTGAGGGATAACATCATGAAAGTGATTTTGCATCAGGACGTCAAGGGCATCGGCAAGAAGGACGAGATCCACGAGGTCTCCGACGGCTACGCCCGCAACTTTCTGTTCCCGCGCAAGCTGGCTTCTGTGGCTGACGCAAGCGCAGTGAATATCGCACGCGGCAAAGAAGCTGCTGCGGATTTCCATGAGGCTGAGAATGTGGCCGCTGCACAGGCACTGGCCGCCAAGATCAACGGCAAGACCGTCGTCATCAAGGCCAAGGGCGGTGCCTCCGGCCGTCTGCACGGCAAGGTCACCGGCAAGGAAGTGGCCGCAGCCCTGACCGAGCTGTGCGGTGCGCCCGTCGATAAGAAGAAGATCGAGATGGAGACCAAGGACATCAAGGACGCCGGTGTTTTCAATGGCAAGGTTCGTCTGCACGTCGGTGTTGTTGCTTCCTTCAAGATTCAGGTGGAAGTGGAGCAGGCCTAACCTCTGCTTTGTCTGCGCCCCCTCACAGCAGGGGGCGTTTTTTGTGTAGGAGAACCCATTATGCCCAACGAACGACGCTATTCCAATGAACTGAATCTCGAGAGCGTAGGCATCAATCTGCCGTACAATCTGCAGGCAGAGCAGAGCGTGCTGGGTGCGGTGCTGCTCAAGCCCGATACCCTGACCGATCTGGTCGAGATCATCCGGCCGGAGATGTTCTACACCCGGCAGAATGCGCAGATCTACTCCGAGATGCTGCGGCTCTTCACCAACGACCAGACCATCGACTTTGTGACCCTGCTGGACGCAGTCGTTTCAGACGGCGTGTTCCCCAGTGCGGACGATGCAAAAGTCTATCTGACGGGTCTGGCCGAGACGGTGCCCAGCATCTCCAACGTCAAGGCCTACGCCCAGATCGTGCAGGAAAAATATCTGGTGCGCCAGCTGATGGGCGTGGCAAAGGACATCCTTGAGGATGCCGGTGACGAGCAGGACGCCGACCTGCTGCTGGAAAACGCCGAGCAGCGGATCTATGAGATCCGCTCCGGCCGGGATTCCAGTGCGCTGACCCCGCTCTCGTCCAGCATGGTCGAGACGCTGACCAACCTGCAGAAGATCAGCGGCCCCGATGCCGAAAAGTATAAGGGCATCCCCACCGGATTCCGGCTGCTGGATACGGTGCTGACGGGTCTGGGCCGCGGCGACCTTATCATTCTGGCGGCCCGCCCCGGTATGGGCAAGTCCAGCTTCGCGCTGAACATCGCCACCAAAGTTGCCATGCAGCAGAAAGTGCCTGTGGCGATCTTCAGCCTTGAAATGACGAAAGAACAGCTGACCAACCGCATCCTCTCGTCGGAGGCCGGCATCGACAGTCAGGCGTTCCGCACCGGTGCGCTTCGGGCGGAGGACTGGGAATATCTGGCTCTCGCCACCGAAAAGCTTCACGATGCGCCCATCTATATGGACGACACCTCCAACATTACCATCACGGAGATGAAGGCCAAGATCCGCCGGGTCAATCAGGATCCCGCCCGCCCCAACGTCGGCCTCATCATCATCGACTATCTCCAGCTGATGAGCACCGGCCAGCGCAGCGAGAACCGCGTGCAGGAGATCAGCTCCATCACCCGAAACCTCAAGATCATGGCCAAGGAGATGAACGTGCCCATCATCGCGCTGTCGCAGCTGTCGCGTGCGGTGGAAAAGCAGGGCAACAACTCGAGCCACCGCCCCCAGCTGTCCGACCTGCGTGACTCCGGCTCCATCGAGCAGGACGCCGACTGCGTTCTGTTCCTGTACCGCGATTCTTACTACGCCAGCCAGAACCCGGACGGCTCGGATGTGGATGCAGACACGGCCGAGTGCATTGTGGCCAAAAACCGCCACGGCGAGACGAGCGTTGTTCCGCTGGGCTGGGATGGCGCACACACCCGGTTTATGGATATTGATTTTAAACGCTGAGTATAGATCGGTTTTGCCATGAAAGAACGATACAGCGATATTCAAACGCGGGTGGAGCGGTTCTGCCGGGAAGAAGGGCTGTTCCGGCCGGAAAACCCGGACACGCCGGTGCAGATCGCGGCGGCGGTGTCCGGCGGAGCCGACAGCATGGCTCTGCTCCGGCTGCTGCTGGGGCTGCAGCCGGTGTTCGGGTACGCGCTTTCGGCCTGCCATGTCAATCACGGCTTGCGGGGCGAGGCTGCCGACCGGGATGAGCGATTTGTCCGGGAGGCGTGTGCTGCGCTGGGGGTGCCGTTGCGGGTGTTCCGGGCGGCGGAGCGGGGGGATATCCCCGCCCATCCCGGCGAGGACTGGGCGCGCCGCCTGCGCTACGGCTGCTTCGACGCCCTGCGGGTCGAAAATGGGATAACCCGGGTCGCAACCGCCCATACTGCTACCGATCAGGCCGAAACGCTGCTGTTCCGGCTGGCACGGGGCACCGGGCTGCACGGGGCAGCGGGCATCCGCCCCCTGCGGGAGGGCTTCTGCCGCCCGCTGCTCTGCCTGACCCGGCAGGAGACCGAGACGGTCTGCCGGGAGCTGGGGCAGGGCTGGGTGACCGACGAGACGAATGCGGGAGACGCCTATGCCCGGAACCGCCTGCGTCATGTCGCGCTGCCGGCTCTCCGGTCGGCCAACAGCGCGGCGGAGGAAAATCTGGCTCGCTTCTGCGAGAAAGCGGCCAAGGCCGACGCCTATCTTTCCCGTCAGGCGGAGCATCTGCTCGATACCGCGTGCTGCGGCAAAGGGCGGTGGCGGCTGGCAGACTTGCAGGACGCCGACCCACTGCTGCTGGAGACGGCACTGCATCGGCTGGTATCTCCCGAGCGGGATGCCGAGGAAAAATACATCCGCCTGCTGGCACAGATCGTCCGGCAGGGGAGCGGTGCGGTGCAGCTCACCGGGAAGGTGCGTTTTGGCATCGCGGGCGGCTGCCTGCGGCGGGAAGAACCGCCGGAACGCCTGCCCGAAACACAGGCGTTCTGTCGGCCTTTTGTGCCCCGGAATGGGGTCGAATACCGTCTGCCAAACGGCTGGAAGCTGATCACCCGGGTGTTTCCGGCTGCTTTTCCAGAAAAAACACAGGCCGTTCACAAAAAAGACTTAAAAAATCAGGCGGATTATGCTAGAATAATGATGTTGTACCCTGTGCTTTGCCTGCGCAGCCGTCAGCCGGGCGACGGATTCCGGCCGGCCGGCCGCGGATTGCGCAAGGAGCTGCGCAAATGGATGAACGAAGCGAACGTTCCGGTCGCCCAGCGCGGGATGCTGCCGCTGCTTGCGGCAGGCAGCGAGGTGGTATGGGTCTGCGGCGGAGGATTTGCCGACGGCCTTGCCCCGGATCAAAACACGAAGAACATTCTGGAATTGGAATTGGAAAAAATGGAGGAATACGATCATGAGCATGAACGATGATATCAAGAACGTTCTGGTCTCGGAAGAGCAGCTCAAAGCCAAAGTTGCCGAGCTGGGTGAGCAGATCAGCAGGGATTATGCAGGCAAAAATCTGGTTCTCGTCTCGATCCTCAAGGGATCGGTGGTCTTTATGGCCGACCTGATGCGTGCCATCCGCATCCCGTGCAGCATCGACTTCATGGTGGTGTCCAGCTACGGCGGAAGCAACACCACCACCAGCGGCCTCGTCAAGATCATCAAAGATCTGGACGGCGACCTCTCCGGCAAGGACGTGCTGATCGTGGAGGACATCCTTGACACCGGCGTTACCCTTTCAAAGCTTGTGCCGATGCTCAAGATGCGGAACCCCAACTCGGTCAAGATCTGCACCATCCTCGACAAGCCCAGCCGCCGCAAGGCCGATATCGCCCCGGATTACGAGGGATTTCAGGTGCCGGATGAGTTCGTGGTGGGCTATGGCCTCGACTACGACGAAAAATACCGCAACCTGCCCTATGTCGGCGTGCTGAAGCCGGAAGTATACGAAAAATAATTAGGAGTTGATTTTCTTGCAATCCAAACGTCCTCGTTTTAACCCGCTGATCCTTGCGATCGCACTGGCCGTGGTGCTGATGCTCTGGTCGGTGCTGGGCAATACCACCGGCTCCGCCAGAGGCTCGACCATGAGCTATTCCACGGTGGTCCATTACTTTGAGCACAATCAGGTCACCAGCTTTACGCTGGATCGCAACACCAGCGTCATCACCCTGAACCTGAAAGCAGGCGACCTGCCCCTGCCGGATACCACCTCGGTCTCCAGCAGTGAGAGCACCGGCGGCCTGCTGAGCGGGATGTTCTCCACGGCGTCGGAGTCCACCGGCGCAGTCAAGGAGAACGACGGCACCGTGACCGTCCGCTACAAGCTGCCCTACGCCTACGTTTTCATTGAGAACGTGGACAAGTATATCGAGTCTTACGACGCAGCAAACCCCGATGCGCCCATGACCTACGATTACACCTCCCTGAAAGAGACCATCCCCTGGATGGAGATCATCTTCTACCTTGGGATGCTGGGCTGCACCGGCTTCCTGCTCTTCTCCATGATGCGGGGCGGTGCCGGCGGCGGTGGCATCATGAACGTCGGCAAGGCGAAAGTCAAGGACGAGCATGAGAACAAAAAGACGGCCACCTTTGCCGATGTTGCCGGTGAGGATGAAGAAAAGGAAGAACTGAAGGAAGTCGTCGAGTTCCTCAAGAGCCCCGACAAATTCAATTCTCTGGGCGCGCGCATCCCCCATGGCGTGCTGCTCGTCGGCCCTCCGGGTACCGGCAAGACCCTGCTGGCGCGTGCCTGCGCAGGCGAGGCCGGGGTGCCGTTCTACTCCATCTCCGGCTCCGACTTTGTGGAAATGTACGTCGGCGTCGGCGCATCCCGTGTCCGCGACCTGTTTGACAAGGCCAAAAAGACCATGCCCTGCATCATCTTCATCGACGAGATCGACGCAGTGGGCCGCCAGCGCGGTGCCGGTCTGGGCGGCGGCCACGACGAGCGCGAGCAGACCCTGAACCAGCTGCTGGTCGAGATGGATGGCTTTGAGGCCAACGACGGCGTCATCGTCATGGCGGCCACCAACCGCGCCGACATCCTCGACAAAGCCCTGCTGCGTCCGGGCCGCTTCGACCGTCAGGTGTACGTCGGCCTGCCCGACGTCAAGGGCCGCGAGGAGATCCTGAAAGTCCACACCAAGAACAAGCCCCTCGCACCGGACGTTTCCCTCCGGGTCATCGCACAGCGCACCGCAGGCTTTGCGGGTGCTGACCTTGAGAACCTCGTCAACGAGGCCGCGCTGCTGGCCGCCCGCCGCAGCCGCAAGGCCATCACCATGGAGGACATCGAGGAAGCTTCGATGAAGGTCATGGCCGGCCCCGAAAAGAAGAGCCGCGTCGTTACCCCCGAGGAAAAGAAGCTGACCGCATACCACGAGGCAGGCCATGCCGTGGCAGGCTTCTACTGCAAGCACCATCCCCGTGTCCATGAGATCACCATCATCCCCCGCGGTCAGGCCGGCGGCTACACCATGTATCTGCCTGAAAAAGATCGCAGCTATGTGACCAAGGGCGAGATGTTCGAGGACATCGTTTCCAGCTTGGGCGGCCGTGTGGCCGAGCAGCTGATCCTCGAGGACATCTCCACCGGTGCCTCCAACGATCTGCAGCAGGCCACCAACATTGCCCGCCAGATGATCACCAAGTACGGCTTCTCCGAGCGGCTGGGCCCCGTGGTCTACGGAACCTCGCAGGAGGAGACTTTCCTCGGCCGTGATCTGGGGCAGGGCAAGGGCTACAGCGAGACCACCGCAGCCGAGATCGACAGCGAGATGCGGGATATCATTGACGAAGCCTACGAGACCTGCCGCCGCACCCTGACCGAGCACATCGACCAGCTGCACGCGCTGGCACAGGCTCTGATGGAGCGCGAGAAGCTGAACGAAAAGGAATTCAATACCATCATGGCGGGCGGTACGCTGCCTCCGCGGGAGGACGACGCACCCAAGGCCGGGCAGACCGCTGCGGCGCAGCCGACGGTGACCCCGGTGGAGACCGCCGAACCCGCAGAGCAGGCGGAGCCTGCCGAACCTGCCGAAATGGGCGAGCAGATGCCCGACCCGGAGCAGAACGCCCAGCAGGGAGAATGACCACGGAAGGAGCGAGTGTTGTGGAGGAAAATTTTGAACCGGTAGCCCATACCCGGGCCAACTATTATACCCCCGGCAGCCCGGTGCAGTTTGTCTGCGTGGAGCTGCTCAAGGGCGAAGTCAGCGGCGACCATGCGGTCTGCCTGACCTTTAAGAACATTTCCCGTGTGACGCTGACGGCTCTGGAGATCCATTTCAAGTGCAAAGGCGTGGACGGTGTGATCCTCTGTGAGGATGAGTTTGAGTACAGCGGCCTCGAGATCAAGCCGGGCGAGAGCTTCGGCATGGATGACGCCGTGTTTGTGACCCAAAAGGCCATTACCAGCGTGGATGTCTCCCTCAAGAATGTCTACAACGGCAAGCGGGTCGTCCATCTGGACGGCATCAAACGGGTGCGGCTGCCGTCGCCCCGCCGCCTCAGCCCCGATCTGCAGAAAGCCCTTGAGACCCGGATGAACCGGCAGGGTCTGCGGTATATGCCGCAGGTGTTCGAGAACGGCTGGTACTGCGCCTGCGGTGCCTTCCACCCGAAAGAGGAGGACACCGTCTACTGCACCGAGTGCGGCTGCGACCGCATCCTGCTGCAGAACGCGCTGAACACCCTGCTCCAGCCGGAGCAGAAAAAGCCGGTGCAGCCCAGCGAACCGGCGGTGGCACCGGCGCGTCAGCCCGCTGCGGCTCCCGAAGAGCCGACGCGCGTGGTGGGTGCAGCGCAGGCGGAGGCCACCCGTGTGATGCCCAGCCGCCCGAGCAAGGCGTCCGAGATCGAACCGCCGGTCTCCTTTGCGCCGCCGCTGGAGCCGGTGCAGGATCCGGGGGAGCATACCCGCATTCTGGATGCAGCCCTGAGCCGCCCCGCGGCTCCGAAGCACGATCCGGAGCCCGAGGAAGGCACCCGGGTCATTCCGCAGGAGTTCCGCAAGCCCTCGTCTGCGCCCAAGGAACAGCCGCTGCCCGCAGAAGAAGAGGATGAGGAGGACGTCGAGAACGCCCGCGACAGCGTGGCCGAGACCCTGATCCGCTGGGTGCCGCCCATCACGGCCATCATCTGCGCAGGCATCGCCCTGTGGGGATTTGTGTACTATCAGTTTGTTCTGTAAAAAATACCGCAACGGAGGGGGCTGAGGCTTCCTCCGTTTTTGGTTGCCCTCTCAGTCACCTTCGGTGACAGCCATCCTCCCTTTGTCGCTCACGCGACATCTCCCTCCGGCCGGAGGGAGTCTTTCCCAGAGTGGGAGCCCTTGGCAGAGAGAATTTGCTTTTCGTGGATTGCCAAGGCCTCTCCTACAAGGAGAGGTGGCAATGCGCAGCATTGACGGAGAGGTTGGACAGAGCAGATGCTTTGCGTTTATAAAAAGAAAGGGATCATTTTATGTCCGATGAATCGCTGCAAATCGCGTTTGAGATCAAGACCGCCTGCGACGAGATCAGCCGCCGCCTGCTTCGCTGGCACTGGGAGAAAAAGCCGGGCAGCCACAGCCTCGACGCGCTGCTTCAGCACATGGCGCAGCGGCAGAAGGAAAGCCCCGACTATTATGACCGCCTGCCCGATCTGAGCGGCAAGACCAGCTGGCAGCAGCTGGATACGACCCTCTGTATGCGGGTGCTGCTGGATCCCGAAAAAGAGGCTTCCCGCCCGCTGGATCTGCTGGGCGATACCCCGCATCCGGCGGCAGCGCGCCGCGCCTGCAACGCCATCCGCACGGCACGCAACGAAGCCGCCCATGCCTCGGACGCCCGCGAGGGCGCACAGGCGGCTATCCTCTTCAACGAGGCGGTGGAAAGCCTTGAAGAGGGCTATGCGGGCACGGCCTTCAAGACCGCTGAGCTGGAACAGTATTACCGGCAGGCCGAGGACTATCTGCGCCGGTGCGGTGCCGGGAAGAACACGGAGGCAAAGCCCGAACGACGCAGCACACGGGATACAGCCGACCGCGAAAACCGCCGCGCCGGTTCCACGGGGCGGTCGGGTGCGCAGAGCCGCTCCACGAACCGGAAAAACGGTGCGGGCAGCCGCAGCACCCAGAACCGCTCGGGGAGCAAGACGAACCGGAACCCCCAGAGCACCCGGAACACGGGGCGGAAGAACCCCCGCCGCAGGAAGCGGGATGCCGGGCCGAACCGCGCCGTGGTGATCCTGCTGCTGCTCATCGCACTGGCGGGGCTGCTGGCGCGGGCCATCGGCATGGGGCTGCTGTTCCATTGAGCAGAGCTGCATCGGAGACATCACTCCCGAATTTTCCGGGAATCGCTTGCGAAAGTACTTCCGGGGCAGTATAATACAGTTGAAATGGATTTCAATGGTAGAAAAAGGCAGGCGAAGAAGAGATGACCATCCACGATATCGCAAAAATGGCGGGCGTATCCAGTGCGGCGGTCAGCCGTTACCTCAACGGCGGGTCACTCAGCGCGGAAAAGCGTGTACGGATCCAGACGGTCATCGCCCAGACCGGATACCGCCCGGATACGGCGGCGCAGACCCTGCGCACCGGCAAGGTGCGGCAGATCGGCGTGGTGGCTCCCAGCCTGAATTCCCAGTCGGTCAGCCGGGTGGCAGCGGGCATTGCCGAAGAGCTGGAGGCGGCGGATTACCTGATGCTGCTGGCCAACTCCGACGGTGACGAAGCCAAGGAGCTGCGCTATCTGGATGCGCTGGAGCGCAATCACACCGCTGGGATCATCCTGATGGGAACGGTCTGGACCCCCGCGCTTGCCAAGGCGGTCGCAGCCTGTGACGTGCCGGTGGTGGTCACGGGGCAGAAATTCCCCGAGATCCCCTGCGTCTGCAACGACGACCGCGCGGCAGCCCGGGAGCTGGCGCAGCGGATGCTGGTGCGCGGCCGGAAAAAGCTGGTCTACCTCGGCGGCCCCGAACGGGATGCCGCCACCGGTTCGGAGCGGCTGCAGGGCGTGCAGGATGCGCTGAACGCTGCCGGGCTGGACGGCGAACACCTGACGTGGATCTGCTGCAACGCCTTTACCTACGAGGAAGGTGCCCGCTGTATGAAGGAGCTTCTGGCCGTCTGCCCGGAGCTGGATGGGGTGGTCTGTGTCACCGATATGGTGGCTCTGGGCGCGTTGACAGTGCTGAAAGCCGCCGGACGGATCGTCGGCGGGGATGTGAGTCTGGCCGGCATCGGCGACAACTGGGCGGACGTGGTGGCGGAACCAGCCCTGACGACGGTGCATTTCTATCAGGATCGGATCGGCGTGGAAGCGGCGCGGATGCTGCTGGAAATGATCCGCGAGAGCAAAACGGAAACCACGGAACGCCCGCTGCGTCAGCTGACGCTGGGCTATACGGTGGTCGAGCGCGGCTCGATCTGAAGTAAACGGAGCAAATAGGGAAAAAGAAATGGAGAAAAAACTGGTTTTTCTGGACATCGATGGTACGCTGCTGCCGCCGGGCGAGATGCAGGTGCCGCAGAGTGCCCTTGCT
Organism: uncultured Faecalibacterium sp.; assembly: GCA_934533135.1. GTDB lineage: Bacteria > Bacillota > Clostridia > Oscillospirales > Ruminococcaceae > Faecalibacterium. The sequence continues at coordinate 64,034 of CAKTBG010000004.1, forward strand.
GCCCTGCACAAGGCACGCGCCAACGGGCACAAGCTGTTCCTCTGCACCGGACGCAACCTTGGGATGACCCGGCCGCTGCTCCGGCACGGTTTTGATGGGTACATCTGCAGCGCGGGAGGCTATGTGGCCTGCGGGGAGGAAGTGCTGGTGGACATCCCCATGCAGCCGGCGCAGGCGGACGGCCTGCGGAAGGTGCTGGAAGAGCACGGCATCGAATGCACCCTCGAGACCCGCGACGACACCTACGGCGGCGTAAAGATGATCGAGCGATTCGCCTCCCATCTGCCCAGCGACGGTACCCTGAACAGCGAGGCCGAACGCTGGAAGAGGATGATGGAATTCGGCATGACCATCCGCCCCATCGAGGAATACAACGGCGACCCGGTGTATAAGATCGTCTACATCGCAGGCCGTATGGAGGATCTGACCGAGGCCAAACGGCAGTACGCGGATCAGTTCGTGTTCTGCGAGAACAATGTGAATCCCCGCGCCGGGGTGGTAAACGGCGAACTCATCAACCGCAAGTTCAACAAAGGCACCGGCATCAAGGCCATCTGCGCCCATCTGGGCGTGCCGCTCCGCGACACCATCGGCTTTGGCGACAGCGACAACGACCTGCAGATGACCGATGTGGTCGGCATCAGCTATTGCATGGCCAACGGCTCCGAGAATTTGAAAAAGCTCTGTGACCGCATCTGCCCTTCCGTGCGGGAGGACGGCATTGCCAAGGCGTTTGAAGAGCTGGGGCTTGTCTGAGATGCCCTCTCAGTCTGCTTCGCAGACAGCTCTCCCGAAGGGAGAGCCACTGGCGAATCGGTTCAGTCTGTACCAAATTGCATAAAGCTTTTTATAACGAAAAATACCGGGCCCTGTTGTCCAGATTCACAGCTTCGATGTCGTGAATCCAGACCACAAGGCCCGGCATTTATTGTTTATGGTATCCTGCTGCCCGGCTTGCCAAGGGCTCTCCCTTTGAAAGACTCCCTCCGGCCGGAGGGAGATGTCGCAAAGCGACCGAGGGAGGACAAGCTGGCGAGCGGCAGCGAGACGGAGAGGGCTTAGTAGTGCAGCTGATCCGCAGTCAGTGCTTCCAGCACCGGCAGCATGGCGGCGGCTTCGGCCTTGGCTGCGGGCAGATCCATGTCGCGGTAATTGCCGCACTCGACCTCGCTGGCACCGGGCACATCACCCGCAAAGGCGGCTATAAAGCGGAAGCTCTCTACCGTCAGAGCCAGAGCTTCGGCGGGGGTCAGGCCGCGGGTCAGCAGATAGAACCCGGTGCGGCAGCCCATCGGCCCGACGTAGATCACGCCGTCCTTGTAGGAGCTGTTCCGGGCGTAGGTCGCAAACAGGTGTTCCAGCGTGTGGGCAGCACCGGTAGAGAGGTAATCGCCCTGATTGGGCTTCTTCATCCGGATATCCCAAGTCAGCACATCGCCGTCCTGACGGCTCAGATACATCCCCCGCTGGAGCTTGGTGTGATCGACGCAGAAACTGGCAATGCGTTCCATTCCGTTCACCTCGTGCGGGCCGGATCAGGCCTGCAGACGCTGGACACTGCCGTGTGCGCAGTCCACAGCGACCATCAGGCCGTCGCGGATGTGGGAGGTGGCACCGGCGGCACCCACGATGGTGGGCTTGAGCAGAGCCTTGCCTGCGATGGCGGCGTGGCTGTTCAGACCCGGCTCCTCAACGACCAGAGCGGCCGCGTCGCGGACGTAGCTCAGCATCTCGTTGGTGGTGGAGGGCACGACCAGAACCATGCCGGGCTTGAACTTGGCACGGATCTCCTCAAGGGTGTGGCAGACACAGGCCTTGCCGGTGGCGTTGGACAGCGTCGAACCCTCCGGGCCGATGCCGACGCCGCTGGACAGGCAGTTGCCGATCATGTGGATCTTGATCATGTTGGTGGTACCGGAGACCCCCACGGGGACACCGGCGGTGACAACGGCCAGCTCGCCGTCGTGCAGGTAGCCGTTGGCCTTGGCCAGTGCGGTGGACTTCTCGATCAGCTCATCGGTGCTGTGCGCCAGCTCCATCATCAGCGGCGTGATGCCCCAGGAGAGAGCCAGCTGACGCTGCACCTGCTCGTTCATGACGCAGGCGATGATGGGCGGCTCCGGGCGGTACTTGCTCAGCAGGCGGGCGGTGGTGCCGGACTCGGACACGGTGACGATGGCCGAGGCATTGACATCGGCAGCGGTCAGGCAGGCTGCGTGGGCAGTGGCGTCGCTGACGCTGATCTTGCCGGTGACGGAGGTCTGGGTCAGGCGGCGGTCGATATAATGCGGCTCCTTCTCGGTGCGCTCCGCGATGGCGGACATGGTCTGGAGAGCCTCCACCGGGTAATCACCGGCAGCGGTCTCGCCGGAAAGCATGATGGCAGAGGTGCCGTCGTAGATGGCGTTGGCCACGTCGGAGATCTCGGCACGGGTCGGGCGGGGGTTGACGATCATGCTGTCCAGCATCTGGGTTGCCGTCACGATGGGCTTGCCGAAGGAGAAGGAGCGGTCGATGACGCTCTTCTGGATGCCGGGCAGCTCGGTGAAGTCGATCTCGACGCCCAGATCGCCGCGGGCGACCATGACGGCGTCGGCGGCGGCGAGGATGCTGTCGATGTTGTCCACACCCTCCCGGTTCTCGATCTTGGCGATGATCCGGATCTTGGAGTCGTACTCGTTGAGCAGGTTGCGGATGTCGTACACGTCCTGTGCGCAGCGCACAAAGGAAGCGGCGATGAAGTCAAAGCCCTGCTCCACGCCGAAGATGATGTCCTCACGATCCTTCTGGCTCAGGTACGGCATGGACAGATGGACGCCGGGCACGTTGACGCCCTTCTTGGTCTTGATCTTGCCGTTGTTCAGCACTTCGCAGACGATGTCGGTGTCGCTGACAGACAGGATGCGCAGCTTGATCAGGCCGTCGTCCAGCATGATGGTGCCGCCCTCGGCGACATCCTGCGGCAGATCTTTATAGGTGATGGAGCAGATTTCCTTGGTGCCCTCGACCTCACGGGTGGTCAGGGTGAACTTCTGGCCGGCTTCCAGCATCTCGACGCCATTTTTGAACTCCTTCAGGCGGATCTCGGGGCCTTTGGTGTCCAGCAGGGCAGCGACCGGCTTGCCCAGCTCGGCGCGGATGGCCTTCAGGTTGTCCAGACGGCCCTTGTGCTCCTCGTGGGAGCCGTGGGAAAAGTTGAAACGGGCCACGTTCATGCCGTTGGCAACCAGCGCACGCAGGACGCCGTCCTTATCGGTAGAAGGGCCAAGGGTGCAGATGATTTTCGTTTTTCTCATACAATATACCTCCAACATCTCTCTTACTCTATCTTGGCACAGCGGGGTGTTTTGTCTGCCCGCCGTCTCTGCCGGAGCCGTTCAGGGCGGTTCCGGCAGGGGATAACTTCAATATGGTCATTTGAAAACCATACCACCTTATATTATAACCTCTTGGATACAATAGAGCAAGTGAAATCTTTGCAAAGAACCATTAAAGATTTGATAAGAGAGGGTCTGCCACAAACCGCTTGCGAAAATGCACGCGCTCGCATATAATAGAGACAAATAAAAGGCTCCCCTCTCCGGGAGGACGCGGTGTACCGGGCTTCCGGCGGGGGAGACGGGAAACGGAGAAAAAAGAATATGGAAAAACGTGTTTTTCTGATCGTTCTGGACAGTTTCGGCATCGGCGCAGAGCCGGACGCCGCCGCCTTTGGCGACGAGGGCACCAACACACTGGGTGCCATTGCCCAGCATCCCAATTTCCACTGCCCCAACCTGCAGAAGCTGGGAATGTTCAACATTGACGGCGTGACCGCCGGTGAAAAATGCAGCGCACCCATCGGCGCATTTGCCCGCCTGCAGGAGCAGAGCATGGGCAAGGACACCACGATCGGCCACTGGGAGATCGCCGGTGTGGTCAGCCCGAAGCCGCTGCCGACCTTCCCCAACGGCTTCCCGGACGCCCTCATCCGCGAATTTGCGGAAAAGACCGGCCACAAGGTTCTCTGCAACAAGCCCTACTCCGGCACGCAGGTGCTCAAGGACTACGGCGAGCAGGCCATGCAGGAGAATGCCCTCATCGTTTACACCAGCGCGGACAGCGTTTTTCAGGTGGCGGCCAACGAGGAGCTGGTGCCCGTGCAGGAGCTGTACCGCTACTGTGAGATCGCCCGTGCGATGCTGAAAGGCGAGTACGGCGTGGGCCGTGTCATTGCCCGCCCCTTCCTCGGCCACAGTGCAGACACCTTCTACCGCACCACCAACCGGCATGACCTGAGCCTCAAGCCGCCCCGCAAGACCATGCTCGACCTGCTGAAGGACGCTGACAGGGATGTGATCGCCGTCGGCAAGATCTTCGACATCTTCGACGGCGAGGGTGTGACCGAAAAGATCAAGACCACCGGCAACACCAACGGCATCGCCTTCACCAAAGCCCTGCAGACCCGGGATTTCGAGGGTCTGGCGTTCGTGAATCTCGTGGATTTTGATATGCTGTACGGCCACCGCCGCGATGTGGCGGGCTATGCGGCCGCTGCCACCGAGTTCGACCGCTTCCTTGCCGACTTCATCCCCGGGATGCGGGAGGGCGACCTGCTGATGATCACGGCGGATCACGGCTGCGACCCGTCCTACACCAAGACCACCGACCATACCCGCGAGTATGTGCCCTACCTCGTCTGCGGCAAGGGCGTCAAGCCGGGCGTGGATCTGGGCACCAAGCTCTGCTTCGGCACCATCGCGCAGACCATCTGCGCCTATCTGGGCGTGGATGCCTCCAGTCTGGATGGGCAGAGCGTGCTGGGCGACATCCTGCAGTAACGGTTTCGGACTTTTTTCACGATTTGTCTCTTGTATTCCATCCACCCGGGTGGTATCCTAGATGCATTGATGAAAAAACGGGCGAGACCCGAAGCAACACCATGCAGGAGAAACACTGATGCAGAAAAAAACGATCCAACGGCTGGCCGCAGCCGGTGTTCTGAGTGTCGCGGTGGCGGCAACGCTGATCTATGCGGGAACCCGGGATCCCGGGGAGAGCCTGACCTACAACGAGCTGCTGGCTCTGGCTGGCGACGAAGAAGCGGCTGCTTCGGTGGAAGCCGAGCTGGAAGCAACCTCGAACCTCGAAGAAAACAGTGCGTTGAGCCGTCTGTTGGAAGAGATCGAGGCGGAGGACGCGTCTGAAGCTTCGGAAGAAGCAGACAGTGCCGCTTCCGAAGAAAATACCGCCGCGGAAGCGGGATCGGAGGCCAGCACCTCCTCGGAAGCAGCGGCGTCCTCCAAGAGCGAAGCTGCGGCTTCGTCGGCGTCGTCCAAAACGGCCAGCAGTGCGGTGAGCGGAGCCTCCCATTCGACCGCTGCACCGGAGCGGGATTATTCCTCGTCCAGCAGTGCGCACACCGCGTCCAGCGCGGCGCATTCGACGGCGGCAAGTGCGTCGCATTCCACGGCGGATGCACCGCACTCCACAGCTTCCAGCAAGGCCGAAATGACCTGTGACGAGCAGCTGGCCGCGTGCATCCGGAAAATCGAAGCCCTCCAGACCCGCAGTGAGAAAGAGCTGTACGGCATCATCTACGATGCTTACGATGAGTATATGGGGCATCCGGCGTCGGAGCGGAATCTGATGCTCAAGATCTCGGTCGTCCTTTCCAAGAGCGGCGAGCTGAACAAGGCGCAGAGTGCGTGCGACAAGGAATTCAAGGAGATCGTCACCGAGATGCGCAAGATCCTCAAGGACAATGGACGGGATCAGACCCTCGCGGACGAGGCGGAGCGCACCTACAAGCAGAAGAAAAACGCCATGATCAAGGAGCTCACCGATCAGGCGTACAGCGGCGGCGACGGCAGCGGACAGTCTGGAAAATGGCTGGCCGAAAAAGCCGGAAAGCTGTCCTGAAGATCCGATTCCAAACGGAACCGCCGTCACGACCCTCACAAACCGCGGCGGGTTCCTCCCGCGGCAGGCCGGTCAACGTTCTGCCTTAAAACAAAAACAGCCGGGCTTTGCGGTCTGGATTCACGGCATCGAAATGTGGATCCAGGCAACAGAGCCCGGTATTTTGCGTTATGAGAAACTTTGCTCCATCCGCGTGAACGGACCCGATATGCCAGTGGCGAGCGAAGCGAGACGGAGAGGGTCAACTCAGGCTCTGGATAAACTGAGAAAAGCTTTCGAGAGCCTGCCGGATCTGGACAAAGGCGGCCACGTCGTCGTCGGACATCCGGGAGGTGGGAGCAAGAACAACGGTCTCGGCGGCGGTCAGCGTGCCGGTCAGCTCGACGTTCACCTGATGCTCCGGAATGCGCAGCAGGACGTGGAGCGGCGTGCTGTCGGCAAACAGGCTCTTGAGGGGCAGGCCGACGGTCAACACCGGCGCGTCGGCGTCGGCGGCAGGAAACTGATAATAGGTATAGCCGTCCAGCGCGTTGTCCGGTGTGACCCTTTGCAGGGCGGACAACACCAGAGAAAAGCCCGCCATATCCTGCATCTCGACGCTCTGCAATTCTACGCCCAGCACCTGCGCCAGCTGGGTCTGGGAGATGTAATTGCCGAGGTTCCACGCGGGCAGGACCAGCCCGGCCAGTGGATAGGCGTCCACGATGCCGCTCCGGAGGACAGAGTAGAGCTGGCCTGCGTCGTAGAGCGTTTCGTCCGGGTCGATGTAGATCCGGGTGAAAGGTGCGGAGGAGCCTTTGGCCGACAGAGCCAGCTGGATCTTGCCGGGTGCATACTGGCCGGTGACGGTGCCCTCGGTGGCACCGACGGTGTTCAGGATGCCGTACAGCGCAGGGGTCTCGGCGGCGGTGGAAGTGACCCGGTAGGTGCAGCTGAATGCGCCGCCGCCCTGCAGGGCGTTCACCTTGCGGGACAGCAGCCCGTAGACCGTGCCGACCGCGACGGCGCAGATCAGAAGCAGGCAGACCACCACGGTGATGACCGCCCGGGAACGCTTTTTGGAAGAGGCAGAAGCCATAAGAAGATCCTCCTTGCATGTAGATGGGGATAGGGGAAACGGAAACACCAAAAAGAAAGGGGAAACGTATGAAAATCGCAATTTTAGGCACCAGCGGAAGCGGAAAATCGACCCTTGCCAAACAGCTGGGGGAGCAGTACGGCGCGCCGGTGCTGCACCTCGATGCAGTCCATTTTCTGCCCGGGTGGGTCGAACGGACGCAGGAAGAGGAGACCGCCCTTGTGCGCCGCTTTCTGGACGAGCACGACAGCTGGGTCATCGACGGCAATTACACCAAGACCTGCTATGAACGGCGGCTGGAAGAAGCCGACCAGATCATCGTTCTCTGGTTTGGCCGGTTCGTCTGCCTGCAGCGGGTGCTCGAACGCTGGTGGGAGAACCGCGGCCAAGTGCGGGATTCGTCCGCCGCTGGCTGCGAGGAAAAGATCGACCTCGCGTTTGTCCGCTGGGTGCTGTATGAGGGCCGCTCAAAACAGAAGTATCTGCGGATGAAAGCCATCGGGAAACAATATCCTGAAAAGTTTGTGATGATCGAGAACAACAGGGAGCTGAAGCAGTGGATCCTTGGCTCTCCCTTTGGGAGAGCTGTCTGCGAAGCAGACTGAGAGGGTGAGCCCGGCAAAGATCAAGCAAGATGCACAGCGATATGCAGTTTCTTTCATAGAAGCATGATATCGCGGTGTATTTTGTTATTTGTCAGCGTCCTTGCCCTCTCAGTCAAAACCTGACGGTTTTGACAGCTCCCCCAGAGTGGGAGCCAAGGCGTTACCGGCACGCTTCCACAAAGCGATCAAAGATCGCCTGCTGGCGGGGGTCGGCGTCGCTGAGGCGTTCCGGATGCCACTGGACGCCGAGGCAAAACGCTGCCTCCGGCAGTTCCAGAGCCTCCACAAAGCCGTCCTCACTGAGAGCCGAGAGGGTCAGGCCGGGGGCGATCTTTTTGGCGGCCTGATGGTGCTGGCTGTTGACCAGCAGGGTCTTGGGGGCATCCTCTCCCAGCAGCTTTTCCAATAAGGTGCCGCGCCGGATGGTGACGGTGTGGACTTTGCACCAGTGGTCATTGTGGGGCACGCCGGACAGCGGCTTGATGTCCTGATAGAGCGTGCCGCCGAGGGCAACGTTCATCAGCTGGACGCCCCGGCAGATGCCGAGAACGGGCTTGTCGGCTTTGAGAAAGGCGTGGAACAGCTTCGGCTCGGCGGTATCCCGCAGAGGGTTCGGCACGCCGCAGGCCGGGTCGCGTGCTTCGCCATAATAAGAAGGCTCGATGTCGCCGCCGCCCGGCAGCAGAAGCCCCGGGTATTGCAGGGCTTCGGCCACAGCCTCGTCCGGATCGTCGAGGTCGATCCACCGGAACTGCGCCCCGGCGCGGGAGAGGCTGTCGATGTAACGAATTTGTGCCGGGGTCAACTCCGGCTCTTGGCTCATCCGCGGGATGGCGATGGTAATAGCAGACATTTGAAATCCTCCATATACGTTTCCGTACTGCCAAAGGCTCCCCTACTAGGGGAGCTGTCGAGCGACAGCGAGACTGAGAGGTTGTACGAAGCAAAGCCTCACATTGAGGCAGATGTTTTGGAATGCGAAACCGTAAACAGCATCGTATAGGGAGAGGGTGTCCTTCCGTCCAACCTCTCCGTCATCGCTTGCGCGATGCCACCTCTCCTAGTAGGAGAGGCTTTGATAAAAACAAAAAGCCCGGAACCATCTGGTTCCGGGCTACTTGGCGGAAAGATGGGGATTCGAACCCCAGAACGCTTTTGACACGTTACACGATTTCCAGTCGTGCGCCTTAGACCAACTCAGCCATCTTTCCACATCTTCTGTTCAGCACAGTGGGCCGTAACCCTCGGTGCTCCACTATAATACACGAACCCCCGGGTTTTGTCAAGGATTTTTTCAAAAAAATCTGTATTTTCTCAAAAATGACGCAGGTGCGTTCCGACAAATGCACCCCCCTTTCTGCACTTCGGCAGAACGCTGCTGGAAACCCTTGACGACGGCGCGAAAGAAGACTATGATGAGGGCAGAGCGTATGCGGAAAGAGAGAAATTCCGCAGGATTGGGATCCCATAAGGAGGAAAATAAGGATGAATTATACAGAAGTGTTGGAAAATGCACGGCAGTGCATCGGCAAATACTGCAAGGCCTGCCCGGTCTGCAACGGTGTAGCCTGCAAAAACCAGATCCCCGGCCCGGGTGCCAAGGGTGTGGGCGATACGGCCATCCGCAATTATAATAAGTGGGCGGAGATCCGGGTCAACATGGATACCCTCTGCGCCAACGGCACCCCCGATACCAGCGTGGAGCTGTTCGGCCAGAAATTTCAGTATCCGTTCTTTGCAGGCCCGGTGGGTGCGGTCAACCTCCACTACTCCGATGCTTACACCGACATGACCTACAATGATGTGCTGGTGAAAGCCTGCGCCGAGAACGGCATTGCGGCCTTCACCGGCGACGGCACCAACCCCGACGTGATGACCATGGCGACCAAGGCCATCGGTGCGGCGGGCGGCTGCGGCGTGCCCACCATCAAGCCGTGGAACATCGACACCATCCAGACCAAGATGGAGCAGGCCAAGGCCAGCGGCTGCTTTGCCGTGGCCATGGATGTGGACGCGGCCGGTCTGCCCTTCCTGAAGAACATGACTCCGCCGGCCGGCAGCAAGAGCGTGGGCGAGTTGAAAGAGATCGTCGCACTGGCAGGCCGCCCCTTCATCGTCAAGGGCGTGATGACCGTCAAGGGCGCGCTCAAGGCCAAGGAAGCGGGCGCGGCGGCCATCGTCGTCTCCAACCACGGCGGCCGTGTCCTCGACCAGTGCCCGGCCACCGCTGAGGTGCTGGCCGACATCGCCAAGGCTCTCAAGGGCAGCGGCGTGAAGGTCCTTGTGGACGGCGGCATCCGCTCCGGTGTGGACGTCTTCAAGGCGTTGGCACTGGGTGCGGACGGCGTGCTTATCTGCCGCCCCTTCGTCACGGCGGTCTACGGCGGCGGTGCCGAGGGCGTCAAGTGCTACATCGACAAGATCGCCGGGGAGCTGGCCGACACCATGCAGATGTGCGGTGCCCATTCGCTGGCCGAGATCACCGAGGATATGGTGAGGGTCTGAGCATCGCGTCCGCGATGACGGAGAGGGTAAGCCCGGCATCGTCTGAAAAGTAAACACCGCGATACGAGGGCTCTTTTGGAGCGGCAGCGTATCGCGGTGTTTTTGTTGTTTGTCAGCAGCCTTGCCCTCTCAGTCGCCTACGGCGACAGTCATCCTCCCTCTGTCGCTGACGCGACATCTCCCTCCGGCCGGAGGGAGTCTTTCAAAGGGAGAGCCAAGGACGGAGAGCCAAGGCAGGGAGGGTCACTTCAGCGTTCCGTCAAGGATCTGCTGATAGTACCACGGTTTCGGGGCGTGGAAGGTCTTGCCGCTGAGGAACGCGAAATCGGGCTGGGTGAAGCGGGGGAGGGTCAGCTCCCATGCGCAGAGAGCCTGATACTTGAGCTTCAGCTCGCGGTTGGCGGCGTTGTTGCCGTACTTGCTGTCGCCGAGGATGGGGCAGCCGATGCTGGCCATGTGCGCCCGGATCTGGTGGGTACGGCCGGTGATGAGCCGGACCTTGAGCAGAGCCAGACGGCCGGAGACGGCGATGGTCTCGTACTGGGTCTCAACGTCCTTGGCACCGGGGAGCTTTTCCTCCACGATCTTCACAATGCCGCGGTCGGCATCCTTGAGCAGATAGCCGCCCAGCGTGGCGTCCGGCGGGGTGGGGCGGCCAAAGGTGACGCAGAGATAGGTCTTTTGGACATCCCGGTTCTTGATGGCTTCCAGAAAGAGCTGCTCGGCCTCAGGGGTCTTGGCAAGGATGACAAGGCCGCTGGTGCCGGTGTCCAGCCGGTGGCAGAGGGCGGGGGTGTAGAGGCTGTCCTCGCTGTATTCCCCCTGCTGGTTGAGGTAGAGCAGGGCGCGGTTGAGCAGGGTGTCGTCGTCCGGGCCGTCCACCGACAGGCCGGCGGGCTTGTTCACGACGAGAATCTGCGGGCAGTCGTAGACCACCTGCGCCGGGCCGCGGGCGTTCTTCCATGCGGGGCCGTCCACGTGTTTTCCGGCGTCTAGCACATCGTCCAGAATGAACAGCTTGATCTCATCGCCCGCCATGACGCGGGTGGACAGCGGCTGCTTTTTGCCGTTCAGCTTGATCTTGTTTTCGCGCAGGGCCTTGTTCAGGCGGCCCGGGTTCAGTGCGGGATACTGCTGCATCAGGTAGTTGTCCAGCCGGGTGGGGGCGAGACACTTTACTTTTAAAATTTTCACGGAATATTCCTCTCTATCTTAAGATCAGTTGCAATAGAATGGGTCTTTGATTCGTTTTTATTGTAGCGGAAGAAATCTACCGCGTCAAGAAAGAAGGTATTTTTATGAACCTGAAATATAAGATTCTGGCTGTTCTGGCGGCGGCCGCCCTGCTGACGGCCTGCGGCGGAACCACCGCAGGCTCCCCGGCGGCATCCAGTACGGCATCGTCAGAAGCGGCTTCTTCGCGTGTGCCCGAAGAAGGAGTGGTGGAGCCGGTGAACATGCTGTGGCAGCTGGACAGCCTCGACGACCCGGAGACGACCACCATTGTTTCGGCGGATATCGCTTCTGAGGTCAAGGACGGGAAGGTGACACTCCGGGTTTACAGTTATGACATCTACGACAAAGATGACGTGGATGGTCTGGCAGTGGGAGATAAGATTCGGTGCCACAAAGAGTACATGACCGGAAACCAATTGGCGGAAATCGAAGTGCAGAGCATCGAGAAAAACGACGAGCATCAAATCGTATCCATCAACGGCGGCATGGAAAATGAGAACGGCCTTGATTTGATGCAGATGGACGAAGATCGCTACCGGACGCTGACCTTTGACGATTATCCGGTCTATTACAGTGTCGGGGAAAAGACCTGCCCGCTGGCGGAGGACGTTGTCCTGAAGGACAGCTCAGCCGACCCGCAGGCCGAAACAGTCGAGACGGCCGGTACGGATGCAGTGGCGGCGGCTCTCAATGCGGAGCCGGATGGCTGGTACGTCTATAATACCACCGTTGTGGTGCAGGGCGGCAAGGTGCTGGAGGTGCGCCGCATCTGGGTGCCGTAAAATTTGTGGAAAGCGGTTGACAAATGCCGCCTTCATGCTATAATCTGAACTGTACGCGGTGGAGTTTTGGCTCTGCTGCGCCCGATTGCAATTATGGCATAAGGCAATGATGGGGCCAGAAAGTCGAGCCTCTGCCGCCCAGAGAGAACGCCCGCAGGCTGCAAGGTGTTCCGGCAGAATGGATTTTCGCGCCACCCCGGAGCTTCCGGCGAAAGAAACCGGACGCTGTGCGGCGTTAACGCACACAAAGCGGCAGAGGGATCCTCTGCAACTTGGGTGGTACCACGGAGCTTTTCAAAACAGCCTTCGTCCCTTGATCGGGAGGAGGGCTGTTTTTATTTTTGTCGGCCTGCCATAGAAAAATCTGCGTCCGGAGGAGGGCGCACCATACACGAGGAGAGTAACAGTTATGCAATGGACCGGTTTGAATGAACTGCGCGATAAGTACCTGACCTTCTTTGAGGGCAAAGGTCATCTGCGCCTCGACAGCTTCCCGCTTGTTCCGAAAAACGACCCCAGCCTGCTGCTGATCAACAGCGGCATGGCTCCGATGAAGAAATGGTTCCTCGCACAGGAGGAGCCGCCCCGCCACCGGGTGACCACCTGCCAGAAGTGCATCCGCACCCCGGATATCGAGCGCGTGGGCATCACCGCACGCCACGGCACCTTCTTCGAGATGCTTGGCAACTTCTCCTTCCAGGATTACTTTAAAGAAGAGGTCATTCCCTGGGCTTGGGAGTTCCTGACCAGCGACGAGTGGATGGCGATCCCGAAGGACAAGCTGTTCATCTCGGTCTATCAGGAGGATGACGAGGCTTACGACATCTGGACCCAGAAGGTCGGCATTGCCCCGGATCACATGGTGCGCCTTGGCAAGGAGGACAACTTCTGGGAGCACGGCTCCGGTCCGTGCGGCCCCTGCTCCGAGATCTACTTCGACCGCGGCCCCGAGTACGGCTGCGGCAAGCCGACCTGCGGTGTCGGCTGCGACTGCGACCGCTATATGGAGATCTGGAACCTCGTGTTCAGCCAGTTTGATGCCGACGGCAAGGGTCACTATGAGCGTCTGGCCCGCCCCAACATTGATACGGGTATGGGTCTGGAGCGTCTGGCCTGCGTCATGCAGGGCGTCGGCAACCTGTTCGAGGTGGATACCGTCCAGAGCGTGCTGCACCATGTCGAGCACCTGTCTGGCAAGACCTACAAGCAGGACGACAAGACCGACATCTCCATCCGCGTCATCACCGACCACATCCGCAGCTGCACCTTCATGGTGTCTGACGGCATCCTGCCCTCCAACGAGGGTCGCGGCTATGTTCTGCGCCGCCTGCTCCGCCGTGCTGCCCGCCATGGCCGGATGCTGGGCATCAACCGCCCCTTCCTCGTGGAGCTGGTCGAGACGGTCATCCAGTCCAGCGAGTCTGCTTACCCTGAGCTGCGGGAGCATGACGCCTATATCAAAAAGGTCATCGGCACCGAGGAGGCAAACTTTGCCCGCACCATCGACGCCGGTATGAACATCCTGAACAACATGATCGACGGCCTCGAGAAGGCACACCAGCACCTGCTGAAGGGTCTGGACGTCTTCAAGCTGAACGATACCTTCGGCTTCCCGCTGGATCTGACCAAGGAGATCGCCGCCGAGCAGGGCATCGAGATCGACGAGGACGGTTTCCACGCCGAGATGAAGAAGCAGAAGGAGCGCGCCCGCGCCGAGCGTCTGAAGAAGAACATCTCCGGCTGGAGCGAGGATCTGTTCGGCGGTCTGGATGCAGAGCCCACCGTCTTTACCGGCTACAACACCCTGACCACCGAGGGCGTGGTCGTGGCATTGAGCGACGAAGAGACCTTGACCGACGCCATCTCCACCGACGATCAGGCCAAGGAAGGCGTGCTGGTGGTTCTGGATAAGACCCCGTTCTACGCTGAGATGGGCGGTCAGGCCGCTGACCACGGCGTGATCACCGGTGCCGAGTGCTCCCTGCGCGTGCTGGACGTCAAGAAGACCCCCAAGGGCTACTACGTCCACACCTGTGTGCTGGAAAGCGGCATCGTCAAGGTCGGCGACCACCTGACCGCAAAGGTGGACAAAGAGTACCGCATGGCCATCGCCCGCAACCACACCGCCACCCACCTGCTGCAGGCCGCGCTGCGCGAAGTTCTGGGCGACCATGTCCATCAGGCAGGCTCCTATCAGGATGCCGAGATCACCCACTTCGACTTTACCCACTTCAGTGCCGTCACGCCCGAGGAACTGGCCAAGGTCCAGAAGATCGTCAACGATAAGATCTACGAGTCGATGAACGTCACCGTCAAGGAGATGCCCATCGAGGAGGCCAAGAAGCTGGGTGCCATGGCTCTGTTCGGCGAGAAGTACGGCAAGGTCGTCCGCGTCGTCGATATCGAGGGCTGGTCTACTGAGTTCTGCGGCGGCACCCATGTCCAGAACACCGCCCAGATCGGCGGCTTCAAGATCGTCAGCGAGTCCTCTGTGGCTGCCGGCATCCGCCGCATCGAGGCTGTCACCGGCCGCAACCTGCTGATCCGTGCCAACCTGCAGGAGGCGATGCTGCATCAGGTCGCCAATACCCTGAAGGCCAACAATGTCACCGGCCTGCCCCTCCGTGCCGAGGCGGTCATGGCGGAGAACAAGGCTCTGAGCAAGGAGCTGGAAGAGATCAAGGCCAAGGTCGCCGCCTCCAAGGTCGGCAGCCTGTTTGACAATGCCGAGGACGTGAACGGCGTCAAGATCGCTTCTGCCTACTTCACCGGCACTTCCGGCGACACCCTGCGCGGAATGTGCGACACCATCCGCGACAAGGCGCAGAAGCCTGCTGTGGCGGTTCTGGTCGGCAAGGACGGCGACAAGATCACCATGGCAGTCACCGTCACCAAGCCCGCGCAGGAGATGGGCTTGAAGGCTGGCGTTCTGGTCAAGGAGATCTCTGCCATCGCCGGCGGCAAGGGCGGCGGCAAGCCCGACTTTGCAATGGCCGGTCTGAAGGATGAGACCAAGATCGACGAGGCTCTGCACGCTGTGGCAGGCATCGTCGCCAAGGTGATGGGCTAAAGAGAACGAGCTTGCCCTCTCCGTCATCCCTCCGGGATGCCACTTCCCCTATGGAGGGGAGGCTTTGGCCATTCGTGAATTTCGTCTCCTCGCCGGAGGCTCCCCTACTAGGGGAGCTGTCTGCGAAGCAGACTGAGAGGTTGTACAGAGATGCGGCTGAGGTCAAGCCATTTACGAAAGGAGCAGCTCCAAATGGAAGATTGTCTGTTTTGTATGATCGCAGAGGGGAAGATCCCCTCCAAGAAGCTGTATGAGGACGATCAGGTGGTGGCTTTCTACGACATCCACCCGCAGGCCAAGGTGCATTTTCTGGTCATCCCCAAAAAGCACATCGCTTCGGCGGCTGCGCTGACCGAAGCGGACGGTGCCCTGCTGGGTCATGTGTTTGCGGTGATCGCAAAGCTGGCCAAGGAGACCGGCCTTGACAATGGCTACCGCGTCGTCTCCAATGTGGGCGAGGACGCAGGCCAGACCGTGAAGCACCTGCATTTCCATGTTCTTGGCGGCGAGAAGCTGCCCGTCTGATAAAACCAGAAAAGGAAAGGGAAATTTGTTATGGCAACGTATACTCTGAACGTTGCGGGTCTGACCCGCGAGTTGACCATCTGCAAAGTGAACGACCACATGGACATTGCGGCCTTCATCATGCTGGGCGACACCGAGCTGACGGTGGCGGCAGCGGCCGAGCTGCTCAAGAAGTGCCCCGATTTTGATATCCTGCTGACCGCCGAGGCCAAGGGCATCCCGCTGGCACACGAGATGAGCCGACAGAGCGGCAAGCCCTATGTCTGCGCACGCAAGGGCATCAAGCTGTATATGAGCGACCCGGTCGTGGTGGAGGATCAGTCCATCACCACCGCTGGCAAGCAGAAGCTGGTCATCGACCGCAAGGAGCTGGACAAAATGAGCGGCAAGCGGGTGCTGGTCGTGGACGATGTGATCTCCACCGGCGGCTCCCTCAAGGCTCTGGATGCACTGGCGGAGCAGACCCAGTGTACCATCGTGGGTCAGGCTGCAGTTCTGGCCGAGGGCGATGCAGCCGAGCGCAAGGACATCCTCTTCCTTGAGCCGCTGCCCCTGTTTTTCCACTAACTGAAGATGCGACGCCCGCTCTGCCTCTTCTGCGCCGGTGCGCTGGGGGTTGAGCTGGTCTGCGCCTTTTTGCCGCAAGCGGGGCTTTGGCTGCCGTTTGCGGCATTTTTTGTTGCGGGGATGCTCATCCTTGTTCTGGGCGGAAAAGCCCGCGGATACAGCCTCTGTCTCGTTCTGGGCGCGTTGGCGGGGGTGGGGTTCACAGCACAGACCCGCCAGAACCTGACCCGGGTGCAGGATGCCTATGCAGAGAGGGAAGTTCGCCTGACGGCCGAGGTGGAAACGGCGGCACCGTCTTATTATCCCGGCATCGTCCGGGCTGCGCTGCGGGTCGAAACGGTCAATGGGGAAGAGGCGAATTTCCGCTTTGTGTGCGCCGCCCTGCCCGCATGTGAGGCGGGCGACCGGATCGCCGGGCGGTTCCAGCTGGAAATCCCGGATAAGAGCGACCAGCTGAACCAGTACGCCGACGGCGTTGCCTTGCAGGGGGAGGCTCTTTCTCATTTCAGGATCCTCGGGCAGAGCGGCAGTTTCCGCGCCCGGACGCACCGCTGGCAGAAACGCCTGAGTGAAGGGTTGCAGGCCGCCCTCCCGGAACGCTGGCCGGATACCGCAGGGGTACTGGCCGCCATGGTGACCGGCGACCGCAGCGCGATCGCGCCGGAGTTGAAAGCCGCTTATCGGCTGGCCGGGCTTTCCCATGTGCTGGTGGTCAGCGGAATGCACGTCGCCATCCTCTGCGGCGGCGTGTTCCGGAAATGGCCGCGCAGCCGAAAGGCAGGACGGAAAGAACCGAGCCACTGGAACCGGAAAGCGTTTGCCCTGCTGCAGGCGGTAATGGCCTTGCTGTTGGTGGGCATCACGGGATTCACACCGTCCGTCCTCCGGGCGGCAGCGGCCATCTGGATCGGTGCGCTGGGCGTCTGGTGGATGGCACCGGCGGATGCGCTGACCTCGCTGGCCGCGGCGGGGCTCTGGATGACCTGCACCAATGCGTATGCCGCCTGCGACATCGGCTTTGAGCTGTCCTTTGCGGCCGTTGCGGGCACGCTGGCGGGCGGTGCAGTGTTCCAGCGGCTGCAAAAGGGGCTGGCCTGCCCCCGCAAACAGACCGCCGCCCTGTGTCGGCTGGCCTGCCGGGTGCGCAGCGTCCTGCTGAACGCACTCTGCATTACAGTCTGCGCATCGCTGGCGACCTTTCCGGTGCTGGTTCTGCGCGGGATGAGTGCAAGCCTGTACGCGGTGGTGTCGGGCGTGGCAGTCCTCTGGCTGGTGGAGCCGATCCTGCTGTTTGGTGTGCTCACTGCGCTGCTGAGCCTGCTCCCGTGGGCGGCACCGGCGCGGCTCAGCGGGTTTTGCGCCGCAGGCCTGACCGAACTGCTGGATCGCTGGGCGGTCTGGGTCGCGGGCTGGCCGGGCGCACAGCTCTGGTTCGATACGGCGTATGCGGCGGTGGTCTGCTTGGTGCTGCTGGTGCTGGGGTGGCTGGCTTACCGGTGGAAGATCCGTTTCCGGGTGGCTCTGCCTGCGCTGCTGTTGACCGCAGCGGCGGCCATCGCCGTCGGGAACGCCCTGACGAAAGACCTCGTGCGGGTGGAACTGGTCGGCTCTGCCAAGGCTCCGGCGGTGATCCTCACCCAGCGGGAAACGGCGGTCGTCCTCTTCCGGGGCGGAGCCGACAACCAGCGTGCTGTCGAAAACCGGCTGGCGTGCCGGGGCATCCGGCAGGCGGCGGTGCGGATCGACCTGCGGATGAACCCCGAAACGCCCTGCACCCTCCCGGCGGAGCAGACCATTGCCGCCGCATCCATGGGGGTGCTGGCGCATCGGGAGATGACCTGCGGCGGGATCGCGGTCGAAGTCCTCCGCACCCGGGAGGGCTGTGTCGTGCGCGCCACCGCTGCAGGCCGTCAGCTGGTGACCCTCAGCGGAACCGTCCGGCTGGCAAAGCCCCTCCGGGCCGATTGGCTGCTGGCGTCCATGGCGCGCCCGGACAGCGTGCGGTATCGGAATCTCCTGACGCTCCGCACAGACTACCGCTGGATCACAGACCCCGGCAAGGCCACGGTCTCCGGCAGACTCCTGCTCCGCCCGGAGGGGGGAGAACAGACGCTGGAATAGCTTTTTTTGGCCAAGTATGGTACAATGGATCCAGTAACGTGTGCATTGCGGCACCGAAAAAAGGAGTTTCGGATATGAAGACAAAATTTGGGATCGTGGGCTGCGGGTTCCTCGGCAGCATCGTGGCCAACGCATGGAAAAACGGTCTGCTGGAGGACTACGAGCTGGTGGGCGTCACCAGCCGGTCGGCTGCGTCCAGCGAAAAGATGGCCGCAGAGGTGGGCTGCAAGGCCTGCAAAGACCTTGACGCGCTGCTGGCTCTGGAGCCGGAATACCTCGTCGAGACGGCCTCGGTCGAAGCCGTCCGTGCGATGGCGGTGCCGGTGCTGCGCCGCGGCGTGAACCTTGTGGTTCTCTCCATCGGCGCGTTTGCCGACCTTGCATTCTATGCCGAAGTCCAAGCGGCTGCCAAGGAGGGCGGCGCAAAAGTCCATCTGGCCAGCGGTGCCATCGGCGGATTTGATGTGCTCCAGACGGTTTCCCTGATGGCGCAGGCGCAGCACCTGCCCGAGCAGGCGGGCATCGAGACCCACACCGGAGCCAAGGGCTTCCAGAATACGCCGGTCTGGGCGGATCATCTGCTGACCGACACCGAAAAGACCACCGTGTTTACCGGCAACGCCAAGGACGCCATTGCCACCTTCCCGCGCCGGGTCAACGTGGCCGTGGCGACCTCACTGGCGACCACCGGCCCGGAGATCACCGGCGTGACCATGCACTCGGTGCCCGGCTGGGTGGGCGATGACCACAAGATCACCGCCGAGATCGAGGGGGTCAAGGCCGTGGTGGACATCTGCTCGTCCACCAGTGCCATCGCCGGATGGAGCGTGGTCGCGCTGCTGCGCAACCTTGCCGCACCGGTCTGCTTCTATTGAGAAAGGGGAACCGATCATGTTTGAGAAACTGGTGGCCATCGAGCCGGTCAGCCTGATCCCTTCGGCGGAAGAAAAACTGCAGGACTACGCCAAAGACGTCGTGCTCTACCGGGATATCCCCGCCGACGACGCCGAGATCGTCCGCAGGATCGGCGATGCGGACGCCGTGCTGCTCAGCTACACCTCCCGCATCGGGCAGAATGTCCTTGCGCAGTGCCCGAACGTGAAGTACATCGGGATGTGCTGCAGCCTCTACTCGGAAAAAAGTGCCAATGTGGACATCGCCTTTGCCCGCAGCCGGGGCATCCGGGTGCTGGGTATCCGGGATTACGGCGACCGGGGCGTGGTGGAGTATGTGCTGCACGAGCTGACCGGTCTGCTCCATGGCTTCGGGATGCCGATGCTCCGGGATGAGCCGATGGAGATCTACGGCCTGAAGGTCGGCATTGTGGGTCTGGGCGTTTCGGGCAGGATGATCGCCGATGCGCTGTCGTATCTGGGCGCAGAGGTCTCCTATTACAGCCGCAGCCGCAAGCCGGACGCGGAGCAGGCGGGCATGGCCTACAAGCCGCTGGAAGCACTGCTGCGCGAGAGCGAGGTCGTGTTTACCTGCCTGAACAAGAACGTCCTGCTCCTCGGCAAAGACGAATTCGCGGCCCTCGGTGCCGGCAAGGTGCTGTTCAACACCTCCATCGGCCCGGGCTTTGATTCGGCCGCACTGGAAGACTGGCTGACCCTGCCGGGCACCCACTTTTTCTGCGATACCCACGCCGCAGCCGGTGCCGTTGCGCCGGATTTCTTCAGCCGCCCCAATGTCCACAGCCCCAATGTCTCTGCCGGACGCACCAAACAGGCGTTCGTCCTGCTGAGCCAGAAGGTGCTGGCCAATCTGGAGACGGCGTTGAGCAATTGACAGCACCCGCTTTCTCGGCTACAATAAGAACAAATGACCGGGAAGGAGGAAACGTCATGACCGAATTGGATCGGCTGGATTTCCGGGCAGACCTGATGAACGGTGACCGGGTGGCGGGGCGGATCGAATCCCACCACCTGATCCCGGTGCAGCCTGAGCTGCTGCCACTCTGCTTCCGGCAGGGCGGGGATGTGGCGGAGTGGCTGGAACACCGGGCCATTGACGACCACCGCACCCATTCCCGTCTGCTGAAAAAGGTCCTGCGCCTGAAAGAACGGGACGATGTGAGTACCGCCCTGCATTTCAACGCCGCGACCATCACAGACCGTTACTGGGTGCGCCCGGAGGGGAGCAGTCTGACTTGGGAGCAGGTGCGGTTTCAGGGCAACGATTTTGCCGACCTCGCGCTCCACGGGAAGCTATCGGATTTTTCCAAAAAGCCCAGCCGGACGCCGGAACTGACCAACACCGGAAGCTTTGAAAAATGCTGGCGGTACGAGGAAAACGCATGGTGGATGTACAAGACCGGCACCGAAGCAGAACGCTTTTCAGAGCTGTTCGTCTGCAAGCTGTGCAAGGCACTGGGCTTCCCGGTGGCGGAGTATGAGAACCGCACCCCCTATATCCGGACGAAGGATTTCACAGGCGGTACCCTGAACTTTGAACCAGCAGCCTATCTGGTGGGCGATGAGGAAGATTATGCGACCAATTATGAGGCATTCCTCACCTTTGGGCAGGAAATTGCTGACCGGTATGTGGAACTGCTGCTGATGGATACCTTCTGCCGGAATGTGGATCGCCATACCTACAATTACGGCGTGCTGCGGGAGCCGGAAACCGGGCGGGTCCTTGCGCTGGCTCCCAATTTTGACAACAATATTGCGCTTATCAGTGGCGGCATGGACGAAGAACCCCGCCACGAAGACCTGCTGACCGAGCTTCTGGAAGAGTTTGAGGCGCAGACGCAGGCCATCCGGAGCTATGCGCAGCGGCATCCGCTCCCGGTGGTGACGCCGGAGATGATCGCGCACTGCTGCAAAGCGACCGGCATCCCGGTGGACGTTGCCTATATCCAGCAATTCGTTATGGCAGGCTATCGGATGACGCCGGTGCCCAAACTGCTGTAATTCAACTGTAATACAACAAAAACGAGAGCCTTCTGGATCACACTGACCCAGAAGGCTCTCGCTGTTTCCTTATAAAAATAGTATCTTGGCCTTACCAGAACCAATACCGTTTCTTGACCGCGATATAGGCGATGACGCAGCCGATGACGACCACGCCGCCCGCGAGGAAGAAAGTCCAGTCGATGTCGGTAAAGCGCAGGTTTTCGTTGGTCAGCAGGTAATCGCCTGCAGTGTCGGCCGAGATCACACCGTCGCGGTAGCTGTTCAGGAACTGCCACTTCTCGCTGGCAGCATTGTACAGGTAGAGACGGCCGTAACCGGCAGCCTCGCCGTGCAGCACCACATCCACCGTGCCGGGCAGAGCCTCGCCGTTGTTCAGGGTGAAGGCCAGACCGTGTGCGTCTGGGCTGAAGGTCAGCGCGGTGGACACCGCTGCGGCAGTGTTCTTGATGCTGCTGCCCGCGATGCGGAGACTGTAATCGTCGGCGGTCACGGTCAGGGTGGCGTTGCTGCGGCGCAGGGCGTTCAGGATGTCGCTGGTGATGACCGGGAGTTCGGCGGTGGAATAGGTCACTTCGCCGCCGTTGGCCGCTTCGATGGCCTCCACGATCGGGTCGGTCTCGATCGGCTCCTCCGTACCGTCGCCGCCGCTGTTGCTGCCGTTCGAGCTGGCGGCGTTCCGGTTGACGATGACCGTCACCGAGGCGGAGACGGTGCCGTTGGAGACGATGACCGAGGTGGCACCGGTGCCCACGCCGGTGATGACGCCCTTGCTGTTGACCTGCGCCACCTTGGTGTCCTGACTCTTGAACGTGAGCGACTGCGACGCCGAGGACGGGGTGACTTTGCCGCTGATGGAGCGGGAAGCACCCGGCTTCAGGACGATGTAGTTGGTGCTCAGGCTCAGCGACTGGGTGGGGGCGGTGGAAGAAGCGGGCTTCTCCACCACGGTGATCTTGGCCGAGGCCGTGATCTCACCGCAGGTCACCGTAATGGTGGCCGTGCCGGGTGCGATGCCGGTGACTTTGCCAAAGTTGTTCACGGTGGCGATGCTGGGATCCGAAGAAGTCAGCGTCACCGAGATGTAATTGGCGGCGGTGGTCGGCAGGACCGCCAGCGAGCAGGAGGTGTTGTCGCCCACATAGATGGTGTTGCTCTGGAGGGTGATGTCCAGCTCCTGCGGGATCATGGTGCTGTCCGGCTGGGTGGTGATGGTGTAAACGCAGCTCACGCCGCCGGCAGTGGCCGCGATGTTGGCAGTGCCCAGACCCACAGCCTGCGCCACGCCGTCCTCGGTCACGGCCACGATGTTCGGGTTATCGGAGACATAGCTCACCGGGTTGCGCTGGGCGGCTTTGGCCGGGGAGACGACCGGGGAGAGCTGCTGCGCCGTGCCGACGGTCATGGAGGCGGCGTAATCGCCAGTCTCCACGGTCTCGACGCTGACCGACTCCCACGGCCAGACGATGGCGGTGGGAACGGCAAAGGGGCTGGCAGCCGTTGCAGGCACTGCCATGCCCACGGCCAGCAGGCCGAGCACGGCGGCACTGAGAGCCAGCTGTTTCGGGTTCAGTTTCATATTCGTACCTCTTTGGGCGTTGGTATGCGGATGCGCACGTTTTAGCGGAAGAACACGCCCAAAGCTTCCATCACATACTCAAAATAGGTCAGTTCGTCGTACTCGACGCGGGCGGTCACGCTCATGCCGTTGGAGAGATCCACCTTGTCGCCGCTGTTGCTGACGACGTAGGTGCTGTCCGGCTTGATGGTCATCTTGTAGTAAGAGCCGTTGGAGCTGGAGGTGATGTCGCTGTCGATGGCGGTTACGGTGCCGGTCAGGTTGCCGTAGGAGTACTCCGACAGGCCGGTGATGGCGAGCTTGCAGGGGTCTCCCACGTCCAGCAGCGGCCGGTCGCTGACGGTGACATAGGCCACCACCTCGAGGTCGCTGTTCTCGCTGGCAACAGTGGCCAGCGGAGTGCCCGCGCTGAGCACCATGCCCGCCTTGTAGGGGGTGTCCATGTGGATCACGCCGGACGTGGGCGCGTAGATGTAATAGTCGTTTGCGCCGCTGTTCAGGGAGTCCAGCTGGGTGTTCAGGTTGTCCAGATTGCTCTGGATGTTGGTCAGGTTGGAGGAGATGCTTTGCAGGGTGGAGTAGTACAGGGCTTCGATCTCGCTCTGGTTCTGATCCATCAGGGCCTTGATCTGCTCTTCCGAATAACCGGCGGCCTGATAGGGGGCGGCGTCAAAGGTCTTCTGGGTGATCTGGCTCTTGTAGCTCTCGTACTGATAGTAGTAGGGCTGGTCGTCGATGTCCGTCTCACTGAAATAGTTCTTGTCGTCCTGAATGGATTTCAGCAGCTTCTCGTACTGGTTCTTCTGCTTCTGGTAGATGTCGATCTGGCTCTGCAGGCTGTCGGCCTGCATATCAAGGTCGGTGCTCTTGATGTGGGCGATCAGGTCGCCCTCGTTGACATAGCTGCCCTCGGCAACGGTAATCTCGGTGATCTCGCCCGAGTAGCTGGACATGATGTAGGTCTTGTTGCTGGCCTGCACCACGCCGGACGACTGGCTGACGTAGATGCGCTTGTTCTGGGTGCTCCACACGGTCAGGAATACCAGCAGTGCAGCCACGAGAAGGATCAAAGCATAGCCGAAGGGCGGCAGCTTTTTCTCCATCATGATGCGGCGGTCCTGCAGGTCCGAAAGATTCTGGATGGTCGTCATAGTTATTTGGTCTCCATAAAGACGTCAACGATGCCCTCGTCCTCGTCCTGATTGACAAAAATGGTGTAAACGCTGCCGGTCAGCTCGATCTCGTTTTCAAAGGCATAGATGTCGAGCTTCTGGCTGGCGAGGGAGCTGCGGCTCATGGGGCCGGTGTAGTGGGCGTACAGGCAGTTGCGCACCCGCAGCACGGCGTCCATCTGGTAGCCCGGATCCATGCGGGGGATCAGCTGGGTGGTCTGCTGCAGGAAGTAGACCTCTGCCTGCGGGTTGGGGCCGGTGGACATCTTGACGCACTGGATCATCGGGCCGATGGGCTGTGCGTTGTTGCTCTTGATGAAATTGACCATCTGGGTCAGAACGACCTGCAGATTTGCGAATTCTTCCGGCTGGATCTTCCGGGAAAGCACGTTGGTCAGCTTGAGGGTCTTGTGATCTGCGATTTGGATTTCTCTCATAATCTTGTCCACCTTGTTTTTGTAAATTTTCCTCCGATAGGAGGGTGTAATAGGCAATAGTTGATCGAGAAAAGAAGAAAGAGCCGTCAGGCGATTTGTAGGAACTTTCTGCGATGCCAAAGGCTCTCCCCTTGGGAGAGCTGGACGCGAAGCGGCCTGAGAGGGTGAGGATGCTGACAAAGAGTGGGGAACACAACGATACGATGAAGCTTGGATAGAACGATTCGCAGCTACCCGAGAGGGAGTGTATCGCAAGGTTGCAAACTCGGCCTCTGCCGGGCTCACCCTCTCAGTCAACGCCTAGCAGCGTTGCCAGCTCCCCCAAAGTGGGAGCCAAGAGTTTTCCCGCCACGTTCTTGGCTCTCCCTTTGGGAGAGCTGGACGCGAAGCGGCCTGAGAGGGTGAGGATGCTGACAAAGAGTGGAGAACACAACGATACAATGAAGCTTGGATAGAACGATTCGCAGCTACCCGAGAGGGAGCGTATCGCAAGGTTGCAAACTCGGCCTCCGCCGGGCTCACCCTCTCAGTCAACGCCTAGCGGCGTTGCCAGCTCCCCCAAAGTGGGAGCCTTTGGCAAAGAGGGTCACTCTATGACATCCTCAATAAGCCTCTCCTGAATCGTGTTGTGAATCTGCTCACAGACGGCATCAAAATGGCGGTCCACCACATTGTTGGGGAAGCGCAAGACCTTCAGGCCATAGGCCCGCAGGATCTGGCTTCGCTCTTCGTCGTACTCCTTGCCTTGCTCCGTGTAGTGCTGGGAACCATCCAGTTCGATCACCAGCCGTGCTTCGGCGCAGTAAAAATCTACAATGAAGGATTCAATGACCCGTTGCTTGTAGATTTTCACCGGATACCCCCGCAGGAAATTATACCACAGTTTGCGCTCTTGTGGTGTTAAATCTCTGCGAAGTTTCCGCGCAACATCAAGCATATCATTGTTTTTGACGACTGTTGTCTTTTTCATTGTAGAAAACCATTACAGGAGCCGTAGGCGAAGATATCGAAAACGCGACGGTCTGCCAAGGGCTCTCCCTTTGGGAGAGCTGGCGGAGCATTGCGACGCCTGAGAGGGTGAGGATGCTGACAAAGAGCAGGAAACACCGCGATACGATGAAGCCGGGATAGCGTCGACCCAAGAAAGAGCGTATCGAAATGTCGCAAGCTCGGCCTCTGCGTGGCTCACCCTCTCAGTCAACGCCTTGCGGCGTTGCCAGCTCCCCCAAAGTGGGAGCCAAGAACGTAACGGTAAAGCCCTTGCCTCTCACTTCGGGAGAGGTGGCACGGCGACAGCCGTGACGGAGAGGGCAGGTTTGCAGGTGTTCTTCTCAACCAGCTATTACCTATTACTTTGCAAGTAATAAGCGATATGCCTTGGATATTACAAAAAGAAGATGTGCCCGGAGGCAGACGCCTCCGGGCACACCATAACGAGGCATTGTCATCTGCCTCGCCCTACAAGTAGGGCGGTGCAAACGAAATACACTTCCTATTTAGTTTATTAGACTAAATTAGACAGTCTTGATGACGAAGTCAACCTTGGTAGCAGGAGCCAGAGGATCGCTGAAAGAGGCAGAAGAAGCCTTGTTAGCGACGGTAGCATTGCCCAGGTTGTACAGAGCAGCAACAGTGCCAACGACAGAAGCAACGCCGTCGCCGACATTGCCGCCCTTGAACTGGTTGTAGATCAGGGTGCCAACGTTGTTAGCCTTGATGTTCTCCCAGGTGGAGTTGCCGGTGTAGCCAGCGAAGACCAGACCCAGAGTGTTGTTCAGCAGGCTGCCCAGATACTTGTTGCCAACCAGAGTGACCAGGTTGGTGTTCAGGGTCTTCAGGTTAGCGACGGTGAAGATAGGAGCGGTGAAAGAGCCCAGGAACTCAACAACGCCACCACCGACGACATAGGACATCTCGTTCTCTGCGATTGCAGAATAGTTTGCAGGCATCATCATAATGAATTACTCCCTTCAAATGATTGAATCAATTTAAGCGGCTTTTTTCCGGATGCGCATCCATCCAAAAGTCATTTATGTAACCGAGTGCGCACTCGGCTGCAACAAATTAGTAGGTGATCGACTCACCGTCATCGTCGTCGTCCTCGACGACCTTTGCGGCTGCGACCGGTTTCGGGGCTTCCTCCTTGCGGCGGAAGATCCCCTGCTGCATATTCCACAGGTCGTAATAACGCCCCTGCTTCGCCAGCAGCTCATCATGGGTACCGCGTTCCACGATCTCGCCGTGATCCATGACCAAGATCAGGTCACAATCGCGGACGGTGGAAAGGCGGTGGGCGACGATCAGCATCGAACGGTCGGCCAGCTGGTTGTAGATCATATCAAAGATGATATTCTCGGTGCCAAAGTCGAGGTTCGAGGTGGATTCGTCCAAAATATAGAGGTTCGAGTCTTTCAGGAAGGCACGCGCCAGAGCGATTCGCTGCTTCTCACCACCCGACAGGCCATTGCCCGCTTCTTCGAGGAAGGTATGGAACTGGAGGGGGAGCTTGCGGATAAACTCGTAAGCGTCGGCTTTCTTGGCGGCCGCCTTGACTTCATCCAGCGTTGCCTCCGGGCGGGAGATGCGGATGTTGTCATAGATGGACTTGCTGAAAAGCTCGATGTTCTGCGGAACATAGGAGATCGCACGGCGGACGGACTGGTTGGAATACTCCTCCAGATTTACGCCGTTCACGTCGATCTCGCCGGACTCCGGCTCATAATATTTGAGCAGGAGCTTGGTGATGGTGGACTTGCCGCTGCCGCTGCTGCCGACCAGCGCGACCTTCTTGCCCTTGGGAATGGTGAAGGAGACGTGGTTCAAAGCAGGGGAACGGTTGCCGTACCGGAAGGTGACATCCTTGAACTCGATGTCGCCGTCGATCTGCTCCATCTCAGTGTATTCCTGATCTTCTTTCTGCTCGGATTCATAATCCATGATCTCCGTCAGACGCTTCATCGAAATGGAAGCTTCCTGAATGGACATCTGCATCCCGATCAGATCACTGATAGGAGAAGTGAAATAGCTCGAAAGGGTGCTGAACGCCATATAGCCGCCCAGCGTCATCTGGCCATTCAACACCTGCATGATGCCGACGTACGTGGTGACCATGCCGAGAATGGTGGAGATGAGGGAGGAAACCAAAGACTGGCCTGTGCTGATTCTGCTGGATTTCAGGCTGATCTTCAGGCTCTTGATGTACTCGCGCTCCAGATTTTCCAGTTCGCGGTCTTCGCTGGCATTGCACTTGATGGTCTCAATGCCGCGCAGACTTTCGATCATCTGGCTGTTGAGGATGGCCGACTGCTGCATCGTCTCTTCGTTGATCCGCTTGTACGGCTGCTTGAAGATGATGACCAGCAGCAGGCTGAGCATCGTGCTGAACAGCGAAATGCCGAACAGGGTAGAGTTCATCCGGAAGAGGATGATGCCCGTGCCGATGGCCATGACAACGTCCATGACCACGCTCAGAGCAATGCTCGTCAGCACCGATTTGATGGTGCCGGCATCGGAGTAGCGGGTGGTGATCTCACCGGTCTTGCGCGTTGCGAAGAACTTCATCGGCAGTTTGAAGACGTGCCCGAAGTACCCCAGCATCAGCGGGATATCGACCTTGATGGACAGATAGATCAGGATCCACTGCCGCACCGTCGAGATCAACGTACTCGTCAATCCCACGACGCTGAACACCAAGATCAAGGTGACCAGCAAGCTTTGCAATCCGTAGGGCAGCACCTCGTCCATCAACGCACGGTTGAAGATCGAGGATACGATGCCGAGGATCGTGATCAGTACAGAACTGATGATGGCATAAATGAATAACTTCTTCTGAGGCAGCAGCAGGTCGATGTACCGCTTGAGCATACCGCCCTTTTTCTGTTTGCCGGGCTTGAACTCCGAGGTGGGGTTCAGCAGCAGCAGAACGCCTGTGAAGTTTTTATAGAACTCGTCGAGGGAGATCTTTTTCAGCTCGTTGGCCGGATCGCCGATGACGACGTAATCCTTGCACTTGAACTTTTTGGTCTCGTCCTGCCGGAGCTCATTCTCCTTCACCATGTGTTTGTGCCGGGCATCATCGTCCTTGATGGTCGTCTTTTTAAAGATGACCACGAAGTGAGCCAAGCCCTGATCGGTGATGACCTGCGCAATGCAGGGAAGGGAGAAATCGCTTAGAAAATTCTCACGGTCTACGCGAACCGCCGCAGTGGTGAATCCCAACTCATTGGCGGCCTTTTGCAGGCCAACAAGGTTTGTGCCCTTCAGATCGGTGCCCATCATGTCGCGGAGCTTGGTGATGGTGATCTCTTTTTTGTAATGCAGGCACACCATTGCGAGACAGGCAGCTGCACAGTCCGTTGTGTCGTGCTGCCGGACGTAGGTATAGCGCATAGATGATGTTTCCTTTACGAGAAGCGAGCCGCCCTGTGCGGAAGACGCTTCTTTTCAAAATGTACAGTTTTATCCAAAACCACAGTCACATTCTATCACATTGCGACGCATTCTACAAGTAGAACTTTGTGAAACCGTGGATTTGAGCAACAAAAAGATATAAAACACGTAAAAATGTGCCGATTGCTCTAAAAGCAGCGCATAGCCCACTGCTTTGCCCTGCCCTGCGGAGAAACAAGGCAAAGCAGTGGTCAGCTGCTATCAAAAGAAGGGAGCACCTACCCTTTGATCGAGATACGCTGCGCTTTAGTGATTTGTTACGGAAATCTCCTAAAGCTTGGGTGTAGTATAACACAATATGACAGCATCTTCAAGGGGTTCTTTTTTAAGAAACTCTTAATTTTGATAGTTCTGTGAAAAAAATCACAGAAAGGTTACAGCTGCCAGACAAAATAAAAGCGGCAAGTCGATGGAGACTCGCCGCTCAATGGCGCCTCTTGCCTGACTCGAACAGGCGACACCCTGATTAACAGTCAGGTGCTCTAACCGACTGAGCTAAAGAGGCAGATCATTCAATACAGTGCAGCGGCAAAGAGGTGCTGCGAGATGTATTATACCGCGCCCCGCCCGCTTTTGCAAGTGTTTTTTGAAAAAAGATGAAAATAGCCCTCTCAGGCGTCGCGCTGCTCCGCCAGCTCCCCCAAAGGGGGAGCCCTTGGCATACCGGTACAGTTTCAATCGTGTCGCCTGCGGCTCCGAAGTCAACCGGGCCTCGCGGACGAGGGCAGCAGCCGCGAATCCAGACGACAAGGCCCGCCATTTTACGCGATAAAACACTTTGCTCGTTCTGTACAAACCTTCCCGACTTGCCAATGGCTCTCCCCTTGGGAGAGCTGTCGAGCAAAGCGAGACTGAGAGGGCAAGGATGCTGAAATCTGCACACGGCCTAGCCCTCTCCGTCACGGCTGACGCCGTGCCACCTCTCCCGAAGGGAGAGGCAAGGGCTTTCCCGCTGCGTTCTTGGCTCTCCCCTTGGGAGAGCTGGACGCGAAGCGGCCTGAGAGGGCGAGGATGCTGACAAGGAGAATGGAACACAGCGATACGATGAATCCGGGATAGAGCCGACCCAAGAAAGAGCGTATCAAAATGTCCAAGCTCGGTCTCTGCGTGGCTCACCCTCTCAGTCAACGCCTAGCGGCGTTGCCAGCCATCCTCCCTCTGTCGCCAATGCGACATCTCCCTCCGGCCGGAGGGAGTCTTTCCCGAAGTGGGAGCCAAGGACTTTGCCGCTGTATCTGACAATTTTTCCGTCGGCGGCATTTTATCCTATTAAAAAGGGGGGCGACACCCATGAAAACCGTGATCTACCTCGATGTGCTGCTGCTCGTCAATTTTGCCGTCGAGGGTCTGTTTTTGCTGGCGGCGGGGCTGCTGACGGGGCACTGCTGCTCTGCGCTGCGGCTGCTTTTGGGGGCGTGCGCTGCGGCGGCATCGTCCTTGTCGCTGCTGTGGCCGGAGCAGCCGTGGCCGCTGGCACTCCTTTATAAAGCCGCCGCCGGGCTGCTGGCGGTCTTGGTAGCCTACGGTTGGCAGGGCTTCCGGGGGTTCGGGCAGCTGGCGGTCTGGTTCTGGCTGCTGCAGCTGCTGCTCACGGGAGCCGTTCTGCTGCCGGGTGCGGCATACCGGAATTTCAGCGTGTACCTTCCACTTTCGCCGGGATTGCTCCTTTCCTCTGCGGCGGGAATTTACATGATATTACAGATCGTATTTCGATTTTTGGGAAAAACGACCTCCCAATGTATGCCGGGCACCCTGCGGCTGACGCCCGGCGCAGAGCCGCTTCCGGTGCGGGTGCTGCGGGATACCGGTTTTTCGGTGCAGGAACCGCTGTCCGGCCGGGAGGTGGTGCTGGTGCGGTTCGGGGCAGTCCGGGCGCAGCTTCCCCAGCCGCTGGGAACCTATCTGGAAAACGCGCTGTCGGGCGTCGGCTCACCGCCGGATGCGGCGTTCGGGGTGCGGATGGTGCCCTGCAATACGGTGTCCGGTCACTGCCTGCTGCCTGCAGTTCCGGCGCAGGAACTGCGGGTCTGGGCTCCGAACGGTGTCGGCCGCCCCCAGACCCGCCGGGAGCTTTATGCGGCGTTCTGCGATACGCCAGCCCCTCCGGGCGGCTGGACGGTTTTGATGGGAGGATAAAATCATGCTGCAACGATTGAAAAACAGGATCCGGCGGCTGTGGCTTCGTCTGGCGTGGCCGGGCGGGGTCCACTATGTGTCGGGCGGGTCGAGCCTGCCGCCGCCCCTTTCGCCCGAGGAGGAGCGGTGCGTGCTGGCGCGGATGCAGGCCGGCGACCGCGCCGCCCGGGATGAGTTGATCACCCACAACCTGCGGCTCGTGGTCTACCTCGCCAAAAAGTACGAGAGCAGCGGCGTGCCCTCGGAGGATATGATCTCCATCGGCACCATTGGCCTCATCAAGGCGGTGAACACCTTCACGCCCGAGCGGAACATCAAGCTTGCGACTTACGCCAGCCGCTGCATCGGCAACGAAATTCTGATGTACCTGCGCAAAAGCTCCAACCGGCGGCAGGAGGCCAGCATCGACGAGCCCCTGAACATCGACGGCGACGGCAACGAGCTGCTGCTCTCGGATGTGCTGAGCAGCGACGAAAATCAGGTGGGGCAGCAGCTGGAGCAGGACGCCGAGCGTGCGACCCTGCGGCAGTCGGTGGCTCTGCTCTCCCCGCGGGAGCGGCAGATCATGGAGCTGCGCTTCGGCCTTGTGGACGGCGTGGAACACACCCAGAAAGAGGCTGCCGACGCCATCGGCATCAGCCAGAGCTATATTTCCCGGCTGGAAAAACGGATCATCCAAGAGCTGCGGAAAAGGCTGGAGGAATAGCCCTCTCCGTCAACGCCCTGTTCTTGGCTCTCCCTTTGGGAGAGCTGTCGAGCAAAGCGAGACTGAGAGGGTGAGGATGCTGAGGTTTGCACACGGCCTAGCCCTCTCAGGCAACGCCTAACGGCGTTGCCAGCTCCCCCGAAGGGGGAGCCAAGGGGAGCTGCTGCCCTTTTCTTTCCATGAATGTTTCCAGCGGGTCTATCCCATACTTCCGGTGAAGTCCAAACAAGACCGGAGGGAAACGGGATGTACAACAAGGTCGAGCTCTGCGGGGTGAACACGGCGGAGCTGCCGGTGCTTACCGAGCGGGAAAAGCGGCAGCTCCTGACCCGGGCGCGGGCAGGGGATCGAGCGGCCCGCCAAAGCATGATCGAGGGGAATCTGCGGCTTGTCCTCAGCGTGGTGCAGCGGTTCGCCCAGCGGGGCGAGAACCTCGACGACCTGTTTCAGGTGGGATGCATTGGCCTCATCAAGGCCATCGACAACTTTGACCCGGCGCAGGAGGTGCGGTTTTCGACCTACGGCGTTCCGATGATCATCGGCGAGATCCGCCGCTTCCTGCGGGATAACAACGCGCTCCGGGTCAGCCGGTCGCTGCGGGATACGGCCTACCGCGCCATGCAATCCCGGGAGCAGCTGGAAAAACAGCTTGGCCGGGAGCCGACCGTGGACGAGATCGCGGCGCACACCGGCCTGCCCCGCCGGGAGATCTCTGCCGCGTTGGAATCGGTGGTGGAGCCGCTGAGTCTGGAAGAACCTCTCTACACCGACGGGGGCGACGCGATGTACGTCATCGACCAAGTAAAAGACCCCGACGGCGAGGACAGCTGGATCAGCGGGCTGGAATTTCGGGAGACCGTTGCGGCTCTGACCCCGCGGGAGAAGAAGATCATGGAGCTGCGCTACCTGAAAGGCAAGACCCAGATGGAGGTCGCCCGGGAGATCGGAATCAGTCAGGCGCAGGTCTCCCGCCTTGAAAAAGCCGCCCTCGGGCAGTTTCGGCACGCATAACAAAACCGGCAGTCCGCCCGAATGAGCGCAGACTGCCGGTTTTGTGTTCGTTATTATCTATTATATCGCAATTTTCAAAAAGAGTGCCTATCGAAACGGCATATTTGCGATATGCAGTTTGCGGATGTTGCTTGTGCATTAAAAACGCAAACTGCTTATAATATAAGGGTTATAAAGGATGGATCCGACGGTATTTCTCCCGCGTGGCGGCACCGCCCCGCAGGTGACGCTCGGCTTTGTTGCGGGCCAGAACCGCCTGCACCTGCCCAAACAGGCTGGGGCAGACCCGCCGCAGCCGCACCGAAACATCCTTGTGGACCGTGGATTTGCTGCATCCGAACGCCCGCGCCGCCGCCCGCACCGTGGCCGAATGCTCCACAATGTACTCGCCCAGCAGCACC
Organism: uncultured Faecalibacterium sp.; assembly: GCA_934533135.1. GTDB lineage: Bacteria > Bacillota > Clostridia > Oscillospirales > Ruminococcaceae > Faecalibacterium. Next base: position 97,230 of record CAKTBG010000004.1, read on the forward strand.
GCACGCCGCTCCGGATCACCCTTCATACGCCGATCCCTCCCGCCCGCCTGAAATGACCTGCTAAAAAATATGCGGCGCACGGGCGGGTTATGCTTGACTTTTCGAGCCGGGAGACTATACTGGATACGGACATGAAAACAGGGGTGCCGAAAGGCTGAGATTTGCGCAAGCAAAGTACCCTCGAACCTGATCCGGGTAATGCCGGCGTAGGTAGTTTGGGAAAACGTCCGTCTTTTTCACAAACGACCCGTGCGTCTGCTGCCAACAGCGGGCGCATTTTGTTTTTGTGTACTATTTATAGGAGAAGAGGAATCTCTATGTCCAAAACTTATTCCAAGACCCGCATCATGGTGGAATGCGCCCTGATGATCGCGGTCGGCATGGTGCTGTCCAACATCAAGATCTTTTCCATGCCCAACGGCGGCAGCGTCACGCTGCTGAGTATGCTGCCCTTTGTGCTGGTGTCCTTCCGCCACGGCGTCAAGTGGGGGCTGTTCACCGGCTTTGTCAACGGCTGCCTGCAGATGATCATGGGCTTCTATCCGCCTCCGGCATCCACGGTGCTCTACTTTGCCGGTGAAGTGCTGCTGGACTACATTCTGGCATTCATGGCTCTGGGCACGGCCGAATTTTTTGCCCGTCCTTTCAAAAACCGGATGGTCGGTGTGGCCGTTGGTACGGCGGTGGCCGGTTTCCTGCGCTTTTTGTGCAGTTTCCTGTCCGGCGTCCTCGTCTGGGGCAACCTGAGCGATGGTCTGAGCGCATGGACCTACAGTTTGGTGTACAACGGCAGCTATATGCTCCCTGAGACCCTGCTGACCGTGGTCGGTGCCATTCTGCTCATCAAGGCGGCTCCGCAGATCTTCGACCGCCAGAACGCAAAGGCATAAGCAGCGGCCTGCGGCCGGAAAAACCGTGTGTGGTTTATTCGACGCAGTGCAGCTGAAAAGGAAGTTCCCTGCCGGAAGCAACCCCCGGCAGGGAATTTTTTATTCTTTTTTGCAATTTGTCATTGACAAGTACCCATCCGGCTGGTATAATAACTTTTGTCGTCAGGTACGACATCCAGACATGGGGGTTTAGCTCAGCTGGGAGCCCAAGCAGTGCGCTCACGCACCCCCACGACTGAACTTCATAAAACGTTTCTTGTTTGAGCATCTCTTTTCCAGAGGTTTCCACTTCTGGAAAATTATGGGGGATTAGCTCAGCTGGGAGAGCGCTTGCATGGCATGCAAGAGGTCACCGGTTCGATCCCGGTATTCTCCACCATTGGCTCAAATAAGAGTTACAAACACCGTTGATTTCAAATCGAAGTCAACGGTGTTTTTGTGTTTGTCAGAAAGCAAGTTCATCTCTATTCTCCAAATACTGTGCAAGATCAAAGTTGAAGTCCACATGGATTTGGTATCCGCGATAAACTTCTACCCTGCGGATAAGCTGGCTGACGATCATCTTTTTTGCTTCAAAGCTGGCACTATCGTACAGGTCTGCGTAAGAGATCAATTCTTCGTACAGCTGCGATACATTTGCCATCAATTCAGCGTTTCGCTCCAGTTCTGCACTGGCTTCTTCACACAGAGTTTCCAACTCCGTGTGCTTCTTTTCCTGTGCTGCGATCATCTCGGCAAGAGTGTCTTTCGGAAAAGCACTCTCCCCTTTGATTACAGCCAGAATCTCAGTTTTTAAGGCGAGCAAGTCTTTTTCGGCCTTGTCGCGTTCTGCTTGAAGGGCTTGCAGATGGTTCTTGCGCTCCGCAGTTTCCTTCGCATAGCGGCTGGTGATAAGCTGCTCTTTTGGGATACCTCTCAAGCGGGAGAAAATCTGGCGAACCATCTTGTCGATGATCTCATCCAGAATGTGCATAGTGTAGCCGGTCTGCCCGGTGCAATCCGTCTGCTTGCGGAGTTTTCCGTAGCAGGTGTAGCGGATGCGAAGTGTATCATCCAGAGTACCATCGGAGAGTTTACGCCATTTCCGGCTGGTCGTCAGGGCGAGCCTTGCACCACAGTGGCCGCAGTAAACGTTATTGGAAAGCAATGCCTGTCCACGGGTACGAAGAGGAACATGGTGTTCGGCTTCTTCCGCTGCGTGGGCAGAGCGATCTTCCCGGATACGCTGTGCAGCTTCAAACTCCTCCTGCGGGATGATCTGGAGTTCGGGCATCAATTCGGAGCGGGCATCTCCGCAGCGGAGAAC